>DIQZ01000093.1 GCA_002424305.1 Firmicutes bacterium UBA5449
AACTTACTGGCTCCATCCATTGCACCATAGAAGTCTGCTTCAAGTTCTATTGTGCGACGCCTAAGTCTTGCGGCATTCTCATCTATGAGACCTGCGTTGAGGTCCGCATCAATAGCCATTTGTTTGCCGGGCATCGCATCCAGTGTGAATCTGGCTGCTACCTCAGCAACCCTTCCTGCCCCGTTTGTAATAACAACAAACTGTATGATAACAAGGATGATGAATACGACCATACCTACGACATAGTTTCCGCCTACTACAAAATTACCGAAAGCCTCGATAACGTGTCCGGCGTACCCGTCAAGCAGAATGAGTCTGGTGGAAGAAACATTGAGCGCAAGTCGGAATAAGGTTGCAATAAGAAGCATTGATGGGAATGATGAGAATTCCAAAGCTTCCTTTGTGTACATAGTAAGCAAGAGAATAACCAGTGAGCAAGTTATATTGAAGACCAAAAGAGCGTCCAGAAGGAATGCAGGAAGAGGCACAACCATCATTACCAGTATGAGAACAACCAGGCCTGCAATTAGTATGTCACTGTATTTTGCCATCTTACCAAGGCTTGAGGTTTCTGTCTTATTTACGGCCATTTTCGGTTATGTCCTCCCCCATTCTCGCGTCCTGTCTGCTCCTTTAGCCCTATTAAGGTGGTATACATATGCAAGGAGCTCAGCCACAGCCTTGTAGAGATGCGAAGGAATTTCCCCGCCTATTTCCACTGCCTTGTAAAGTGCTTGCGCCAGTGGTTTGTTCTCTACAATCGGCACACTGTTGTCCACCGCTTTCTTCCGAATCCTCTCTGCCATGAGTCGTGCCCCTTTGGCAACAACTCTGGGTGCTCCCATAGTCTTGTCATCATACTTAAGGGCTACCGCCAAGCGAACCGGGTTAGTCACAATGACATCAGCAGTAGGGACTTCGTGCATCATCCTGTAGACAGCAATCTGCCTTTGCCTAGCTCTGATCCTCGCCCGCAACATTGGATCTCCTTCTGTTTGCCTGAGCTCTTCGCGGAGTTCTTCCTTAGTCATCTTGAGATTATCCATAAACTCTTTGCGTTGATAGAAGTAATCCATAATAGCAATAATCCCGAGCAAACCTGCGATACGTAAGCCTAATTGAACCATAAGTCTGCCTACTTGAAATCCGATCTGAGAAGGCTCCATGTAAGATGTCACAAGTAAGGTAGGGTACACATTGCGTAATGTTACATATCCGTACAACCCTATGACCACTACTTTGGCGCAAGATTTTAACAACTCCATTAATGCTCGCTTAGAAAAGATCCTGCTTAAGCCGGCAATGGGGTTAATCCTGGAGAACTGAGGTATGATGGGTTCAGCAGACAGCAAAAACCCTACTTGTGCCAGATTAATTACAAGTCCTGTAAGAACACTGGCTGTAACAATCGGCCAGGTCATCCTCGCAATCACCATAAGAATGTCAAGTGCGCCTCTGGATACACGACTCGGTGAAAGATCTCCTTGCACAAGAACTCCACTCAAGAAATCCCTCATAAACACGCCAAGCTCGGTAATTAGCTGTCCACCGACGATACTCAGGATGCTAAAGGTCGCAAGAAGTATAGCTGCGTTGCTGACTTCAACGCTTTTCGCCACTTGTCCGCGGCGCCTGGCGTCTTCCAATCTTCTTGGCGTAGGTGCCTCAGTGCGGTTTTCCTTTGCCATATCTTACCTTACACCTCTGAGAACTAAAACTATGTCTCGGTCGAGCCCTTGAAACGACCCTCTCAAAAGGCCTACAAATGTCGGTAGCGCCATTGCAAGGACAAGAAGGCCGGCAAGGATCTTTAGAGGGAATCCCACAATGAATACATTCATTTGAGGGACAGCCCTTGCCAGCATAGCCATGACCACATCAGTAAGGAGTAGTGCGCAGGTTACCGGCGCAGCAATTCTAATGGCTAAAGAGAACATGTCCCGAAATAGCATGATGATTCCCGTCTGACATGCGTCGCTCAAAGCAAACTCTGCAATTGGCACCAGACGATAGCTTTCTGCGATAGCAGTCAAAAGCACATGGTGACTGTTAGTCCCTAAGAAAATTAGCATAGCAATAATATATTGAAGCTGCCCAATTACGGTAATTTGCCTACCTGAAATAGGATCTACTATATTAACCAGCCCAAACCCAATCTGCATATCGATAAGATGTCCTGCAAGTTGCACTGATACTGTGATGAGAGCTGCCACATATCCGATAATAATCCCCACAAGGATCTCCTTGCCTATACATAAAGCATAGCCTATGAGATTCCCCGGATATCCGCCTGCAGGCAGAGACACGACAGGGAATATCACCAATGCCAAGACAATGGATAAAGCCGCTTTTACTTGCCTCGGAATATTCTGGCTTCCAAAGAGAGGCGCAAACCCAAACATGCCCCCTATCCTTGCCAGAACCATAAGATATGTCTCAACTTCTATCAGGGCTTGGCTAGCAATACTCATGGACAAACCTCTCTTATCAAGACTCAAGTCATAATACGTAGTGTGGTATGTTAGTAAACAGTTCAGTTGTAAACTCCACAATAACCCTTAACATCCACGGGCCGAACAGCACAATCGCCAGTATGACTGCAAGTATCTTAGGGACAAGCGCGAGAGTCAATTCCTGAATCTGGGTCATGGCTTGAAATAGGCTGACTAATACCCCTGTAATCAGCGCAAAGCCTAAAATGGGCGCGGAGAGCTTGAGAGTAACCAAAATAGCTCTTTGCGCAATACCTATCACAAATTCCTGGGTCACTTGGACTTACCTCCAGTTGAATTCATCCAAAGCTTCGCATGAGTGAGCCTATTACCAAGTTCCAACCATCAACCATAACAAAAAGCAGTATCTTGAATGGAAGAGATATCATAACCGGTGGTAACATCATCATTCCCATAGACATGAGCGTGCTTGCCACAACCATGTCTATCACAAGAAACGGCACGTATATTAGGAAACCTATCTGAAACGCAGTCTTTAGTTCACTAATGGCAAATGCAGGCATAAGTGCTATCGCATGAACATCACCCGGCTCCTTTGGGCGCTCAGCCCCGGAAAGAGAAACAAAGAGCGCCAAATCTTTCTCCCTGGTCTGTTTCAACATAAAATCCTGTATAGGCGACCATGCCAGAGCTGTGGCCTCCTCTCCGGTTATCCGGCCGGCAAGATAGGGTTGCAATGCTTGTTCATTAATAGAACCAACAGCAGGTGACATTACAAAGAACGTCAGAAACAAAGCCAAACCGATAATCACCTGGTTAGGCGGGACATTCTGTGAACCAAGAGCACTCCTCACAAAAGAAAGCACTATCACAATCCTCGTAAACGAGGTAAGCATTATGAGTATGGCAGGTGCCAGTGACAAGATAGTGAGCAGCGCAAGAATTTGAAGAGCCAAGGGGACGTCACCGGCATTTCCCGCATCTCCGGCACCTATCTCGATCTTTGGAAGAGGGATTCGAAAGATATCCCCAAGCCCACTTTCGGATCGCGGCTGAGAGGCAGGTTGAGCATGTACAGAAGCAAACTGCGTAAGAACTGCAAACAGCACACCTGCAAACGCTAACAAGCGCAAGCAAGCATAAAGTTGCGCCATGGATTTCCTCTTGCTGCTTTGTCTCTTACCTTTCATCCCTTTTGTCCTCTAACCCCCCGGACATCTCACCTCTTCCGATAAATCTCCGTGTATAAGCCGCGAGAAGTTCATCAAACCTGCGTCCCCCGCCCGGCTGAACTTCCTTTAGCTCATTTGATTCAGCCAACTCATCTCGAACCCTAATATCTAGCGAGTTCCCGTCGAGCTCGGTAAGGAGTGTAATACCTGCGTTTGTCGCCCCAATAACGAGAAATCTATCAGCTACTCTAACCACGTGCACAGACTTGCCCGGTCCCAATCCAAAACTGATTGTGCTTATGAGCTCCATAATCGGCCCGTCATGTGAACCATATGTGCCTATCTTGTTTTCTTGAAGTCTCTTGAGGATAAAGCACACAATGTAAATAAGCCCTATAACCAAAGCCAGCCCCATAACAATCTTGATACTTGTTGCAATAGGATTAGGTACAGCAGATTCCATTCTCTCAAAAGTCCCCTCCCTCATTAACACCAACACCTGGACTAAAGGAGCTCTAGGCCCCATCCATCAGCTTTTCCTCAGGAGAGACCATGTCCAGTATTCTAACACCGAAATTCTCGTCTATTACGACAACCTCTCCCCTTGCCACAAGCTTGCCATTGATGAGAATATCCACGGGTTCGCCGGCCACTCTATGCACTTCCACTACGGAACCTGCCCCAAGCTCCAGGATGTTGCGAATAGTCATAGTGGTTCTCCCAAGCTCTACAGATACAGGCAGAGGGACATCCATCAGAAGATCTATGTTGTTGTGCCCTTCCGCCCTTGCTCCATCCTTTTCTCCGAATGGCTCGAATTTCGCCTTCTGGACTTCCTTCTCTTCATTGTGCTGCACATTCATGCCATCATGCTCATTTCCGGTAATTGCTTGATCCGTCATTTAAGAGTCCCCCCTCTGTCACGCACCACACGGTTTACTTGAAATGCAAGGTGCCTCCCTACAATCCCAGGACTTGCCAAGAACTTCTTTCCTCCGCCCACACGCACAACAAGATCCTTCCCATACCTGCTATCCAGCTTGATAACGTCCCCAACTGCCAAATCTAAGAACTCACTGACTGATACGGTAGCTCGACCCACCTCAAGCACTACCGGAACCTCTACCAATGCAAGACGCTCCCGCAAAGCTTCGCTCATCTCGGCGCTTTGCTCCAAATCTCCTTCCTTCTTGAACCACCTTTCAATTGCCAATCTTGGAACTAGAGGCTGTAACAGAGGATAAGGAAAGCATAGACTAAGATCCCCGGCAAAATCTCCAAGTGTTATCCCCAGATTGACTCTGCCTACAGTTTCAGTCCCTGAGGTAATCTGGGCAAACTGCGGGCCTGAAGCGAGATTGCTGAGCCTGAAAACAACAGACGCGATTTGCTCCCACGCCATAGCCAGCATGTCAAGAATACGAACTATAACACCGCGCAAAACACCTTCTTCAATACTCGTAAGCTCTTTGGGTTTTCCGCCGGCTCGGCCGGGGCCGCCCAAGCATCTGTCCAGCACCGCTGAAGACAGATCCGGACTCATCCATACAATGCCTCTATCTCCCGGAGGCTCCATATAGAAAACCACGATGACGCTGGGAAGCTCCAGAGACGAAGCGAACTCGTCAAAAGACAATTGAGAAACTGAATCAAGGGAGACTTTCACCGGGATCCTAAAATAGGAAGACATCCACGGTGACAGTGACCTGGCAAAGGTCTCATGAATCATCTCAAGCGCGCGGAGTTGGTCTTTTGAGAACTTGTCAGGGCGTCTGAAGTCGTAAAGCCTAACCTGCCTCGTGTCCGACGCGTCTTTGGCCTGAACTGACTCATCATCTTCATCTTGGGAAAATGCCGAGAGTAAAGCGTCAATCTCTTCTTGAGATAAAATGTTATCCACGCTACCGCCCCCACGTCACTGAATAGTAAACTCTGAAAAATAGATAGATCTAACCCACTCTGAATCATCTTCTCCATTGACAATGGCTTCTCTTATTGTGTCAGCCATAGTAGAGCGGAGATTATCTCTTTCAGACACATCAAGCAATTCCTCAATGGATTGAGCACATAAAAGGTCTAAAATTCTATCTCGAATTCTAAGCTCATTTTCAACAATCTTCGTATGGGCCTTCTTAGAACTGCACTCCACATTAATACAGACTCTTAGATATCGGGTTGCATGGGTGCCTGCTATATTTACAATAAACGGCTCAAATGAGTGAATCGGCCCCAGGCGATGCGGTTTAGCATTTTGGCCGCCCTTTGCAGCTTGGCTGAAAAATTTTCCATTATAGAGAAACGCTCCACAAATGATTGAGATACACAATAAGGCTATTATGGATATAAGCAATGTGCGTCTTTTCTTAGAATGAGACCCTGGTTTTACCTGTGCTTGTCCTGTGTCTACCGTAGCCTCAACTGTACCCTGTGTTTCTAAGTGCTTCATTATCAGATCTCCATCCTCCGTTTACCAACCGGTGTTCTCTTGCAAGATTAACTTCTCTATGTCCTTTAAAATAACTACATCGACTCTACGGTTGAGGCTTCTCGAGGATTCATTGGTATTCGGCGCTTTAGGCTTATACTCACCGTAGCCCATAGCACTAAATCTTTCAGATGCCAGGTGAGTTTCTTCAATGAAGTATCTCAGCACAGTACATGCTCTACTCGTAGACAATTCCCAATTGGATGGAAACTTAGATGTTCGTATCGGTAAATCGCATGTATGGCCCTCAATCCTTATGTCGTTTGGTATGTCACGTAGAATAACAGCCACCTCTGAAAGGACTTCACAGGCTTCCTTCCTGAGTTCAGCATCACCCACGCCAAATAGCACCTTGTCCATAAAGCTTACAACAAGCCCCCGTTCAGTCAGCTCCAAATGGACACTACCTGTTAGGGACTGACCATGAAGATATACCTGGAACGCATCTTTCACCTTTTCCATAGCGACAATCTCTGCATCCCCATATTCATCCGGTCTAAGAGAACGAGGCGCCGAAGGCACATCATCGGCATCGATTATGCCTGTTCCTGCAGGGAGCACACCGAGAGCCCCCTGCAACGAAGCAACAGCCTGACGAAATTTATGAGCATCGATGGATGAAAGCGCGAATAAGAGTATGAAAAACGTAAGCAATAGTTGAGTCAAGTCTGCATAAGAAACCATCCAGCCAGGAGCCCCTTGTTGCTCTTCTTCTTCCTGCAGTTTACGTCTCATAAGGATGATCCAACCTCCTCTCCGGTTGGGGCTTGTCTCTTAACGTATTCCACCTCATCCCTCTCAGATGACGGGAGGTAAGCCCTAAGCTTTTCCGCGACAATTCTAGGATTGTCGCCTGACTGTATGGCAAGTATCCCTTCGAGTATGATTGCCTTATGCAGTATCTCTTCTTGAGATCTTATAGCTAACTTTGCCGATAAAGGCATGAAAACCATATATGCCAAGACAGCCCCGTAGAATGTAGTAACCAATGCCACTGCCATACCGGGCCCGATCTTACTGGGATCATTTAAGGTTCTGAGCATTTGTATCAGACCGATGAGGGTTCCAATCATACCAAAAGCAGGCGCAAACATTGCCATCTGGTCAAAAAGCTTTCTGCCCATTTTGTGTCTTGCTCCGATTTCTGAAATGCCGGTCTCGAGGATTTCCTGTATGATTTCAGGGTCAATCCCGTCAACAACAAGCTGCAAGCCTCTTTTAAGGAACTCGTCATCAACTGTATCGAGAGTATTATCAAGGGCAATCAATCCTTCTCGTCGGGCAAGGTCTGCAAGAGATATTAGCTGTTCCATAGTTGCAGTGTAATCTATAGTCCTTTGCTTGAAAGCGATACTTGCTACGCTCAAGACTTTTCCAATATCTTCTTTGCGAAAACTTACAACAGTCGCAGCAAGAGAACCGCCAACTGTAATTAAGATCGCTGACAGGTCAAAAAAACTCCTTGAGGCCCCGCCCCTCTGTATGGCAATGATAATGAGAAGAAACCCGGATATAATTCCTAAGACGCTAGTTAAATCCATGTCACGCCTCCGTATGGCAATACGTCTGATTCGTCACACACCGAATATCGTTCGTTTATAGTCCATGACTCTCTCGATTATCACTTCTACGCTGTCAGTGACAACAATCTTCTTGCCGGTAGTAAGAGTAATCACTGTATCCGGCGTAGCTTCTATGGTCTCGATAAGATCTGAATTCACTACCAGCTCTGATCCATCAAACCTGTGAACCTTAATTATGCTGAACTCCACCTTTCCGGCGCCTAACGCTTGAGCGTTAGAAGGTCCTGAAGCATCTCATCAGCGGTGGTAATCACTCGTGAGTTAGCCTGGAAACCACGCTGGGATATGATCATATCGGTAAACTGTTTGGCCAAGTCTACATTTGACATCTCCAAAGCTCCGCTTATGATTTTCCCCCTACCATGTCTACCGGGCTCGCCGGCATTCATAGACCCTGAGTTGGGGGATATCTGATACAGCCCGCCACCTAGTCGCATGAGACCTACAGGATTTCCAAATGTAGCAAGCTCGATTTGCCCGAGAACCTTCTGCTGTCCGTTGGAATAAATCCCTGTGATAATCCCGCTTGCGTCAATATTGAAGGTCTCCAGTGTCCCGGCTTGGAACCCGTCCTGAAAACTCATGGAGACCATGGGTGTCTCAGAAAACTGGGTAATCCGCGAGAAGTCAAGCATGAAGGTCTGAGCTTCAGCGCCGCCGCCAGGGATATACGTGATTTCCTGTGGTTCCGTACTACACTTACCGCCCTTAGTGAAATCTACTGTCCCGGTCTGGATAGGATTAAGAGGATCACTGTCTTCAGCAAGTGTCCATGTCCATTGGTTATCAGCGAGTTTCTCAAACTCCGCGTTCATTAGGTGAATTTGGCCCAGTGAATCATATACATGAAGCGGCGCTGATACTGTGTCTCCCACATTACTCATAGAGTCAAGATTTCCTCTAAGGCTGACGTTTCGTGTAGAGGAGACTTCCATTACCTGGCCAAGGAGAATCTTAATGTCGCCTATAGGTATGGTTCTGTCAATTACGCCTGTGTAAGGATTAGCCTGTCTACCCTGAACCCTGTATCCGGCGGTTGACACCAAAGTCCCATCTGCCGAAATTCTGAAACTGCCGTTACGTGTAAAACAGGTTCTCTCCCCATCATCGAGGATGAAGAACCCAACACCGTCAATAGCAAGGTCGCTGGGCTCTTCAGTTGGCTGAGTATTGCCTTGTGTATGGTCAGTATCTACACTGTTTATCGAGATTCCAAGCCCAACCTGCATTGGGTTTATGCCACCTCTACCACCCTGAACGGGAGCACTCCCGCCCCTTAGGGTCTGCACGAGGACTTCCTCAAACGTGACTCTTCCACTCTTAAAAGCTGTAGTGTTAACGTTAGCTATGTTATTGCCGATAACATCCATCCAGGCTTGGTGCGCTCTGGACGCGGATACTCCGGCAAACATTGAACGCATCATTTCTCTCTTAGCCCCCTTGTTTTGTGCATCGTCAATGTCTCTGACGATGCAGGGCTCCCTCATCATGAGGTCCGGCCCTTAGTTGTCTTCTGTCTTCAAACAATCACCGCGCTGTCAATGTTAGTGAATACGCTCTCTTTCATTCTCTCTTCATCAACAGCAGTTATGACAGTCCTGTTCCTGATACTCACAATAAGAGCAAGCTTATCCATGAGAATCAACGACTCCCTGGCTCCCTTCGCTTCAGCGCGATCCACCGCATCATTCAGCCTGGCCATCTCAGTCTGGGAGAGGGATATGTTTCGCATCCTCATACGCATCTCTGCATGGCCTGAGAATTTTATCTTCCCGCTATCAATCTCCTGACGCAGGATTTCGCTAAAGCCTCGACCATCAACTGTGCTTGGTGTCGGGGTGGATCTTCTCCGGACGGCACTATCCGGTCTTACCGGACCGACCGGCGGCTTTGGGAATATCATCCTATCAACCACAACTACCAACCCCTTTGTCTCTACGATATCCTTAATATGTTTGTGAACAGAATCTTCTGGTCATCCACTGTTAGATACACATAGTCACCGTGGAATTCTGCACCGGCTACTTTCCCTGTCACTTTTTCACCGTCACTATTTATTGCAGTCACTGTTCTACCTATTAAGGATGCAGCCTGAGTAGCATTTTGCGCCTTGGCCAACTCCTCAATCTTACTCCCGAGGTTCTGCATCTGCTCAAGAGTGGAAAACTGTGCAAGCTGGGCTATCATCTCTTTATCGTCTACAGGCTTTAGAGCGTCCTGATAGCGCAATTCAGTAATTAAGAGCCTTAGAAAGTCATCTTTCCCCAGGTTCATTCTGTCTTTCGTTGAGTCTGCCTCATGGTTTTGGACTCCTGTTGAAGTCGTAGTTGCAGATACATTCATACTCATGCCTCCCCCCTTACTTCATCTACTCAACCTAATCCCTGATTCTCTCATGCTGTGTAATCCAGGAGATACGTTCTCGTACGGGACAATCGAACAAGAGACACCGTTTCTTCTGAGTCCACTGGATTTGTCAAGGTTGCAGTCTGAGAAACCTCGTCATCGTGACCCCAACCGTTAGGCTCTGAAAACCATGAAAGGCTGTCACCGCCGGGTCCGGCTCCTCCTGAACCTCGACTGGAACTCCACGAAATGGTAAGCGCGTCAAACGAAAACCCTTTTTCAGAAAGAGCGGTTTTCAGATCTGACAAGCCTGATTCTATAAGCGCCTTTGTACTGGCACTTTCCGCCCTGATTTCTGCCACGACTTTACCCGCTTCTTGCGAAATCTTTAGGTGAACTCTGCCAAGAATATCAGGCTTCAAATCGATAACCATCTGGGCTTGTTCCCTTCCGAGCCGGAGTTGGGCTTTGTTGACTATCTGGTTGACTATGCCGGTACTTACCGAGCCTTGATTAAGTTTTGGATAGGTTCCGCCGAGATTTGAGACGCCCTCCGGTGCTGCAGCCCCTTCATAGCTTGTGGAGGATACTCCTAATGTCTGAGCGAAGCGCGACCTGTCAAGCCCCTTAATAGGATGCGCCTTTTCCTTCGCTATAGGCTTACGCTTGTCACCTAAAGCTACTGCAATCTCTCCTGGCGTATCTCGCATCTCCCTCTCGCCACCCGGGGCTTTATGGGTCTCCGATGGCACCTGCATATCTCTTGGAAGCAGTAGTCTGTCATGACTGTCTACATACTTGGTTGCCTCAAGCTTACTGAGCTTACTAAATCCATGTACTTCCTCATGCAGGATATGTTGTGAATTCAGCGAGAAGGTGGGCGCAGATTGGCCTCCATGAAGACCGTAGCTTTGTGTATACACGATTTCATGTATGACAACATCGCCCCTGTCATATCGGGCAAAATCACCTTCACCTTGAGACATTACACGAACACTGTTATCTGCAGTAATAACACCATTATCTACAGTATCAACATTTTCTACAGCATCAACATTGTCTGTTGCACTGACTTTCTCGTGCCTGTTCGTATTCACCAAAGGTGCTGAAAGTGATTCAGCAGACACTTTACGAAACAGTCCTGTATGGACTTCTGTGAATGGTTCAGTGGTCGGTTCTGTAAACTGGTCTCCGGATGGTTCCGCAGATAGTTGTGTATATGGTTCGGTAGTCAGTTCAGTACCCAGCCTAGCAGGTAGACCAAACTCATATGACGCAATTATATCCGCTTCAGGCAACTCAAAGGCTATGTTCTCTCCGTCAGAGACTTGATTTTCCATTACAGCTGTTGCACAGTCCTGTTGCGGGCTCACCTCGTGAAACCGGGCTCCCTCAGCAAACTCTGCAACCTCATCAATAGAGTCCGTTACGCCTTTCCCGTCTGTAACTTCTTTCTCCATGGCTTCTGCTGATGAAAAACCCGGGAAATCTCCGGCTCCGCATGGCATCTGAATAGCCTGTAAGAGCCGGACTAAGACGTCTTCTCCGGCTCCTAAGTCTCCTACCCCTCCCGAGCGCCCTCTCTTTTCCTCATCTTCTGAATCGTTCTCTTCATTCCCACCGGATGTCTCATGGCATCCTTTCGTCGTGTTCTCATGCCACCAAGGGTTCCCACTGCGAGCTATTCTTCCTTCATCAACATGGGAAACAGCAGTAGAACCGGACGCCAGTCTTGAACTGAGTTCGACATGGAATTCGCTTTTACATGCAGATACATCCTTTGGCGTGTTTTCCGGCATCTTTGCTGTTTCACATCCAGACTGAGGTGTTGTCATCGGATTAGTTAGCTCAAC
This sequence comes from Firmicutes bacterium UBA5449, assembly GCA_002424305.1. Classification (GTDB taxonomy): domain Bacteria; phylum Bacillota; class SHA-98; order UBA4971; family UBA4971; genus UBA4971. The sequence goes on from DIQZ01000093.1 coordinate 11,893, forward strand.
CCAAGACACTGCTTTCATGCCTTCCATCACCTCCTTTCTTTATGTACTGAATTAGACCTATCTCATCAAGAAACCCTTGTTCGAGACGGGCTACTTCTTTTAGATGTCTGGCATGCTCCCGTTTTTTTAGGTTCTCCACTACTTTTCTATCTCGTCTGGCAGCAATTACTGCCTGTCTCCTAAGCGCTTCCTCTTGCCCAAGAGTATTAATGGCAGTCTTCTGCACCTGAATGTTTTCATCAATTGCTTGAAGACGACAGTAGCAACGAAGAACACCGGGAATATCCAGCGTTTCTTGAAGACTGTGTGTCCTTAGTTCATCGAAGGTTACGCCCTTGGATCTGTTCAGTCTCTCAAGTTTTGCTTCTTCCCTCTCAATTTCACACCGGATATCAGCTAACCCTTGCTTCTTTACCTTCTCTGCCTGCAGTCTTACTCTTAACAGCTTTTCCAGACGAAACTCAAATTTTTTCATAGATCATCCGCAGGCTTCCTGTCCTGCTCCGGTAAGTCTTTGAATAACCTCTTAAGATTTTCGACAGTAGCAAAGCAATCAGCTTTCTCGTTAATGCTTTGCTTGAGGAACTGATTAATCTCATCTATCTTTGACCGCGCCCAATCTATCTTTGGGTTACTCCCCGGGACATACGCCCCGATATTTATGAGGTCAGAAGCCTCTCTGTGAATACTCATAGCTTCTCTAAGCCTTGAAGCAGCGTGTAATTGGCTCTCATCCACGACATCTATCATCACCCGGCTTATACTGGCTAGCACATCAATGGCAGGATAATGATTTGCCATAGCAAGTTCCCGAGACAGCACAATATGGCCGTCAAGGATACTTCGAGCAGCGTCACTTATGGGTTCATTCATGTCGTCAGCTTCAACCAAAACTGTATAAAGTCCGGTAATGCTGCCTGTGGCAGAATTCCCCGCGCGTTCAAGGAGTTTAGGCATGGCAGAAAACACTGATGGAGTATACCCGCGAGTAGTAGGAGGCTCTCCGATTGCAAGTCCGATTTCCCGCTGGGCCATGGCAAAACGCGTGAGTGAATCCATCATCAGCAAAACATCACACCCGACATCCCTAAAATACTCGGCAATAGTAGTTGCAAGATAAGCGCCGCGCAGACGGATAATGGCTGCCTGATCTGAGGTAACTACCACGACTACTGATCTCTTCAGGCCATCCGGACCCAGATCTTTCTCGATAAACTCTCTGACCTCGCGGCCACGTTCACCAATAAGCGCAATCACATTAACATCTGCATTGGTGTTTCTGGCAAACATACCAAGGAGAGTGCTCTTGCCAACTCCACTCCCTGAAAAAATCCCCAGTCTTTGGCCTTTACCACACGTTACTGTGGCATCCACCGCCCTCACGCCCAGTGCTAAGTGTTCAGTAATTCTCAGGCGCTCCAATGGGCCGGGGGGAGCACTAAAAAGCGGATAACGTTCTCCTGACATGATGGGTTCACCGGCATCAAGAGGCCTTCCCAGACCATCAATTACTCTACCTAAAAGTGCCTCTCCCACAAGAGCCGTAGGCACTCTGCCACTACTTACCACTTCACTTCCGGGCTCGATACCACTCATGTCGTCAAGTGCCACAAGAAGTGTCTTCCCTTCGTGAAAACCCACAACTTCCGCCTCAATGGGAGATCGTTGATTCGATATATATATGTAACATAGCTCACCGACATGGGCAGGGGGTCCAATGGATTCAATTACAAGGCCTACGACCTTGACGACCCTACCGCTGACACGAAACGGTTGACATTCCCTGAGCGCATTAAAGAACCTGGAAAGACCGACATCCCTTGTTTCATCAGACATGCGTATCGCCAAAAAAAGCCCTCCCAATCTCCTGTAATTGTGAGTCAATCCTGGCATCTACAATGCCGAAGTCGGTCTCGACAACGCATTCTCCCTGTTCTATCCTGGGATCTACAACGACTTTGAAATCTTTCAGGTGACCGGGCGCCTGAAGGAGGACCTCTTTGCAGTCTCGTATCCTATCCATGTCCCGTACGTTCACCTTGAGTTTAATTGCATTGACGCCTTTAATAGCATCGAGGGAGTCACGGACTATGCCTTGAACTACCGATTCGTCCATTTGAATCTCGCGCCTGACAATCTTGCCTGCAATCGCCAAGGCAAGCTTGCCTATACTCTCTTCGGCTGACGTAATGATTTCCTCTTGGGATACACTGATAGCTTGTCCCAGACTCTCGATGTAGTCCATTAACTCCTTCGCCTCTTCCACAACTTTGGCCTCGCCGGCAGACTGCCCATGCCGAAGTCCTTTTGCGTATGCTTCTTCGTAGATTTCACGGCTCTTCTCTTCTGCCTCCGACAACATGGTTTTGGCTCGCAGGAAATCCTCTTCAAGCTTAGCCTGTCGCCGGGCAATAGATTGATCGAGTTCCTCCATGGGAGAATCTTCGCGTTCATCAAAGTAAGTTGACCCTGAATCTTGTAATTCAAGACTGCGATTATTCGGATCAGACAGGGTAAGAAGGACGGCGTCGAGGATGATATCCTCGACAAGATGGGGGTTCTCCCGTACCTGTTCAGCCTTTATGATCTTAGACAAAGATCTCGTCCTCCTTTCCTCGGGAAACCACGATCTCACCTGAATCGTCCAGTCTACGTACGATATTGACAATCTGTTGCTGCGCATCTTCCACTATGCGCAATCTTATAGGACCCATAAATTCTATATCCTCTTTGAGCATCTCTGCAGCACGATCTGACATGTTACTGACGATTCTAGTCATTACTGCGTCACTTGCAGCTTTTAGGGCCAGGGCAAGATCTTTCATGTCAACTTCTTTGAGGATGGCCTGAATTGACCTGTCATCCAAGAGCACAATATCTTCAAATACGAACATGAGCCTTTTCACTTCTTCTGCAAGCACTGGGTCCTGCTCCTCTAAGTCTTCTAAGATAGTCTTTTCCGTGGCACGGTCTACTCTGTTTAAGATGTCTACGAGAGCCTCGAGGCCACCGGCTGCAGTATAGTCTTGTCCCCCAATAGAAAGAAGCCTATCTCTCAGCACTTGCTCGACTTCCTGCACGACCTCAGGAGAAGTCCTGTCCATTTCGGCGAGCCTCTTCGCGACATCAATCTGGACTTCCTTAGGCAGAAGAGATAGAACAGCCGCTGCCTGGTCTATGTGTAAGTGAGCAAGTACAAGAGCTATAGTCTGTGGATGCTCGTTCTCGACAAAACTGGTAAGTTGAGCTGAATCGATTTCTCTTGCAAAGCTAAATGGCTGTTCTTGAAGAGAAGCAGCTATTCTGTCAACCATCTCAATTGCGCGAGGACGACCAAGGGCACGCTCCAGCACTTGTCGAACATAATCTAAGTCACCGGCCAGATAACCTTCGGACTCGTATGCATCATAAAACTCGTCGAGCACTTGTTCCTTGACATCCCCGGATATAGTACCGAGATTCGCAATCTCCATGGTAAGCTGCTCTATTTTCCGTTCATCGAGATGCTGAAAAATCTCAGACGCGGTTCGTGCGCCTAAAGCAACAATGGCTATAGCAGCCTTTTCTCGTCCACTAAGTTGTGAATAAGTCACCACAACAAATCATCCTTTGTTATCAGTCAACCATGCGCTGATTATCCTTGCCGCCACCTCGGACTTGACAGCAGGACGCTCAAGGGCTTCTTTTTCAGCAGATTCCGCCTCATCCTCGTTTTCTTCAGTAGCAGCCAGTGTTGCCATGGCCTGTTTCATTGCCTGTGTAGCTTGCCTATCTATGCAGCGCGCCCTCCTGGCAACTAAGACGATCAAAGTAACCACCACGAAAAGCAAAGCAATTAGAGTAGGTATTATGTACTTTAGGTTCCTTTGTAGCGTCTCTCCAAAACTTTGAGGTTGCTCCAACTTGTCTGTTGCAGGAACCAATTCTTGCTCTTCTTCATCCTCCACCGCGAACTCCATTGCTTCCACAATGATGGTATCCCCTCGATCAGGGTTCACCCCTACCGCAGCTCCGACAGAACGTCTAATTGCCTCGAGCCTCTCTTCGGTAACAGGGGCAGCCACAATGGCAGCAACAGATAGTCCTGTTACAACGCCGGGGGCCTTAACGGTGTGCTCCACAACCCGAGAGATCTCATATCGTGTCACGTCTTCAGTTCGCTCTTCAGAAGACACCTCATCCCCGCTGCTGTCATCCAGACGATATGAAGTCATTATGTCAACATTTGAAGCCGTTCCTGGTATACCACCGGGTGATGCAGCAGATGAAGCAGTCTTTACATCGTGTATGCGCGCCTCTTCTCGGATGACTCCGTAGCCTGAAGGCAGTGGTTGAAATGTCTCACTGTTCTGTTCCGTGTGGTCGAAATCAATATTCGCATTAACCCTTACCACGACTTGTCGCGAACCCAGAACTTGAGTCAGCATACTTTCAATGCTTCTCTCCAGGTCTTTTTCATAAAGCCTCTTAGCTTCCAGTTGAGTCATGGTAAGCAGCGTCATGGAACCTGTTTGGGAGCCGTCATCTCCTGAAAAGAGCGTATTCCCCTCAACATCCACTATTGTGATATTGCTTGCGGCAAGCCCTTCCACGCTTGAAGCAACAAGCCTGACAATCCCCTCAACCTGACCTCTTGTAAGTACAGTCCCTTTCTCAAGTTTTACAAGCACCGATGCGCTGGTTGGCTTCTCTCTATCTGTATATAGCTCAGGCTCAGGGATGGCTATGTGCACCCTTGCAGCCTCGACTTCCTTCAACTGTAATATGGTGCGGGTTAATTCCCCTTGAAGCGCACGCCTGTAGTTCATTTTCTGAGTAAAATCAGTAGCGCCAAAAGACGTTTTGTCAAAAATCTCAAATCCGACAGTACTGTCCCTGGGTAGACCCTCTCGAGCTAAGCTCATTCTTGCTTCATACACGTTCTGGGATGAAACTGAAATTGCGGTTCCACCTCTGGAAAGCTCATAAGGAATACGCATCTCCTTGAGACTTTCTGCAATATCTGCAGCATCTGCCACGGATAAGTCCGTGTAGAGAAGCGCCATGTCAGATTGTCGTGGTCTAACCAAGAAGAAAACCATAGTTGAGATGCCTACTATTATCACTATGGCTAATGTTACTATCTGCCGGCGACTTAACCGATCCCACAAGGACCGTGCTTGCGCAGCGACATCTTTTGCATCGGTGGCCATCACTTACACCTGCATTCTCATGATCTCCTGGTATGCTTCAAGCATCTTGTTTCTGATTTGAAGAGTGAGTTGTAGAGCCAGATTTACTTCTTCGACAGCAATCATGACCTGATGTAGGTCTTGTGTCTCACCTATGGCCAATTTCGTCATGAGATCATCTGCATTTCTCTGCAAGTCACTTACATTATCAATAGCGTCATAGAACATTTCCTTAAACTCTTCTACTGTCTTCCGGGCTCCTGTTACCGGCCTTGCTGTCTGTGATGTGCCTACCTTGCTGATTTCGTTTTTCATAGTAGGAATGCCAGGGTTAAATCGTGTATCCATGGTGTTATCGCCACAACTCCTTAAGTGCCTTTTCCTAGTCCTTCGTGGAACTTCGTTCATCTCTTGGCATTTACTAGACTCTCCCTATATCCAGCGCTCGCATGGCCATAGTCTTTGTGGCATTAATAGCAGCTACGTTAGCTTCATATGCTCTCGTCGCGGAAATCATATCCACCATTTCTCTCACCGGATCAATGTTTGGCAAAGACACATATCCTTCCTCATTAGCATCAGGATGCCCTGGATCGTAGACAAGACGCGGAGGCAATGTATCCTCCACTATTGCAGCTACAGCCACTCCGGAACCTGAAGTTAAGCTGCTCCCTCTGTTCGCCGAGCTTGCATTTTTCTTACCTGAAATAGGCATAAATACTGTAAATTGCCTACAATATGGCTTTCCCTCAGGTGTTCGCGTAGTCTCTATATTAGCAATGTTATTTGCAATAACACTCATTCGAAGGCGTTGTGCAGTGAGTCCTGTGGCGCTAATTCCTAACGACGAGAACATACCCATATATTATCGTCTCCCTTCAGTTATTACTGTTCTGAGCAGAGAGAACCTCTCAGAAATCAATCTGGACATAGCAGCATAAAGAACTGTGGTTTCTGCCAGTTTCGCCATCTCCATATCAACATCTACGCTATTTCCATCCAGCCTCGTCTTGCCTGTACCCTTTTCAATGCTTTGTGTAGCCAATCCGGGTCTGCCTCTGGATATTGCTGAACTTAGCTGATCCTCAAAACGCACATGTTTTGCCTTAAAACCAGGTGTATCTACGTTTGCGATATTATCAGTAATTACTTGATGACGTAGGGACAACCCATCCATCGCTTTAGGTAATATAGTAAACATGTCGTCGCTTGCGAAAACTCTCATATCTACTTCCCTCGCTTGCCAAGAATTCAGGATTAAAACCTATTGGAAAATAAGACATTTAACAACTTGCCTGCCAATAAGCATGAATCAGTTGGCAGATACAAATCCACCTTTAGTTAATGCAAATCTAATGCCAACTCATGCTAAGCGTGGAATTCTATGCAATACAATCTGTAGCAGGCAAAATAGCAAGATATGCAATCTAGCATAAAATGGAATAATATAGAAATGAGAAGATTTTGCCCACGCAAGAGGCACTTCTTTCTCTGGAAGCAGCTATTCTGCAGGGATTTCTGTAATGATAAAAGTAAGTCTTCCATGAGTGAGTCTTCCATGGTTTTGTCATTTTAGCCAACAGAAGCCTTTCATGCAACCTGACTTTGGCGAGATACTACTTATAGGGGTGGAGCTATGAGTCGGAGAAACCGCAGCATCGTTTCGGATGAAGTAAAGTATGAGATTGCAAAAGAACTAGGATTCGCAGATAAGATCGATGTTAGCAATGGCATGTACGACTACGGCAACATCACCACTCGAGAGGCCGGTCTAATAGTTCGTGGGTTAATTCAAAAGGCTGAAGAACTCATGTCCGGTCAGCTTGAGAAATAAGAAAGGAAGGGGCTTACGCCCCTTCCAATATTGATTAATTGATTAATGTATTTAACCAATACGCATTTAGTTAAAAGTCAGCAAATTTAATTGCGGATCAGCCATCCGTCCGTCAGCAGTTAAACTCATTCATTGCTTGGTCAATCCCATGTTCTATCCAGACAGATACAGCATCAGCAGCCCTTGTGAAAGCCTCTTTGATAATTGGAAGCTCCTCTTTGTCGAAACGATCAAGAACGTGAGTTGTCATGTCCATTGTAGGATTAGGTTTCCCAATTCCCACTCGAAGTCTGGGGATTTCCTCTGTTCCCAAAACACGAATAATTGATTTCAGTCCGTTATGTCCGCCGTCACTTCCCTTGGTACGGAGTCTTAGCATACCTTGTTCCAGCGCAACATCATCCAGGATAATCAATACATCGCTTGGATCGACATTGTACCAATCCACCATAGTATCCACTGCAAGACCGCTGCGGTTCATGTATGTCAAGGGTTTCGCGACAACAACGTCACTCCCTGCTATTTTCCCATATCCTATGAGAGATGAAAACCTATATTCTCCAAGGCGAATCCCATGCCGAGCGGATAGAATATCCACTACTCTAAACCCCACGTTATGCCTGGAGTCCTCATATTGACTGCCTGGATTCCCTAAACCTACTACAAGCTTCACGCCTTCATACAGTCTCCTGCTAATCTGTCTCGTGTTACTCTGTTCCATGTCCTCCGGTGTCGGCATGATGCTTAGCGCCCTCTTCACCTTCGGTCTCCAATTCGACTTCCTCTACTTCCTCTTCCTCTTCAACGGCAATCTCAGGAACAGTGATTAGCACGATTACGTCATCTTCTGCAGTGTTAATCTGTACATCCTCGGAAAGCTCAATATCGCTGACCTTAATAGAATCTCCGATTTCCATTTTAGAGATATCTACCTCTACTCGCTCAGGGATATCCATGGGAAGCGCGTGCACTTCCAACTCCCATATCATGTGCTGAATGATACCTTCATCGCTCGGCCTGTTCTCTTCACCTACAAGCATTATTGGTACTCTCGTGGTAATGGGTTCATCCAAGGATATGGCCTGGAAATCTGCGTGAATCACATCTCCACGAAGAACATCCGACTGAACTTCCTTAAGAATTGCGGTTTTCTCAACTTGGTCTGCATCTTCCATATCTGAATCCTTGGACAGAATCAATCTGATTAGGGTTCCTCCCCCAAGCCCGGCTTGCATAGCCTTGTGGAAATCCCGCTCATTCAGGGAGATGTTTGTCGTATCTTCGCTTTTCCCGTAGACGACAGCAGGCACCCTGCCACCGGCTCGCATTCTTCTCGCAGCACCTTTGCCTGTCTGCTGCCTTAGTTCTCCCCTTATTATAACTTGTCTCACTTCATGTCAACTCCTTCTAACAGCGCCGCCTAGTCAAATAGGGTAGAGACCGGGAGGTCCTGGTAAATACGTTTGATCGCCTCTGCTAAAAGAGGCGCTACTGACAGGACTTCTGTTCTCTCAGGACGTCTGTTGTCACTCATCGGTATAGTATTTGTAACAATTACCTTCTTAAGAACTGAAGATGATAAAAGCTCTTTTGCCTGCCCGGATAAGAGAGCGTGAGTGCACGCTGCATATACCTGGCTTGCGCCTGCATTTTGAAGTGCCTCTGCTGCTTGAACAATTGTACCACCTGTATCGATTATATCATCCACCAATACGACAGGCTTGCCTTTTACATCTCCGATAATGTTCATTACTTCTGAAACATTAGGCGCAGGACGCCTCTTGTCAATGACCACCAAACCAACGCCCAGCTTCTCTGCCATTGCTCGGGCCCGGACTGTCCCTCCTATATCTGGAGATGCAATAACACAATCAGAAAGGCCGGCGTCTCTCACGTATTTTACCAGAATAGGCATGCCAAGCAAAGGGTCAACAGGGATATCAAAGAAACCTTGAACTTGTCCGGCATGTAGGTCTATTGTGAGTATCCTATCACATCCTGCGGTAACAAGGAGGTTAGCGACTAATTTGGCGGTAATGGGATCACGGGCTTTGGCCTTCCTGTCCTGTCTTGCATAGCCATAGTACGGGATGACTGCAGTTACTGTTTTTGCAGATGCCCGACGCATAGCGTCAACAATGATTAGCAACTCCATTAAATTCTCATTCACCGGTGGGCAAGTAGGCTGTACCAAGAAGCAATCTACCCCGCGCACTGTTTCATCTATACCTACCTGTATCTCGCCGTCTTTGAACCTGTCTACCCTCATGGCAGAGACTCCTATGCCAAGATGATCAGCCATCTCAAAGGCAAGTTCCGGATGGGCGAGTCCCGTAAACAACTTCAGCCTTTTATAAGATGGTAGTATTAAGTGTACCCCGCCATTTTCATTCATCGTATAAGCCTCCCTGTATATCGCAGGTTCTGTCTCAATTCTCCGCAGAACCCGATTTCTGCCTCGCTTTGAGTCGCTTCTCTGCCCAGCCCTCAATGTTCTTCTGCTTTTCCCGGGCTATGCCAAGCGCGCCTTCAGGCACATCTTGTGTGATAGTAGACCCGGCAGCAACATAAGCTCCCTTGCCGATTTTCACAGGCGCCACGAGGTTAGTGTTGCTACCTACAAATACCCTATCCGAAATAGTCGTGGGGTATTTATGAAATCCATCATAATTGCAGGTTATGGTCCCTGCGCCTATGTTAATGTCTTCGCCGAGTATTGCATCACCAAGATAAGTCTGGTGAGGGACTTTGCTGCCTTTTCCTACAGTTGACTTCTTCACCTCAACGAAAGTGCCGACTTTAGCGCGTTCGGCAAGGACAGTCCCTGACCTAAGATGCGCATAAGGACCTACGGATACATCTTCGCCTATCTCAGTTTCAACAATAACAGCATTACTTATAGTTGCTCCGCCAGACACCTTTGAATCAACAATACGAGCAAAAGGTCCAATAGTACAGTCTTCACCTATAGTTGTCTTGCCCTGGATTACTGTAAAAGGTAGAATCTTTGTATCTTGTCCAATATCGACATCAAAATCCACAAAGGTAGTTGAAGGATCTACCATAGTAACACCTGAGAGCATGAGACGCTCACGTATCCTATCCCTGAAGATCTTCTCAGCTTCTGCCAGTTGAACTCTGGTGTTAATACCTTGCGCTGTCAGAGGATCTTCTGAAACTACAGCCTCCACACGAAGGCCTTCTTTTATCATTACTTCGATTACATCGGTTAGATAGTATTCTCCCTGGACATTATCGGGAGTAATGCAAGAAAGGGCATCAAATAGGTCGCCCTTTTCAAAACAGTAAACAGAGCTGTTAACCTCTTTTATCATGGCCTCATCAGGCGAGCAATCTTTTTCCTCCACAATCCGCCGGACCCGCCCTGAAGCCTCACGCGTCACTCTACCGTAACCAAACGGCTCCTCAAGAATTGAGGATAGAATAGTAGCTGACGCCTTTGTCTCTTGATGATGCTTAACAAGATAAGCTAAATCTGAACCACTTAGAAATGCTGCATCTCCCGCAGCTACCAACACTGTGCCTTCATATCCTGAAAGCGCATCCTTAACCTGCATGACAGCATGTCCCGTTCCCTTTTGCTCAGCCTGAAGGACACATGTTGCCCGAGAGCCCACCGCTGTCTCCACAAGTTCTGCTAAATGACCCACCACAACAAACGCACCTTCTGCACCGGCAGTTTCCAGAGCATCAAGCACCAGTGTGATCATGGGCTTCCCGCAGATTTCGTGGATGACTTTGGGCAACTTCGATCGCATTCTAGTCCCAAGACCGGCAGCGAGAACAACAGCGTGAAATCCTCGCATAACTTTCGACTCCCCCACAACGACAGACCCACTTCAACTCCGGTTATCGCAGTTGGAAGCAGGCTTTTTGGCATACCATATATATGTTCAACATAGCGATACAACTTTCCTCTATTGTGGACATGGAAAACAACAGAGAGGAGCTTATCACATGCCCCTCTCCTCTCCCACTTATAAAACAGGATTCTGCTTATATGATACCACTTGATTCAACATTACGGAATCCCTATTCTGTTTCTCCTCAATCATTCCGGAAATTCTCAACGCTGTTCTATTCTCCGGCACTTACATAATAATTTCTATTGTCGTCCTCCACTTTCGAAGCTATGATTTGTCCGCCTTTTAGCTGGAAAAGCAGATGATCAAACGGTTTGAGCCCGAGCCGACTACGCACTTGTTTCGGAATTGTGATGGTTCCATCACCATGAACATTGGTTATTCCGGAAAACCTGCCTTTCCGTCCCACCCATTTCCCCTCCTCTCCAGCCTTAACAAGAACATGATAGTTCCATTTTATAGCAATAGTCGCCGCAATTCAAGAGTTTTATGGGAAATAACCCATTTATTTACTTAATGCGCAATATATATGCTTATTGCTGACAATAGCGTCAGAAATCTATGCTCATAGCACACATCGCGCGCTTTCATTCATACAAGTAAAGGCCAAGCGCATCGTATACTTCGTCTGTAACAATACCGGTTACGCGCATAGAATGCGCTTGTTGAAACCTTTTTACCGCATCAATTGTGGCTTGCCCGTGGATCCCGTCTTCTGCACCGGGATTAAAGCCGAGCATTCTAAGGCGCCTCTGTACAGCCAGCACATCCGTCCCACGTTCTCCCAGGCCCAGTGTTCGCCTGGGGTTACGCAAAGGTCCAAAGGGATGGCTTGTTATGACTACTTGGGTGCCAATGGGGATCCAATCGAAAATAAGCTCAACGTCACGGTTAAACAATCTGATACATCCGCCGCTAACTGAATCCCCGATTTGATGAGGTTTATTTGTGCCATGAATGCCGTACTTGCCCCACGGCATGTTAAGTCCTAACCATCTTGTGCCAAACCCTCCGCTCCACGCCCCCTTTGAAACCACTTCCCATTGACCGGGAGGGGATGGTGTGGAAGGCTTACCGACAGCTACGGTAAATTCGCGATAAACTTTTCCATCTGACAAGATTGAGAGAGTCCTGTCTACTGTATCTACAATTATGTCTATCCGCCCGGGCGGTCTCTGTGTGTCAGTCAAGCCGGAAGGATTCGCAACTTGACTCTCTTCGGATAATGTCAAAATCTCGTCAGGTTCGCAGTCACACGAATACACACTTAGCAATCCCGATGGTAATGTCGACTCATCAATGCCAGGCACTATATCCAGACTCAGTCTTCCTTCTTTAATCCGGCTTTGCCGGTGCCACATGACAGCTGAAACCATAAGAACAGCAGCAATGAGCATCAGCGCGCAGAATCGACGCACCCGAATCACCCCCTGGACACAATAGGGCAGCGAAAACTTATCTTTCAATAGTCTTAGCTTTTCTGTAATTGAACTTAGTATTTCACATGAAAATTTAGGCCTGTCAATCTGACTGGGAGCAATCTACCTGAAGCAACGCCTTGCTCACCGCTGTATAGGTCCGGAAGGCATCATGGTAAGCTTTGAAGAGGGATTCATCAGGAAGCACCATGCGCCCTGCCGGCCGGGCCTTTGCCACTGCGTGTGCAGCGTCTTTATACACGCCTGATCCAATTCCGGCAAGAAGCGCTGCTCCTAAAGCAACTGCCTCATCTACTTGTGGGACTTCGATTGGCATCTGTAGAATGTCCGCCTTAATAGTGAGCCATAGATCGTTCCGCGTGCCTCCTCCGATAGCTATCATGTTTTTCGCAGGCTCCTCCAAACCTGAGTCCATAGCATCAACAGCCATCTTGAGCTCGAAGGAGAGCCCTTCGAGAACAGCGCGGGCAAAATCAGCAAGTGTGTTATGAGGACGAATGCGCGTAAAAGCCCCTGTAGCCCGTTGATCTCGATCCGGGGGGCCGCTTCCGAGGAGACGGGGGATGAAGATAACTCCGCCGGATCCGGAAGCAGACTGTCGGGCCAGATTAATGAGATGGTCATAAGATGCCTCCGCCCCGCAGAATTCATGACGGAACCAATCTTGTGCCCCACCCGATGTATAAAGTCCGCCCATCGCGTAGTGCATGCCACTTACTACGTGGCTGCCGAAAGAGAAACCTTTCTTGATTACATCTGCCATTCGAGAAGCATCAGAACACGGCGCTACCAAGCTCTCAGCAGTCCCGCAGGAATCCAAGATGGTTCCGGATTTCACTGCGCCCACGCTGAGCGCTCCGCACACATGGTCGTGGCCGCCTGCGAAAACAGGCACACCGGCAGGGATTCCCGTAGTCTCAGACGCCAAATCGGTCACTCGTCCGATGAATGTGCCACTTGGGACAGGTTCAGGAAGGATTCGTCTGGGAATGCCGGCGATATCAAGACAATCCTGGGACCAAGTAAGGTTTGTCTGATCGAAAAGCATAGTTCTTGAGGCCTGGGAGTAATCTATGGACCGCTCTCCTGTGAGCTTAAATGATATGAAGCTTGACACAGGAAGCCATGTGTCAATGGCTTCACTGAGGCCATTCACCTCTTGAAACAGCCAGATGAGTTTCTGTGCAGAGTAAATGTATTTGACTGCAAGTCCTGTAATTGCCGCTGTCTGCTCCCGGCCGACTTCCCTGGCCCACCATTGGGCCTGCGGTACGGTTCGGGTGTCAAACCATGGGATTATGGGGTATAGCGGCTCTCCCTTACGGTCCAGAGGAACACCTGACTCACCGACACTGGCGACAGCCACTCCTACTACTTCAGCATCATAGGCGTTACCTTCAGCCGATATCTCTACGCGCATGGTTGCCAAAGCATTGCAGGTTGCCTCTGCTACAGATGTCCATATTGCCTCCGGATCCCACAATACTCCGCCTTCGCTGTCTGCCATGGATGGTGTGCCTATGACAGACTTTGATATTTCCGTTCCTCGTTCATTGAAGATAACCGCTTTTATGTGCGTTGTGCCTACATCGATACCGATCATACAGTGTTTTGAAGCGTAAGCCATAGCTTAAATGCACCCTCCCATTATTCCCGGGAGCCAAATATCATAAAAACTATCCTTCAAGTGTCATTTCAGACTTAAGTTTACTTGATTCCCAAAGAGATATCAATGTTGACGCCTCTTCAGCTTCTTGGCTATACTTCTACTGAATACATCTCCATTACTAAGGAGAATTGCAGACATGGATTTTCCTAAGCCGGTCATGTTGCAGATCAGAATAGACGTCCCTAAATACGTCGCTGAAATTGCTAAAGCCCTCATACAGAGGGGCTATCAGGCCTACATAGTCGGAGGCGCTGTACGTGATTCTCTGATTGGAAGGACACCTACTGACTGGGATATCTCATCTTCTGCCACACCTGAAGAAGTAAAAAAGGTATTTGGTAATGCCGCCATCCCTACCGGTGAACGTTTTGGAACACTGACTATTCTCTGCGGGAGCCGGAGGGTAGAGGTGACGACGTTTCGAAGAGAAAGCCTATATTCTGATGGACGTAGGCCTGACAGAGTTGTGTTTTCTCAAAACCTCAGAGATGATGTAGCACGCCGTGATTTCACAGTTAACGCGTTGGCCTACGACATCAGTCAAATGACTGTTACTGACTATTTCGGAGGCATGAATGACCTTAAGAGGACGATTATTAGAACGGTAGGGGATCCTGAAGAACGTTTCAATGAGGATTCTCTCAGGATGCTCCGGGCAATTCGCTTCGCATCTGAGCTTGGTTTTGGGATATCCCCTGAAACTCTCAGCGGAATAGCTAAACTCCATTCTACCATCACAAGGGTATCACAAGAGCGCATCCGAGAGGAATTATCCAAAATGCTTTTGTCGCCCAGGCCGAGTGAAGCTGTACTTCATGCTCATGAAACTCGGCTCTTGGAACATATCCTCCCTGAGCTATCAGATTGCGCCCATATCCCTGCATATCACGAAAGTTTGGATACTGTTCTCGAACACAGCATCAAGGCCTGTCAACACATAGAGCCCAGGTTGGAACTGCGGCTTGCAGCACTGCTCCATGATATCGGAAAACCTTTGACCATGGCATCAGATGACACAGGCAGACTACGCTTCTTCAACCACGAAAATGTGGGTGCTCAGATGGCTGAGGCTGCTCTCCACAGACTTAAGTACCCTCAAGCCCTTATTGAGGACATCACAACCCTAATAAAGTGGCACATGTTTACTTATGAGCCTGCCACAAAAGATAAGGGCATCCGTCGCCTGGTGAATTCGCTGGGACTCAAGACCATCTACGATCTTGCCAAGGTACGCCAAGCAGACAAGATAGCGCTGGGCCTGGATCCTAGCCCCGGTGGTAATATGGAAGCCTTTCTTCAGAGACTTAAAAATGTGCTGAAACAAGGCCCTGTATTTACCGTAAGTAATCTTGCTGTAGATGGACATGATGTCATGAAAACTTTAGATATACCCGAAGGTCCTGAAGTAGGGAAGATTCTCTTGAAGCTCCTTGATACTGTCCTGGAAGAGCCGTATCTTAATTCCCGTGGCAAACTACTGGAGATTATCAAGACAATGGACGAAGATAAAATAAAATAGAAAGCAAACGAAACAGGATGCGAACGAAACAGAAAGCGAATTTGAGCAAAAAAATGGCTGGGGCGGGAGGATTCGAACCTCCGCATGCAGGATCCAAAGTCCCGTGCCTTACCGCTTGGCTACGCCCCAACACATGTCAAATACAATATCTTCTTTGTAGCACTACGAGTATAACAAAGGCACCGGATGACGTCAAGACTATCCACCTGACACTGTCTACCTGAGACTATCCACCTGAGCCGCAGGGTGATTTTGCCCTCTCAGTGGATAACCCTCTTAGTGGACAGCAGCCACGGGATTTTCAGCCTGCTTCTCGAATTCCGCAAGAATAGCAGTCTGAATCTCTTCACGAGCTTCGGATGTAATTGGATGAGCAATGTCTCTATAGCCCCCGGCGCCGATTTTGCGACTCGGCATTGAGACAAACAACCCTGAAGGACCTTCCACTACTTTGAGCTCCTTTACTACGAATGCATCATCAAAGGTTATAGAAGCTATAGCTCGTGTTTTTCCGTCACTTCTCACAGGCCTGACTCTTACCTCGGTAATATTCACCCTACAAGCCACCACCTTCTACAGAAAAATAGAAAAGCGGGTTGCATACATTATATTCCATATAAAGGCATAAAATCCTTCTTATGGAAGATAGGAATTGCCCCTTTTCTTCCGCACGATTCTTATCTCCCTAAAATTTCCTGTACGAGTTCAAGGTCTTGTGGCTTGTCAACATCAAAACCTATTTCCGCATAATCCGAGATTACACCCATAGCCTTAACCCCGGTGAGCACTTCTAATCGACGTTCGATGTCTTGCACGGATAGACGTTTTATGAGGAATTTGAGAATCAGCCATATCCCGAGCACGCTCCCCATCATCCACGGCTTCTTGCGGGTGGCTATCGCTTGCTCTAAGAACCTACCACAAGCCTCAAGGGCAGAAGGCTTCACTAAAGCCACATTACCACCGGTTAGGGTTCCGTCCAGGATAGTCAGGTATGTCCTTTTTATCCCCGGAAACTTAGCTTCGCAAGCCTCTTTCCGTACCACCGGATAATATATTTCGGCAGGGTGCATCGCAGCCACTGCCAGAAGATCTTCAATGGCTTCGCAGGTTAAGAGAGGCACATCCCCGGTGACAATAAGCGCAAGCTTGTCGGGATCCAATTGTGCGAGACCTATTCCTAGATTCTCAAGTAACTCGCCTCGTGCCTCTACAGGAACGAGATCGGGTATCTGCTCGATACTCTCGGACACTTCCTTAGGGCATACAAGAACTATCTTCCCTATTTGCTCACACCGTCTGAGAGTATCCAAGACATAAGAGACCATAGGCTTGCCCTGAATACTAATGAGGGCTTCATATTCGGCCTCACCACACCCGGCCAATTTACCGTCATTTACCGCGCCGGCCAGGACAACTGCGTCCACCGCATCCACCATGGATACCGGCCCCCTCTCACGTCGCCAGAACCGTTTACCTGGCGCGCTATTCTCCCTTTCATCCGGGATCCGTTTTGTCCGGGATCTGATTAGTAAGTGTTACGTACTAAGCGTTAAGTGTTAGGTATTAAGTATTGAGTGCTAAGTATTAGGCGCAAGATGTTAAGCGTTGGTGTCAAGTATTAAGGATTAAATCCTAGTAACTCCACATGCGACGCCTTTACATACAAGTGCGCCTTGGAGTACACTACGGATTTCTTCCGCCTTCATCCTGCTGTCGGCAAGACCGAATACTGTGGGACCGCTCCCTGACATTCCAACACCCAAAGCGCCCGCAGTAAGCAGAGCCTGTTTCGCTCCTGCAACTGAAGGCGCCATTGATACAGCAGCTCTCTCCAGGTCATTAGTGAGTACATCAGCAATGCCTCGGATCCTTCCCGCTCTGATAGCCTGAATCATTCTTGATGTAACATCAGATGCGTCAGGAGTGGCACCTGAGCCACCGACAGCTTCAGTAAGACGATCAAATCTGGTATAAGCCTGGGCAGCACCTATTCTCTCCGGTAACGGCATTACAACAAACCACAGGTCATTTGGAGTTGGCAGTGATTCGACTCTTTCGCCTTTTCCTCGAATAATCCCTGTCCCACCTACAACACAAAAAGGAATATCCGCGCCGAGTTTCTCGCCGACAGTCATAAGTTCACCTTTACTCAGGCCAAGCTGCCACAGGTCGTTAAGTCCGACCAGGACTGCTGCTGCATCAGCGCTTCCACCGGCAAGGCCTGCAGCTACAGGAATACCCTTCTCTATGTTTATCTCCACAGAAGCTCTGAGCCCGGCAAATTCGGCTAAGGTAAAAGCCGCGTCAACCGCCAAATTGCCGCGGCCTGCGGGGATACTAGGATCATTACATGTGAGCTTGACATCAATTTCCTGTTTACCCCTTTGGACGGGAACAGGAGAACTTGTCTTAACAGATATCCGATCACAAAGCTCAATCGACTGAACCACTGACTCTATGTCGTGGTACCCGTCGGGACGTTGCCCCAGGATTTTGAGGGTCAGGTTAAGTTTTGCATGTGCCTGTAAAACCGCATCTCCCACGATTACCATATATGTCTCCTACTGTTATCTCTTACCTATCTTAGTAGTCCTCAAAGTCTCGAGAATCCAATTATGCGTATAGTCGAAAACTCCTCTTTCAGACTGAGATTCCGTCTTTAGAGTGAAATTTCATGCTGAGGAATTGCACGACCGAACAATCCACGGAAAAAGTCGCGAATCGTCCTTGACAGAACTGTAAAGAAGCCTGCCCTCTGGACATCGGCAGTAGATACTATATCAACTCGAGTCAATTCCTTATCCTCAATGGATACAATGACCTGGCCGAGCCTTTCGCCTTGCTTGACCGGGGCTTTGCGCTCATCAGGGACAAAGTCCGTGGTTATCAAATCCTTCTTGCCCTTCTCAATTAGTATTACGGAATCCTTGTCAACCCCTGCATTGACCATTTCCTGACGTCCGTTGGGAATCCGGATGGAACCGACAGTCTTTCCTTGATTTGCCAGGACGACCCGATCGAATTCACGGAATCCGTAATTCAAGAGTTTTATTGTGTCATCCAGACGCACATCATTTGAAGGGAGCCCCATGACCACAGATATGAGTCTCATGTCATTTCTTTTCGCTGTAGCAGAGAGACAGAAACCTGCTTCATCAGTCATACCTGTCTTGAGACCATCCGCCCCGGGGTACTTTATTACCAGCTCATTTGTGTTTCTAAGAAACGACTCTTTCTGCTTTGCCCTTGGATGCAACCGCTGGAGCCAATCTGTCCAAGTACTGGTCCACTCCAGGATTTCAGGGTGTTTCGTTATGAGCTCCCTTGACATAAGGGAGATATCCCGCGCTGAGCTGTAGTGATCCGGAGCAGGAAGGCCATCTGAATTCTGAAAATGAGTATTCTTCATGTCGAGTTCAGATGCTTTCTCGTTCATCAGCTTGACAAAGTCAGGCTCTGTGCCTGCAATATGCTCGGCTATAGCGAAAGCAGCATCATTGGCGGAGACAATGGCAACTGCTTTTAGCATATCCGCGAATTTCATTTCTTCGCCTTCCATGAGCCAAATCTGGGAGCCTCCAATTTGGCTGGCAGCAGTACTTGTGACTACCATATCATCAAGACTGACCTTCCCTGCCTCTACAGCATCCATAGCTAGAAGCATCGTCATGACTTTTGTGACACTGGCAGGAGCTAGTTGAGTATCAGGATCGTTTTCATATAACACTTGTCCTGTCTCAAAATCAATCAGTATCGCAGATTTCGCTTTCAGTTCAGGCGCTGCCGCTTGCGATAGCGGGGAAAGACTCACCATTAGCGCAACCACTACCCCAAGACACGCTATCCATATTTCGGAATGTAAAACTTGCTTCATCTTGTCCATCCTGCCAAACTGCATATAATAACCACCTCTCGACAACATTAGACCGTCTTATCAAAGGAATACGCCCCTTCCTCAGGAGGGGCAATTCTCATCTCCATTTGAAAGAGCGTCATCCGATTATTCGCTCTTATGAATATTATAGGTTTATGACGATACCTATTATTTATTCTGCACAAAGATCCTTTGTTCCTTCTTAAAAGGAAGCAACCCATGTCTTACCATAATATACCCATACTGGATATGGTTTACACATGAACTTCTATACATACATTGCTATGTATCTATTTTACTTACTTCTCTTGTGCCTCCTACTCTTGAGGAAGACCTAGAATTGAGAGCGTTTGCGAAACTGATACCGGGTTACGATTAACAATTTGCCTAATCTTCCAGTGTCCGAGATGCTTGACTAGAGTGTACTCTAGATCAAAAGATGCTTGCTCATAACCGTTGGTGCTGCTATATCTCTTTATATGTAGGTCACAGGTCACCTTGGCTTCGGTCAAACCAAGTTTATATGGGAGCGGTTCACGCAACTCATATAATTCGTAGTATCCACTTCTGTTTTTGAAGAAATCAGTAAGCTCGGAACGTAACTGATAGTGAGTAATTGACGACACTTGGCCCCCTGAATAGAAATAAAACGGATCCGTATAGCACATCAATATCAGGTCGATGTCCTTACTAAGCATTGCATACTCGAGTCGGTTCAAGACGGTATAGACTTCAGCTTCAATCGTGGAGCGACTTGGGAAGCACCCGCCCACTGAGAAAGCGATAGCCAGAAGTAAGCATATGACACCTACTTGTATGACTCGTTTCTTATGCACCTAAACTCACATCCTATAATGTTATCTTAGTTAATCTATATTCAATATGGGAGGCATTCAACATGAGTAAGTATTCACAGTATTAATTGCGTACATTGGTTGTGGCGTATCACCTCACTTAAGCGTGATTATCAATCAGAACCTCCAGCCCAGCAAATTCCACATGTTCAAGAACCATACCAGAGCAATGTCAGCTGCAATGCAGAGCCAGGAAAGGATACACGAGGCATTCTGATCCAGCTTCTTTAAATCTGCTGTCCTTTTCATAGTCTGCCATGCCAAGGCCACTGCAAGGGCAATACCTTAGACGTCAGCTCAAAACTGCTGTGGTCCATACCCAGCGGAGTGAGGATGTTCTTTTCGATGTACCGCGCAAACGGTATCCCGCTGACGCATTCCACTACATATCCGGCTAGTGCCATCCCGTGGTTACTGTATTGAATCACTTGCCCTGGAGGCCGTATCCTAGGTGGGAGTTCAAGCGCAGACACTGTCTTTTTCACACGCGAACCTCCAGCAATCCAGAAAGGAAATGATCTTCTTCACCCTTTCGCTTCATTCGGCAGATCTCCTGCTCACGCAGGATTATTACCTGTCAGATGTATCTTTCGAAATGCAGTAGATACTGCTGGATTGACGTAATGATAGTAAGAAGGATATCATAGACATTGTTATCGACAAAAAAGGTGGCTGCTGCATGCTTAAGAGGATCAATGTACTTTTCGGCGCGCAAGACATGACCGAGGGGAAGCCGATGTCTGCCTTGCTGAAGTTCTCCATCCCTTTGCTTATCGGCAACCTTGCACAGCAGATGTACAGTACGGTGGATTCTGTCATCGTAGGCCGTTACGTAGGCGACAAGGCTCTCTCAGCGATCGGGACAACTCTTCCAATTATTAACCTACTCCTTGTGCTCCTCATGGCGACTTCTACAGGCGCAGGAATCATGGTAGCACAGTACTACGGGGCCAAGGATAAGGACTCGCTCTCGCGTTCAATCGGAAATGCCATGACTTTGGTCTTCATATCTTCACTTTTGGTTATGGCGGTCGGCATACCCCTAGTGAGTTCGCTACTGAAGCTCACAAAAACGCCTGTGGAAACATTTGATATGGCCCGTTCCTACCTTACTACTATCCTCTGGGGGGTTTTGGGTCTCGGATTCTATAACATAGTATCAGGAATCCTGCGTGGACTGGGCAACTCTGTGTTCCCA
The DNA here is from genome assembly GCA_002424305.1 of Firmicutes bacterium UBA5449. GTDB lineage: Bacteria > Bacillota > SHA-98 > UBA4971 > UBA4971 > UBA4971. The sequence continues at coordinate 33,338 of DIQZ01000093.1, forward strand.
TTACTAACCCTCTTGCTCACCTCATGTCTTAACGTGATCTTGGACATCTGGTTTGTGGCCGGCCTTGACATGGGGGTTACAGGCGCGGCTTGGGCAACAATCGTTTCAGTAGCCGTCTCTGCAGTGGTATGCATCGTCAAGCTGTACAGAATGAGAGATGTAGTGCGGATAGATGCCGAGAATCTGATCCCCTGTAAGAAACTGACCGGCCAATTATTGCGGTTAGGGTTGCCGGCAGGCGTTACGCAAGCTATCTTCTCAATGTCCATGGTATTCGTGCAAGCACTAGCCAATAGCATGGGTTATCAGGTGGTGACGTGCACCACAGCGGTCATGCGGATTGACGGCTTCGCAATGATGCCCAACTTCACTTTCGGCATGGCTATTGCCACCTTTGTCGGCCAGAACGTTGGGGCGAACAGAATGGACCGCGTCAGCCAGGGATCAAGGGACATGCTGAAAGTAAGTTTGGCTACGTCATTCGTGCTAGTGGCCTTATTGTCGATATTTGGCAGATACCTGATAGGCATGTTCACTACCACGGAAGACATCATCAACCTTGGCGTAAGACAGATTCGCATATTAGCTGTCGGCTACGTAGCAGTGGCGATCACCCAGGTTTACGGCGGCATCATGCGCGGCGCCGGCGACACCATGCCCTCCATGTGGATTTCTATGTTCTCAACTGTCGTAATACGTGTGCCTCTTGCATATCTTTTGGCATGGTTCACAAGGAGCGAAACGCACCCTCAAGGATCGCCTGACGCGTTGTTCTTCTCACTTCTCATAAGCTGGGTCATTGGGGCTATCTCCACATACCTCTGGTACCGCCGGGGAACCTGGAAAAGTAAGTCCCTCATCCCATCTTCGGCACCCTTGACAGCATAGAGTTCGGTCCTACCGGCAGCGGTCCAAATAGAAGAGGCCATTTCACTGCTATAGAAAAGGCGTCATTTCCCAAGCTTAGAGGCGCCCATGCATGAAGAAGGGGCTACAACGCAAATGGCTTAGGAGACATAAATATTGTGTGTGTACATACTAACTGATAAGCTGTATAAAGAAGCAGAGAGAGGTGGTTTTGATGGCCAAGAGACTGACTCGCGAAGAAGTACCTATCGAAGAAACATGGCGTCTTGAAGACCTTTTTCCTACTATGCAAGATTGGGAAGAAGGCTTAGCCTCAATAGATCCTGAGATCGGTAAGGTGACCCGATACCGCGGTCGACTCGGAGAAGGGCCCGGCATACTGCTTGAATGTCTTGAGGCAGCCGAAAACCTTATGCGTGAGTTCTATCATGTGAACTTGTACGCTCACCTGCTTCTCTCAGGCGATGGAACAAATCCTGACAATCAAGCTATTGCCGGAAGATCTGCAGCTACGGGCGCCCGAGTCAGGGCAGGGTTATCCTTTATTGAACCTGAAATTCTGGGACTCCCCGACGGAACGATAGAGCAATATCTCGCAGCTGAACCAGGCCTCAAGCCGTTCAGACGCGACTTAGAAAAAATCATCAGCGATAAGCCGCACGTTCTCTCCATGCAGACCGAAGCGGTCCTAGCCTCATTAGATGAAGTTATGAAAGCACCCCAAATGCTTTACAATCGAACTAAGAGTTCTGACATGCACTTCGAACCGGTCACCGATTCAACCGGGCACGAAGTGCCTGTATCGTTCGCCACATACGAAGTCATGTTAGAGAACTCGCCTGACACTACTCTTCGCCGTAATGCCTTTCAATCATTTACCCGTGGCATTTCCGCATACCAAAACGTCCTCGGCGGCACATTCGCCACTGAGATAAAGAAAAATGTCGTGCTGGCAAAAGCCCGAGGGTTTGAATCAGCAACCCACATGTTCCTGCATCATCAAGAAAGCTCAATGACAGCTTATACGAACCTACTGGACATGATCCAGGAAGGAATTGCTCCTCACATGCGCCGATATGTTGAGCTTCGTAAGAAGGTGCTGGGCTTAGATGAGATTATGTATTGCGACATTGAAGCCCCGCTGGACCCTGAATTTAACCCTGAGATAAGTTTTGAAGAAGCCGGCAGGCAGATTGTTGCAGCAACCGAGATTATGGGCGAAGAGTACGGCGACATCATCAGAGCTGCCTGTTCCAATAGATGGATTGATCGCGTGGATAACATCGGCAAGTCTACAGGTGCGTTCTGCGCAGGTGCTTACGATGCACACCCGTACATACTCACCACTTGGAGCAACCACGCGGACTCAATGTTCACCCTTGCTCACGAGCTGGGGCATGCAGTGGCAGACGTATTCACAACCCGAAACCAACGGTTTGCCAACATCCGCATGTCTATGTTCATAGTAGAAAGCCCGTCAACATTCAACGAAATGCTACTGGCCAGACACGTATTATCACAGAACAACGAAGCCCGCATGCGCCGCTGGGTGCTCTCACAAGTGCTTAGCACTTACTACCACGATTACGTCAGACACATGATTGAAGCTGAACTGCTGCGACGGATCTATAACCTCGCAGAGGCCGGAACCCCCATAACAGCCTCAGTGCTCTCAGTAACCCAGGGAGATATCCTAGGCGAATTCTGGGATGGACTGATTGAGGTAGATGAAGGCGCTTGCCTGACGTGGATGCGGCAGCCTCACTACTACAGGGGACTCTATCCCTATACATACTCCGCGGGACTGACCTGTTCCACTTTGATGGTACAAGCTATTGATGAAGAAGGGCAACCCGCAATAGACAGGTGGCTTGAAGTGCTGAAAGCCGGCGGATCTATGAAGCCTCTCGAACTCATGCGCAGGGCAGGCATTAATCTTGAGGATCCGGAGACCATTAGGAAGGCCATAGACTATGTAGGTCAACTCGTTGATGAGGTAGAAAGATCGTTCTAACAGATGTAGCCGACGCCGGCGCCTAATCGTAAAAAGGCGCCGCGGTACTATGAGTATTATGGCACTAAAGCAATACAGCGCATCGCTGTGTGTTTTCCCCAGCGACACGCTGTCTCCGCGCTCATAAACCTAATTGTACGAAAAAGCGGACCCAGCCCTGAAGTCATTGGCAGCTGCATGATACTTTTGGCTTTTGCTGCCGTATTCCTGGGACTGGGCGCTAAAGCAGTTAAAATGGAATAGGAGTAAGTAGTCAGCTCATAACTACCGTTGTCATCAGTTTATGCGAAACTCCTTAACCCCCTGCTCATATAAATCGTTGCCATGTGCGTCGTTGACCACTACTACCGGAAAGTCCTCCACAGTCAGTTTGCGAATAGCCTCAGGACCAAGATCTTCGTATGCTACAAGCTCAGCTTCTTTGACGCATTTTGACAGAAGTGCTCCTGCGCCACCGATGGCAGCAAAGTATACCGCATTATGCTTCATCATTGCATCCTGGACAGCCTTGGATCTACGTCCTTTGCCAACCATACCCTTAAGACCGTTCTCCATTAGAATTGGCGCATATGGATCCATCCGTCCGCTTGTTGTAGGTCCTGCTGACCCAATAGCCATCCCCGGCTTCGCAGGACAAGGACCAACATAGTAAATGATTTGTCCTCGTACATCCATTGGCAACTGCTCACCCTTCTCAATGAGGGCTACCAACCTCTTGTGTGCAGCATCACGTGCAGTATATATTATTCCGGATATTAAGACATTATCGCCGGCTTTGAGTGTGCGTACTACATCGTCAGTCAACGGAGTATTGATTCTTTTAGCCATATGATTCGCGCCTCCCGTGACCCATAATTATCAAGTAACGTTTAACGTTTATAGAATAACGCTTTCGTGCGGACCAACATGGCAGTTGAGATTTACCGCCACCGGAAGGCTCGCTATGTGACATGGAGCAAACTCAATGTTCACTCCAAGAGCAGTGGTCCTTCCCCCAAAACCTTGCGGTCCTATGCCCAGCTTGTTGATTTCTTCAAGGAGCTCCGCCTCGAGCTTGGCATACATAGGATGAGCATTATGAGAACCTACAGACCGAGTCAAGGCCTTCTTGGCAAGTAAGGCAACTCTGTCGAATGTGCCCCCTATGCCAACTCCAACCACTATAGGCGGACAGGGGTTAGGACCTGCTTCTGCCACTTGCTCGACCACAAACTTCTTTATACCTTCTACCCCGGCAGCAGGCGTAAGCATACGAAGTCCGCTCATATTCTCTGCGCCTCCGCCTTTGGCAGCTACTGTTATCTTCACGTCAGAGCCCGGCACTATGTCCGTGTAAATGAACGCCGGAGTATTATCACCGGTGTTCACCCTTTCAAACAGCGGATCGGTAACGACAGACTTGCGTAGATATCCGTCAATATATCCCTGTCTGACACCTTCGTTTATTGCATCGTAGAGTTCACCGCCAATAAGCTTGACATTTTGCCCTACCTCTATGAATACCATCGCGACTCCGGTATCCTGACATGCAGCCAAACACTCTTCCCTGGCGATCTTATGGTTTTCGAGAATACGAGCCAGGACTTCTTTCCCCACACTGGATTCCTCTGTCTCAAGAGCCTTCTTGAGAGCTAAGATGCTACCTTCAGGCACATTGTAGTTTGCGCTAATACACATCTGCCTAACTGCTTTAGTTACTTCAGATACATCCAACTCCCTTGTTGCCTTTCCCAACCGAATCACCCTCTCCTGTATATTTGACACGTATAAGCTGTCAATCGCAGTCATCAGTTGTCCCGGTGTAGGTTACAAGATATGAATCCTACCATGCCTCGAAATGCCATTTCTGCGGGTTCCGGCTACAATGCGAACACATCTGAAACATCATCGATCTTTCCCATGCCGGCGAGACGCTCCCACAGCAATCCTGCTTGCATACGACCTAAGGCTGATTCCGCCAGATCGGAGTACTTGTCGTGCAACTCCTCCTCGGTAAGGGGATTTTCCGGATCCCCCTTGGCATATCTAACCTCTGACGAGAAAAGCCTCTCATTTGTCATCCGAACTTCAACTCTTGCACCCCAAGCCTTTGGGAACCTACGTTCAAACTCCTCACTGCTTTCGATTGTTATCCGGTCAACCAAGGCTTTCGTGGACTCATCTGACTCAATTACCCTTTGTTCAAAATCGCACAACTCAACTGTACCGTTCTGCAGCGCCCTTGCCACACAGTAGGGAGAATGGAATTTGGCATCCGCTGTCAGACTGGGATACTGTCCTTTCCCACCTGCAACTGCAACTGCAGCGCTATAAGTAAAGACATGAACACTGTCTATCTCAAGAGGATTAAAGTCAGGTCGGCGTGCAATTTCCCGGGCTGCATCTATCTGAGGGTGAGAATGCCTGCATGAGGGGTATGGCTTTATGGAGACATCACTGATTCGATATCTCTTCCCCAGTTCGTCAGAAACCGCTGAAAGGTCGTATTGGGATGAAGTCGCTTTTAGAAAGCCTTTCTCTCCTTCAAGAATTCGACAAGGCCCTGTAAATCCCCTCTTAGCCATCAAGGCGGCAAGTAAACCACTATGGGCGGCCCTACCGGGATGTAGAGGCTTTATCAAAGCCCCATCCTCTAGGAACTGCCATAGGCCGGCGGCCTGTGTACCGGCATTCCCAAGTGCCCAAGACATTGCGTTCTCGTCAAGATTAAGCAATTTGCCGGCTGCTGCTGCCGCTCCGAAAACCCCACAAGTACCCGTAGTATGCCATGTTTCGTAATGGGCCTGCCCTGCTGCCTGACCAATCCTTATACCGGCTTCATATCCAACGATTATAGCCGTCAGTAAGTCCAGTCCGGAAACATGCATCTTCTCACCCAAAGCAAGCGCAGCCGGAATCACTACAGCCGCCGGGTGGAACATGGCGCCCCTGTGGACATCGTCCAATTCAAGAATGTGACTGTTGAACCCATTCACGAAAGCAGCCTGTAGGGGAGAGGTTTTGTCCAGATTCTGCGATAGAAGTGTCGATACCCTAAGCTCAGGAACAACAAGGTCTGTTACAGAATAGGCAACTTCCGCCAATTGCTCGGTTGAACCTGCTAACGCAGCGCCAACCCAATCTACCATGAGTTCTTGGGCCTTCAACATAGCCTCGTGGGGGATATCATCTCGCTCTACTGCAACAATCCACTGTGCCAGTTGCTTGGTGGGTCCTGTTTCAAGAACACGTGTATTTTCAGATGCCATGCCATGCACTCCTTAGACATCTCAATCAAATCATGTAGTAATCTCTGCTATATAGACAGATGCTAAGCGGGTTGATAAAGGGCATCGATCGTCTTTATGGCCTTACTCTTGATGCCTTCGTATATGCTGCCGCCGCGACAATCCATGGTAACAACAAGGGGGCCGAACTTCCTTGCCTTTAAGACCCACAAAGCCTCGGGCATGCCTAAATCAAACCAGTGGACTTCCTGTATCTCTTCAATCCCATCGGCGAGCAAAGCAGCACAACCCGGTGCAGCCTGAAGATACACTTGCCCGTACTTCTGAAAGGCGTCGCGGCTGCCCTCACGCATTCCGCCTTTACCGATTATGGCCTTCACACCTAACTTTCCAACCATTTCCGCATAGGGTTCCATTCTAACGCTGGTTGTAGGTCCTATGACCCCTAATTCCCACCCTGTGTGGGTCTTTTTTACAACCGGTCCCGCGTGAAATACCGCTGAACCCTGGAAATCCACAGGTAGGTTCTGACTCTTCTCCAGCTTGTCCCTGACCGTCATATGTGCCATATCACGTGCTGTATAGACGATTCCTTTAATATAGACTACATCCCCGAGTTTTAGACTGTTAATATCGTCCGCCGTCAATGGTGTCTCAAGTACCCTGTCCATTATCTATGCCTCCTAGAGAATCTCTTCTCGCTTGCCATCGGGATAGATCCTTATTCCCGCTCGCCGTGCAGTCCAGCAATGGAAGTTAATAGCTACGGGAGCAATGGCTGTATGTGTATAACTATCTTCGATCTTTACTGCCAAAGCGGTGGTGTCTCCTCCGGTTCCTGCCGGCCCAATGCCTAAACGATTAATAGCCTGCAGCAGTTCGGATTCAAGACTTGCGTACAGGCTATCAGGATGTGAGTCGTCCCACCGCCGGGTACTTACTGCCTTGCGGCTCAGTCTACAGGCAACATCCATCTGTCCGCCTATACCAATTCCTAACGCTATAGGAGGACAAGGAATACCGCCTGCTTTAGTCACTGTCTCCAGAACGAACCTTTTCAACCCAGAGTAGTTTTTTGCCGAGTTGAGCTGTGGTGAAAACCTTCATCGCGTTCCCGAGCTCCGCACCGCAGCCCTTGAAGCTGAGGATAATATCGAGAAATTCCTGTTCGGGAACATAGTCAAATTCGAAATTGGGAACCCTTACGCCTGAGTTGTCCCCTGGGTTCTTTCGAGTTAGAGGATGCACCATGCTAGGGCGCATGTAACCATTTTTTGTCGCATTAACCAGCGCCCTGCCAAACACCTCTTTTATGTTACCCGGACGTATCTTGTCACCGAAGGTTACATATACCACAGGAAAACTAGGCGATTGACATAAAGGTTTGTTCTTTTCCTTAGCTAGGTCCACATCATCCAGCATCGCCTGCATCATGCTTCTGGCAGCAGGGCTGCTTTCTTTTTCTATTGCGTTTTCAATTAGCTTCAATACATCCGGAGAAATATTTGTGCAACACTTGACAACAAGATGATATATATCGTGGTACAAATCTTGAGCTTCCATTATTATTCTCACTCCTGTAAGTGCGACATAGCTTCAAATGTTTTGACGATGCGT
>DIQZ01000018.1:0-6794 GCA_002424305.1 Firmicutes bacterium UBA5449
TTAGAGCTGAAGGCCCTTTTCTGACTTTATTGCCGCCTGAGGTGAGGATAATCGATCTGGGGGCCTCGCGCACAGTGGCAAGCCTTCCTGGCTTGGTCCGCTACTTGCGCTCGGAACGTCCGGAATCGCTTCTTTCTGCCTTGAATAATGCAAACGTTGTGGCTATTTGGGCCAAGAGGCTTGCCAGAGTGTCGACTCGCGTAGTGGTAAGTGTACATAATACTCACAGTAAAGCTGTTTCTGGTACCCAAAGTTTGAGGGGCAGACTACTGCGTTACTGTGTACGAGCTTTTCTTCCGATGGCTGATACTGTGGTTGCAGTCTCACAGGGTGTTGCCGATGACGTGACATACACTACTGGGATACCGACAGATAGAGTGCGAGTGATATATAATCCTGTGGTGACGCCTGAGCTGTTTGTTAAGGCATCTGAACCACTAGATCATCCCTGGTTTGCTCCGGGGGAGCCTCCAGTTGTACTCGGGGTGGGTAGACTCACCGCGCAGAAGGATTTCGCGACACTTATCCGAGGCTTTGCTTTGTTGCGAAAAGAGCGCCTGGTGAGGCTTATGATTTTAGGCGAAGGGGAGGAAAGATCTAAGCTAGAAGCGCTAGTTCGGGAACTGGACATAGAAGATGACGTATCTCTTCCTGGATTTGTAGAGAATCCCTTCAATTACATGAAGCAGGCAAGCGTGTTTGTCCTCTCATCTCAGTGGGAGGGGCTACCAACTGTGCTTATTGAAGCTATGGCTTTAGGTACGCCCGTGGTGTCTACCGACTGCCCTAGCGGACCACAGGAGATCTTAGAGGGGGGCAAGTGGGGGAGGCTTGTGTCTTTAGGTAACCCTAAGGAGTTGGCTAGGGCTATTTTGGCAGCCCCTAGGGAATCCATGAGCACTTCCGCGAGAGTTGCTCCTTTTACTCTTGAATACGCCACTTCTCAGTATCTAGAACTCCTTGCGGGCGGATGATGCCTATGGATTAGGATTTTACTTTGGCTGGACGCGTAGGTTCATTGGGCCATGGGATGCTGTTGTGGTTCCCCTACTCACGTAGTCGGAGCCTCAGAGAACTACCGAAGTGACGGAGGGCACGAGTGAGCAGAAGTACGTGTTCACCCTCGTGCTTAGGTATGTTACGATTGAACGGTCATACGTAGGTCAATTACGTGGAGTGAGCAAATTATAGGTGGGATGTGGATGATAGGGGGATCTGATATCGTGCTTGTTGGTCCGTATCGACCTCCGGCTGGTGGTGTTGCGACGCATGTTGAGAGACTCAGCAAGGCTTGCTTGTCTAGAGGCTACAAGTGTTGTGTCCTAGACATTTTTGCAGACAAGGAGGAAGACGTTCCAGCTTGGGTTCATCGGATAGGTGGGTATAGGTGGGTTAGAGGGATGAAGGCGTTTTCATGGCTGGGCAAGTGCAATGGCTCTACAATACACTTTCACGTAGCTTCCATGGACAGATTCCGTATTATTGGTTGGCCTATGTTATTGGCCACCCGTGGGGCCCAAACACGTATTATCACTATACACGGAGGCACATTTGTCCGAAAATGTCGCAGAAAAGGGCCCCTTTTCTGCGCTTATATACGTATGCTCTTGCGAGCTTTTGATGCGGTGATTGTGGTTAACGACGAACAAGCCGACTTTTTGATCGGGGAGCTTCAGCTGAATGCGTCAATGGTTCATACGATACCAGCATACATACGACCTCCAGCGTCAGATACACACATGGCCATTCCTAGAGAAGTTCGAGAGGCCATTCAGGGCAGAAGGGTAATTGTTGGCTCAGGACAGCCCACTCGTACTTATGGACATGATCTCTTGATGAAGGCTGTAGGAAGACTAGGCAACAGGGGCGATTTGATACTTGTAATTGCTCTATATTCCACCGGGGATACTGAGTACCTCAGGATGCTTGAACGCATGAGAGACGGAATGCACAACTGCATATTTGTATATGACCTAGAGCCAGAGGTGTTTAACGCTGTGCTTGCTGAGACGGATGTCTATGTAAGGCCGACATACGTGGATGGGGACTCTGTGGCAGTTAGAGAGGCGTTAGCTCATGGTTGTCGTGTAATTGCCAGCGATTGCATACGTAGACCGGACGGGGTGCATACATTCAAATCTGGTTGCGACGAATCGTTAGGTGACTGCCTACAGAGAGCGCTTTGCTTACACACGGATAGATGCTCATATGCTGAGCAGCAACATGATTTTGCTCAAGATGTGATGTTATTATATAAAGGGCTTGCGAAACATTAGTAGCGACCATAATTCCATTAGGATCGACGTAGAGTCTGGGATTGAGCGACCTCATAGAGGGAAGCTTGCAGCTTGCTGAGACGTTTTTCTTGGAGACTTGAGAGGCGTGTGATTAGCGATTCCTTGCAGGTCTGTCAAGGAAGACAGGGAGAAATGACACCTGTGTTCTATGGGCTTATCGCCAACATTATGAACCAAGGGCTTGGCAGAGTAACTCGGTTTGTCAGAATTCTGATTGGGTAAACCAAGACATCTCTGGACATCTCAGTACAGGAACGTCACCATAGCCTGAACCATGCTTTTGGGGGTATAAGATGGGGAAGCAATGTAAACAAGTCCTACGTGTGTTAGAAGACAATTCAGTAGAGAGTGCTAAGGGTTTTTATGTGGCAGCTAACAGAAAAGCTATCTTGAGAATTGGTGGGGTAGATGGAACTTATTAACACGATCCAAAACGTCTTGAACATGATAGTGCTCGGCTTCATAATTAACCTGGTCTCAAGAGGACGAACTCTCGATGCACTCATGGTTATGTTGGTTGGAGTTCTTTGTGCACCGCTCAACATCATTGGAGGGCAGGCTATACCATTTGCGTATTTGGCCAGTGCCGTCTTGCTAGCCTATGTATTTCTTGATGTTAGGCGACTCAAGATTCCACGAAACAACTTCGTGTTCCTTCTTAGTGCGGTGATCTGCTCTTCTTTGTTTGTCGAATGGCTGTCAACTATGATTTGTGTCTTTGCCTATGCTCCATTAAGCGTTGAGTGGTTGACACTTTTGGGGCGACTGCGTGGCGTCCTAGTCTATAGCCTAAGTGTTGTGCTTGCATATTCTGGCTTACGGAATCACCCTGACGTAGATGGAAGAAAGCTATCTTCCAAACTCCTGTCTGCTCTTGGTATCTCAATGTTCCTTAATTTGATAGCAGTTGGCGTCCAAGTTGTACACCCACAATTCGGTTTTCACCTTGTCAGGGCGTGGTATACCTCCGAGTCAAGAATCACCATAGATGCGATGGAGAAAATCGGCATGTTCTCGCGATTCTACGGGCTGAATTATTCCCCGGTCCATTTAGGTTTCAAATCGCTATTGTCCTTTGGGGGCGCATTATTCTACATGTTGATGTCGCACAACGCCGCGCTAAATCGGAAAGCAATTGCAGTTGTCTTCTTGACAGTCATCAATGGAGCTTTGAGCTTTTCAAAAACATTTATACTAGGATCTGTGCTTTGCATTCTGGTTTTTTGGCCGTATCACGCATTGCAGAAGCTACGACATTTTCCTATGGTTAGGATCGGAACTACAAGGGTATTAGTAGTATGTTGTCTATTCGTCGGGCTTGCGATAATTGTTGTAAATGTTGATAAGCTTCAGGCAGCAACTGGTTTACCATTTGTCCACTACTTCGGCAAGATAGCTCAATCACCGTTGGATGCTTTTAGTTCGAGATACAGATACCAAATGGCCATGCCGAGCGCTCAGTTGGCGTGGGAAGTTATTCAAGCTCACCCATTGTTGGGAGTGGGTATGACTTCGATGGTTGGGGAATTCATTGGCGATTCAGAGTACCTGGTTGCCATGCATAATGGTGGAATTGTTGCTCTTTTCTTGAGACTGATAGAGATTGGAGTGATTCTGTATGTGTCCTTATCAAGACGGCTTTACATGTTTTTTGGCCTATGGCTTGTCAGTGCAATGGTGGGTTTCGCCATTCCAACCTTGTCAACAGATCTCTGCTTGTGTTTGCTAGGAATATTTGCGGGATATGTAGCTTCTTGGGACTCAGCTATGCTCAAGAGAAGTTGACTTAGCCATGCAACCTGGGAGCTATCATTTTCGGTTCCATGCATTAGCCTAAGGATTAGAAACCGAGGAGCAGTATGATCGTGAGTTCGTGGCGACGTCTGGTATGCTAGCTTGACAAATAACCACGTCATCGGTTTTGTCTAAGAAAGAATGGCTCAGCTTATGACAACTCTAGATGACATGGATGCACAGTGCTTCTGCGCAGGTCGCACATGTTCGGAGCCTGTAGAGCCGATATTGGTGTCTTCTGGTGATACTCGGCTTGGCTTTATTGGCTTCTCATAGAAACCTACTGAGTCGTTAGGTGCAACTTACGATAAGGCGGGAGTGGCTCTAATCCCTCCGACTGCTGAATTACGTCGAGTAATTGCCAATTTACCAAAGGATTATGACCATGTTGCCGTGTCATTCCATTGCGGATATGAATATGGCGTTATCCTTTGCCCCTACATAGAAAGCTTGCACACTCAGTTGTTGATGCAGGTGCTTCTGTCGTTGTAGGACATCATCCACATGTATGTTGAAGCATTGAGTCCTATAAAGAGGCGTTAATATACTATAATCTTGGCAACTCATACATGCTTAGACCGCAGAAGCTGCAAGCTGATGTTGGAATGGTACCGACAGTTGAATTTGCTCGTGATTCTGTGCATCAAGTGGCGATGTTGTACAGCGTCTGCGATAGATCTATGGAGACATTGGTAGTCACTGAGGAATATGACCTAAAACCTACTATCAAGGAGCTATCTTTACCGCTGAGTTCTAATGATTGGGCCTATGAACGTTTGTTTTCGACTGACCAAGTTAATAAACAAGTTGAGGAGAAAGGGCCTGCTCATTTTTACGGGGTTTTATATGGACTCTGTTCATTATGTTTGGTTAAATATTCGATTTTTCGTTGTTAGAATGCTTGTGCGTTTGGGTCTACGGTGACACCTGTGAATTTTGTGTGGTAACTCGACAGTCTGGCAGTTATCATGAGCTAGTAACTTTAACGCAGACGTACCCAGAGCGATATGCTACATGTTCCAAATACTAACTACAGCAAGAGGCTGATTGTTGCCAAAAGGTGCACGATGTGCACTACGATTCCAGTATGTTAGGGGATAGATACTATGGAAAACTCAGTCACGCGAAGAGTCTACGACAAGGCACCCGTATGGCTTCAAAATGTCGCTGTTGGTCTAGCAGGCCTAAAGATGTATCAACAGCGTTATGGTAACGCGATATTCAAGGAAGCCATCGAGTTTTTGGAGCAATCTCTTAAGTTTTCTAAAACGGAGATGGATGAATACAGAGAGGAGCAGTTGCAGATCCTCATTCAACACTCCTACGATACCGTTCCTTATTATAAGGAATTGTTTTCCAATGCCGGGTTGAGTCCAGATGATATCAAGCATTCTGAAGATCTCAAACTCCTGCCCGTTTTGATGAAGGAGACGGTGAGAGTAAATGGTGAGAAGATGTTATCATGTGATGTTCAGCGCAGAGATCTGATCTCCGTTCACACAAGCGGCACAACCGGTAAGCCTCTTAGTTTCTGGTGGACGAAAGAAGGTGTGGCATGGGAATTTGCATTTGTCTGGGCAAGAAGAAGAGAAGGTGTTAGCTTTGACGATCCTTTCGCAACCTTCAATAGTCGTATGGTTGTTCCGATCAACCAGGACAAGCCGCCTTTTTGGAGACACAATCGTGTGCTTAAGCAAACGCTATTCTCTATCTACCACATGAATGAGGATACTCTGGATCTATACGTAAGAATGCTAAGTGAATCGAATTTCAGATACTATGCAGGCTATCCGTCGGCTATTTATACAATAGCATCATATATGATTGATCAGGGGCTAAGATGTGATAGCGTTCCCATCAGGGTTTTCACTTCCTCTGAGACTCTAACAGATTGGCAGCGACGTGCTATTGAGAAGGCATTTAATACTAAGGTTGATGATTCTTACACGAATGTAGAGCAGTCTGTGCTACTTACACAGTGCAAATACGGGAATTATCATGTAAACTATGAATACAGTATTGTCGAGTTCATTCCAATATACACTGAGCGAGATATCACGCTTGCAAAGGTTATTGGCACGTGCTTTTTAAACAAGGCTATGCCTTTCATACGGTATGACACTGGGGACTGTGTAGAGATCAAGACAGGAGACATGAAATGTCCCTGTGGTCATGAAGGTCCTGCAATTACCAAAATCCATGGGCGTGAAGACGACCTGATTATTACCCCAGCAGGTAATGTGGTTGGTCGCATTTCCAGGATATTTAAGCCAGGAATGCCGATCAGAGAGTCGCAAATCGTGCAACACGAGGATGGAAGCTTGGAGATTATCATTGTGCAACAGAGTGGCTACTCACGAGATACAGAGGAACAGCTACTTGATGAGCTTTCCAAAAGACTAGGTGATTCTACACAGGTAAGATTTACATATACAGACTTAATACCGCGAGGCAAATCCGGTAAATTTAGAGCAGTAATATCTCATTATCGACCTAGCAAAGCATGGTTACAGACCACTCATCTTAATGGTTAACCAGATTGTGTTTTGCTGGAACGACTAGGTACTAGCTGCGCGATGGGGGTTGAACCTGATGAAACAGATTATACAAGGTTTTAAGGATGGAAAGCTGCAAGTCTATGAGGTGCCGGCCCCGATGTTGAAGAATATGGGTGCCATAGTACAGACTCGCATTAGCGTAGTG
>DIQZ01000018.1:6990-25491 GCA_002424305.1 Firmicutes bacterium UBA5449
AAGGTCTTGCAGCTAAGGCTCATTCGCGTCCGGATCTCGTTAAGCAGGTCATGCGGAAGGTCAAGTCAGATGGGCTCATATCTACATACAAGACAGCTATAGCCCGGCTTGACGTGCCTCTTGCGCTTGGGTACAGCTCAATGGGTGAGATTATTGATATTGGTACTTCAGTAACAGGGCTTGAGGTAGGAGATCGGGTAGCCTGTGCTGGAGGTGGTTATGCCTCACATTCCGAGCTAGTGTACGTGCCTAAGAATCTGATGGTCAAAGTCCCGGAAGGGGTTTCTGATGAAGACGCAGCTTTTTCAACAGTAGGGGCAATCGCATTACAGGGAGTAAGAGTTGCTGATCTTAGGCTAGGGGAGAAGGTCGTAATTATCGGCCTCGGCCTCATGGGCTTACTTTCTGTCCAGATAGTCAAGGCCTCAGGATGTACGGTCATTGGTACAGACTTGGATCCTAAGAGAGTGCAATTGGCACGGGAGCTTGGGGCTGATGCGGCTGTTGTCACGGATCCTGCTATTGTCCAAGAGACGGTCATGAGCCTGACTTCAGGTCGGGGAGCAGATGCCGTAATAATTACTGCTGCAACGAAGAGCGACGGCCCTACGGAACTTGCCGGCAAGGTTTCACGTCTCAAAGGCCGAGTTGTTGCGGTAGGCGATGTTGGGATGAACATTCCTAGAAGAGTATACTACCCTAAGGAACTGGAATACAGAATCTCTATGTCATATGGGCCAGGGAGATACGATCCCAACTACGAGGAAAAAGGAATCGATTACCCCTATGCTTATGTTCCGTTTACGGAGCAAAGAAATATGGAAACCTTTCTTCAATTGGTGAAAGAGGGAAAGGTCACCCCTAGTAGCCTAATAACTCATCGGTTTTCAATTCTGGACGCTGAAAAGGCTTATGAGATGATTCAAGGCAAGGATAGTAAGGAATGCCTTGGAGTGATATTCACATATCCTCGTGACGTTTCTACAAGCCGCCGAGTGGAAATACCTCCAATAAAGCGGAAGGTTGTGTCGGAGAACGATGTAAGAGTCGGCATGATCGGTGCGGGAAACTACGCCACGCTCATGCTTCTTCCGCATCTTTCGAAGATGCGGAACGTTGAATTAGTAGGGGTTTCTACTTCAACCGGAATGAGTGGAAAGCATACAGCAGAGAAATTTGGTTTCGGATTCTGTACGACGGATAATACTGAGATATTTAAGGATGAAGAGATTAACGTTGCAGTTATCGCTACACGACATAATTTACATGCTAAGCTTGTCATGGATGCTCTTTCTCAAGGGAAGCATGTATTTGTTGAGAAACCCCTTGCAGTGAATGAGGAGGAGCTTAAACTCATAGTTAATACGGTTCATGAATCGGACAAGCACTTAATGGTTGGGTTTAATAGAAGGTTTGCTCCCCTTGTACTTGAGGCTAAGAAGTTTTTTGGAGAACAGGCCGGACCTTTGTCAATGATTTGCCGCGTTAACGCAGGCGCAATACCACCGGATCATTGGACCCAAGATCTAGAAGAAGGTGGAGGCCGTATTATTGGTGAAGTTTGTCACTTTGTGGATCTGCTGCAATTCCTATGTGGTGCAAAGCCTATCGAGGTATATGCATTAGCAGGTGGCAAACCTGAAGGTGATCCTGTGGAAGATAATGTCACAATTACAATTGCCTTCGAAAACGGTTCAATAGGTACTATTGCCTATTTCAGCACCGGTGATAAGGTGATTCCCAAGGAGTACATTGAAGTATATGGAGCCGGGAAAACATTCCTTATTGATGATTTTCGTCGAGCAAGATATGGAAGTGGCGGTAATGTCAGAACAATAAGGGGGTTTGGACAAGATAAGGGCCAAGCGGGTACCTTATCTGCCTTTGTCGAATCAATCTTAGGGAAGAGACCTGTACCTATTCCCTTTGATGAATTAGTGTACACAACTCTGACTACTTTCCGGGTTCTAGATTCGATTCGCACCGGAAGTGTAATACCAATAGAATGGTCAGTAGAGTATAATGTTGACGAAGACATGCAGTCTTGATGAGAATGCCAATTCTAAACATCTTGCTGCCAGTACCGCCGTTGTCCCGTACAAACTGATACTTTTTCACCTAGATGTGCGGCACGATGTTACTGATCGGTTCAGGTAGTTGTTTCATGTGAGCCTGGTACACGGTGAGGAGAGCTAGTGTAAGAATGCATGATGACACAACACCATCACTATTGATGGCGGTGGCCTGACGAAGAAAGGATGGCAATGATGGCATGAAAGTATGCGTAGTTGGACTAGGATATATAGGATTTCCAACAGCTTGTGTGATAGCAGATGCAGGCCATGAAGTGATAGGTATTGATGTTAATGTTGACTTGATAGAGAGACTAAACAACGGTGGTTTGCATATAGTAAACGAGGATGGACTTGCAGCCCTCGCAAAGCGCGTACATTCATCCGGCCACCTCCGTGTATCTGACCAACCTGAAGAATCTGATGTGTTTATACTAGCTGTGCCTACACCGCTACGGTGCCAGCAAAGTTCGGTCACTGAAGTCGCTTCACAACCTAGCGTTCAATCCTGTGGAGATAGCAAAACAGGCGGGGATATAGCAACTTGTGTTAGCGCGCAGGAAGCAGCAGCAACGGCAGAGTTGGGTGTATCATCACATACTGCGGTACATCTCAAAGCAGATCTTTCGTATGTTGAGGATGCTACGCGTTCGATAGCTCCTTTCGTTAAAGCAGGGAATCTTGTTGTCTTAGAGTCTACTGTACCACCAGGTACGACTACTGATATTGTGTGCAACATACTGCAAAGAGAAGCAGGGTTAGACTGCTCTTCAGATATTCTTGTAGCTCATGCTCCGGAGCGTGTACTTCCTGGGAACATACTGCATGAATTAAAGCACAATGACAGAATAGTTGGAGGAATGAATGCTGAGGCAACCGAACGCGCAGTTGCCTTCTACAAGAGTTTCGTGTCGGGGGATGTAATAGGCACTGATGCAACAACTGCAGAGACTGTAAAGCTTATGGAGAACACATTTAGGGATGTGAATATTGCCCTAGCAAACGAATTTGCAGTAATAGCAGAAAGGTTAGGCATAAACATATTTGAAGCTATAAGCCTTGCTAATCGTCATCCCAGGGTGAACTTTCTTAGACCGGGTCCAGGGGTTGGAGGACACTGCATTCCGATAGACCCGTATTTTATTATTCAGTCAACACCTAACGAAGCTCAGCTTATTAAGTTAGCAAGACAGATCAACTCATTCATGCCTCATTACGTTTTAAGCCTTCTTGAGTCATTGGTGCAAGAGGCAAGAAGTGTGGGGAAGGGAATACATACAGTAGGAATACTGGGGGCATCTTACAAGGCTAACGTTGGAGATGAACGTGAAAGCCCATCATTGGAAATTGCTTGTCTTGCTCAGCATCAGGGCTATGACGTGATCATCCATGACCCGTACATTGAACGATTTGCCAAAATGTCGTTGAAGGAAGTTATTCAGCAAGCAGACGCTTTGATCTTGCTTACGGATCATGATGTATATAAGTCCCAGCTTACGACTAAGAATATCAAGAGTATTGCTGGCGAAGATCTACCATGGATTCTGGATACCCGCGGATTCTTTGATTCTCAGTGGGATGATGAAGGTTATCAAGTAAAGCGTCTAGGGGTTGGCGATAGACCCCTTCATTTATCATGAACAAGATCGAGTCGTCCAGTAGTATGGGTTTGGCATTACTTGCGTATTGCTAGGTGATGATGTGAAAGAGGCAAGAGAATATGTTCCTGAACGCACGAGAGGATTATTTCGACGGTCATTACTCTTCATAAGGACACTCCGTGATATAAAATTGAGCCAGGCCATTGCTAGAGCAAGACTGATTGTCAAGAGAATTATCAGACGTTCTCTTAGAATCAAAACGAAAGACTATGCACTTCTAAGCACTGAAGTATTGCCTATTTCTTTGCTCTCAGCTCCCGTCTTCAGACAGGGGTTTCTTGAACGGGCAGATGACGCGTTGAAGGATAAGCTCAGTTTTCTATCCATAGAAGTACAGTTTAAGAATGGCATAGACTGGAGATACCCGAGTCAATCCCAGTTATGGCGGTACTATCTCAATTATTGTGGTGTGACTATGGATTTTGCCCAGGCTTTTCATGCAACACGTGATAGAAAATATCTGGACGCACTGTGTAATCATATTAAATCGTGGATAGAGGCAAACACGCATATGACCGGTGACCCGTGGAGCCCATACTGTGCATCGCTTAGGCTAGTCAATTGGATTCTTTCTTGTAGTGCTGTTTGGGATGAGTTGGTTCGCGATAAGTCATTCCAGGAAACATTGCTGTGTAGTGTGCTAAACCATGTTAACTTCATACGAGGCAACCTGGAATATGACGTAAGATGTAATCATTTACTGGAGAACATCAAGGCTTTGATTGTGGGCGGAATCTTTCTAAACGTTGAGGGCATAGGCTCGCCTTACTTCAGGTTGGGCCAACGGCTTTTGCTCCAACAGCTTGATGAGCAAGTCTTGTCAGACGGTGGTCACTGCGAACGCAGTACCATGTATCATAGTGTTGTTCTGGAGGACCTTCTTGTGATATACGAAGCTTATCAGTGTGCCGGCATTACTGTTCCTTCACAACTTGAAGATAGCATTCGTCGAATGATTCAATTTCTCGACGGGATGAGGATGCCGAGCGGACAGATTCCGCTTCTTAATGATTCTGTGGAAGACGGGGCTTTGCAACCTTCAGTCCTCATAGAATGGGCTAGTAAAGCTTTGGGTGTGACAAGCTGCCGACCACAGCAGACTTTGCATTTCCCGGAGTCTGGCTATATGCGGGTAGAAACACCGTCCGGTGACGTTCTCATATTTGACTGTGGAGAGCCCTGCCCCAGCTATCAACCAGGTCATGCCCATGCTGATACGCTGAGCATAATCTGGGCACTCGCTAATGGTATGGAGATTCTCATTGATCCCGGGGTGTACGAATATGCTGAGGGACCTTGGCGCTCCTATTTCAGAGGTACAGCTGCTCATAATACTGTACAGATAGATGGTCAGGATTCTACCGAGGTGTGGAAAAGCTTTCGGGCAGCTCGTAAGGCTCGGGTTATATCCTCAGTCTTACGAAGAATGGGCAATGCGACCCATCTCTCTGCTCAACATGATGGCTACGCTCGATTATCAGGTCGTCCAATCCATCAACGTGATATCTATCTATTTGATGATAGAACTCTGATCGTGCTGGATACTCTGCTGGGTGATGGTCTTCATCTTGTTGAGTCAAGACAGCATTTCCATCCTGATTGCAGTGTGTTCACTGATTCGACCACAGAGTGCGGCGTCAGTCGGGCCAACCACAACATGCGCTTGCGTTTCTTGACAGAAGGCGAGGTCTCTCTTTATAAAGGGTCTAGTGACCCGATACTAGGATGGTACGCACCATCTTTTGGGCGTAAGATACCTTGCCCCTGTGTTGTGTGGAGCAAAATTGTTAGGCTTCCATATAGAACTGGATTTGTTCTTTGTGATAGCAGTTCGATTGCTTTTCAAGTTGCCGATGGCAGCATATCTCTTTCATTTGAGCATTCAAAGACGGATCACAGGATTAGATTAGGGCAACTATAGAGATAAATGAGACTTTTCTGGGTTAGTCATAGACTCTTTTCATTGAGATAGATCTCAGCGATTGAGAGGTACCGATATATGAATGTTGTTGTGATATCTCAAAACTATCCACCTGACCTCGGGGCTGCGTCCTTTAGGATGCGCGCTTTGGTTAAGGCTTTGCATGAAAGGGGTCATCAGGTATATGTGATTGCTGGTATGCCCAACCGGTACGATGACTTCATGCAGGACAAGGCAGTTCCTGAACATGAGTTATCTGAAGGAGTTGAGATCTTTCGCGTCAAGATCAAGACTGTTGGTAATACGAAGATTCAGCGAATTAGGGGGTTTCTCGAGTATTATTTTGGTGCGGTTAAGCTCGGAATGAGGCTCAAGGGAAAAGGAATCCATGTTGTGGTAGCAACAACACCACAGCTCTTACAGGCAAGAGTCGGTGAGGTTCTAGCCCGTCAACTGAATGCCCGATTGCTCTTGGACGTTCGCGACCTCTGGCCTGAAACTCCAATTGCTTTAGGTGAATTAAGTCCCAACAGTCCCGTAGCACATGTGTTATCATTCCTGGAACGCGGGGCATACAAATGTGCAGATCATATCGTGACTACTTCGCCTGGCTACATAGATCATGTAGAGAAGATGACGAGAGAAGATACAGAGATTTCTGTTGTACTAAATGGTATCGATAGTGAGTTTCGCAAATGCTCACAAACTGTAAGACATGACCGGGACACGGTGAAGGTTATCTATGCTGGCAATGTGGGCTATTGTCAAAACCTAATCACTCTGGTTGAGGCTGCAAGTATGTTGAAGGATGAGGATTTTCAGTTCACAATTGTCGGTAGTGGAACCCAAATTGAGCAAGTCCGGCAGAGAACTGCGGAACTTGGACTTAATAATCTCTTGATTTCAGCGCCTATACGCAGGGCAGACCTACTTACGGCATATGATGATGCAGATGTCGTATACCTGCAGCTTTTCTTCAGCGACTACTTTAGACGTGTGATACCATCTAAGATATTTGAGTATCTTGCGTTGTCAAAGCCAATCATTTACGGTCTTGACGGTGTCTCTGCAGACATTCTATCTAAATTTCCAGCTACATACCGTGTTCGACCGGATGACCCAGGCTCCCTGGCAGATACCTTGCGGATTGTATCTCGTGAGCTTAGGAATGGCCTGACCGTCTACAGAGATTCGGCTTCTTTAAGAGAATATACACGTGAGTACCAAACCACGAAATTTGTTCAAGCCATTGAAAATCTTGTCACATCGCAGGAGGCGTGAAGGTGAGACTTAGAACAATCGTATTGACACAAGAGGACAGGTTCTTCTTACCGACAAATATTGAGAAGCTTACTCAGGTTGCTGATGTAGTAGAGATTGTGGTGATTGATAGTAAAGGTTCACTAAGCAACAAAACACAAGATTTCTATAGATGGTTCGGCATCTCCCAGATTGCAAAAATGGGATGCAAGTACACCGGGCGCATGGCCTTGGACTGGCTAGACTGTCTTCTTGGTTGGAGGGTTCTAAATGGCTGCGGTTCCGTCAAGAGTGTTGCGAAGAAGAACAACATTCCTTTTCTGAAGATTTCAGACGTCAATTCAGTAGAGTTTGTGGAGCATGTTAGAAGCTTGAGCCCTGATTTGATTGTCTCCTACTCAGCACCGCAGGTGATTAAGGAGCCTCTTCTGTCTTTGCCTAGAAATGGAATTATCAATGTTCATGGCAGTCTGCTGCCGAGTTTCCGAGGATTACTACCGAGCTTTTGGGTCTTATATCATGACCAGGAAGAGACGGGTGCTACTGTTCACTATATGAGTGGGAAGATAGATGACGGACGCATTCTTCGTCAACAGCCAGTATCCATAAAGGGAGTTCGATCTATGTTTGAGGTTATGGCCAGAACCAAGCAGGTTGGAGGCGAGCTGGTGTTACAGGCTGTTAGATTGATTTCAGAGGGGAGAGCTGAGTCTACGGAGAACGACATAAGCCGTGGAGACTATTTCAGTTGGCCAAATGAGCAGCAAACGCGTACCTTTAGAAGGAAGGGATATCGGCTAATATGAGTACTTTCTTTCTTACGTTAGATCTTGAAGAGTGGTATCATCTAGACTATCTTAAGTCTTTTAATCTAGACACAAGTGTGTCGCTGGTGCCATACATAGACTCCTTTTTGGACAACCTCGATAGGCTTGGAATAAGAATGACAGTATTTGCGCTTGCTGATGTGGCTAATAAGAATCGCAATCTCATATGCAAGTTAGCCAGCAGGGGTCACGAAGTTGCAACGCACGGCCTTAATCACGACCTACTACAGACAAAAACCAATGAGCAGTTTAGGG
Source organism: Firmicutes bacterium UBA5449 (assembly GCA_002424305.1). GTDB lineage: Bacteria > Bacillota > SHA-98 > UBA4971 > UBA4971 > UBA4971. The sequence continues at coordinate 14,987 of DIQZ01000018.1, forward strand.
CTGAGCTGAGCCAGGCCAAGAGTGAGCTTGAGGACCTATTAGGGCAGAAGGTTAGAGGCTACAGAGCTGCATGCTACTCAATAGACGATGAGAAGCTTGGGATCGTCCAGAAATGCGGCTTTGCTTACGATTCAAGTTTCATTAGATTTTCAGACCATCCTCTTTATGGTGCGCCAAAGCTGAAAGGGTTTACCGCTGTAGACGATCTGGTGTACAAACGGGATGGATTTTATGAATTTGAAATTCCTACTCTTAAGCTATTGGGTAAGCACATTCCGATCTCCGGGGGAGGCTACCACAGGCTTTTTCCCTGGCCCGTATTTCAGATGCTATTTCGTCGATACTCAAAGGAGTATGCTAATTTCCTATTCTATGTCCATCCTTTTGAGCTAACGGCGCGCCAAGTACCTCTACCAGCTGGAGTCTCGATGGTGAACCGGTTTCGCTTCTCAGTTGGCCGAAAGAATAACGCAGCAAAGCTAGACAGACTGCTGCGTTACGCGATAGAACAAGGCTATGAGTTTTCTACCATGTCAGACTACATTGTTAAACAGGAGCAGTTGCAGTGAAGAAGGTACTGGTTACGGGAGCAAACGGATTCGTGGGAAGACATCTTGTTGATGCGCTTAAACATGATTTTGAGGTGTATGCGCTTGATAAAACTGAGTCAGCATCAAAGGACAATAGACTTATCGTCTGTGATATAACACAACCTACAAGCATCGAGAATGCCTTGAAGGGTTTGGAGTTAGACTTTGTTGTGCACTGTGCCGCCATTGCACACAACGATGACAAAGTCTTTACCGATGAAGATTTTATCAAGGTCAATGTATTGGGAACAGAAAACATGGTTCAGTATTTCGCTGACAAGTCGCTAAGGCTGTTTGTGCTTTTCAGCACTATAGCTGTGTACGGCGAGCGTGATTATTCACGAGAAGTGTCAGAGCAGCATATCTTACGGCCATGTGCCATTTACGCTAAGAGCAAAGTGTTGGCAGAGCAGGCCTGTCTTGAAAACCCTGACTTTCCGGTGACAGTGCTTCGGTTTCCACCAATATACAGTCGCAACTTTCTAAAGGATCTATGTAAGCGCATCAGTCCTATGACAGACAGATTTAGAATTCAAGTCGGTGAAGGTAGAAACAAGTATTCGCTATGCGCCGTGAAAAACGCATGTGATGCTGTGAGATTCGTGTTGCAGCATCCTGAAGCTACCGTGCGACGTGTATTTAATGTGACTGATCCGGAGGAATATAACCATACACAGCTTCTACAGCAACTCGAGCTAATCATAGGCCACAGACCCTGTGTTAGAATGCCCCGTGCGGTGGCGCGAGCACTTGTGGAATCGGTTGGTTTTTTCCTTAGGGGCAAGAGAGAACAACTCCGCAGTTATTACTGGAAGCTCGCAGAGGACAATGTTTATTCATCACAGGCTATTCGTAATCTTGGCTTTGAGCCTGCCGCGACCCTCTTTGATTTGAATAGCGAGCAAAGCAAGAGCGGACAATCGTGAAAACGACAAAGTATACACTAACCGATACGATGTCTTCACTTTGATCTGTTGACGCGGAGGTTGAGCCATGGGACAGATCAAGTGCATGTGATGGACGCTTACCTGCAATATACCGCAGGTGGGATAAATGGTAAGGAGGAAGCTGCATTTCAATATGGAACAAGTCTTCTGGATAATTAGTGTCCCGGCTCTATTTTTTGGTGCCTGGGCTATGACAGGGTTAGTTAGGCGGTACGCTCTGCGAAAAGGAGTACTTGATATTCCGAACTATCGCAGTTCGCATTCTGTTGCAACTCCTCGTGGCGGAGGATTGTCTTTTGTAATCCTATTCAGCTTATTTGTTTTGATATACAGTGTCGTTGAGCATATTTCTCCCAATATGGTTGTTGGGTTTGTCGGAGCAGGAATATTGATCGCATTAGTAGGATGGATGGATGATCGAAAAGACTTATCAGCTCGACTTCGTGCTTTGATCCATATTATTGCTGCAGCTTGGGCCGTGTTTTGGATAGATGGCTTACCAGAGATCAATATAGGGTTTTGTACGCTTAGGCTCGGTTTTATGGGCTCAGCATTAGCAGTGGTCGGAATAGCTTGGTTGATTAACTTGTATAACTTCATGGATGGAATTGATGGGCTTTCAGGATTTGAGGCTGTCACAGTCGCAATTTTTGGAGGCATACTCTCTTTGCTTGCTGGCAATCACTCACTCGCTTACGTCTCCTTTGCGCTTGCCTTATCAGTTGGGGGATTTCTCATATGGAATTGGCCACCTGCAAAGATTTTTATGGGAGACGTAGGCAGTGGCTTCCTTGGTTTTAGCTTTGCGTATATTGCTCTTGTTTCAGAAAAGACGGATGGGGTGCCGCTGATTATCTGGCTAATACTGCTATCCGTGTTTATTGTAGATGCCACCTTGACTGTCATTCGGAGGGCATTGTCACGTGAAAAGTGGTACGAAGCTCACAGATCCCATGTATATCAACTTGCAGTCCAAGCAGGTTATTCCCATAGGCAAGTCACTTTACGAATCATCCTCATGAATGTGTGTCTTGCGCTAATAGCGTTGATCGCTCAGCGATCTCAAAGTTTCCTTTTTCCGTCATTCATTGTTTCATACGGATTATTGACCGTTCTGCATGTGTACTTGTATACGGAGTGGAACGGCGGGGGCGTCAGTATACCTGGAACTCGTGGCGAATAGAATGCGGACGATAGCTAATAGGCTCTTCTGTTCATGTCATAAACAATGTAACCAGGAAGCAAGACGGGGAATTCTTAAACTATGGCAGGTATGGCTCGGTGAGTGTAGAATATCAAAATAGTGTCTCTGGCGTCTGCAGTGGTATAAAATTACAGATATGCGCTATTTGAGCTGTCTTAGTCTAATGGCGGAATCAGGGGTGTTAATGATGACAGACGAAGAACTCAAGAAGAAGATAGAAGAGCTAAAAGCAGATCATATTGCAGCCGGTGGTTTCATCAGTGACGAAGAGGCTGAAGAGATTATCCGAGAGATTTACGTTTTAAAGTGTCAAGGGAAGAATGAAACGTTGTCATAGCTTGTCCATTCTACCATGCGAAGAAATAGTGGAGGAACTGGCTCCCCAATTACCCGGGAGTCTCTCTTTCTGCCTACCGCATGACAGTGTTCAACTTAACCAGTCAATCGATTCGTTACGACTTAGAATGGTTGAGGGGTTGTTTCCTGGCAGCTTATGTACACCTTGACTACTAGTTTGTTTTGGCTCGCATAACTAAGGCTTTGTTTTACTAATCAACCAACAGCGACGCCGCGTATTCCCTGAACGCAGCTCCAACTTCCGGATCATCTAGAGCAAACCTCATCCACGCCTTAGCTAGACCAAGCTTGTTTCCTACATCATGTCTTTCGCCGGTTACCTCGCATGCATAGATAGCATGGCTGTCAAGCAGTCGGGCGATTGCATCAGTAAGCTGAATTTCATCGCCTGCTCCTGGGGTCGCATCCCGAAGGTGTGCGAAGATTGAAGTGGGTAAGACATATCTACCTACTACTGCAAGATTCGAAGGTGCCGTATCTACACTGGGTTTCTCTATTAGTCCATGTATCTGGTGTGTATTGGGTAGGTCAGTAGCTTCAGCGTTAACAATGCCATAAGAATTGACCTTGTGGCGAGGAACCTGGATTACCGCCAGGGAGCCTCCATTTAACCTAACGCTTACATCTATGAGGTTCGAAAGACAAGGAGGATCTTGCACTATTATGTCATCAGGCAAGATAACTGCAAAATAGTCGTCCTCTATGTAATCCTTGGCACAGAAGACAGCATGTCCCAAGCCCTTTGGCTCGTCTTGCTGTACATAGCGTACCTTCGCCTTAGAGAGTATGTAGTTGAGTCCATCAAACCTGGCATTAAGTTCTGCCTTCAAGTTCCCATATCCAGATGGGGGAGTAAAGTAGTCTTCCATCAACTCGCCATTGTCCCCTACGATTATGATGAATTCAGTGATGCCTGCGTCTACTGCTTCCTCCATTACATACTCAATTGATGGCTTCGCAAGCATTGGAATAAGCTCCTTCGGTATAGTCTTTGTGGCCGGTAGTAACCGAGTACCCAACCCTGCGGCAGGAATCACCGCAGTCTTGATTGAACACATTGGCTAATCCTCCATTTCTTGTCTTGAACGATCTAGCGCCTTATCTGCTATAAGATTCCATACATCGTATTCGACAAACGATGTGCAAAACCTTTCAAAGCACAGGGATGCGGAGGTGTACATCTAAAATCCAGACCCATTTGACCCCCCTCCTATTTAATGCTAATATATGATATATACAAATATTACCCAAAATAGTAAGCATATGACATAATCGCATCCTTATCCGCTTTTGTCTTGCAACAAACTGTAATGTAGTGAGTACGGGTAAAAATCAAATAACCCGGAAGGATCTTCCGGTACATAAGCAAAACCAGGGGGTATACAAGTGAGAAGGTTTGGCTTTCTATTTGTGTTACTTATTGCTGTGTTGTTGCTGACGTCTTCTGCGTACGCATCCTCGTTTGATCTGCGTTTGACTTACTGGAGACCCTGTATTACAGGCTTAGACGAATCCCCTATCGGTGTTATTTGGCGTGAGATAGACGAAGACAACTCGTATTTGTATGAGACGACTTACTTTACTTTGCATCCTGTCGCCGCAGGTGTACTTACTAACTACCTTATTACCTCTGGAAGCTATCCCCTATCAGTTAAGGATAGATTAACTGCATCATATTGGTCTTTTAAAGGAGAAGCATCATTCGGATCTTCTGATCCTTTAGACTTTGAAGCTCTGGAGCCAAAGGATAAGGATTACTTAAGTACAGCTCCTCCTGACATAGATTTTGAAGGGATACGGTTCTATCCTCGTCCTGAGAATATTGTATACGGTTCAAAGGATGTAGGGTTCTCAGTATTTGATATGGCTTTTCAACGTTCTTTAGCAGATAATGAAACACTAAAGACCAACCTCGAAATAGGACTCTCCTATGTAGGGTTTACAAGACATACTATCTATACCCTAATTCAAAAAGATAGCGAGCAAAGTGCTCTATACACAGATTTATCAAAGGATGTCTCCCAGAATGCTAAGATGTTGGGCCCATCTATCGGTATAGAAGGTACGATCCCGGTTCTTCAAGGATCTGCCGGTGGCAGAGTATCTTTAGGAGCCTTAGTAGGTGCATTCAATGATAAGTGCAAGTACCACCATACCAGCACCTATAACCCCAACGGACTTCCCATTGATACCAAACCTCAATTAGTCTACTCAGCTCATGAATCCTACCGAAGGACTGTACCAACAGTAGATGTAGAGGTAGCATTCAACTATCCATTAACAACGTCACTTACTCTTAAAGCAGGAGGAAAGTATCATGCATTTTACATACCTGACCCGATATTTCATGAGCCTTATGGGAATTCCTTGGTACGAGATCATGAGCCTAGGGTGATAAGCGTGGGTGGGGTTATGGTTGGGGTAAGGTATGGATTCTAGATGCTGGCTGTTGTGTTCAGATAGGTGAGATGATGGGATGGATGCCAAGAGATACAGGTAAGCTCTTGGCATCCATCCCTATACAGTGAGATCCTGTCACTAGAGTCTTACTCCTTTAACAGGAGTCTTTCATTTGGTATAGTTATAATGGATGAATATGGGCAATTACTGTAGCAATATCTCGAGGTGTAAGTCTTCATGGTGAGTAAGTTAATCAAGAGGATTCTAGATATCATTATCTCAGTTATAGGGTTGATAGTACTTTCTCCCCTACTGTTATTCATTAGCTTTGCTGTCTTGATCCTGCATGGTTCACCTATCATATTCAAGCAAACGAGACCAGGATTGCATGGTAAGCCATTCACAATATACAAGTTTCGTACTATGAAGAATCTCTATGGACCGGACGGCAGTCCCTTACCGGATGAGGATAGGCTGACTCGGTTCGGTAATTGGTTGAGGTCAACAAGCCTTGACGAGCTTCCCGAGTTAGCTAACGTATTGATAGGGGATATGAGTATAGTAGGACCACGTCCTTTACTCTTGGAATACATGGACAGATATACTCCTGAGCAGGCACGTCGCCATGAGATGAAACCCGGCATCACCGGATGGGCACAGGTCAACGGACGCAATAACCTAAGCTGGGAGGAGAAGTTTAGGCTAGATGTGTGGTATGTAGACAATTGGAGTCTCTCTCTGGATTTTCGTATTCTACTGATGACTATCGGGAAAGTCCTTAGACGTGAGGATATTAGTGCGGAAGGGTGCGCAACTATGCCGGAATTCCTGGGAACTAAGGAATCTCCAGGCGAATGAAGAAGGGCGAGGCACATGATATGGCGTGGGTCCTAGCTGTAACGTACATAACTTTACTAATCGCAGCTAGATGTCACGCATAGGGAGGCTCTACTAGATGTCGGATATTGTCATTATTGGTGCCGGCGGGCACAGCAAAGTAGTTGCTGATGCAGTAATTAGAGCTGGATACAGAGTGAGAGGTTTCATAGATGACTATGCTATGTCTGCCCCTCTACCTAGGTATGACGTAATCGGAACAATCCTCGGTTTTATCAATGATTGGAAGTTGCAGAGAGACATAGCCACTGTTGTCGCCATTGGTGACAACCATACGCGGATGCAGATAGTCAAGAAATTGGCATTGCCAAAGGAACGGTACGCTACAGTGATAGATCCGTCCGCGGTTGTATCCCAATACGCATCAATAGCCGAAGGAACAGTTGTCCTACAAGGCGCCATAGTGAATGCAGGAACGGTAGTCGGACAGCATGCTATAGTCAACACTAGCTGCACTATCGATCACGACTGCAAAATAGGAAATTATGCGCACATATCTCCCGGAGTGAACCTTGCAGGGGGAGTAGCTGTTGGAGAAGGAACACACCTGGGAATTGGGTCGTGCGTAGTCCCAGGATGCTCAGTTGGTGACTGGTCAGTTGTAGGAGCCGGGGCTGTAGTGGTGAAGAGCATTCCTGCGAAGTGCATAGCCGTAGGAGTACCGGCAACGGTTATCAGGACTATTTCTTGATCGTACCAATGGATGCGTTCAATAATACTCGGCATTTTCAGAGCTTCACGACTTGCTGCCTGACAACATCCTCCCCCTAGCAACGATAACAAACTCCGCAACTTCACTAATCACTGCAAGAAGCTACTTGCCTTACATCTCTGCGCACTAGATCCCCAAATACGCCCTCTGCACCTCAGGGTTACTCCTCAGTTCCTCTGAGCTTCCTTCAAGCGATATCCTCCCGGTTTCCAGTACGTACCCCCTCGACATAGTAGACAACGACTTCCTTGCATTCTGTTCCACAAGCAGTATGCTGACTCCGCGGCGGTTCAGTTCACTGAGCGCATCGAACACCTTATCTACGAATATCGGCATGAGTCCGGTAGACACTTCATCCACCAGGAGAAGCCTGGGATTTGCCATGAAAGCCCGTCCGATTGCCAGCATCTGCTGTTCTCCTCCGCTGAGGGTCTTGGACACCTGCCGCTTGCGTTGATCCAGGATGGGGAAGAGCGTATACACTTCCTTCATGGACTTTTCGATCTCCTGTCTGTCTGTGCGGGAGTATGCTCCAATTGCAAGATTCTCTTCTACAGTCAGGTCAGGGAAGACCCTTCGTCCTTCAGGCACCATAGCCAGTCCGCGTCCGGACCGTTCCCATGCCGGCAACCGTCCGATGTCTTCCCCGTCAAGGAGGATAGTCCCTTGGAATTCCAGGTGCAGTCCCATTAGCGTTCGAAGGAGCGTAGTCTTGCCGGCTCCATTGGCGCCGATAATCGCGACGCTCTCACCTTCATCTATGTCAAAAGAGATCCCGTGTATGACGTTGATGTCTCCGTACCGTACTTCAAGATCCTTAACTACCAGCAATTTCTATGCCTCCTTCCCGAGATACGCTTCGATTACCCTTGGGTCTATCGCTATCTCATGCGGCGATCCTTGAGCTATCTTTACTCCGAAGTCGAGGACTGCCACTTCATCACAAAGGTTCATGATAACTCCCATATTGTGCTCTACCATGACCACAGTGACACCTGTCTCTCTGACCTTGTACACGAGATCCATGAGACTTTCGGTCTCTCCGTAAGTAAGGCCTGCGCATGGCTCATCCAGAAGAAGCAGCTTCGGGTCAAGGGCGAGGGCTCTTGCCACTTCCATGCGGCGCTGTTGGGCTATGGGGAGCTTACCTGCAAGTGTGTCAGCGTGTTCAGCTAAGCCTACCATCTGAAGGAGCGCCATGGATTTACCCCGGATCTCGTAGGTCTTATACTCTGAGGCGAGACGTGATACCTTCCCATACACTCTGTGCCCGCATCCGACTATCACATTATCTAAGACAGTCATGTTCCGGAAGGAATGGACGATTTGGAAAGTCCGGGCTATCCCTAAGCGTGCGGTCTCTGCTGCGGGAAGCTGCGTTATATCCTTTCCTTCAAAGATCACGAATCCGGAGGTGGGGGGATATGCGCCTGAGACTATGTTAAAGAGCGTGGTCTTGCCTGCGCCGTTCGGCCCTACGATTCCGAAGATCATCGCCCGTCCCACTCTCAAGCTGACGTCTCTTAGCGCCTGCACCCCGTAGAACTGCTTACTGACGTGTTCAATGACTAGGATATCGTGTGTTTCGGCCATTACTTTTCACCTCCGGATACGGCCTTGGGCTTGTACAGCCGCAATGTAACTCGCTGACGCGATTCCCATATGAAGCTCCCGTCACCAATCAGTCCGCTTGGCTGGAATCGCATCATCAAAACGAGTAAGGCGCCGTACATGAGGTTTCTATAGTTTACCAAGGGACGGAAGACCTCAGGTGCAAGGCCAAGGGCAAGTGAGCCTAAGATCGCTCCGCGAAGAGTGCCGAGTCCTCCGAAGACCGCCATTGAGATTATGCTGATGGATGTTGGAAACCCGAAATCACGTGCGTTAATAAAGGTCATGAAGTGGGCGTAGAGTGAGCCTGCGACCCCGGCATAGGCGGTTCCGATGGCAAAGGCTGCTATCTTAAACCGTGCGCTGGGTACTCCTAGCGACTGTGCGGCTTCCTCGTTCTGTCCGACTGCACGAAGGGCGAGGCCCAGCCAGGATCTGACTAGCCTCCTGTCAAACCATATCCCCAGCAATATACAGAGGACAACAACGAGTAAGTATTCAGGTTTCGTGAGAGTGTGGCCGAACACTGACGGGTACCGGATCCCTCCGATTCCTAAGGCGCCGCCGAAGAATTGAGTATACTGGAATACAGAGACTACGACGAAGTTAATGCCGATTGTCGTTATTGCCAGGGAGTCATCGTGTAAGCGGGTGCTTATCGCACCTAAGATTGCGCCTATTGCTGCTGTGATAAGTCCTGCGAGAGGAAGCGCGAACCAGAACGGGACGCCTGCCTTAACCGACAGAAGTGCAGAGGTGTATGCGCCGATTCCGAAGAACGCGGCATGTCCTAAGGAGACCTGGCCTGTGTAGCCTGTGATGATGTTAAGGCCCATGGTCAGCATCATGAATATCCCGACTGTAATTGCTACTGTAGCGTAATACAATGTCCCTTCACCTCCGTCCGAACAGGCCGTGGGGCCTGAATAAGAGGACTAATATCAAGGCGACAAAAGCGATGGAGTCCCGGGGAAGTATGAACGCCAGCGGGGATGTGACAAGGAACGTCTCCACAAGGCCTAAGATGAGGGATGCGATTACTGTCCCCCAGACGTTACCGAGGCCGCCCATGACTGCGATGGCCATTGCCTTATATGCGGGCACGGATCCCATGGTTGGGTACACGGAGTTATAGTAGAACCCCACCAGCACGCCGGCAGCGCCTGCCACTGCTGAGCCGAGGAAGAAGTTGGACGCTACAGCCCGGTCGATGTTGATGCCGAAGGCAGATGCAGTTTCAAAATCCTGTTCAGTGGCTCGCCATGCCAATCCGAGACGGGTCCTGTTGATTAGGAACCATGCAACGATGAGCAACGCGATAGAGGCGATGAGGACTACCAACTGATTACCGGTTATATGCGCTGTCTCAAATCTGTCCAGTCCTAGAGGCGCCAGGACGGGAAGGGGAAGGACGTAAGGGCCTGCCATGAGGCGGAAGAGGTCCTCCATGAATATGAACATGCCGATGGACGCAATGAGGGATACGACTTTGGATTCAGCGAGGAGCGGTCTATAGAGCCACTTTTGCATCAAGACGCCCATTATCCCGCATCCTAACATCGCTGCTGCGACAACCAAGGCAAGATTCTGACTTACGCGTGATGCAGCTACTGCAATGTATCCGCCGAACGCGAAGATACCGGCATGGGATATGTGGAGGATCCGTAAGACTCCGTAGACCATGGTAAGGCCGAGTGTGATCAGGGCATAGATCATCCCCATGGTTGCGCCGTTAGCCAGCTGCTGCCATAGCAATTGCTATCACTCCTTACTGTAAGCTAGTCAAG
>DIQZ01000018.1:25818-26978 GCA_002424305.1 Firmicutes bacterium UBA5449
GCCGTCTTTTACGATCTGGACTTGTATGGGTTTTGTCGACTCGCCCAGTGCGTTGAATCCGGTGAATGTCCCTGTTGCACCGTCAAAGTTGTGAGTTGCGGCAATTGCATCCCGTATTGCCTTTGCGTCAGTGGATTTGGCTTTTCTGAGTGCATCCGCAATGACCAGGAATGCATCATAGTTGGATGCGCCAACCATGTCAGGCTCCATCTTATAGAGGTCCCTGTACCCGTCGATGAAAGCTCTGGCTGCAGGGCGAGGATCGTCTCTGTTGAGGTTCGTTACGATGATTACGCCTTCAGCTGCCTTGCCTGCGATCTCAATGAACTTCGGTGAGTCAAACCCTTCTTCGCCGAGGATCTGGGATTTGAGGCCCATGTCCTTGGCTTGCTTAGAGAACTGGGCTGCTTCGTTGTAGTACCCGCTTGTGAACACTACATCCGGATTGAGCTGGCGGAGCTTTGCCACATACGGGGTGAAATCCATCTCTCCGAGGGGGTACAGGGTCTCCCATATTATCTCGATCCCGAGTTCAGCTGCTCGCTCGCGGAATCCTTCGGCAAGTGCACGGCCGAAATCGTTGTCCATTGTCATCTGGCAGGCGGTTTTGGCGCCTAGGAGCTTGCCTGCGATTTCGCCTGCGGCAGCGCCTTCAATGGGTCCCAGCATGCCGACGCGGAATACGTAATCTCCTGCCCGGGTAATATCCGGGTGGACTGCAAACCCTGCCACCATGGGCAGCTTGGCTTGCTGGTAAATGGGGGCGACAGCCCTCATGGGCGCGCTATAGGAGCCTCCGACAACTGCTGCGACTTTGTCCTGCTCGATAAGCTTGGCTGCAACTGCCACTGCTTCCTTTGCGTCTGCGCGGTCATCATATATCACGAGCTGGATGGGGCGGCCGTTGATGCCGCCGGCGTCGTTGATTTGCTTTGCGGCAAGTTCCACAGACTGCCTGACACTGAGCCCGTCAGCTGCGGCAAACCCGGTGAGGGGAGCATGGAGCCCGATCTTGATGGGATCCTGGCAGTTGCCAGGTAGTGCCAGGGAACACACAATGAGACATGTGAATGCAATTAGAAGCCACCTTGAGGGATTGTGCATCTTTTAGCACCTCCGAATCGGTTTTATACATGGTCGAATGGCAAGGCATAATCTAT
>DIQZ01000008.1 GCA_002424305.1 Firmicutes bacterium UBA5449
AGGAAATAGCTTTGGCAGATCGTGCTTCAAACTGTGGATGGAAAGACTTCTTCGATATCTATGCGCCGCATTACATGAAGGAGTCTTTCACCCGCAACACCCGCGCAGAGGTGGACTTTCTCGTCGACGTAATGGAGCTTGAACCCGGAGCATCGGTGCTTGACGTAGGATGCGGAACCGGACGACACAGTATTGAACTTGCCAGGCGTGGATACAAGGTTACCGGTGTAGATATGTCTGAGGGAATGCTCAAGGAGGCGGCCCGTACAGCAGAACAGGCAGGAGTTTGTGTTGAGTGGATACAGCAGGATGCGACGAAGCTTAAGTTGGACTCTTGTTACGATGCGTGCATTTGTCTGTGTGAAGGCGCTTTTGGGCTTTTGAACGCAGGTGAGGATGCTGCAACTCGTGACATCTCCATACTGAGGGGCATTGCTTCCGCTCTCCGCCCGGGAAGACCGTTTCTTTTGACTGCGCTCAATGCGCTAAGAACAATTCGCATGTATGACGATGACGATGTAGCTTCCGGCAGATTCGATAACATTACTTTGTGTCAAGTTCACTCTGTAGGTTCGATCGTAAGCGACGACATAAGTCGTGAGCTGCCCGAGAGCATATCCTCGACCATAGTAAGAGAGAAAGCTTTCACCACAATGGAACTAACGCTGATGCTTCGTGTAGCGGGATTCAGCGTAGAGCACATTTGGGGCGGTACTGCAGGGAATTGGGGTCGCCGTCCGCTTCTCATGGATGAAATAGAATTAATGGTTCTGGCCAGGCTGGATAAATAGGATGTGCGAGGTTTTATGTACAAAGAAATGGCCTGTTAACGCTTATCATGACTTGTGTCTAGTTGACATGTGTGGTATGTTTGGTGCGGAAGGAGGGTGCCATCATGAGTGAACCCAGGCTCATAACCGCCCAGGAGCTTGCTGACATGCTTAAGCTATCGGTAGAGACCATATGGCGTTACACTCGTAACTCCAAGATCCCTTATGTGCAACTGTCCAATAGACAGTACCGTTATGACTCGGAGAAGGTCTTGCGTCATCTTGGCATGGAGTCAAGTGAGCAATCCACTGTCGTAGTCAGGGAAGCCAGGCCTGAATACATGACTGACAAGGTGTATACCTACGAGGACTACCTCCAGTTGCCAAATGAGGAATGCTATCATTATGAGATCCTCGATGGCATGCTGGTCAAGGAGCCGGCACCATACGTCCATCACCAGCGGGTATCCAGGCGCTTGCAGCGTCTTCTGGAAGACTACCTTGCCCTGCGTGACCCTGCAGGAGAGGTATTTAATGCGCCAATCGACGTAACTTTGTCAGATACCAACGTAATCCAGCCTGACCTAGTCTATATCCCCGGCGAGAATAGGGAAATTGTAGAGGAGGCACGAATAAACGGTACCCCGTATTTGGTTGTGGAGATTCTTTCCAGGTGGACCCGGTCCAAAGATCGTCTGAGAAAGAGGAACATATATGAGAAAATGGGTATACCGCATTATTGGATAATTGACCCGAATGATGAGACTATTGAGGCATATGCCTTGCAGAACGGCCTTTATGTGCTGCGAAGCTCCGGCCTTGATGTAGGCGAATTCGTGCACCCTGGCTTTCCCGGTTTTTCGGTGGATCTTATGGTGTTGTGGAGACGGCCGGAGTAGATGTCTCTTGCAGCCCCCAGGGTATCTGCCTTGCCAGTGCCGAAGTTATCGGCTAACCACTTACGAGGAAGAGCAGGAAAGGGTTTCCTGCATAGATGGCGAAATGACAATTGACAGAATAGCGCGATATGCTTACTAGGGAGTTGTCAGATTGCTATTACCCATGAATAGGTGTGCAGCTCATACACTAGAAAGAGGCATAATGGCAGGAAGAGGTGATCCTGTTGCTGACGAGAGATAGGGCTGTTGAGTTGCTCCAAGGAAAGCGTGAGTACTTACACGCGGAGTTTGGAGTGAGTAAAATAGGGGTATTTGGCTCCGTTGCAAGGGATCAAGCTGACAAATCGAGTGATGTTGACATTGTGGTAGAGTTTGACCGCCCAATAGGATTTCGTTTCATTGAGCTTGCGGACTACCTAGAGAATTTGCTGGGATGTAAGGCTGATATCTTGACACCGGCGGGAATAGAGGCTATTCGATTACAAAATGTAGCGAAGAGCATTAGAGAAGATGTTATCTATGTCTAAGCGGATAGATGAACAGTTCCTTAATGACATTAGAGAGGCTATTCAACGCTTGAAATCGGTTGGAGGTATCGCGCATGGGTTTTCGAATGCCTCGTGCAAAAGAAAGAAAAGAGATGCTGGATACTGCTCTTCGGCAGTTTCTAAGTGCTTTGCCTGCGACTGATGTAAAGCTGGTAGTCCACTTTGGATCTCATGCTCGCGGCTCACTACGCTCAAAGAGTGATATTGATCTGATCATAGTCCGTCCTACGGAGAAGCCGTTTGTGCACCGGGCAGACGACTTAATAGGACTGTTTCCTCCGGGCACGCCTGTTGATCTCTTAGTCTATTCGCCGGAAGAATGGGCTTATTTAAGTGTTAACCGGGGCTTTCATAAACAAGCATTAGAAGAAGGGAGTGTCGTTTACGATGCAAGGCGCTGATGATGCTCTTCGCTGGTTGCGTCAGGCAGAGCATGATCTCGATGACGCTCATTTTGTCATAACAGGGAAGCGATATGGACTCGCTTGTTTTTTAAGTCAGCAATCAGCGGAAAAGGGGATCAAAGCATTCTTACTGGCGTCGGGGGCAGAGACAGTATGGGGCCATTCTGTGGCGGAGCTTTGCAGAGACGCCGTTGAGCTCGACAAAACCTTTGAGGCTATGGTTCCTCTTGGCGCCAGTCTTGACAAGTACTATATCCCCACTAGGTACCCGGATAGTCTCCCAGGTGGGATTCCCGCAGAAGCCTTTGACGCTTGGGATGCAGAAAAGGCAGTCAAGACAACCGAAGCCATCCTTCTACACGTCCGAAAGCGAATGGGGGATTCCCGACGAGACAAGCAGGAGTAGGATTCCCGTTTATATTTGCTCTTGCATGCTACATGCCGCATCTTAGTTGATACCATTCGTCTTAGACCTTATAGTTAGTGACTAGGATTTCACTGAGCAGGCCACGACTATCACCTCTTGAATTAATGGACCTCTTTGCTTGTACTCTATGGATATTGAAGCCCTTGTACAGTTCATCGAAGAAATCATCCAGAGGATCAACATTATGTGGGTCTGAGTTACTGAGCATGAGAAGGGCTCCGGTATCATCTAATTGTCGGTAGAACTCTGCTAATGCAATCTGGTCATCATCTGTAAAATCCTGTTTGCTGTACGAGGTAAAGCTTGATGTGGTGTGAAGCGGCCTGTACGGGGGGTCAAAATACACAAAGCTTTCGGAATCTACGTAGCCTGATGCTTTGTTGAAGTCCCCACATATGATTCGGACTTTCTT
>DIQZ01000004.1:0-2084 GCA_002424305.1 Firmicutes bacterium UBA5449
AGTATATGGCGCCTCTTATCACAGCCTGATAATAAACAGCAGAGACATAGATTTAGCCTTCAGACGATGGGCAATTAGATGCCATAGTTCAACTTAGCAATACGGCGGCAGACTGAAATAGACAGTCAATATTGCGCTGCAGGGTTTGTTCATCAACGAGTATGCTAAGAAGTTAGCTTAACAGGCCTGCCTTCTGCTGCAGACTCATATGCTGCAAGGGCAATCTCGAGTGCCTTTAGTCCGTCCAAGCCACTTGTTGCGGGTTTCTTGCCTTGGCGAACGGCCTGGATGAAGTCGTCAACGAGCAGTAGATCCATGTTGTCTCCCCAATTCCTGTAGAGAACCTTTTGATCAGAGTCGCTGGCTTCTACCAGAACCTGCGCGAAGACATCTAAGGAAATCACGCCGCCTGTCCCCACGATTTCCATGGTGACATCTCCCCACGTGGGGTAAGTCTTAGGTCTGGACCAACTGGGATCGAGGGTCGCAAAAACCCCGCTATGAAACTCCATCAGGAGCATTCCACAATCATCAATATCAATATCATGCATCCTCGCATCGACTTCTGCGTATACGCTCTTGACCTCATCTTCCAAGAACCACCTGAGGAGATCTGCTACGTGGACTGTATGATCAAGCACTGCGCCGCCACCTGATAATTCTCGGTTAATGAACCAACTCCCTGGCATCCTACCGTGATTCGTGGCATTTACTGCTAGGATTTGTCCTATTACACCGGAGTCGATGAGTTTCTTAGCTCGTGCTACCGGAGGTGCGTGCCTGACCGGAAACGCAGTGGCAAGGATTACGCCTTTGCGTTCGCATGCTTCTATCATTGCCGCGGCATCCGGAGCGGTGGTCGCTATCGGTTTCTCGCACAGGACATGTTTGCCTGCCGTAGCTGCTGTGATAACTTGATCTTGATGCATGATATTCTCAGAACACACAATAACTGCATCGATATCAGTATCCAGAAGGTCATGGAGTGAATCGTAGTAAGGACTGTTATACCGGGCTGCTGCGGAAAGGCCACGCTCCTTGTTATCATCGTGGATTCCGACCAGCTCTGTATTGGGAATTTTACTGATCGCACGAGCGTAACTCGATGCGTGCATATGTGCAAAGCTTATGATACCAAAGCGCATTTTATCTTCTTTGACAAGTCCTTTTTCAGTCACGGCATTACCACCTCTCCCGTTTCAGAGGATCTGCACGCGGCAAGGCTTATTTTCAGGGCTCTTAAAGCATCTTCAGGTGTCACCCTAGGCGTTGTCTCACCGTCGACAAAAGCCAGGAATTCTCGAATTTCTCTAAAATAGGGGTGCTTGTCTTTAAGCGGACTCTCAGGGACTGCCACTCCCGGTGTGCCTGTTTCGGCTCCGGGAGCCAGGACGGAAAGGGGTTGAGCTTTGCTGCTGTCAAACTCTATCATCCCGAGACTTCCACATGCCTCGAATTTGTATGAAAACCGTCCGGGATGAGCCCAGCTTCCTTCAACATGCGCGATTGTACCATTCTTCATACGGACTACAGTCAGTGCATATTCAAGGGGTCTGTCGCGTTGAACACTACGTGCAAATACGCGTTCTACACCGCCGAAGCACCAAGCAAGGAAGTCAAAGTCATGTATGGATAGGTCCAGCAGAAGCCTACCACTACGTTGGTTATCCAGGTACCAGTTTTCCCAACCTTTAGGGAAAGGTCCTGTGCGGGACATGCGGACTACGCCGATTTCTCCTAGCCTTCTTGAGGTTATCATGTCTCGAGCCATTTCATACTCGGGGAAGTAACGGAGCACATGACCGATTCCAAGCTTTACATTATTTGATTTGCATGTCTCAATCATTATCTTGGCCTCGCCTGGGTCGAGGGCAATGGGTTTTTCACAAAAAACGTGCTTACGTGCGCAAGCGGCTTTTTCTACATACTTTCTGTGGAGGTATGTAGGGACGCAGACATCTACTATGTCGACTTCAGGATCTTCAAAGATTGTGTCTGGATCTGTTCGAGGTACGGCGCCACACAAAGCCGCGACACCGGATGCCCTTTCCATGTTACGATCAATTACATACTTCACTTGAGCT
>DIQZ01000004.1:2338-5474 GCA_002424305.1 Firmicutes bacterium UBA5449
ACAGTTTTCTAACTTCGACGTGGAATCCTCATAAACCTTTTCGTGCGTTGGAATCCGATGATTCATGCTGTGGCAATCTGTTAAGTCTACATATCACAAGCTAAATACCAGTATGGCCAGGTATTGACACCCCGTAGAGCAAGGTTACGCCAAGGTTCTTGTCGAATATGGTATTACCGGTTTCTCTAAGGGGGACGGCTGTTGAGGCAAAAAGTTCTGGAACTTACCATTGCACTTTTCATAGTTGTCATCGGCGTAGTCCTAACCAGTATAGGAACAGGCACTGGGATTGGCGTTCAAGAGGCTGTTTCCGTGTACTCGTTTCACGAGAGCCAACATGATGTAATGGATGACGACAGTGCAGTGATTGGGGAGAGAGCTGAATCTGAGGGGCTGGCAGTAGAAGAAAGCAAGTACGTAATATATATAAACTGGGATGGGTTTGCCTATGACTTCTATGAGTGGGCTAATAGCCCCGGTGGACCCGGGACTCCTGTCTTAAATTACCTTGCCTCAAGAGGGGCCCTATACACCAATGCACATACCGGACTTCCCGGAACAACAGTCCCTATGCAAACGAGTATAGTCACAGGGGCTTGGCCGGCAGTTCATGGTAATACACGCCTCTATTACGATTCCTGTCTAAATATTGTACGACAAATGGATAGAGAGAATTCATCTGAGACGATTGCGGAGGTGGTGGCGGAGAGCGGTCTTTCATCCGCATCTGTCCAGCAATTCACGTTGTACAGACGTGGTACATGGCCTGATGATCCCAGTCACCTGTATGTACAGCCCTCCGGGTCGTGGCACAACAGAGTCGCTGAAGCCATAAAGATTCTCAAACAGGAGGCGGTTACTCTAGGCGATGGACGTTTAGTGGTTGTGCCTGAAATTCCTCAATTCTTAGCAATATACGCTGACGACTTAGACACAATCGGCCATAATCAGGGAATCAGCTACGGTTTCTCTCTTGCCTTTGATCATGAGGCATGGCGAGACAGACTCATTCGCAAGCTTGCGTACATGGATTCAGACCTGGGACTTCTTGTGGCTGCATTAAGCGATTTGGGAATTATGGAGCGAACTGCAATAATCCTTACGAGCGACCACGGAATGTCTCATTTTGAAGGAGAGACAAGCCTGCCCGATGTCCTGGATACTCTAGGTGCCCTGGGTTACACTCCAGAGATTCTCTCTGCCGGCGATAAGGCTTCTCCGCACACAGATATAGTTTTGGTCGGAGGAGACCTCTCTTTACAATTCTACTTTAGAAGGAATATCACTTTGCCTGAGTATAATGAGATTATTGATACATTGAAGGAGAAACCGTATTTTGGGGGGTACCTATCGTTTCACGAGTTAGCGAAACACGGCGCGCACCCGGACCTGGGTTCTCTTCTCATCTGGGCTAAACCTCCACACCACTTTGAGCCCGGCAACCTTCTTTTGAGAGTAGGCGGTCATCACAACTCCGGTGATGAATCGTCACGTCGAGTTTTCATGCTTCTAAGCGGGGCCGGTATTAAGCCGGGCATTGTTGTGGACAGACCTGCATCTATTATTGATGTAGCGCCAACTATGTCACACTTGCTAGGGGTGAGGGAGCCGGCTGACTCAATGGGGAGAGTTCTTGAAGAAGCCATCACTGGCAACTAAGAAGGTCCGCCTTTGTCCCTTTTGAGGAGCATCTGACAGTGTGGAGGAATTCAGAAAGTTTTGTAGAAGTAAAAATCTGGTGAAGCCCCTATTTGAGAGTCAAAGCGTAGTAAGAGATTCAAGAGGGAGTACAGCTGGATGATAAGGAATAGAATTGTCAAGAACGATGGCAGATATCTGATATACTACTCGTTCATTGATAAAGAAGACTTAACCGAAGATATTACTCGAGCCACTCTTACCGAAACAGAGCTAGGGGTGAGCGGGGATGTCGGAGGCACGATGGAACCCAATACTACAGCAGTGGGTTGTAACTGCAACTCACCGCCAGGAAAGAACGTATAAACCCCCTAGGGATTTTTGCCCGTTTTGTCCCACACAAGACGTATCTTTTCCGACAGAAGTCCCTGCGTCCGGTTATGAGATTGTCGTTTTCGAAAACAAGTTCCCGTCTTTTCAGTCTGCTCCGCCTGAGCCTGCAGTTAAAGGTACCGACATCATGAGAGTTAGACCGGCTCAAGGCGTTTGCGAAGTAGTCCTCTACACAGACAAACATCATACCACATTTGCAGATCTTGACATCCGACACATCACAAACCTCATTAAAGTATGGCAAGACCGATATTTGGAATTAGGCTCCCTGGATTACATAGATTATGTCCTCATATTCGAAAACAAGGGGGATGCGGTTGGGGTAACGCTTCACCATCCTCACGGTCAGATATATGCATTCCCGTTTATACCGCCGATTGCCGCGAAGGAACTGGAGTCTGCCAATGAATACAAGAAGACCACCGGGAAGTGTCTTTTCTGCGATGTTCTTAAGCAGGAGCTTGATGATGGGAGACGGGTGATTGCAGAAAACCCGGGTTTTGTGGCTGTCGTACCTTTCTACGCGCGGTATCCGTATGAGGTCCATGTTACATCCAGAAGCCATAAGTCATCTCTGACCCATCTGGAAAGGGATGAGAAGAGGTGGCTTGCTGAGATTCTAAAGACAGTGACTTGCGGGTACGACTATCTTTTCGGATTCTCCTTTCCCTATGTGATGATTATGCACCAGGCGCCAACGGAGAAGATAGACTGGAGTCACTGCCATTTCCATATAGAGTTCTATCCGCCTTACCGCACAGCCACGAAGCTCAAATACCTTGGTGGGTGTGAATCCGGCGGGGGTACGTTTATTAACGATACTCTTCCTGAAGAGACTGCAGCGAAATTACGTGCAGCTATTAGCGGAGCAGTGTCTCAAGCATCACAGGGGGCAGAGTAAGTGTCAGTAGACAGTAATTGGCTTATACAGCAGTTCCATCAAATGTTCGAGAGACATTCAGACGACGAGGTCTGGGTTGCGCGAGCGCCCGGCAGGGTGAACCTAATAGGTGAACACACAGATTACTCAGGTGGATTTGTGTTGCCCGTAGCTTTGGAACACGATGTCGCAATAGCGTTTAGAGTCCGTACTGACAGGACTGTT
>DIQZ01000004.1:5525-6066 GCA_002424305.1 Firmicutes bacterium UBA5449
GCGCGAGCGCCCGGCAGGGTGAACTTAATAGGTGAACACACAGATTATTCAGGCGGATTTGTCTTGCCTGTAGCTGTGGAGCATGATGTCGCTATAGCGTTCAGAGTCCGTACTGACAGGACTGTTCGACTATATTCGTGTGACTATCGCGAGATGACCCAATTTTGCTTGGATGAAATCCGCCCTTCAGCTAAGGCTTCGTGGAGCAATTACTTTCGTGGTGTAGCATGGGTGCTTAGCAACTATGAAGGTCAGGGTGAGAGGGAGCACGGGGACAACGATGAGGGTGAGGGAGCAAGTAAGGACTGGTATGAGTGGGTGTCGACAGGCCTGGAGCGCCACCTTGAACTCTGCGGCCTTGACGGGGTCATTTCCGGCAATGTGCCAATAGGGGCAGGGCTTAGCTCGTCTGCCGCCTTTGAGGTGGCTTCCGCAATTGCGCTTCTTGTGGCAGCAGGAATGGATACAGGTGTCTTAGACTCTTTTGAACCAGAGTGTGGGCTCAAGGTTCGTCTCGGGATTGCGCTGGCTTGTCAGCAGG
>DIQZ01000065.1 GCA_002424305.1 Firmicutes bacterium UBA5449
AAAGAGCCCGGAGCGCAAATACCCGAAGGCGCTGAACTTAGTAGATGGCGATACATAAATTCTGCAGTAATAGTTCCTTGGACGACTATGGCTTACCAATTGAGATCAGATGAAGGAAATACTCAGGCTTCTCGTTCTCCCGGACACAGTGAACTGTGTATGTCAATCATAGTTGCTCTGGAATCTGCCCGGGACATGGAAAAGTTAAAGGATACAGTAGCTTATCTCGCCAGGACAAAGTGGCGTCTAACGGAGGATTCTTTCAAGCTGCACTCTCTTAGGTCCATGATAGCATCACTTAACAGGGAAGGCATGCTAATTCTGGTAGCGGTGCTCCTCGTTGCATCCATTGCGCTTGTGATAGCTTGCCTCAATAGCGTGAATTTCAGTGTTGCAAGTGTAGCTGAAAGGCGGAAGGAGATAGGTATCAGGAAAGCCTTTGGCGCAACTGACCAGAGGATCCTTCTTGAAGTTGTTCTGGAAGTGGCTGCCTTCGGTGCAATATCAGGGGTGCTCGCTATTCCCATCGTTTATGTAACAGGCTCACTTTTCAACGACTATTTGCGAGTCCTTGGGTCAAAAGGTGATGCGATCGCAGTAAACTTCGGCACAATCCTCTTTATCTTGCTTATATCAGTAGGCGCAGCTGCCCTGGCAGGACTTGTCCCTGCGAGAGCAGCCCTCAAGGTTGAGGCGGCTGAGGCGCTCCAAGTAGAACGATAAAGACCACCAATGAGAGATAAGGACAGAAAATTTGAGACACTGACAATCAATGAGAATTGATTCGGCAAACTGGGACGGAGGTGTCCTGATGCGGCTCGGAGATATGATTCATCAAGCGTTAGCAGGGGTAAGGAGGCATAGAGCCAGAACGACTTTGGTTCTGATAGAACTTATTGTGGGAATAGCTGCGGTAACAATTGTGTTAGGGCTTTCCGCAGGCCTTAATGCCGACTATCAGACATCAATGAATGTTATGGGCAGAGATGTCATCGCAATAGAGTTTATCACGGGAGCTCTGGACAAAATCAGAGAACC
Source organism: Firmicutes bacterium UBA5449 (assembly GCA_002424305.1). Lineage (GTDB taxonomy): Bacteria > Bacillota > SHA-98 > UBA4971 > UBA4971 > UBA4971. The sequence goes on from DIQZ01000065.1 coordinate 1,039, forward strand.
TTCCATGGACACAGCCTATGCGGATACTGCCTATGAAAACACTGCCCGGCTGGTCGCAGCTTGTCCCTTGGTGAAGGCAGTAACCAAGGTTGACCGTATACCTTTCGTCCTCCAACGGGCTCGTGGTGAATGGGTAGATAAGAACAGGTCGCGCTATATGTCCAATGTGTTTCGCGTGGATAGTTCCTTCGAGAGAGTATTCAGGCCTAAGATGCTGCACGGGACATGGTTTACTTCGTCTGACGAAGAGGCAGGCATTGCCGGGGCAGTTATTACCGCAAAACTTGCCAAGGCGTGCTTCGGTAAAGAAGATGCTTTGGGGGAGGAGCTTGTTTTCCCAGCTTCATCCGGACTGAGCAATACCTTTGTCATAACCGGTGTTTTGGATCCATCATTTAGATTCCCGCGGCATGAGATGGTTCTCAGTGGAGTCGAGGTCGAGGAATATGTAGTGTTTGTTCCTAACTGGGCAGTGCCTGCGAGTATCGGGAATGTGAAGCTCATTGATGAAGGAGGGCAAAGGTATTGGGCTTGCGCACAATCTGAAGAATCTGTATACGCTGCTGCTAGAGAGATAGATGAGTATTTCTTGCCCACGCAAGAGAGTATCATGTATTCTATTCAACCTGCCCATGAGCTGATAGCCAAGACATGGGAAGGCATACATTGGATTGTCATTGCTTTAAGCCTTTTTGCCTGGTGTGTCCTGATAATTGCAAGCTTCGGATTGTCCGGGATCATGTTCATCGCAGTGCGGGAACGCATGAAAGAGATAGGTATTAGGTCATCTCTTGGTGCTACTCCCGGTGAAATCATAGGACAGTTTCTAATGGAAGTGGTGACTCTGTCCCTTGTAGGAGGGGTTGGAGGTATTGTGTTGGCTGCAGCCATCTTCGGCCTGGTATCGCCGATGAATCTTCCCAGAGCAGCAGGGATCGGCGCCTACCTTGAGGCAGCCGGAATATCAGTTGCTCTGGGTATTATCGCAGGATGTTACCCGGCGGTTCAGGCAGGGCTCAAAAGTCCTGTAAAAGCCCTTGAACGGACGCTGTAAAGGAGTAGGTGGATATGATTAAGCTGGAAGACGTAACCAAGGTATATGAGACTGAGGAAGTCCGCACCAGTGCTCTTAGAGGGGTCGATCTAGTAGTTGAGCAAGGAGAGTTCTTGGCTGTTATGGGACCGTCGGGTTCAGGTAAGACCACCCTGCTTAACATAATAGGGTGCCTTGATATCCCTACAGAAGGTGAGTATTTCCTTGATAATGTCAAGATCCAAAGCCTTTCCAGGACAGAGCAATCAAGGCTTAGGAACCGAAAATTCGGGTTCATTTTTCAGACGTTCAACCTTATTCCTGAACTCTCAGCCCTGGAAAACGTGGAACTGCCACTCATGTACAGAGGCGAGCACCCGCGCGTGAGAACAAAGCTGGCCCAAGAGGCGCTCCAAACCATGGGGTTGGAGGGCAGGATGAATCACAGGCCTCCTCAACTCTCCGGCGGACAGAAGCAGAGAGTTGCGATTGCAAGATCCCTTGTGGGAAACCCTGAATGTATCCTTGCAGATGAGCCTACAGGCAGCTTGGACTCAATAGCAGGCGGGGAGATTCTGAGGATGTTGAGGGCATTATCGAAGGATTTCGGGAAGTCAATAGTGATGGTAACTCATGATCACAGAGCTGCTTCAATGGCAGATAGGATCATATACCTGCAAGATGGGGTAATCAGCAATGAAACAGACATGCGTGCGGACTTGTAGGCAGACATATAGCCAGACTCTTAGGCAGATTCGTACGCAGGTTGCAATAGAACCTCGCTGATTCTTGGTTTGCGAGTCATGTTGTGGGTGTTGTGGGTGGCCCCTGTTGGGGTTGCCGGTGCTTGGTTCTGACGCCGGGCGCTTGTGGTGCACTCTTTTGGGATTTGTCTTGTAGGTTAGCCAAATTCGGGGGCACCCCTTACGAAACCACCGACTATCCAATACCGCCCGGGAAAAGCAACGTGAACCTATGACGCCATACTTGACCCCATACTTAAGGAAGGGGGGCGCTACATGGATACGCCTAACCGTAAAAATGCTTCAGGTATATCCCCACCCAGTGAAGGGAGGGGAATACGCGTTGACGGTGTTGCAACTGACGTTTTTGTGAAGCGTAAGCCCAGGC
>DIQZ01000025.1:0-1749 GCA_002424305.1 Firmicutes bacterium UBA5449
CATTGAATATCCACAGGCCTAAACCTGCTAGGGCTGCTGCAACTATGGCCTTGGCCGGGGCCGGTCTGAGAGCGTAAGCGTCACGCCATCTCCATCTCTTCCTTCGAGCCAGCAAAGTCACTGGCATGAGAAAAAACACCAGCTCGTTAACCCAGATATTGAAACCTATTCCTATTCGCGGAACCAGAATGATGCTGCCTACTAACATCAATGATAACGCTGTAAGATAAAGCCGATTCGCAGATCTCGGATTCTGTGCTAACTCTAACCCTTGCATATCGCTATTAGGAGATTTCTCATTTGGCACTCAGAAACACCTCCGACCTCCATGCAACGTCTTGTTTTACTCCTTCATTCACTAGATGACTTAGCAATTCCTGCAACGACCTGAGTATTTCGGTGAACTCGGCCGCCTCGCGATGCACGAGGCCAAAAAGCCTAAGCATTGACAAGGCGATGATGTTCGTAGTTATATGGAATAGAAAGGGGTCGTGTAGCATTGCCTGTGTTCAATTATGATGAAGCATATGCCAAGCCGGGCCTGTACTGGGGACGGAAACCCAACTCCCTGTGTCTGGAGACGATTACCCTGAATTCTGCAGTTGATCGAGCAGACAGACGCGCCATAGATTTAGGATGTGGCGAGGGTAGAGATGTGATCCAATTCGCAAAGTGCGGATATGAAGCAGTAGGCGTCGATATCTCTGCGCGGGGACTCGAAAAAGCCGAAGCTTGGGCTGAAAAAGAGGGTCTCGTAATACGCACATTCCGGTCTGACTTAATAGACTACCGGCTGAGCGAGGAATTCGATATCGTATACTCAAGTGGCACCCTCACATACCTTCCTCCACATGTAAGGCGTGACGTGTTCTCGAATTATAAGCGCTTTACCAGGCCAGGGGGACTTAACGCGTTCAACGTTTTTGTGGAAAAGCCTTTTCTGGCAACACCTCCCGATTGGGGAATTAATGAATACTTCTACATTTCCGGAGAGCTTATGACCTACTATTGGGATTGGGAGATTGTCAAATTCGAAGAGACGATATTCGACTGCAACTCCGACGGAGTTCCGCACAAACACGCCATGGATGTGATGATAGCAAGACGTCCTTATTACCTTGATTCAGGCGAGAACTGAACCGAACTTGGACATGTCATTGTAAAACCTGTACATACTTACGTCTATTTCCTTTAAATTTGAGGGGTGCTATGGTATCATATATGGTGACACTGAAAATAATACAGAACCTTTCGGCATCCACTGGTCCCTAGAAACATGATAACTATTGTTGAAAGACACCCCATGAAGGCCCCATATGTGCGATCAGTTATTGAGCTATACGAGGAGATAGAGGAGGCGATGCACGATGACAGCCGATAAGAGGAATAATTTATTTGGTTATAGCGTACGGCTGACTCAGATCGCTGAGGCGGATGGAGGCGGCTGGTTAGCCGAGGTGCCTGAACTGCCTGGATGCATGTCTGATGGCGAGACTCCTGAAGATGCTTTAGAGAATGCAGAAGAGGCCGTTGAATGTTGGCTCGCTGCAGCTAATGAAGACGGAATGACACCTCCCAGACCGAAGTATTACGAGGATGATATGTATAGTGGCAAGTTTACTCTAAGGCTACCAAAATCTTTACACAAGACTTTGAGCAAACAAGCTGAACGAGAAGGCACTAGCCTGAACCAGCTTGTCCTTTCAATGATATCTTTTTCTCTTGGTGTTGACTGGAGCAGATTAGATC
>DIQZ01000025.1:1952-19997 GCA_002424305.1 Firmicutes bacterium UBA5449
CCGGAACGAGCTGGATTGTACACCGTCTGATTGCTGACCCGGAGAAGTTCTGCGACTTCTTCTACATTCATCACTTCAGGCTGATCTGCATCCAGCTTAGTAGCACGTATGAGATTCTGCATCAATCGCACATCATCCGGTTCATAAGCTTGTTGACCACAGGTCTTGCAGATCCAAGCCTCGAGCCCACAAAAGATCACCTGACAGCCTTTCCAACGCATTCCTATGGGAAGGAACCATGCGACTCTATGTGGAATTCTATTAGATAGTAAAGCTCGGACGTTAGGAACTTGGTTAATGTATAGATAATTATACGCAAATGGTGAATTGGCCCTAGATGAGAAGATTGAAATCAAGGCAGACTAGACGACGTCCAATATGTCAGGAGGAGTTGGATGTTGGAAAAGGAATTGATCCGTCAGATCACCTTGGACCTCACCGGAATAAAGAGTGTAGTAGGCACACTCGGAGAAATAAGGGCGGCCGAAAAAGTTTATCATTTTCTTAATGCCCTCGACTACTACACACAACACCCCGATTACCTCACACTGTCGGACTTAAAAGAAGACACCTTGGGGAGAAAGAACGTGGTAGCCCTGCTAAAGGGAGAAAAGGGCCACTCCCAAGACACCGTGATCCTCATAGGGCATATAGACACTGTAGGTGTAGCGGATTACGGAAACATCAAAAAATATGCGACTGATCCAATCAAACTGCAGGAGCTTCTTGGGAATAAGAAGCTTAACGATGATACACTCAAGGATCTCGCCAGCGGTGACTGGATGTTCGGCAGGGGAATATTCGACATGAAAGCCGGAGTGGCGGCTCAGATGGCGCTTCTTAAGAAGCTTTCAGAAAGCGTCGATCAACTGGAGGGTAACGTTGTATTCGTGGCAGTGCCGGATGAAGAGGGCAACTCCCGAGGTATGCTTTCAGCAGTGGATGAGCTTCTCCGGCTCGGAGAAGAGAACGATCTGACGTATATAGCTGCCGTTGATACTGACTACATGTCACCCCGGTTTCCAGGTGACGATAAGAAGTACATTTACATAGGAACCGTGGGAAAGATATTGCCGTGTTTTTACGTCTACGGTAAGGAGACCCACGTAGGCCAGGTCTTCGAAGGCCTCGACGCGAACCTCTTAGCCTCCAAAATCCTAAGAGAAGTTAACTTGTCCTTTGACCTATGCGATGTGGTAGAAAATGAAGTTACACTTCCTCCTATTAGCCTGAGACTGCAAGACTTGAAATCCAAATACTCAGTGCAAACGGTAAATGAAGCCTATCTTTACTTCAACTACTCTACCCACAGCAGTCAGCCTGACGAGGTATTGACCAAAATGAAAACCAAAGCCGAGAAAGCTTTCAAAAATGCACTCCATAGACTCAATGACGAGTACAGAAGCTATTGCCGGGCCGCCGACATCCCTTTTCAAGAAGTCCCCTGGAGCGTGCAGGTGCTGACATTTGAAGAGCTTTATTCAGCAGTCAGGGCTGAAGTAGGCGTAAGCATCGATGAATCCCTCGACAAGTTGAAGCAGGAGCTATTAAAGAAAAAACCCGACGATAGAATATATAGCCTCCGGATCGTCCGGGAACTGCGTCGACATTGGTCCAACAAGAACCCTGTCATAATCGTGTTCTTTGCGCCCCCGTATTATCCGCACAATTACGTACGGGGCAAAGACGAGAACGAAAGAAAGCTGCTTGCGGCAGTAAACGAAGCTGTGGCCCATGTATCTACCGAACATCCATACAAGTTCGTGGTAAAGAAATTCTATCCATATATTTCGGATCTAAGCTATTGTTCGATTTCCCGGGATTCCAAAGTTATCAACGCCTTGGTCAGCAACATGCCCGGATGGAACGAAATCTACTCACTCCCCATAGAGTCAATACAGAAGCTAAATGTCCCTGTTGTTAATATAGGTCCTTACGGCAAGGATGCCCACAAGTTCACAGAAAGGGTTAACATGCCCTATTCCTTTGAAGTGATGCCGAAGATCCTTGAGAAAACGGTGAGATTATTGCTGGACAGATAGCTCATGTACCAGGCTCATAAACTGACGAGACTCATCATCAGGCAAAGTAATACTGGATCGCGCAGTCCTTCCTATGTCCGTGCATTCCAAACAGGAAAGAGAATCCGGGACTTGCCCACTTTCTTTGATCTTCTGAACCTTAGCGACACCGTGTGACCTCATGACCCCTTTGGATCCTTGGGGCCTCAAAGGTCCAAAGACAAATCATGACACAACAGGTTCCTTAAACGTCTGTCTCAACAGACTCTTGCACCCTTGTTTTCGATTTCTTCATGAGTACTGCTAAACCCACTAGAACTGCTATTCCTGCGATAACTGTAAGCACAACATTGTGTATGTTCTTTCATCATCTGATACTTTGGATGCATTGTGGGTTGTTGCCTTTGCAGGCAAAGTAAGAATAAAATCGAATTTGATTTGACTTAATACGGATCTGCTGATTTCATCATCTGCACCTTCAGCCATGTCAGTCATATCAACCGCAGTTTCCAGTTTGTAAGTGTCAAGAAAGAAACCTTTTTCAATCTTCACATCATTACTTGTACTGCCTAATTCTGTTCCCAGGAAGTTGTGTTCGGAAAACATCTGCTGACAATCGGTGTTATGTATTTTCGCACAAGGCCACCCCTCTCTTGTGCCATTTAGTTCTACAGCAGCAAGTCTTTCCCTTCAAAGATTGGCTTAATTTGCAGATGATTGCTGTATTTCAGGTCTTTGTGTGGGTACAGTAAATTCTTCGTTTGCCCGTGCGTATCTGATGATGGCAGCCATGACATTAAGAGGAGCATATTCCTTGCTGAATTCATACAGCTTTCTTATTATCAAACGACTGTCTTTCCAAGACTTGCGTCCTACCCCCTTCAACAACAAACAACTTCCCCATGGCTTGCACTTCCTTATCCGGCAGGCCTCAGGCTAATCCGCTTCAAAGGTCAAGGCCAATGTGATACTATTCCAAAGGAACTTCTCCCTAAGAGAAGAACATTGATATCTGTGGGACTGAAGGTTCAAGGACACGAGAACCTCAAATTGCGATAAGGAGAGTCGGTAGAAGTGCACTACTTGTTTGAACAGCTGACTAAAGGAATAAGATTTACCGGAGATGTACCCACAGATGTCAGGGCTCTATTCTTAAAATGGGGTCTTTCGCATACATCGGAGCACTGTATGAGGGTTTCCAAAGAGGCATCTCAACTGGCAAGGCGATTCTCCATAAACGTAGGTGAGGCTTTGGCGGCAGGTCTTCTACACGACATAAGCAATATTGTGCCAAGATCTGAGATGGTAGCCTTGGCTGAAGCTTTGAAGCTTGATGTCCTACCTGAAGAACGAGACTTTCCGGCTATCCTCCATCAGAGATTATCAGCGGAGATGGCACGAGACATTTTTCAGATTGACAACAGATCCATCCTTAGCGCTATTGGATGCCATACAACACTCAAGAAAGGGGCTTTGTCACTCGACAAAGTCGTTTTCTTAGCAGATAAGATTCAGTGGGATCAACCGAGTACCGCACCTCTCAGAGATGCTATACGGATCGCTTTGGATAAATCATTGGACACTGCAGTGTTATGCTATCTCAATTATCTTTGGGAAAGGCGAAGCGACCTAGCTGTAATACATCCATGGATGCGAGAAGCACGGGAAGAGCTACTGACTATCGAAAAAGATAAGTATTCGGGGGTTATTCAACTTTGCAACACATAACTCGTCTTATTGTAATATCACGTGAGTACTGGCGTTGGATGGTCTTAGCACTCATTGCAATGCTGGGGGTTACAGCTGCTAATCTGGCCGGTCCTTGGTTAATAAGAAGCCTTGTCAGCACGATCGAGGAAGGCATCAGCTATGGAACAACAGGTGCAAGCCAGGTAATTAACATATCTCTTGTGTTACTTCTAGTTTATGCTCTCAAGCCTGCGCTTCGAGCCCTTCAGGTTTGGACTACCCACGTTGCAGGATGGGGCAGCGTGGCTGCGGCAAGGAAGCAGATATACGAGCACCTGCAAACACTGTCCCCCAGATATTACACCACCACTCAGACAGGACAAATCATGTCCAGGGCAATCAATGATACCCGCCATTTTGAGGCACTGATTGCCCACGTGATCCCGGAAGCAATCACCAGCTTCCTCACAGTCATCGGAGTGTTCATAGTACTCTTCTCAATCAATCCAAGGCTTGCACTGTACACTCTGGTGCCTATCCCACTCATCATCTTCGGATTCTTCATGTACAACCGGTATGTCCGTCCCCTCTTCCGTTATGCCCAGGCAAGACTGGGCGATCTCAATGCAGCCTTACATGATAATCTCAGCGGGATGCGGGAGATCCAGGTATTCACACAAGAAGAACGGGAAATGGAGTCTGTCGGAAGGCGCATTATGGTGCACTCTTCAGCTATTACAAAAGCTATATCAATAAGCGCATGTTTCCATGGCGGAATCGACTTCTTCGCAGGCCTCGGAACAGTCTCAGTTGTTCTGTTTGGAGGATTGATGGCACTTAAAGATCAGATGTCCATCGCTGACATCACAGGTTTTCTTCTGTATGTGACGTCCTTCTACGAGCCTGTCATGCAGCTTAACCGACAGAACGAATCTCTTCAGCAAGCCTTGGCTGCATCTGACCGCTATTTTGAAGTGCTTGACACAGAACCTGAGATACATGATGCCCCTGATGCTGTAGAGCTGGAAGGCGTGGAAGGGCACATCACCTATGAAAATGTCTCGTTCAATTATGATGAAACACCCGTATTGAAGGATATTAACCTAGAGATTAAACCCGGTGAAATGGTCGCTCTTGTCGGTCCCACCGGCGTCGGGAAAACCACAATGGCTAACCTTATCCCTAGGTTCTATGATCCCACTGAAGGACGCATTCTGGTAGATGGGATGGATATCCGCACAGTTACGCTCTCTTCTCTTCGCAGACACATCAGCATGGTATTACAGGACGTGTTCTTATTCAACGGGACCGTTGCAGAGAACATCGCATACGGAAGTCCGGACGCTACTTTGGAAGAAATCATAGACGCTGCCGTTGCCGCAGGAGCTGATGAGTTTATCAGGGAGATGCCGGAAGGCTATGACACTCACATAGGAGAACGAGGCGTAAGGCTTTCAGGTGGACAAAAGCAGAGACTCGCAATAGCAAGAGCCCTCCTTTACGATGCTCCCATTCTCATTCTGGATGAAGCCACATCATCAGTGGATACGGAAACAGAGGCTAAGATCGCATCTGCATTGCAGAAACTCATGGGAGGCAGGACTACAATAGTCATTGCCCACCGCCTGTCAACCATTCGTCATGCTGATAGGATTGTTGTACTGGATGAAGGCGAGATAGTGGAACTCGGAACCCATGAGGAACTGATAGCACTTGACGGTTTGTACACTAAGCTGGTTACGGTTGATGTGGATACACCATGGCTGGAATCCTAGAGGACTCAAGCCTCTGTCCTTAGAGCACACTGGAATCGGCACAAACAGGGATTTCACCCAATATTGTCAAATACTATAAAGGTAGAGCATTTTGCTAATCCAGATGTCTACGGGATAGCGATACCATCTCGCTAATGCGTAGGCGTTAAGGAGGATATACATGAATCATTGGAACGAAAAAGTCAGTTTCATTTGGTCTATTGCGGATTTGCTGCGTGGCCCGTATCGCCCTAACCAATACAAAGACGTGATATTGCCCATGACTGTACTTCGTCGCCTCGATTGTGTTCTGGCTCCCACAAAGCAAAAAGTGCTGGATACCTACAAAAAAATGCAAGGTGGTCCGGTAAAAAATCTGGAGCCGTTCCTAAAGAAAGCATCAGGGTATGACTTCTATAATACCAGCAAGCTCACATTTGAATCCCTAAAGGGAGATCCTGATAACTTGGCAGCAAACCTCATCCAATTCATGAAAGGGTTTAGCAGCAAAGCTCAGGAGATTATTGATAGTTTCAACTTCGAAGAACATGTGGACAAGCTAGACAAGACTAATCGGTTGTTTTTGATAGCAAATCGCTTCAGTGAAATTGACTTACATCCGGACACAGTCTCTAACTTGGAGATGGGATATATTTTCGAAGAACTGATCCGGCGCTTTAATGAATCCAGTAACGAAGAAGCCGGAGATCACTTTACCCCGCGGGAAGTGATCCAGCTGATGGTGGATCTGCTGTTTCTGCCGGATAATGACATCCTTTCAGTCAAGGGTATTGTCAAGACCATGTACGATCCCGCCTGTGGTACAGGGGGGATGCTCTCCGTATCCGCCAATTACTTGCGGGAACTGAATCCCCAGAGTCACCTAGAGCTATTCGGCCAAGACTATAATGCCCAAGCCTATGCCATTTGTGGCTCTGACATGATGATTAAGGGCCAGGACATGGAGAACATCAAGTACGGTGACAGTTTTACTGATGACAAGCACAGAGGCAAGCGTTTTGATTATATGTTGGCTAATCCTCCCTTCGGTGTGGAATGGAAACCTCAGGAAAGTTTCATAAAGAAGGAACACAAACAACAAGGTTATGGAGGGCGCTTCGGTGCCGGACTTCCTCGAATTAACGATGGTTCCTTTCTGTTCTTGCAGCACATGTTAAGTAAGATGAAGCCTGTCAGCGAAGGTGACACCAGGCTTGGTATCGTATTTAACGGCTCGCCTCTCTTTACCGGTGGTGCAGGCTCCGGAGAAAGTGAGATACGGCGTTGGATCCTGGAAAACGATTGGCTGGAAGGTATCGTGGCTCTCCCTGATCAGCTTTTCTACAACACCGGCATTAATACATATGTATGGATCCTAGCCAACCGCAAGCAGCCTCACAGGAAAGGGAAAGTACAGCTGGTTGATGCCACCGGCTTCTTTAAGAAAATGCGAAAGAGCTTGGGGAATAAGCGTAATGAAATCTGTGATGAACAGCGGAAAGAGATCACCCGTCTCTACGGTGACTTCAAAGAAGGCGAGTTCGTCCGCATCTTCGATAATGAAGATTTCGGCTACAATCGAATCACAGTGGAACGCCCTCTAAGACTTAATTTTGCTGTAACAGATGAACGCCTCGAGCGTGTAAAAGAAACCAGGCAGTTCCAATCCCTGGCCAAATCAAGAAAGCGTAAGAGCAAGGAAGAAGCGGATGCAGAAGTAGCCGAAGGAAAGAAGAAACAGAAGCAAATTCTAGAAGCCTTGGACTCTTTGCGTTCCCTAGGTGTAGTAAAGAACAGAGAGCAATGGTCCAAAGCCATGAGAAAAGCGGGCATGAAGGAACCTGCCGGACGCTTCAGAGCAATTCTTATGGCACTGTCTGAACGGGATGAAACAGCGGATGTATGCCGGGATAAACAAGGCAATCCAGAGCCTGATTCTGAGTTACGGGACTATGAGAATGTACCACTTAAGGAAGACATCCACACGTACATTGAAAGAGAAGTACTTCCCTTTGTACCGGATGCCTGGGTAGATGAGGATAAGACCCGAGTGGGCTACGAAATCAACCTCAACCGGTACTTTTATCAGTACACACCCCCTCGTCCGTTGGAGGAAATCGAGGCTGATCTAAAACAGATTGAACAGGAAATCTCTGATATGCTACTGGAGATGGCATTATGAAGTGGAAACGGTATCCGTCATATAAGGATTCAGGTGTGGAGTGGCTGGGGGAAGTGCCGGAGCATTGGTTGATAATCAGGCTGAAGTTCGGTTCTAACATAGCCTTTAGTAACGTCGACAAGAATACCGTAGATTCGGAACTGGCAGTTCGCTTATGTAATTATACCGATGTATACTACAACGAATACATCGATAATGACAACAACTTTATGACGGCATCTGCTACCCAGCGAGAAATTAGTAATTTCACCCTAAAAAAACACGACGTTCTGATCACTAAAGACTCTGAGTCTCGTGATGATATTGCTGTCAGTGCCTGCATCAATAAGGATATGGGAAATGTGCTTTGTGGATATCACCTTGCCCTAATACGTCCTAAACCCGAAACATTTTTCGGTCCCTACTTACTGCGAGCATTCATGGCTTCGAACATTAATGTTCAATTTCAAGCTGATGCTACAGGCATAACAAGGTATAGCCTTTCAAAAGGAGTTGTCGGTGGCGCACGATTTCCCTCCCCACCAAATTCCGAGCAAAAAACCATTGCTGCCTTCCTTGACCGCCAAACCAGCCGCATTGACACCCTGATTTCCAAAAAGCAGCGACAGGTAGAGTTGTTGGAAGAGAAGCGTAACGCCCTAATAACTCACGCTGTCACTGTAGGTCTTGATCCACATGTGAAGATGAAGGATTCAGGTGTGGAGTGGCTAGGAGAAGTGCCGGAGCATTGGGATTTGGCCTCTGTGTGGATACTCTTTAGCTTAGGTAGAGGTAGAGTCATCAGCGCTTTGGAAATCTCGGAGAATCCCGGCCCATATCCTGTGTATTCGTCTCAAACCGAAAACGAAGGTATCTTTGGATACTTAGACACATATGATTTCGAAGGTGATTACCTAACATGGACTACTGACGGCGCCAATGCAGGTACGGTCTTTCACCGTACAGGTAGGTTCAACTGCACTAATGTATGTGGAACTATGAAAGCAAAAAATATAAGAGTATGTTACAGGTACTATTTCTACATACTAAACATCATCACAAAAGGGTATGTGCGGCAAGATATTAACCCCAAATTGATGAATGATGTGATGGCATCCATAAAAGTCCCTTACATGGATCCATACGAACAACAGCGAATTGTCAACTTCCTTGACCGCGAAACCAGCCGCATCGACTCACTAAAAGATAAAATTCAGCAATCCATCGAAACGCTCCAAGAATACCGTTCCGCCCTGATCACCGCCGCTGTAACCGGCCAGATTGATGTACGCGAGGAGGTTTATCCATGCCGGGACAACACACAGAGGCTGCGTTTGAGATAGCCATTGAAGAACACCTATTGACCAAAGGGGTTACTATAAACGCACCACGGATACCTTTAATCCCGAACTGTGCTTGGATACAAAGGTTTTCCTTAAATTTATCCAGGAGGCCCAACCTAAGGAATGGGACTACTTGCATAATCTCCGGGGTGCCAAGGCAGCCGAAACCCTGTTAGATGATCTCTGCCGTGCCTTAGACTCTGAACACGAAGGTTGTCTTAAGGTGCTGCGCCATGGCTTTAAGTGCTTCGGAAAAACCTTCAGAGCGGCATACTTTGCCCCTGCCAGCGGCATGAATCCGGAAACTCAGCGGTTGTATGCTGCGAATATCCTAACAGTAACCCGACAAGTACGGTACGCCAAACAGCATGCCAACACCCTGGATATGGTACTAAGCCTTAATGGAATTCCCATTATCACAGCGGAACTAAAGAACCCCATGACCGGGCAGACATGGAGAAATGCCATTCACCAATACAAGCATGACAGGAATCCCAAGGACTTAATGTTCCAATTCGGTAAGCGTACTTTAGTTCATTTTGCAGTCGATCCGGATATGGTTTACATGACTACAAGGTTGAATGGCGCAAGTACCTTCTTCCTACCATTTAACAAGGGTGACGGCACCGGAGCAGGCAACCCGGACAACCCCTCCGGGCACAGGACTGCGTACCTGTGGGAAGAGATATGGCAAAGAGATAGTATTATGGAGATTATCGCTAAGTATATCCACTTGGAAGTCAGCGAGAAGCAAGTAGGCGGCAAAAAGATAAAGAAGAAAACCATGATTTTTCCACGATATCACCAGTTGGATGTTGTACGGAAACTGGTTCGGGATGCGCAAGCTCAAGGTGTGGGTAAGAATTATCTTATTCAACACTCAGCAGGCAGTGGTAAGAGCAACAGCATTGCGTGGTTGGCCCACCAATTGAGCAGCCTTCACGATGATGAGGACAATAAAGTATTCAATTCTGTGGTAGTCGTTACAGACCGCAGAGTCTTGGATCAGCAGTTGCAAGATACCATTTACCAATTTGAACATAAAGCCGGTGTGGTAGAGAAGATTGATAAAGATTCCAAGCAATTGGCTAAAGCCCTGCAAAGTACTGTTCCCATTATCATCACTACATTGCAGAAATTCCCGTATGTTACAGAACACATCGGCACCTTGAAGACCAAACGGTACGCGGTGATTATCGATGAAGCTCATAGCTCGCAAGGAGGCGAAACAGCCACGGAGCTAAAGAGCACGTTGGCTGGGGAGTCTTTGATAACCCAAGCTCAGCAAAAAGCACAAGAAGAAGGCCTAATGGATTATGAAGAAGAGATTCTCCGCACTATGGCTGCCCGTGGCCGGCAGGAGAATATCAGCTTCTTTGCTTTTACTGCCACACCAAAACACAAGACGCTGGAGGTCTTTGGCCAGAAGAATGAAGTCGGAAAACCTGAAGCCTTTCATTTGTACTCTATGCGGCAGGCTATTGAAGAAGGGTTTATCCTGGACGTACTGGAACACTACACTACCTACCAAACCTACTTCAAGCTAATCAAATCCATCGAAGATGATCCAAAAGTAGATAAGAAGAAGGCTGCCAAAGCCTTGGCTCGCTTTGTTAGTCTACACCCATATAATATTGCTCAGAAGACAGAAGTCATCGTGGAACACTTCCGTACATTTACCCGGCACAAAATCGACGGGAAAGCCAAAGCCATGGTAGTCACCGCCTCCAGACTGCATGCTGTTAGATATAAGCAAGCTATTGATAAATACTTGAAAGACCATGGATATGATGATATCCGCACCCTGGTGGCCTTTTCCGGTACTGTCGATGAGCCTGACAATCCAGATGTGAAATATGCCGAAGTGGAAATGAATGGTGGTATTAGAGAAGATGAACTACGGGAACAATTTGACACGGATAAATACCACATATTGATCGTAGCCGAGAAGTTCCAAACAGGCTTTGATCAGCCTTTGCTGCATACTATGTATGTGGACAAAAAGCTTTCCGGGGTTCATGCGGTTCAGACTCTATCCCGATTGAATCGTAAGCATCCGGGTAAAGACGATACCTTCATTCTGGATTTTGTCAATGAAGTCGAAGACATTCAAGCTGCTTTCCAGCCTTACTATGAAAGAACCATGATAGGAGATCAGGCCGATTACAGGCAGCTCTATGAACTCCAGGCTAAATTAGATACGTACCAAGTGTTTTTTGAAGCCGAAGTGGAAGAATTCTGTAGAGTCTTCTTCCAGCCCAAGGAAAAGCTAACCAAGCATGATCACGGCAAAATGAACGCCATTATAGATCCAGCAGTTAAGCGATTTGGCCGGTTGGATGAAGACAGCAAACACGAATTCCGAGATGCATCCGGTGCTTATAGACGGCTATATTCGTTTTTGGCACAGATCATTCCCTTTCAAGATTCGGATCTGGAGAAACTGTACACCTTTTTACGCTTTCTACTGACCAAATTACCCAAACGAGAATCCGGGCCCGGGTATGATTTCAGTAGTGATGTGGATATGAGATATTATCGCCTGGACAAGATCCATGAAGGG
Organism: Firmicutes bacterium UBA5449; assembly: GCA_002424305.1. Lineage (GTDB taxonomy): Bacteria > Bacillota > SHA-98 > UBA4971 > UBA4971 > UBA4971. Next base: position 13,484 of record DIQZ01000025.1, read on the forward strand.
AGTATTGCGCTAGAACCAAGCGGTGGCGGTGAGGTCCATGGTCCAACAGCAGTAGGCACAGGTAGAATCCATGAGGATGAAGCACCATTGTCAGATCTGATACATGCACTAAACGACAGATTCGGCACCGATTTTACTGAAGCAGATCGTCTCTTGTGGGAATCCATTACCAATGATGCAACCCAAGACCCGGAGCTTCAAGAAGCAGCCCGAGTCAATACCTTAGAGAATTTCAGCTATGTAGCCCGTCAAAAGATTGATAATTTGGTAATCAATCGTATGGACAAAAACACTAGAATGGTGGCCGAATACTTCGATAATAAGGATTTTCAGCGTATGGTTCAGCGCGCCGTGTGCCAAGCCATTTATTGTGAGTCTTTAAGACACGACCATATGACAGGTTTTATGACTGATGCTTTTTGAGTTATGGGGTCAGAAGATTAACTGTGGCACGGCTGACTTTGAGTCGTTAGGAATAATAGCTACTAACAGTCATGAGGTGTTGGAGCGATAGGTCTCAAAGAAAGATAGATAAGATAATCAGTTGCAGGAGGCACAGAAACCTATGAAATGGTGGATGATCCGAGCAGGTGGCGGTGAACTAATACCTCAATGGGTAGAGAAAGGCAAAGCATCGATTGGCTGGAGTGCACTGGGAGACCCAAAACGCTTCAAGAATCGCAACCAGCTGATCAATAAAAGCCATGAGGTATATTATGAAGCAAAACCCGGAGCACGCATTCAGGCAGGTAGTCAAGTCTTAGGAAATCAACAAGTGGCTCACCGGACATTCAGCAGTTGTTAGGAGCCAACCCTATGGATGCAAACAGCGTTTTTGTTTCTACCGGTGGATTTACATCAGCAGCAATAAGTACAGCTAAACACAATGGAGTCAAATTGGTGGATCTCTCAGAACTAGTTGATCTGCTTCTAAAATGGTATGAGCACATGCCAAGCGAAACAAAATCGCTACTTCGTCTAAGAAAGCTTTATGTACCGTTGTAGAGCGTTCAGGTTACTGATTGAAGGGATCTCACCTCGCTGCAAATGGGTGAAAAGCAGGCCCTTGTCTTGGCCGGGCGTGAGGTCAGAGAGGAATTAGTACAGGTCGTACAGAAAACCAAAGAGTTAGACATACAAGCTGCCGGACACATGAAACATGCCCTGTAGTTACTCAGCTAGGCTGGGCAGAGAACCGGATTCTTGTGAATCATCCGATCTCTCAGCTCCCCCATCAGAGGTTTCTGACATCAGATTCAGTTGATAAGTTACTGAGTTCTTGATCTTATCTAGATCAACCACTGCCATTTGCTTGACAGCTTCATCCGATAGCCACTTACCCGAAGTTGACTTAGCTGTCCGGCCCCTATTTGATAGATATCTAAGCATGATCGATGTATGTAGCAAATTGTGGTATTCAGCCCCCACCGGAGCTTCTGTAAGCACTTCATAAACCTTATCCACCCGAAACTGGTGGGGCTTGCGTTGGTCATCGGAGTGACATTGATGAGCCCGCTCTAAGAATGCCTCTACGTAATGAATTGCTGCGTAAAAAGCTACTGTTATTGCCCAATCACGATAACGTATTGGTTGGGTCTTACCCACTATTTCGTTCACAAGCTTCTGATTATGATTGCCTTGTTCCCAATGCATGTCGTATGAGGCCATTTCGCGTCCCCCTAGATTCCGACCTACTCAAGATACGTTGATGGCATAACAGTAATCTTTACTTCAGGATCTACATGAGGCAACGGCAAAAACATCGCATCTATTTCAAACCCATGCTTTCCTGCCATTTGTTTGACTCGTCGCTGAACGCGCACCAACTCCATCATCTTGTCATAGTCATAGGATGGCATCCATACGAACACAGATAGTACCACTGTACGCCCTAGCTCAATTTCGGATGCCTTAACATCACGAACATAATGCAATTCCTTGAACATATCTTGGGCAATCTTTGTGATTGAAGAGAGATCGCAGAGATGAGTCATAACTGACACCACCTCATCAAGCATTCTGTTAGGTTTAGTGGTTGTTAGCGTTCCCCTACGGTCATATACTATGCTAGACTTCCGAGAAACAGGAATGACCATAGAATCTACCGCAACCTGCCATAGATGTGCAACCCAATCTACCGCAAAATCAGCACCTCTAAAATAAACTGGCATCCCCGTCTCAAACGCTCGTATTGGTTCAACTACTGATATGCTACCACTCAATGATATCACCTAACTTTTCATCAAGTTCTGCAAACCAGTAAGATACATACTCGCCAACCAAGGCGACATTGAAATTCATTGGGACACCCGATGGTGTATTCAGATCAATCATTAGACTTCGCTCACCTGTGGGTTCCGACGAGAAAGTAAGCCTAACCCACCGATTGATGAGCGCATCCTGCCAGCGCACGCGTTTTAACCATGCTACATTGATTTCCTCCGCATCTTTTGCCTTCCCAGCACGCAAATATCCTTCTTGAATATCCGCAATTGTGACGCTATCTGAAAAAACATAAGTAAGTACTAGGCCCACTCTAACAATGCTGGCTTTTGCCCGCACAAGAGAACTAGCTAACCGCTCAGTTGCGTCCAGAAATGTCTCCTGCCATGAATCATGATCTTTGAGCTCTAGCACTAAGTCTGCTCTAGAACGTGCTACTGTCAACTGTCCCACACCAGCTCGCTGAAACACTGCGGATGGAAAATCCGGAGGCACATCTGCAGGAACAGGCATTATCATCGGATCTTCTGGGAATACATGAGATAATATGGTAGAAAGCTCATTGGCTAACGATAGCACCTTGTCTGGAAGCCCGGGGCTGACGAACAAAACTATTCGTACCGTACGCACTGAGAGCATAGAATTGACCAAAGTTGAACACACCTCACATCCTCCAGTTAATATCTGAACCACCCGAAATACATAAACTTCCAAACATGGTATAAAGGTGCAGCACATATATATTCAACATAAATGGCAAAGGTCCTCCTCTATTCCATAAATTCCCTGAACCATTTTATTGTTCTTCTTGTGCTCCAAGCAGAATAGACGGCGTTGCACAATAAAGAAATACTACCAAGTGTGGAATCCTGGTTATTAACGTTTTTTGTAGCGAAATCACTTCTTAACTGTAATAAAAAACCCTTTCCACGCTGCTTCCCAACCCCGCCTGAGTACTTCATTGGCAATTGTTCCGGCATTTGCCGCTGCCTGCTCTGCCGTAATTTCTGCTGAACCATCCTTGCCGATTAGTGTCGCAGTATCACCTTGTTTTACGTCAGGAAGTTCGGTAACGTCCACCATGAGCTGATCCATGCAAATTCGGCCAACGATCGCTACGCGGCACCCATGGATCAGGACATAGGCCTTTCCACAGGAAAGGTTGCTTGGTACTACTTCTGTCGTAATCACACTGCAGTTCCGGACAGCTTAAGATACGATGGGCTGAAAGATAATCCCCCCTGTCTCTATGCTCCCAAGGGGGGATTATCTTAGCTTACCGCTGTCATCCAATGTAGGGACTATTTAACGCCTGCAATTTTCTATTTACTCTGCATAGCCTTCATTTTTATGCCCACCCATTGTTTTACAGCTTGTGCGTAGTCGAGTTCACCTGACTCGGCTCTATCTTTAAATAATCTAACAAATTCACATAGGTCGTTCGGGTCGGAGAACATGAGTTTTCTTGCAATATTGAAACCGTCATAGATTTCTTTTTGAGACTTAATCAACTTATCTTTGTAGACAGATAATGCTTTTGCAGAGACATCTCCGGTTTTCAGAGCCTCTACTATTACCTCTGCAGCATCCTTTCCTGCCAACATCGCAAGGTCTTGTCCTCCTCCGAAAGCGGCCTCAATCATATTACCGGCATCGCCTGCCACTAGAGCGCCGTTGGCATAATTATCTCGAGGCCCCCAGCATGCGGGTAGCCGCCAACCTTTCAGTTCACCTATCAAACGAGCTTTATGCAGTCGCTTATGTCCTAATTCGGTGTTATCGCGCCACCAGCCGAATAAGTCTTCCAACCTCATTCCCGAACGCTGCAAAGCTCCTTCTGTAATGAATGCACCTACGTTACCCTTGGTTTTGGACATGGGGAACACCCACATATATCCGGTAGGATAGAACATATCGTTATAGAAGAATTCTATCAGGTCGGTCATTTCATCAATATCTTCAAAATAGCCACGTGCTCCGTAGAAAACTAAATCGGGATCTTCATTGTACAATCCTAATTGGTGGGATAGCCTTGAGTGGGAACCGTCCGCAACAACAACTACATCACTTTCTATCTTAGTCAATTTGCCTTGATATACCCCAACCACACCTTTTACAAAGCCGCGTTTAATAATCAATTCGGTAACTTCAAAGTTCTGAACAAACTCAGCACCTTCACGTTCTGCTGCTTTAGCTACGATGTGGTCAATGAGTCTACGAGGGCCACAAAGAGGAGAAACATCTCCATAGAGCTTTATCGTTGTTTGGTTGGGTGCTCCCAATAAAACCCCTTTGGACGGCGTAGAATATTCCAGTACTTCATCCCATACTCCCATGTCTTTGTATAGATTCCAAATCGGTGCACGTAAACCATCGCCGCAAGGCTTATCCCGAGGCCACGATTCTTTATCTAACATCACTACATCGATGCCTGCACGTGCCAGATAAAATGCTGCTGTTGCTCCGGCAGGACCTGCTCCAACTACGATAGCCTGTCGTTTCATTTCTGCTCTGCCTCCTTTTCAACACGTATCATCTTGATAACGCCACCTTTAGGGCAGACTTTTTGACATATACCGCAACCAATACATTTTTCAGAATCTACGTGCTGATAACCGCATTCAAGACAACGGTCTACTTCGGCCAAAGCTTCGGTATCATCAAGAACAAGCTCTACTTCTTCCAGACTATTGACTCTGTCTTCAATATCAAGAGACGGAATCGGATAGAATTTGTTCTTCAATCGAGTTGCAGGATAGATTTTTTCTTCTATAGGCGCCTTATGGATTGTTCTTAATTCCATAGGATCTTTTAGCTGTCCACCTTGTAGTTTACCGTCAATTTCCAAGGCGGCATATTTACCTGCTGCCATTGCATTGACCACAGATACATCGTTTGATTGAATATCACCTGCGAAAAACACTTTGTCATTGTCTCTATACCCATCCCATAGTTCGTCAGCTTTTTGACCGATAGCCTCTATTACCATGTCAGCTTTTATTGTTTTTTCGGTTCCGGGTATAGTCTTGCAGGAAATGTTACCTTCGTCATCTTTAGTGAAATCTTCTGCTTTAATAACTTCTACTCCATTGAGTGTAGGTTGTTCCCCGACAAAGCGTATGGGCTTCCATCCATCCATGATAACAACGCCTTCTTTTAAGGCTTCATCTACTTCCCAATCATGTGCAGGGATTTGATCTCCGCGCTCCATACATACAACAGTTACTTTCTTCGCCCCATATCGAACCGCTGCTCTGGCAGTATCAATGCCTACACTGCCACAACCGATAACTACAATTTCTCCGTTTTCAACAAACTCCTGGCCAGGATGTCGCCATAGTTCATTATCGTTATTAAACCTCTCCATAAAATCAACAGCGGAGTAAATACCTTCAAGACCCCAGCCTTCAATTTTAAGCAATTTCGGTTTCGGAGTTCCGGTAGCAACTAGAACAGCATCATACTCCTCTAACAGATTCTCCATTTGCTTAGGACCGATAAATTTTCCAAGCTCGAAATTTACGCCACCTTGTTCTAATGCATGCACCTCATGTCTTACTATTTCTCGAGGCAAGCGAAACACCGGTATACCACGAATCAACATTCCGCCTGCTTCATTGGCGGAATCAAGAACCGTTACTTCATAGCCCGATTTTGCCAAGTCATGTGCGGCAGATAAGCCTGCGGGACCTGCACCGATGATTGCAACAGTTTCTTCATTAACAACCGGATACTCGTTTTGTCTAGGTAGAGGCAATACTTTCGATAGATACTTTTTCAAAGCTCTAATTTTTATGGGTTCATCCAGTAACAGTCCTCGTTTACATTCATCCTCGCAAGGATGGTGACAAACATAACCGAGAACAGCAGGGAACGGAGTTTTCTCCCATATTAGTTTGTAAGCTTCCTCATACATTTCTTCCTTAATTAGATTAATGTATCCTTGCGGACTGATTCCAATGGGACAACCGATAGTACAAGCATGATCTGCTGAAATGGTGCTCATCTCGTCGAATGCCAAGCCTGGTTTAGTAGCGCATCCGGGACAGATACGACATACTTCACGTTGTTGTTCATTAATGGCTTCAACAGGGCAGTATTCTCGACAAACACCGCAGTTGACACATTCTTTTGGATCAATCCAAGCATATGCCAACCTATCCAGAGCGGATTCAGAACCATCAGATATTTTGATTTTTACATTGTGGCTGGCCATTTAAGTTCCCTCCTCTTCTTATTTTCAGCAGCAAGAATCAGTGACGATAGCTTTTGCAGTACTACCTCCATTTCT
>DIQZ01000027.1 GCA_002424305.1 Firmicutes bacterium UBA5449
CTTGGTCTCACTAATTACCTCCAAGCCTCTGATATCAAATTCAATAAAGTCATTCTTGTTAGGCAAAGAAATTATCTCTCTAACAAGTTTTTCTATGGAACCCATGTCGTTTGAATAATTTTTTAAGAGGTAATCTACATCAACAGTCGGTCTGGCGGTAAATCCACTAATAGAATATAACAGAAAACCGCCTTTAAGAATGAGATTCTCTTTATAGCTGGACCTGGACAGCCTTCGGATAAACTCTTCTTGGCAGAATAGATTTAGAAGCTGCTGCAATGGGATATCTTGTTCTTTTGATTTATTCTTCAACCTTGCTAAAATGGATGCTGCCATATTACCCATTACAACCACACTCCTATATATGTATGCGCTTTATTCTTAATATTAAATATTTCAGCATATTCAAATAGGCTCCTCACATTTTTCTTTGGATCTTTTACATAACGCTTTATTGCACTAGTAAATACCTCTTCCTCAAGTTTTTTTTCATAACGGAGAACATCACATATGGTACGATCTCTGTCATATATTCTAACTTCTACATTCTCTATCCGTATTGTATCTATACCGGCTTCTACGAAGTTAGGTTCTAGATAGTAAGGCTCTATTAAAGGATAATCAATATCATACTTAGTCTTCTTGCTGTTCTTGTCTACTGCTATTTGCCAAGCTGAAGGTATTCTATCTGTGTATCCGTAATGAAGAAGCGCGCTTTCCAGAAAAATCACGGCTTCAGGAAATAATCTCGCTATAATAACTTCTTCCCTTGGAATATAATCTGTTAGTTCATAAAAGCCATGTTTTATTCTGGAAATCATACCTTCTTCAATCAAGCTCTTAATTTGGCGACTGGAAAATCCTAAGTCGTTAAGTTCCGATGTCTTAAGGACTCCTCCATGTTTATTAAATTCGTCTTTCATCTTATCAATCTTGATCATTGTTGCACCTCAATGTCCGCTTTCATTTTTAGAAGCGGTCTTTTAAGTGCATTTTACCATAATATTACTTTCACTACAAGAGCATTATTGTAAATGCAGAAATATAATAGTGTAATCAAAATGGCTATTGACACTGCTGCTTCATGGCAAGCTGTCCTTCGTAGCTTTGATGAAGCAGTTGACATCCACCACAGTCAAGATAGAGGGGGCAGGGAGGCTCTATGCGCTCAGGTGAGGCGAACCGGACTCCTTCATCAAGCAGGTGAGCTCGGGCGTAAGTCTTCTTGACCACATCGATTGCGGCAGCAACCTTCTCCCCGACAAGCGTACCTGGGACGAAGACTGTGAATCCGTTGATACGGGCTACGCCTTCTCCTTCACTTGCATAATTCTCAATTTCAAGGACTACTTCGTTGCCCACCTTAACAGGCGGCTTTCCTTTGGCCATGGATGATCCCCCTAATTTGCTGCTGATTACACAGATTCGTTGTTATCTTTCATAATTTTTTTGTTTTCGGGTAGGGTCAGACTCACAATCAGTGTGAACTTGTCTTTCGCATAAGTGATGCTTTTTCAAGAAGGATTCTGCTTTTCTTGCGACTTGCTTGCGGGTATTTCCAAGCAGTTGCTTCACAAAGTTGCATATCTCATCCCTGCTTTTCGACACTGAATAGTATTTGTCAAAACAATCAATCACGTGACCGCACATCACATTATTGCATTCAGGAGACGGATTCCCCTTGCTGTAATAGAGAATGTCAGGGACAGAAAGCAATCGCTTTGTGATATCACTTTCAAAATGTGGTTTATGCATGACTATTTTCCATGCATTACCTACAACAGTTGCAGCAGTTATCATTTTTGGCTCCTTGATAAGGTCAAAATACTCTTGGTGAATCAAGTCATATTTGCCCATGGAATCAACGCAGACAAGATTTGATATTATGGCTATTGCGTCCCATTTGATAAAGCTATTGTTGCTTTCAATAAGCTTTGCTATTGCATTAAAATAAGGAAAGACAATGTCGGGATGTTGCTCGCTCGTCAATCTGATAACCTTAGTACAAAAGAACCTAATGCTGGTCTTATCAGTGGTAATTATGTCAATCAATTCAGATATCATGGCTGGCTCCCTAAGGACTTCAGTCACAAACTCATTTATATCAGACTTCTCTGCCAACCGTCTTGTATGTTCCACTGAATTTTGCCCCCTATTCCGGAAGGATTGGACTGTTTGCTGCGTTTAGAGGCGACAGTTATCAACCTCGCTGCATCGATTTCTCTCATATTCGCATTCTCGGAAAATACTACATAATTGCCGGCTTCAACCCAGTTTACGTAAGCACTATCGCACCAACCACCCGTAATCCTGCCTGCAATCCACAATATAGTCAACGTATATAGTTTGATCTTTGATTTGATATAGAATCAGATACCACTTTTCTACGAACATCTTGTGATATTTATTCGGCGGGATAAATTCAGCTTCCAGAAATGGAAAACGCTCCGGCATTTGGTGAATGGAGCGAATGGCATCCATTAATTCATTTTTCACTTTGCGGGCGGCTGAGGGACTCTTCTGTGCCAAAAACCGAACATGACTCGCTAGCATCTGACGGGCACGGTCGGAAACAATCACCCTATGCTTAGGCTTCTTTTCCATGTTCCACCTCGTCGATAATGCTTTCCAGGTAGCTGTCTAGTTGGTTCGGTGTGACTCCGGCGCGGCCGGCCAGACGGTCTTCCTCAACGGCTAATAGTTCTTCTCGCAGTCTTAACATTCTTTCACGGCGAGTAAATGCCTCTATATCCATCACCACGAGATCGCCCCTGCCGTTTTTTGTAAGATACACAGGCTCGCCTGACGACTTGCACAAAGCCGCAATCTCATTGTAGTTCTGTCGAATACTTGCAGACGGTCTAATATGCATGGTATCAACTCCTTATAGTAACATTTTAACTATATTATATTTATTTAATGCTATATAATCAACCGACACTTCTGTTAAGATGCATGCCGAAAACAGATGATCTGTCCAAAGAAGGAATATTAGGGAAGAACTAGAATATGTATATATGTAAGCGCATACACATAAGCGCAATGCAGTGACACAGGCATATAGCATTCAATGCGTAATAGAATATGAAACCTATTACACCCTTCGTTTCGTATCAGTTTGATAGGTTTGCAAGAAGATCTTTATTGCCTTTCATGTGTCTTTTTGCTCTTAGGGATTGTGGGATTCTCTGGATGCAGTGAGAGTAAGTCTATTTGTCTGAAGGATTGAGAGAGCGGTGAATTACGATAAGCACAATATATGAGGTGGCGCAAGAAGCAGGTGTATCAATTGCCACTGTTTCTCGTGCACTAAATGGCAGTGGGTACGTGAGCAAAGAAGCAAGAGAGCGTGTAATGGCTGCAGCCAGGGCACTAGACTACCACATGAATGTTAATGCCCGCAGTCTTACCAGTGGCAAGACCTACACAATAGCGTTGGTGCTGCCGGACGTAACTAACCCGTTTTTTCCTGCGGTTGCCAGAGGCGTGGAGGACTACGCATCTGACAATGGGTATTGTGTAATGCTTTGCAACACTGACGGTAATTCTCGTAAGGAATCTGATTACCTTACAATGCTCCGTTCCAGAAAGGTGGACGGCGTAATATTTGCTGTCAGCGTCCCGTCAAAGTCCAGGATAAATACGCTTCTGGATGACGGAATTGCAGTGGTGTTAGTCGACAGAGACTTGGGCGATTCCTACGATATTGTGAAAACTGACAATATTGCAGGTGCAATGTTAGCTACAAACCATCTTGTTGGTCTTGGACACACCCGCATCGCTTTCATATCCGGACCAGCGCAACTGGCCACATCCCAAGAGCGTTTTCGTGGATATCGAGATGCACTCATGTCTAAGGGTATTCCCTTTGATGACCGATTGGTAGTCGAAGGGGACTTCCGGATGGAAAGCGGGCATGAAGCAATGTATCAATTGATGACGAGGTTCGATTGCAGAGATAGAAATGGATTTACCGCGGTTTTTGCAGCAAACGACTTAATGGCGGTAGGCGCAGTGACAGTGCTCGAGGAAAGCGGACTCCGTGTTCCTGCTGATGTAGCTGTCATGGGGTACGACGATATCAACATTGCGTCAGTAATGCGTCCGCGCCTTTCGACTATTGCCCAACCCAAGTACGAAATGGGTTGGATCGCTGCAGAGACAATAATCAAGCGAATGTCTGAACCGAAGGAGTCACGTATGGAGGAAATTCTTCAACCTATGTTAGTTGTCAGGGATTCCACTGTAGAAAGGAGAGGCGCTTTGGCGTGAGCATAGTGGTTGTGGGAAGTCTCAATATGGACTATGTATTGCAGGTTCCGGGCCTTCCCAAGCGGGGAGAGACGGTTTTTGCGGCCGGGTACTCCACTGCTCCGGGAGGGAAAGGGGCAAACCAGGCGGTTGCATCCAAGCGGTTGGGATCTCGTGTATATATGGTAGGTCGTGTAGGGAGAGATGCGGCAGGGCGTGCTTTAATTAAGTGTTTAGAAGAAGCAGGTGTGGACATTTCCGAGGTGAAGGATGATCCAAGAGAGTCAACAGGTTCTGCTTACATAACCGTATCTCAGGACGGGACGAACACTATCGTTGTAAACAGGGGTGCCAACTTCGTGCTGGAGCCTTCGCATGTGTTAGATGCTGAAAGCCAAATTCAAGATGCGAATGTTGTCGTGGCACAACTGGAAACCCCGACGGAAACTGTTTTTGAGGCGCTCAAACTCGCAAGAAAGCATAACACCGTGACAGTACTCAATCCTGCGCCGATGGTTCCCCTTGAGCCTGAGATATTGACTCTTGTGGATTGGCTGATCCCCAATGAGACGGAAGCAGTCTCTTTGCTCCGCCTCTTAGGCCAATGGGATGACAGAGACGAAGAGAGACTAAGATGCGACTTGACTCAAGAGTTTGCCATAGAAGCAGCCGGGAGGCTGGCTGAAGTGACAGGTGCCCATGTCATTATCACCTTGGGGGACAAGGGGTGTGTGTATGTAGGTTCTTCTGACCGTGACGGCCTTGCCTTCCCGGCCTATGAGGTTAATGCGGTGGATACTACTGCTGCAGGTGATGCATTTGTCGGAGCATTGGCGTGCGCGTTGGATGAGGACTCAGGAAGCTCAGCGAATATCGCGGAGTTGGTATCTTTCGCGCAGGCAACTGCTGCGCTTGCCACGACTAAACTCGGAGCACAACCTTCTCTACCGACTCGTATCGAAGTGGAGGAATTCCTGTCGGAGCAGAAAAGAGGCGATGGCAATGGGTGATACGAAGGATGCACCTCTCCTTGCCATGCAGGGCATATGTAAGAATTTCCCCGGGGTAAAGGCCTTGGACAGAGTCGATTTTCAGTTATGGCCGGGTGAGGTGCACGCACTGGTTGGCGAAAACGGAGCCGGAAAGTCCACTCTCATAAAGATCCTGGCCGGTGTCTACAGCATGGATTCAGGCAGGACTCTAATTGAAGGTAAGCCTGTTGATATCAATTCTCCGCGTCAGGCTTCCAATTACGGGATTAGTGTAGTGCATCAGGAGTTTACCCTTGTGCCGCAGATGACTGTTGCGGAAAACATAATGCTATCTGACATGCCTTCAAGACCCGGACTTCGATTCTTAGTCGATAAGAAAGTGATGATGTCCAGGGCCAGGCAGATCTTAGACGATCTTGGTGTGGACATTTCAGTCTCTTCACCTGTTCGTTCGCTAACCGTAGCAGAGCAGCAGATAGTAGAAGTGGCTAAGGCCTTGTCCAGGAAAACCCGTATCCTCGTAATGGATGAACCTACCGCTGCTTTGTCCAATGTGGAAGTCGAGCGATTATTCAAAGTAATACAGACCCTTGTATCAAAAGGTATAGCCGTCGTTTACATCTCTCACAAGCTGGATGAGATCTTTCGGATATCTGATAGGCTCACTGTTCTCAGAGATGGACGTGTGATCTCAAGCTCACCCATATCGCGTCTTACCAGGAACGAAGTTGTTAAGCAGATGGTAGGTCGTGAGCTTACAGGTATGTACGACAAACCTAAGGCTGATATCGGCAAACCTGTAATGGAAGTGAGAGACCTTCTCCTCAATCCCATGGGACAAGGTATATCCTTTACAGTTCACGAAGGCGAGGTCCTTGGAATTGCAGGGCTCATGGGCGCAGGACAGATTCAGCTGGCAAGAGCTCTCTTCGGGATAGAACGAATATATGGCGGAGAAGTGATCCTAAGAGGCAAGCCTATGAAAATATCGTCTCCCAGCAAAGCCGTGAGGACGGGAATAGGTCTGGTAACTGAGAACAGGAAAGAAGAAGGCCTCGTTCAGTTGCTCTCTGTTTCCAAGAACATTACCCTTACGGTCTTGGATAATGTCTCCCATATGGGCGTGCTTTCCTCCCGAGCAGAGGCAGGTATTGTGGCTGACAAGATAGACGAATTGGACATAAAAACGCCGTCCCCGAAACAGGTTGTGATGAATTTATCCGGGGGCAACCAGCAAAAGGTCGTTCTCGCGAAGTGGTTGGCTGTTGACCCTGACGTGATGATAATGTGCGAGCCTACGCGTGGCATAGATGTGGGAGCAAAGGCTGAGATCTACAGACTCATAGGAGAGATGGCTTGCAACGGGAAGGCAGTCCTTCTCATATCTTCTGAGATTCCTGAGGTTGTGGGGATGAGCGATAAGGTTGTGGTGATGCATTCAGGCAAGGTCGTAGGGGAGTTAACAGGTGCCGAATGCACGCAGGAAGCGGTAATGAGATTGGCGACTGGGGGTAGCGCTGTTGGAGCCTAGATCTTTTATCGATGTTCTCAGACGTTTCGGGATGGCATTCATACTCTTAGCCATGATTATTGCACTTTCATTCATGAATCCTCGATTCTTTACCATTTCCAACTTCTTAACGATTATGAGACAAGTAGCGATTAATGGAGCGCTGGCAGCAGGGATGACCATGGTGATTCTCACCGGAGGGATAGACCTTTCAGTGGGCGGGACTGTAGCCTTAGCAGGATGTTTTGCAGCAGGTGCGTTACATGCTACCGGCAATTCATGGCTGGCTGTGCTTGTAGCACTCGGAGTCGGACTCATGATCGGCTCTGTCAACGGCTTCTTTGTCTCATATACCAAACTTCCGCCATTCATCGTTACCCTGGCGACACTTGCCCTCGCCAGAGGATTTACGCTCGTCTACACGGAGGGTCGGCCTTTGCTGGTTGATGCTCCTTTGTTTGACATGATAGGCGGTGGGTTTGTAGCCGGAATTCCGGTGCCTGTGTTGATTGTGGCTGTAGTCTACGTAGTCGTGGGATTTGTCCTGAATCAGACCAAGTTCGGACGGCTTGTCTATGCTATTGGCGGTAATGAGCAGGCTTGTAAACTCTCAGGAATAAACGTTGAGAGAAACAAGATGTTGGTATATGTGTGGTGTGGCTTTCTGGCAGGATTGTCTTCAGTAATCTTGACATCCAGACTGCTTTCTGCTCAGCCTACCGCAGGAACCGGATATGAACTTGATGCTATTGCTGCAGTTATCCTTGGAGGAACGAGCCTATCCGGCGGTGAGGGCGGGGTAAGGGGGACACTTGTAGGCGCTTTCATCATAGGCGTGCTGGCGAACGGACTCAACTTGCTTAACGTATCTCCGTTCTATCAAGATGTAGCAAAGGGCGCCGTGATTCTTGCAGCTGTGCTTATGGACAAAGCATTCCACAGTACCGCTGATTCAAAGTGAAAAGAGCAAGATGGGGGACGATGACAAATGAAAAAGTCCGGCATAATTAATCCTGCTTTGTGCAGAGCCATAGCCAGTCTCGGGCATACGGATTCAATTGTCATATGCGATGCAGGACTCCCGATCCCTGAGGGAGTTGAGAGGATAGATCTGTCTTTAGTGCGAGATGTGCCGTCTTTTAATCAGGTATTCCATGCCATTATCGAGGAATTACAAGTTGAACAGGCGGTTATGGCTGAGGAAGCGAAGAAAGAAAACCGACGTGCGGTCGAAGTCATACAAGATGCCCTGGGAGATGACAAAGTGGAGTTTGTGCCTCATTCAAAGCTAAAGGAACTGACAGGGTCTGCAAAGGGAGTTGTCAGGACCGGTGAGTTCAGACCATACGCT
>DIQZ01000024.1:0-929 GCA_002424305.1 Firmicutes bacterium UBA5449
CTTCAATTGCTTCCCGGTTCTACGGCCGAGGCACGTAAGCAGGTTCTTCAGCTTGCCGGACCATCTTTGGTGGAGATGGCTTTGGTAACCTTTGTAAACATGGCAGACATGATAATGGTAGGAAGGCTGGGGCCTGCAGCTATCGCAGCAGTCGGACTGACAAACCAACCTGTGTTTTTTGCTATGGCTGCTTTCATAGCTCTGAATGTAGGCACAACTGCAGTTATTGCCCGCGCAATTGGGTCCGGTGAGGATGATGTGGCAAATGATGCCATGCGTCAGAGCCTGATGCTGGTTATAATCATGGGTCTTGCAGTGACTGTCTTGGGTTTCGTCTTCGCAAGAAGTGTGCTTGGTTTCATGGGTGCCGAAGCAGATGTCCTTCCCCTAGGGGTCAGTTATATGAAGATTATCGCGTCAGGCGGTGTGTTCATGGTGGTTTCCATGAGCTTAACAGCTGCGCTTCGGGGGGCAGGAGATACGGTCTCACCCATGAAAGCCAACATGGTGGCCAATGTCAGTAACGTTATAGGCAACTACCTATTGATCTATGGGAAGTTCGGTTTCCCGAAATTGGGCGTGCCCGGCGCTGCTGTAGCCACCACTATTGCCAGGACTATCGCTTTCGTACTGCTCCTTAGGGTGGCTTTGACCGGCAATTCTCGTCTGCACCTAACGGGGCCTTTCAAGTTCAACCTGAAGCTTCTTGAGAGGATCGTCCGTGTCGGTATGCCGTCTGCCATGGAACAAATAATCTTACGTGCGGGCCAATTGACTTATGTAAGGATAGTGGCCAGCTTCGGGACTACGGTCATCGCAGCTCATCAAATCGGAATGAACATCATGAGTCTTTCATTTATGCCGGGGATGGCATTTGCTATAGCCGCCACAACCCTGGTAGGCCAGGGGCTTGGTGCAGGCATGCCTGA
>DIQZ01000024.1:1185-7314 GCA_002424305.1 Firmicutes bacterium UBA5449
TTTGGTAAGTATATCGCCATGCTATATACAAGTGATCCGGACGTTGTTACAAGAACTGCAGTTGTATTGAGGATCCTAGGCCTTGTGCAGCCTGCTCAATCTACGCAGTTCATTCTTGCAGGAGGCCTCAGGGGAGCAGGGGACACTAAATGGCCACTGTATTCTACTGCAATAGGTGTATGGGGATTCCGGGTGGCAGTAGGATACCTCCTTGCTGTCGTCATGGGAATGGAGCTTGTCGGCGCTTGGATGGGGATGGCAGTTGATCAATTAGCCAGGTCAGTGATTATTGCTCTACGCTTTAGGAGCGGCAAATGGAAGCTGGCAAAGGTCTAGTCCTGCTGAACCTTGTACAGCGACTCGTACACATGGCGACATAGCGCCACATAGCGCCAAATACCTTGACAAATACTCAATTGTCGCATAGTCTGTAATATGGAGGGAAGTCTTTGGTGCTATCTAATTGACTTCTTAATAATCAGGAGATTCCGCGAAGGGAGATGAGTAGGTTGGATGCCGACCCCGGAGGTAGTAGTAGGGTCCGGCCGATAATTCATTTGTTGTCCTATGGCATGCAAAACCCGTCGCTCATGTCTCCTAGAATGGGGCTATTTTGATTGCGTTAAATCTTGTGCCCCTGCCTGATGTTTAGACGGGCAGGGGTATTATTTTTCTCAGTGAACGTACCCTTGATTCCAGGGAGACATGGCTCAGGTTCATGATGTCATGAGGCAAGCCGTACTCTTGATGTTGAGTCCGTGTCCTGTATGGAAGAAAGGAGGGACGTCCATGCCAAGCGAACTTACGACCAATGTTCAAGATCTATTACTACAAAGAAATTATGTAGGAATTAAAAGAGTCTTAGAGAAGAATCACCCTTCTGATATTGCCAAAGTGCTCGAGGATTTACTGCCTGATGCTGCAGGGTTTGTGTTTAGACTTCTTCCGAAAGATCTCGCCATCGATGTTTTCGACTTTATGGATGTAGACAGCAAGCAAATGTTGCTTCACTCACTTAGCAGCGATATGGTATCAACTATCCTCAATGAGATGAGTCAGGATGACCGAACTGAGTTGTTTGAAGAGCTTCCGGCCAAAGTTGTAAAGAGATATTTATCTTTGCTGTCTGAGAAAGAGCGTCGGGTAGCCAACATGCTTTTGGGCTATCCGGAAGACTCTGCCGGAAGACTTATGACCACTGCGTTTGTGGATCTTAAGGAGCATCAGACGGTTGACGAAGCCTTGGCTCATGTACGGGCGACTGCTCCAAATAAGGAAACCATCTATCATCTATATGTAATATCAAGAGACAGGAAGCTCCTTGGGGGGCTTTCCTTACGAGAGCTGATTCTTGCTCCGGGATCCAAATTAATACGCGAGATAATGAATCCGGAGATAAAGAACGTTTCTACAGATACTGATCAGGAGGACGTAGCCAGGATATTTGAAGACTATGACCTTATTGTCCTTCCCGTGGTTGACAGAGAGAAGAGGCTCGTAGGGATCATGACGTACGATGATGTTTTGGACATTGTAAGGGAAGAGGATACAGAAGATATTCACTTGATGGGTGGCCTTGGAGCACCTGAAGAGACGTATTTCAGCCTGAGCATAGCAGAGGACGTCAAAAGGCGCGGAGGATGGCTTGCATTGCTTATTCTGCTGGAGAGCTTTTCCAGTAATATCCTGAAGACATACTCTGCTTCGTTGGAAACAGCGATAGCTTTGACGTTTTTCATTCCTATGCTTATTGACACAGGGGGTAACGCAGGGACACAATCGTCTACTCTTGTAACGCGTGGCCTTGCTACAGGAGAGATTGATAAAGATCACGGTAGAACCATATTCGCAAGAGAGATGACAACCGGCATTATTTTAGGGGTAATTCTTGGAGCATTTGCCTATGTAAGAGCATATTTTATGCAAGGAGACCCACAGATTGGGTTAGCTGTGGGTATCTCCCTGTCAGTGGTTGTCATTATTTCTAATTTAGTCGGAGCTTTACTGCCTCTTATCGCAACGAAGCTTAAGTGGGACCCTGCGGTAATGGCCGGGCCTTTTCTCACAACTATCGTAGACGTAGTTGGCCTCATAGTCTATTTTGAAGTTGCCAAGTTAATCATGGGTGTATGATAAGAAGAGGACGAGGCTGTTGTTTATTTGCATGGGAAACTGGAGAATAGGGCTCCTTATGCGCACATAACATGTGTTAAGGAGCCTTCTTGCGATCTTGAGACGGCTGAGAACTGAGATGGGGTGACGAGGTGTTAATAATTACCAGGCGCTGGCTCATGTTGGCGTTAGTTTTTGTGGTATGTGTCGCAGTGGGAATGGGATTTGTCTTAGGCCGAAGGACTGAATTGGCTCGGAAAGAGCCTGCCTTGGCGCCCGCGGATGAAGTCGTCCCTGAGGAAATTGTCATCCCTGAAAAGACGATCTCACCTGAACAGACTGTCATCCCTGAAGAGACTGTTTCGGAGGAAGTTGTCTTAGATGAGGTTCTTGTAGATGAACCGGTTTCTGAGATGATTGCTGTGGTGCCTAAGAGCAAAATGCCGATATTCTACGTGGAAACCAAAGAGCCTGCGGTTGCTCTCACGTTTGACATAAGTTGGGGACAAAAGCAAGTCCTGGGCGTTTTGGAGATTTTGCGTGAGAAGAATGTGAAGTCTACATTTTTTCTCTCAGGCCCGTGGGCAAAGCGCTACCCACATTTAGTGGAGGAAATAGCAAAAGCCGGCCACGACATAGGGAGCCATGGAGATGCTCATGTAGACTTAAGTCACTATTCCAGGGATGAGGTAGCGAAAAACATAAAGACCGCTCATGAAGACCTTCTTGCCACTGCGGGAAGGGTTTCACCTTACTTCCGTCCTCCAAACGGAGATTACGATGATGTTGTAGTAGATACTGCCAGGTCTCTGGGGTATGAAACAGTGATTTGGGCTGTAGACTCACTGGATTGGAAGAATCCCGGAGTGGACTTCATGCTTGATCGAGTTCTGGGACGCACGTTTGAAGGAGCCATTGTTCTCATGCATGCCAGTGATTCCAGTGAGCAGATACAAGATGCTCTTCCCCTCATAATAGATGGGTTACGCGAAAAAGGTTTCAGGCTAATGTCTTTGTCTGAACTCTCAAAGCTTGGGATTCCTGCACGCAGGGACCCTAGATAGGTCAATCATCGGTTTGCGCCGGAATATAGCGGCATAGGATCCCTATGTGGCTTTTTGTGCTGCACATCTCCGGGCAAGTAATGATTTTCAAAAGCCTAAAGTCGAATCTTCTAAAACCCTTGGATGTGACGATGTTTTCAATAATGGCTTCCGCTACTTTTACCGGCTGTGTCTCACCGATGAATACGATTTCAGCTTTGGTTCCGGGTTTTATTTGGCCTGTATTCACGTGGACGAGAACTTCATAGGAGATCTCATTGGGCCTATAGGCTAGATGGTACATACTTCCTACACCAAGGGTGCGTAGGTTGTCTACCGTCCATTGGATCTTGATTGCCATCTGCAGCATTCTGTCTTCCTGTCCCTTGTATTCCAAGGGAGCGCCCCCCATGATGCAATCGGCGAATTGCTCTGCTTCGTGAATCTTCTCAAAGCCTTCTAATAACACGATATGGGATTTGCTTTGTATTGGTGCAGAGAGTTGGTGCTGACTGAGAAATGGGAATTGGTTTTCTCAACAACACAATACAATAATATGCTATGATATTATGTAACCTTTAGTGGGCTCAGTGAAGTAAACTTGGGTAGAGAGTAATATCCGGAGAGGTATGACGGTCAGTAAGAGGAAGGTTACAGGAGGCGGGAGAAACATGATAAAGTTAAAAGATATTCAGGCAAACCCCACATTTCAGACGCTTATTCGCAGAACCAATGAATACTTATCTATACTTGGTTACACTGAACACGGACTGCGCCATGTTACTTATGTGTCCACAATGACAGCATATATTCTCGAGACATTAAACTATGATGAACGTACTATCGAATTGGGGGCAATAGCGGGATACTTACACGATATCGGTAACATGCATAATCGTAAGTATCATGGACCAACCGGCGCTAATATCGTATATGTTGAACTCCGCAGAATCGGGATGTCACTTGAAGAAATATGCGATATAACAACGAGTATTGCAAATCACGAGGAAGAGATTGGTGTTCCCGTAAGTCCAATCTGTGCAGCCTTAGTAATTGCTGATAAGAGTGATGCACATAGGACACGTGTAGGCAAGAAGAACTGTCGTGACATTCACGATAGGGTTAACCATGCCATAACCGATACCTCTCTCGTAGTAAACAACGAGAAGTCTACGATTACTTTGCAGTTGTCGTTTGACACTACAGAATGTCAGATCATGGATTACTTCACCATATACCTGAGTAGAATGGAAATGTGTCAGCAGGCTGCAGCTCTATTAGGGTGTACGTTCAGGCTTATCATTAACGGTCTGGAGCTTATCGGTGAATCTTCTTCCGTTGTCACACTCAGACCTGCTGCAGGTGAGGGAGTCGTTCGATCGTAAGTGTTGAAGTGCATATCCTGCAGTCAAGCCTACGAAGAATCCTGTGGCGACGCCGGTAATGAGCAGAACAGGTAGGTAGCTAAATATGGCGGGGGTGCCCAGAACGATGCATGCAACAAGGAGTTGTCCCACATTGTGGGCGACTGCTCCTAGTATGCTAATTCCACTCAGTCCGAACACATGTGGCAGTCGTCTATGGGCCAGGGACATAACCAGTGTAGCAAGTACTCCGCCAACAATGCTAAAGGCGAAACTGCTGAGCCTGCCGGAAAGTAATGAGGCAAGAAATGTCCGGAGTGCAACTACGAGCAACGCATCGCGCGGGCCTGAGAGGACAATGACAATTAGGGTTACTATGTTAGCGAGACCCAGCTTGGCGCCGGGTACAGGGAGCGGTGCCGGAATCACGCTTTCAACAGCATGGAGGATAAGGGCTACAGCTACAAGAAGTGCAAGTCGAGTGATTCTTTGAGTTTTTCCTATCCCATTATAAGTCTCCAGTATCTTCAACCCCCACATTAGATTGCAAGGTAATGAGGATTTATGACGAAAGATCCTAGTATGTGATGGCATCAAGATTTGACTCTGAGTCGTGACTGATTTTGCCGCCGCCTTCAATTCGTACTACGATTCTGCGAGGCAGACATACTATTGCTTGCCCGGGTCGGCTTATCCAGCCTGTCTTTACGCAAACTTTGTCCGGACAAGAGGACTCTTCTATTCTAACTTGTCCGCTTCCACTTCCGTTTTCTAAGATCTCCAGGGTAGCCCATTGGTCAACCCCGAAGTGCATTTTCAGGACTTGCAGGCCTGAAACCTCAGAAAAGGGAATGGTGTGAGTTTCCTTGCCCGAGACCTCTACAATAACTGCACAGTCGGTACTTGAAGGTTGTCGGTTTCCCTGTACTGCGAGAAACGCAAGAGCAACCAGCCCGATCAGGGCGGCAAGGACAAAATCAGATAGCTTTAAAGTTCTTTCAGTAGCTAATTTGCGCATACCCTATGCCACACTTTGCGTCATGTTTCCTATGTACATAATACCCTATGGGGGCAACAGGTGCCAGGTAAGAAGCGGGGCATATCAGGAGAAGTGGATGGAAGCGGGGAGTTCTCAACAGGAAGCTGAAAGCCATCGGCGCAGAATCTGTCAAATTGAC
Organism: Firmicutes bacterium UBA5449; assembly: GCA_002424305.1. Taxonomy (GTDB): domain Bacteria; phylum Bacillota; class SHA-98; order UBA4971; family UBA4971; genus UBA4971. Next base: position 6,883 of record DIQZ01000024.1, read on the forward strand.
AGTTCTGCGCCGGGTGGTCAGAACTTCCAGCGCCTTCAGCTACCCGTAGCGTCTAGGTTATTGGTATGAGACGTACTCTGTCTGTCGTCTTGAGCTCTTTGCTTGTAGTCCTCGCTACGATGGTCAGTAACATAAAAGCCTGATCCTTTGAAGATAATACCAACATTTTTGCTGATGAGCCGTCTAACCGAACTGCCACATTTGGGACAGCGTGAGAGAGGCTCATCCGACATGCGTTGAAACTCCTCAAATTTTCCACACTTCTCGCACATATATTCGTACGTCGGCATGTCGAGATAATCCCTCCTCAATAAATGTGGCGCATTCAGGTATCCTATTGTCAGACACCCGTCCTACGCCACTCAGGTGCATTTGCACTTATGTAACTAACTCAATACTATATGCCTGTCTACTCTCGCTGTCAATATGCCC
>DIQZ01000061.1 GCA_002424305.1 Firmicutes bacterium UBA5449
ACCCCTCAGCACAGACAATTCCTTAGCCTACATGCTTAATTGGATGCCAAGGGCTCTTCTTGAGACCGCAATCCCGCCATTCCCCGCCATTCCATTTATGAGCTCCGTGTGCATCCGGCATTGTCTGTAATTCAACGGCATGATATAGTGAAATCGACATTATCCATCCGACATCTATCACCAGGCGTGCCCCATGTGTGTATCTAGATCATAACTCACAAGCTCAGTAAGGGAGGCTTGCATTATGCGTGCATCAAGAGGGCCGATGTGGTTGGGTATCCTTGCAATCTTATTCGGTTTATTGTGGTTCCTTAATAATATCGGGTTGACTCAGACAGATATCGGTAGACTGTTCGTAGTGTATTGGCCGGTTCTGCTTATCCTCTGGGGGGCTGAAGTCCTCATAAGAGACGTTGCCTACGGGTCACAAGGTGAATCAAGATCAACCGGTATTTGCTCCACTATACTAAATGGCGCTATCCTCATAGTAATCGGTGCTCTGATACTCGGAAGCAATCTAGGCATCTATCGGTTGGATTTCTCTATTGTTTGGAAGATCTTCTGGCCTGTCGTGCTGATTTTAATTGGCTGGAGCCTCCTAAGAGGAACAACCTCTACAGGGGGAACTCACTGGGCAATAATGAGCGGGATAGAATTACGCAACAAAGGATGGAGACTTGAAAGCGGAAATATGCTTGCCTTCATGGGCGGCATCGACATAGATATGACTGTTGCTGAGATCCCCGAGGAAGAAACTGTGCTGAATCTCACAGCCGTGATGGGCGGAATCGAGGTCAGAGTCCCTAACGATGTCAGCGTCGAGTGTGAAGGCACCGCTATCCTTGGCGGAGTAACATTTTTCGGGGAGACTGCCGGAGGCGTGATATCTTCCAGGAGATTTGGCGGTAAAGAGGTAGATACATCGAAGAAGAAAGTCATAATCTACTGCAGAACGATCATGGGTGGTATTGAAATTAAGTAACAAGTCACCAATAGGCGTAAAAAGGCGCCCCCTCAGAAGCAGTCGGGGCGCTCTTGTTTTTGCAAACATATTCCTAAAATACTTATGTAGCTACGTTACTCAATATTTTTGATAAGACTGAAATCACCGGATTTTGCAGCGATCAAAAGTGGTCTCATATACTCTTCTACCATTGATGCATCCAGCGGAACCGGCATGTTTTTAAGCTTCATCTCGAGCTGCGGATTCTTTGCCGCAGATATTGCGCGTTCAATGTGTTCATTACTAAACCCGGGCAACTCACCTAAGGTTGTGGGGAAACCCACCTTCCGGCTGAGGTTAATCATTCCCCCGGCCACCGCAATCCCGAGCTCACGCCCGGATAGCTCAGCAAGATCACAATCGATTAGACCGTACCGCTTGTATATATCACCTACGATCCGAAGCTGCTGCTGGACCGCAGGGGCAAAAAACACTGTGTAGTAGGGATTCATGATAGCTACCGCCCTGCCGTGGCTTGCAATATCCACCAGAGAGAAGCTGGTTAGGTGAGCTCCGTTAGTTCCTCCGACTATTATTGCATAGCCGCCGATATCAGTAGCGAGACCTAAAGCTTCACGGGTGCTCTCATCAGACGGATGACTTGCCACGCGTTCAGTATTGGCCACAATCAACTCTATGCCGACCTCAGCTATCTCCGACGCCAAGTCGTACTTTGCTTCTGATGTGCCGTAAAACACCTCTAAGCAGTGACCGATCCCGTCAAATGCGCCGTCTAAAGTCGTAGGGAGAGGCATGGATTTCGTGACGAGATAGTCGAATACTGCGCGCTCGGGGACTATTGCATCATCTATAATGAGTTTCTTCTGACCGGCTACCGGATCCGTGATATTCGAGTACTTGGTCAGATGAGCCCCTGAGCCGGCAGCTGTCTCCACCGCAATTATGGGAAGCAAGCTGACTCCGTGCTTTGCCAAAGCTTCTGTGACCAACCCTGTGCCGAAGTATGAATCAATCTCTGGTTCCCATTTCCCCAAGGATGCAAGGACATTGGCTGCCTTTACAGCGTCTATGGTGCTGCCTCCGCCAACTGCAACCAGACAATCCGGTTTGAATTGTAGGATACATGTAGTGATACGGTAGACGTCCTCACAAGGAGCATTAGGCGCTGCTCCGAGAACCACACTATTCCCGGCCAGTTTGACCCCATGCAGGCAAAGCGAGTCCAGTACCGTATCGAGCACAGGAACCAGCCAAGCGCTGCGATTGGCAACTACCAAGGCTGACTTCCCGAACTCAGCTGCAAACTTGCCTGTTTCGGCCAGGACATCTACTCCAAATGCATACTGGTCGCCCTTGAAATCCGTTAATAGGGTTCTGGCTCTGTCCTTGAGCTTGTCTGAGCTTGTCATGTGGTTTCTGTCTCCTTCCCGTAGCCTTGGCGTTTCTTAACGGCGTCTTGCGCCTGGGATCTTATGAGTCCAAACGCGCACGCCCTTTGTGAAAACGCATGCTCCCAAGAATAGGGTGAGTTGCCATAACTTTGAAAGCACCTGATGCCTATTTTGTGGCATTGTCTTTGCGCGTCTTAACGATCCCAGTTAGTATCAATACAATCCCAAGTATCATAATAGGAATCGCCACAACATCAGGAATTTCAATAATAAACCTGTCTACCAATGAATAGATCACGTAAATAAGACTCCCAATCGCTGTTAGTGCACTTGCTTTGCCTTTCATATAGCACCTCCATATGACATAAATGACCCTAGTTTATAGTTTTTTACCAATATGACTAATAAAGCCTCTAAAGCTTCACTAAGACAGTTCGCGACAGGGCGCTGCGTTATCGCGTGTGGTTTTGGAGAACTATTGCTTTAACGACAAATGTCATCTAGTCTTCCATATAACTGGTATTTCTGACTGTCGCTAATATTCCCTTTAAACTAAATTCCTTAATCCCTCGTAACTATGATATCAAGCTGACTAGAGATATCTTGTGTGCCTTTTTGAGTTAGCTGACCTCTAAACAAGATTTGGACAGGGAGGCATTTGTATTAGCAATCATCCAGCTACTCGTCGTTTTATCTAATAATAGCTCTGACAGCAAGAGATAGGATAAACAACCAAATTACCACAACCGGTATAGCAAAATACCACTTCGTCGGTTTTCCATTTTCCCAAAGCCTTTTGGCTTCTTGTTGACAAGTCACAAAAACTTCGGTTGGTATTAGCTTAACTGTCAATGCTACAAGTGCAGGAAGGATTATCACATCATCAAGATATCCTAGCACAGGAATAAAATCCGGTATCAAATCAATTGGAGATAACGCATAGCAGACTGTTATCAAAGCGATTAGTTTTGCGACAAATGGGGTTTCTTCCTTTCTAAGTGCGATAAACACTGCTGGAATATCAGTTTTCAGCTTTTCAGCTTTTTCTCTTAATCTCATATTCGCCTCTAGGTAAGATTCGAACATACCCGCCGTCGAGGACCCCTGTGACGAATTTTGTTCATCTTCTTCCATTCCGCTAGTGTCATCTAGGCAGATCCTCCCAGCAGAACGCAGGATGCCCATGAGTTTCGGGTTCTTCAGCCCGCTCGCCACGACCGCGCATGTTGGACATGCATTAGTTTCTTTGAGGATCCGTGGTTGCTATTTTTAGTATACCATCCCTGGCTTATAGCTTCCAGCACACGTATGGTGTTGGCTCTTGCTCAGCACAAGCCCTACGAGCTGGCATGGCCCATCAATCTACGGGAATGCATGCTTTTCAGCTGGGATAAAGTGGCACACAATCAAACTCAGAATTAGTCGCACAGCAAATTCCCCCTATCAGCAAATACATAAACCTATATGGCATAATAGAATTAATATAATTAATTATGTCTTGACATTTATTAATCTTCCAATTAAGATCTTTAATAGCAGATCTGCCAGTACGTTTTGGAGGTTTTCCAATGAGCACTGTCAATTCTATCGAGGTTGAGAATCTGAGAAGGGTATTCACCCGGCGCACTCCCCGTAAGCTGCCGTGGCAACGCAACCGTCAGGTTAATGGCAATGAACTCTGTGTAACCGGCAGCGACAAGAGTGGCAACCAGCCCAAGACTACCGTTGCTGTGGACGGAATCAGTTTTGAGATCCAAAGTGGGGAGATCTTCGGACTCCTTGGCCCCAATGGTGCAGGCAAGACAACCACAATCAAGATGCTCTGCACTCTCCTGGAACCAACATCGGGAACCGCTCGAGTAGGGGGATACGACATCGTACGTGAACCTGCAAAGGTTCGCGGATCCATGGGAACAGTCTTCTCCGGCGAACGCAGTCTCTACTGGAAACTGACCGGCCGCGAAAATCTTGAATACTTTGCAGCACTCTATGACGTGGAGCCATCTACAACCGCATCGAAAATAGATTCGTTGCTCAGCAAGATGGACCTGGAATCAAAATCCAATGAGCCGGTCGAGCGCTACTCCACCGGGATGAGACAACGGTTGGCCGTAGCCAGAGCGCTCCTGGCTGATCCACCCGTCGTGCTCCTTGACGAGCCTACGGCCGGCCTCGATCCACAATCTGCCCGAAATCTCCGTGATACAGTGCGGTCACTAAGAGACGAAGGGCACACCATACTACTGACAACTCACTACATGGCCGAAGCCGACGAACTTTGCAACAGAATAGCCATAATCGATCACGGGCGCATCATCGCCCTCGACACCCCAGCCGCACTCAAGGCCGGCCTTCAAGAGATGCACTCGCTTGAGGTGGAAGTAGACAGAGCCCCAGACGGCGTCCTGGACGAACTGCGATCCTTGCCGCTTGTTCGGGGCGTCGAATCCCATGCTTCAAACAACGGTCTGGAAACCTGGACCATTAGAGTTCTGACGGAAGACAGCAGGCAAACCCTTGATGCGCTGCTCGATCTTCTTCGCGCGAGCGGCGACAGAGTACTCAACATGAAGGCGAACGAACCCACGCTGGAGGACGTCTTCATCGCACTGACAGGGAAGTCCCTCAGGGACTAGACAGCAGGGAGGTTGCAAGGATGAATAATGTCAGAGCCTTTTGGGCCACAGCAAAACGCGAGTTATTAATAAGATGCCGCTATCCTGATTGGTTCGTTGCCATGCTGCTGTGGCCGATACTGATGCCAACGTTTACTGTATTCGCTACCCAAGCGCTGGCCGGTCCGGATAACTCAGGAGGGGAAGTCTTCGCTGAGCTTGCAGGAACATCCGACTACATAGGGTTCGTGTTCATCGGAATTGTCATGTGGAGTTGGCTTAATACGGTGCTGTGGCAAGTCGGCGCGACTCTCAGGACAGAGCAACGCCGTGGAACCTTAGAGTCCAACTGGGTGACTCCCGCTTCGCGCTTGGCAATCATGTTTGGATCCGGACTTACCAACATGATCTCCTCACTCATAACCGTTGCTGTCAGCTTAATATTCTGCAAGCTGATGTGGCATATAGATCTCACGTTCAGCCCTCTTTTGGGCCTCGTTTTCCTGCTCTCTACAGCTGCGATTTACGGCCTTGGTCTCATATTCGCCAGCCTGGTTCTACTCGTACGGGAACTCAACTCTGCGGTAAACTTCGTACGCGGCATGTTCATGGTCTTTTGCGGGATAACCTACCCAATATCAGTCATGCCTCATTGGATGCAGACCGTCGCGAAAGGCCTACCGCTCACCTACTCCATTCGTCTCATCCGCGAGATTGGGCTTGCAGGTGCCGGTTACAGAGATGTATCAGACGCATTTTGGATTCTCTTCGCCTTTGCGGTATCCCTTTTAGCCGGAGGGTATATGCTCTTCATCTTGATGGATCGGATTGCAGCCCGCAAAGGCATCCTTGGACAGTATTAGCCCGTGTGGCAGGCCTGTGCAGCAGGCGGATTCTACCGACTTAGCCTACGAGAGGAAGTCATGACGAGAATCCCGCACGGCACGCAAGACTATGACAGACTGGATTAAACGAACCAGATTAAGATGAGACGAGGTGTTAAAACGTGGCTAAGTTCAGTAAATGGTTATGTTCGCAATTAAGGCTAATTGGGGCAACCGCACGCAAGGAATTCATAATTTTTACCAGGTACCCGGCAAATGCCGTGTTGTCATTGATTGAGCCTCTTATGTGGCTGACACCGCTGTACTTCATGGGCAAGGCGTTCTCTGTAGGCGGTCACGCCGTGGGTTTTGAGGGTTTTACAGGCACCTCCGACTATTTCTCCTTTGTGATGGTGGGCGCCTTCATGTCCTCCTACATTGCAGTCGCATTCTGGGGAATGGCCTATTCCATTGAAGAGGACATGATACTTGGCGTATTGGAGCCGAATTGGGTTACACCCGCCAACCGCGTATCTATACTTCTCGGTCGCAGCATTATGTTCGCCCTCCTGACCACTGTACAAAGCTTGGGTGTGCTTCTAATCGGAGCCTTGTTGTTTAACGTGAAGGTCAGCGGCGACATATTCGTAGCATTGCTGATAATAGTGCCCATGCTCATAGCCATTTTCGGGCTGGGGCTGGGCCTTGCAGGAATAGTCCTGGCTATCCGCCGGGCGCAGACAGCCATAGACATGTCCAACTGGGTTTTCTCTCAGATCTCGGGAATGCAGTTTCCAGTCACCGTATTGCCAAAGCCCTTGATGGCAGTTGCACTTACACTGCCCGCAACATATGGATACGACGCAGTGCGCTCTGTACTCCTTGGAACCAATCCATTGCTGCCGATGAAGCAAGAGATCATGATCTTGGTGACATCTGCAATCGTAATGTGCATTGTCGGACGCGCAGTATTCTATACGTTCGACAGGCGCTGCCGAAGGCTTGGTACAATAGGGGGACACTGATAGACGCTGAAATAAGACAAGGTTAGTTCGTACTATGGCAAAGCCACCAAGAGAGACGTTCATGCCTAGCCGTAGGATAGATGAAAACAGCTAACAGATACGCACCTTACCGGCTGGGTCGACGGTGTGTATACGAAAACTAACAAGCGTGTAGCTAATGTTTTATGTAAATGAGCACTGGTTAAGCGCCAAAACAATAATGGGCTGTGGGATGAGGTCTCACAGCCCAAGCCTTCTAGTAGGCACAAAAATGGTACGCCACCGGGGACTCGAACCCCGGACCTACTGATTAAGAGTCAGTTGCTCTACCATCTGAGCTAGTGGCGCACCTGGTGTCTCTAGTTTAGCTGCGCTGCTGTAATTTGTCAATGTCAGAAACATACTTTTATTGCCGGATACTACCGTTTTATTGTATTTTGTGGCTTCAATATCCGTTCTGGAGCATCCGACTACTCGAGATTGGAATCCCCCAAAAGCAGATATACCTGGCGTTATAATTTTCAGTTCGACATCTGACTGTGCTATTCCTTCAAGAAATCTCCGTAATTCCCTACAGGTATTGCATTGGGTTCTGATCCCCCAAGCAGGATTCACCTTTCCTCTGGTTTGAACCAGGGCTCTACGCCTATCTGGTCTTTGAAACCAAAAAGATAGGTCTGCCTCGCAAGCACAAAAAGCGCCTATTACATAGATGCAATGAATCTGGCTTCTATAGCTCATCAACCTGAAGGAATCTTCGCATCCATATAGAAGTGATTTACAAATTACGCATGATTTCATGCATGATTTTACAATGTGATCATCGAACTGGAATATTGCTTCTGTCCTCAGTATAGAGAATACGATCCCAGTTATGTGGAGAAGTCCTACCGTTTTGCTGACAATGATGGGTGGAATCCATATCAGTTAGCTGATATGACAAACCCTAACCCATGTCCTCTGATGATGTATGAATGGCAGGGCCTTCCTTTTCCGCCTAAAGGTTGGCGTTATCAATGAGAGACTATGCAGAAGCTACATGATGAAGGCATAAAGGGTAAAACTAAGTAGATAATCATTTCAGTAAAATCCGGGAATACAACCGTAAGCCATATCAGGGATCTACGAGTTGTAATTGAGAGAGAGAAAGCCGAACTAGCTGTTCTGAACTTTACAGGATCCCACGCAGCCTATGAGAACAGAAAGTGCTAGCGCGGGATTCTATGATTTACCATGGAATACTAGGCACCCACGTACTCAAATTCTAACGATGGCCGACTTGCTTAATGGGAAAGGCATTGATTATCCACCGGCTAGCCAAGTGAATGTAACATTCAAGAAGGCACCTAAAGCAAAGATTCTACCAAAAGAAGATCAAGAAAAGTTGTTTTAGAAATTACCTGTTAGCGCGGATATATACGTAAATGACAAGCTAGAGGCATGTTATGCATACGGGTTACTACTAAATGGCGTAACAACGGTCTGAAATTCAAGACAGAATTAAGCCGTATGAGAAAAGAAATGTTAATCGTTAGTGCTGATAGGCTTAGGGCATTGACAGCACAGTCGCTAGAATCCGTAGAGAACGGCTTAAAATCGAAAGAACCAACGGCTAAAGAGAAGGCTGCGCTAGGCATGGATATTCTACAGGTGCGCCTTACTGATGCAGTGAGAACGGTTGAATCAACGAACCCGAAAGCAATTGAGCAAATGCAGTTTCTGGACGAGGTGCTGTATGCATAGGTCTATTACTTAAAACTAAGCTAACAGCCGGGGACAGGTGTCATATCTGCTTGCAAAACGGGACAAAAGCCGGCGAAAGTCGGCATTCTATCTGCGCTATACGTACTATTACTACATTAGAGTAAGTCTGGGTTACGGAGCATTTGAAATAGCAACGGCACATAGTTTTGCGGAACATCATCAGTACGCACCATCGCAGTGTTTTCAAGGTCGTCAGTTATATATATCCCTCGTTATCTTATCAACGCACAACAGCAATATATGTGACTGTGAACGAATGTTAGGATCCGCATCATCGTTTGTAGCTACAACCCACCAGCAATCTATATTATCTGGGAACGTGCTGCTGTTGATAGAATAGGAAATATTGAGGCTGTCAGTCCCGGAGAAACCTGTCCACCATTCAGCATATGCTGCTACTGCTTGTTGATGTATTTCAGAACTTTGCACTATTTGAATGGCTTCGGCTTCGGTTATTTGTTTCGGAGGCCACGGGTCATTACGCTTCGCTAGCAATCGCACATCGTGACCATATACAACTGGTATTGTGATACGGTTCCCGAGTATAGTTGTATATGTAATTGTGCCTCCCGTATAGCCTGCAACATCAATTATGTCCCCCTCTAGCAGAGGTACACGGGCTACAGGTCCAGCCAATCCCAAATATATATTGTCGTCCCAACTACCATATGGAGTCTGAGTAATATTAACGCGATACTCCCGCACCCGAGTTTCATCCGAAGAGATGCACTGCACGATTTTGCCTTCGACCACGATTGGCGAGTGTTTATGTTTGTCTGGATAGCGAAGTAGATCGTCATATGTTAATGAGGTTGCGTTCTGCCTGATTAGATTCGTTATGCCAATCCACATGGTGGGGTCTACATCATCCAGCTCATCTAATCTATTGGCCCATACAGTATGCCCAACAATGAGTAGTAAGAAAGCAGTGAGGAACAATATAATGATCGGTTTCTTACCGAACGTTTTCACGTCAATCATTCTCCTTTAAACAACTAAAGTAGAAAGGCCGGGTTCTTCTCTGCCCTGCTTATCATACGACTATAGGGATGTAATCGGAAGCCGTATCTGTTAAAGCCTTATCTGTCCTCAGAAGAAACACGAGCGCAGATGGCCGATAGCATAGAAACCATCTGAAATCTTGAAGGATAATATTAGCGGAAATTCAGTTCATAGATTCTCTTAAGGCTTTGTTGTCTCCAATGCTTCCTCGTAGAGCCTCATCGTACTGCGCAAGCATTTCGGCGGTTAGCCTCAATAGGGCATCGATAATGACAAAAACAAGCTCGCAAGCCCCATTATCCGGTACTTCATCCTTGACTTTCTGCCTGTAACGGGCTTGAAGGTTATTCTTGATGGCATTTACGTTAGGCTTACATGAATCCATGGGTCTATTCTCCTTTCATGGTGGGCTACATGATACCGAATCAACTAGATTACTGATCTTGCCTAAGCCTAGTCATAGAGCTTTCACTTAGTTAAGATCCATCGATAAGTACTTGTATGGTTATTCTTCTGGAAAGTCCTATAGAAACAATGGCAGCAAGTATGCCGCAAGTTCTGTCGTAAATCAGATCAAGTATCAGAAACCCTCTGTGTCATAGGAGAGGGCCCCTGACACTGCCTAATATCGCTGTGTGACTCTGACTATAGGTAAAGGCAATGCATTCTAAGAACCTGAGTCGATTACCCGTACCACCTGTGACCATGCACTGCAAACTCACGGCTTCTAATTCCAATGAACCCAGTAAGTATTGTTAGTTGGTTCTATCCGGTAGTAGATTTGTGGTAGATCAAACTGTAGGTCAAACTTATCTCCTTTTAGATAGGGGCAAAACTTGTATATTGTCTGGTAAGGTTTACCGTCTCCCTCGTTCGTAGCTCTTATTACAAACAGCCTCCAACCATCTGGATTGTCTCTCCAAGAAACGCGTCCTTCAACACCAATTAGGAGATCATGATAATTTCTTGGGTATTCTCCTATTTGAAAAGGATCTCGTACGTAGATGGCAGGTTTGTCTAGATAATCGTGGGAGGCATCAGCTTCGTATACGCGATCGTTGTTCCATATGTGTTCGTCCTCTGAGGAAACATGCCAGGTCGCTTTTACCCAATCAATATCATTCATTTCAAGTTCGACAATAGTACCACCTGGAAGACTTAGAGCGTGAACAACCCCGTAATATAGGGCACGGCTTTCCTGTGATCCAGTTGAATGCTTGACTGCGGCCATACATAGATTGACCGCCTCGGCAGCAGGAACCTCCATCGTTATTGTGCCGACGTTCTTTCCGATTTGTCTCATGACAGATTGCACCTTGGGGGTCTCGGAATCATTGGGATACTCGATCCTAGCGCCAATATGGGTTATAGCATTGGAGCCTGCTGGGGAAATGCTTGCAGGTAAAAATTGATGGAACGCATCCCACTGAACGGATACTATCAGTTTTGACTTACTCTTAGAAGGTGGCACAGGGGGCGGACGACGAATCGGGCCAGTATTGCTACCAAAACACCCAGCCACAAGCACACACAACACCAACACACATACGATCTGCGGAAGGTATCTCATACGATTCATTCCTCCGTATTACTCGTATTATGCATGGCATTTAATGTCTTAAATTCCATTATGTCCATGTTAGCACTAATCGTTTTGTACTGTCAAATGGTCTGTATCAAGACTTAGTAGGTGAAATCCCTGTAGTGTTTTCAGGTCGATCATTGGGCCAAGAAGATTTCTCTTAGCACTTACTTGATCAAAGGCTTACTGACACGCGGGCCTTTCAAAGCAGATGCCGTTGTCATCAGCCAACCACCCAAATCCTCCTGATGGCATGTTGCTAATTTCTCCGTAGGGCTATCGATCCCTATTGGTATTTTCTTAAAAAGAGGTCAACGAATAGAATCTACTTCCATCCTGCAAACGTTACTCAGTCTTTCTTAAGAACTCTAGCCACTCTCTTACTCATAAGCTGTTTCACAGGCGATGCCTTTTCATGTTCTCTCTTAACATCTTGCCCAACAAACCTGGCATACCTTTC
>DIQZ01000066.1:0-29641 GCA_002424305.1 Firmicutes bacterium UBA5449
CCCCTAAGATCGTAGTACTCAGCTACCATCTCATCAAGCTCTACTACCTGGCCTTCAGCAGGCCCTTCAGGCATTGGCTCATCCACAAGCCTCGGCACCAGGTTATCGTCGTCCTTTGTTAAGCCTTCTCTCATGTTATAGAGTCTCTCCAAGTTCCATATGCGCTCCCCTGCAAGGAGAGCTTTCTCTGTGGAGAATGGTATGCCCACCGCAGGCTCCAGCATGCTCGCTACATCAGGTGCACCCAAGGCAAATGTGGTAAATAGGCACATTCCCACAGAGTCGACAAGAGCGGTAACATCCTGAAAAGCCTTGACCCAAACAGCTTTATCCTCTTTTGCCAAGGGGTCCAGTTTCTCAGGAACACCTAACATCTCCGGAGAAATCGTATAACCTCTCACATGGCAACCTCCTCTGTTGGAAGTTGCGTAGTTAAGGCCTATACCCTTAGCTCCACGAGGATCATAGGCAGGATACTCCTGTTTCTTCGTGCTCATTGAAAGCTCAGGATGACCGAATTCCTCTGCAAGGCGGTAAGACCCTTTTGCAAGGAGCTCGCCTACCCCTTCCTTAAATGCGGTTTTGCGTACTGCCTCTATCAAGACGTCAGCGTCACCGAATCTAAGTGGGATATCTGTAGCGTCTTTTGGCATATAACCCTTCTCGTACAGCTCCATGGCACAAGCAAGCGTAGACCCCATAGTGATAGGATCAATTCCAAGTTCGTTGCAGATATAATTAGCTTTTGTGATTGCTTCTAAGTCATCAATATCACAGGTTGCGCCAAACGCCCAGATAATCTCATATTCAGGTCCTTCGCCCTTACCTGCGTATTTCCCGGTAGGTACAGCAGTAGGTCTCCCACAGCTGATGGGGCAAGCAAAACATGCGCGCTTCCTTACCAGAAGCGTATCTGCCAGGGTCTCCCCGGATATCTTTTCCGCTCTGTCGAAGACACCGGTCTGGAAGTTCCTTGTGGGGAACGCCCCATGCTGATTTACTACGTTCACCAAGACAGGAGTTCCGTACGTAGGCAGACCTTGAGATGTCACAGGATGCTCTCGGATTTTCTTAAAAGAGGCCAGCACAGCTTCTCTGAATGCTTTCATGTCTGCCACTTTGACATCGCCGGTTCCGCGAACCACTACAGCTTTTAGGTTCTTTCGGCCCATTACGGCACCGACACCTGAACGGCCGGCAGCTCTGCCCTTATCATTTATTACACATGCGAACAGTACCTGATTTTCCCCGGCAGGCCCTATACATGAGACTTTAGCGTCAGGATCTGTTTCAGCCACGAGGATATCAGTAGTCTGTGAGGTGTCCTTACCCCAAACATGCTTCGCAGAACGGATTTCTACCTTACCGTTGTTAACCCAAACATAGACCGGTTCATCTGCTTTCCCCTCAAAAATAAACGCATCAAAACCTGAGTATTTCATTTCCGCGGGGAAATATCCGCCTGAGTTAGAGGCTGCTATGTACCCGGTAAGCGGGGATTTGGTAATAACATTGTAGCGACCTGAAGATATTGCACCTGTCCCTGTAAGAGGCCCTGTTGCGAATATGAGTTTATTTTCCGGGCTGAACGGGTCTGTTCCAGGCTTAACCTCGTCACACAGGATCTTCGTGCCTAACCCTCTTGCACCCAGGTAATTCTCAGCCATTTGAGGGTCAAGATTTTCCACTACAACCGACCTTTCGGTCAGGTTTATCCTGGCTAGTTTTCCTATCCAACCGTACATCAAATCTTCACCTCCTGCAGGGCTCTCTTCAACCTGTCGCCCACTTCTCTGCGTTTGCGTGTCATGGCACTATCCGCCTCCACGTACTTAATGGCATCCCACGGACAGAACAAGACACACTCGGGCTCACCTTCGCACAGATCGCACTTTACAACCTTGCGATCGTTGGAACAATAAGAGATTGCCCCGAATGGGCAAGCAGCCGCACACATTCTGCATCCTATACATTTCGCATCTTCGATTACTACAGCACCTGTTTCAGGATGTTTGACAATTGCACCGGTGGGACAAACGTCTTTGCAGAGAGGTTCTTCACAATGTTGGCATGTAACCGGAAAGAAGAAGTTGTCATCGAGGAAAGTTGCTACCGTGATTCTTGCCTTGACGGGATTGATTACTCCACAGTGCTTTGCCGAGCAAACAAGCTCACAAATACGACATGCGGTACACTTCTCATGCTCAACGAGCAAGAGCTTTTCCAAGGCACCATCCCTCCTCAAATTTTCAGTTTTTGCCTGCAATTCAATCTATTCTCCAATAATACGCAAAAATCCTTCCTTTCAAACAGCATCCAAAACGAGGCTGCCGACATTTGTTTTCCCGGATTCAGCCCTCGTAATCGTGTCCTGCAGTATAATCCTATTAATCTGCGAGCAAGAAATAACCCCCGGGGTGATTACATAACCCGGGGGCTCAAGTCTGCCGATATGAACTTTGTATGTATAGCTTGGGAAATCCCTATTCCTTACCCAACATGGGGATCTTAATGTTCCATTTCCGTGCAGTCTCTATAGCCTTGTCATACCCTGCATCAGCATGACGCATGACTCCGGAACCCGGGTCTGTGGTGAGAACACGCTCCAGCCTGCGGTCTGCTTCATCGCTCCCGTCTGCAACTACAACCATTCCGGCATGGATTGAGTAGCCTATCCCTACACCTCCGCCGTGATGGACGGAAACCCAGGAAGCCCCGGATACCGCGTTCAAGAGAGCATTCAGGATAGGCCAGTCAGCTATGGCATCGCTTCCGTCTTTCATCCCCTCCGTCTCCCGATTTGGAGACGCGACTGAACCTGTATCAAGGTGGTCACGACCGATTACTATAGGCGCTGATATCTCACCTCGCCTCACCAGCTCATTGATGGCTCTACCGAATCTGGCCCGCTCACCATACCCCAACCAGCATATTCTTGCAGGTAAACCCTGAAATTGTACCTTCTTTTGTGCAAATTCAATCCACTGAGCCAAGTTTTTGTCTTCCGGAAACTCCTTTAGCACAACCTCGTCTGTCTTGTAAATATCAGCAGGATCTCCGGAAAGTGCCACCCATCTGAAAGGCCCCTTACCTTCACAGAAGAGGGGGCGGATGTAAGCAGGCACAAACCCCGGATATGAGAATGCGTCCTTAACCCCTGTATTATACGCCTGCTGTCTTATGTTGTTGCCATAGTCAAAAACCACGGCTCCCTTGCGTTTCATCGCAAGCATTGCTTCAACTTGAACCGCCATGGACTTCATCGCCCGATCTATGTACTGCTTCGAATCACGTTTTCTGAGTTCATCCGCCTCAGCCAAGGAAAGGCCCATGGGAACATAACCGCCTAACGGATCATGGGCTGAAGTCTGATCTGTAACCACATCAGGAATCACTCCACGCTTTACGAACTCAGGGTGCGTCATAGCTGCATTACCCAGCAAAGCAATGGAGAGGGGTTCCTTCTTCTCCTGCGCTGCTCGGGCCAACTGTATAGCCTCATCAATACTTGATGTCATGATATCGCAATATCCCGTCTCCAGCCTGCGTCTGATGTGCTCTTCATTTACCTCAACTGCTATGACAACCCCGTCATTCATGGTGACGGCCAGAGGCTGTGCTCCACCCATCCCCCCGAGGCCTGCGGTAAGTGTCAGCTTCCCGGCCAGACTACCGCCGAAGTGTTGCCTGGCAGCTTCAGCAAAAGTCTCATATGTTCCTTGCAAGATGCCTTGGGTGCCGATGTAAATCCAGCTCCCTGCAGTCATCTGTCCGTACATAGTAAGGCCCATCTCCTCGAGCTCCCAAAACGTCTCCCACGTGGCCCACTTTGGGACAAGCATCGAGTTGGATATCAACACTCTTGGGGCAAGCTCATGAGTGCGAAATATGCCTACAGGCTTTCCCGACTGCACCAGAAGGGTTTCGTCATTCTCAAGGTCTTTGAGACTTTTGACTATCCCTTCAAAAGCTTCCCAACTACGCGCTGCCTTACCCCGACCACCGTACACCACAAGCTCTTGAGGATTCTCTGCCACATCAGGATCAAGGTTATTCATGAGCATTCGCATGGCAGCTTCCTGCTGCCAGCCTTTGCACGAAATCTTAGAGCCCCTCGGGGCCTTAACTACACGCGACACATCCTTCGCCCCCCATATCAAATTAAAACGGGCAAGGCTTCTTTTGGCACAAAAGTCCTTGCCCGTTCTCAGACAACCACACCTACTATGCCCTACCGGGACTTTCCGCAAGCTTCGGCGGCCTCGATGAAACTCTGGCCTTACCGGGTGCAAACTGCTCTTTAGCACCTGCCTCATCATCTACGGAGATTGCGGCTGCACCGCTGATGACTGCCTCTTCTGAATCTTCGGCTACTACCTCAGTCTCATTTCTTAGGACTGCATCAATCTCATCCCCGTCAAGCGTCTCCCTTTCTTTCAGGGCATTAGCAAGCTTAATTAACTTATCCTTATTAGTCGTCAAGAGATTCTTAGCTCGTTCATAGGATTCATCGACAATCCTTCGAACCTCACGGTCAATTAATGCAGCTACCTCTTCACTGTAATCTCTGTCATGACCTAGGTCACGTCCGAGGAAAACTATGTCCTCACGACGGCTTCCAAATGACAAAGGGCCTAATTCCTCACTCATGCCGTACTCAGTAACCATCTTACGGACTAACTTTGTAACCCTACTTAAGTCGTTTTCTGCGCCGGTAGATATCTCGTTGAACATTATTTCTTCAGCGATTCGGCCGGCAAGGGTCACTGCCACGTTATCCAGCATTTCAGATTTTGTCCTAAAGAATCTATCCTCTTCCGGAAGCATCAGCGTATACCCGCCCATTCTCCCTCGAGGAATTATTGATACCTTATGGACCGGGTCCACATTAGGTAGCAATTTTCCAACCAAGGTATGTCCTGCCTCGTGGAAAGCCACCAAATCTTTTTCCCTGTCACTCATGACCCTGCTCTTCTTCTGAGGCCCTGCTATGACCCTGTCGATAGCCTCGTCACATTCATCCATTGTGATCTTCTTGATTCCACGTCTTGCCGATAAGATTGCAGCTTCATTCAGGAGGTTTTCCAGGTCGGCCCCGGTAAACCCGGGAGTTCTTTGGGCAATAACAAAGAGATCCACATCTTGAGCCAGGGGCTTATTACATGCATGAACCTTTAGGATCGCTTCTCTGCCTTTGATATCAGGCATATCAACTACTACCTGTCGATCAAAACGCCCGGGACGCAACAGCGCTGGATCAAGCACATCAGGTCTGTTTGTTGCAGCAAGCAGTATTATGCCTGCATTAACCTCAAACCCATCCATTTCAACCAGGAGCTGGTTAAGTGTCTGTTCTCTCTCATCGTGTCCACCACCAAGACCTGCTCCACGCTGCCTGCCGACAGCATCAATCTCGTCAATAAACACTATACACGGGGCATTCTTCTTAGCCTGCTCAAAGAGGTCTCGCACTCTGGAAGCTCCTACGCCGACAAACATTTCTACAAAGTCTGAGCCGCTTATGATAAAGAACGGCACCCCTGCCTCACCTGCAACAGCCCGTCCAAGAAGAGTCTTACCTGTTCCGGGAGGTCCTACCAATAGAACTCCCTTAGGAATCTGAGCACCCAACTCCACAAATTTCCTGGGATGCTTAAGGAATTCCACAATCTCGGCAAGCTCCTCCTTAGCTTCATCAACCCCGGCTACATCAGCAAATGTAGTCTTACCTCGATCCTCCATGTGCAGTCTGGCTCTGCTCTTTCCAAATGAAATAGCCCTGTTGCTTCCTCCTTGCATCTGATTAAGGAGGAAGAACCAAAGACCCACAAAGAGCAACATAGTAAGGACCTGAGGCAAAAGCGTATACCACCACGGGGGCGAAGGTTTTGGTTCAGCGACTACCTCAATCCCTGCAAGGGAACTCCCTTTATCCTTTAGCTTATCGGTAACAAGGGATATGTCAGGCACGTAAGTTTGGAAATCCGTGCCGTTCTTCAAGCGTCCCTCGATTTTATCATCACCAATGATATGAAGTTCCGTAATATTGCCGGAATCGAGGTTATGCATAAATGTGCTCAGGCTCAGCTCCGTTGGTGACGCTTTCTGACCGTAGAAAGTACTGGCAATAGATACAGTCATAAGACCAAGCAGAAGCCATAGCCCGAGCGTCCTAAATACCTTGTTCAATTGATCTCCTCCCATTAGGCATCACCACGCATCGGTTGCATAGACATTTAAGTGTTGAAATCACTTCATGTTGAAAACCGGGTACTATTTTTCAAGCACATTATAACACACGGCATTATCGATCACAACTGAGATACCAGCGTGTAGCTCTAAGGTGAAGAACCTTTCGGGTATTGGGTGTAAGTCTTGCAAAATTGCTTACACATAACCCAACAACCCAAAGAATCTCCTTTCCCCATATAATAACGGGAATCTGCTCCCTTATGTTCCTGGAAATCTTCTTATCTATGAAAACATCTTTTAGTTTCTTACTCCCTTTCATGCCAAGGGGAGATAACCTATCACCGCGTTTTCTGTTCCTCGCAGTGATATTCTCATCAATAAGGCCCATGTCAAAATATGCCTCGTCTTCATGAGCAAGAGATACCGTCTCTAACAAGTTAGACTTGACTTCAATATCAAATACGCGGGCTTCAATTGTAACACATGCCTCAGGGATATCCGTTTTGCCGGGAATTAACAGCCCATATTCAAAAGGCTGTTGTATTTGGAATCCGACTCCGTCTACCGACTCTATAATGATCTGCTCATAATCGCGTCTTGCCTGCAACCCACAGGGTAATGAAATGCAGGAGCCTGTCTGTCCCGACCTAGCCAGCTCCAGCACATCCTCCACATGAACAGACCCGAAATCGTCAAGCTCACCAACAAGCCTCATAGCAGCCCATCTAATAATTCTCCTTTGAATTGCCACATGCTGCAAACATAAGGCAGGTACATTAAGGACTACACTACACGAAGAGGAACTCCTTACTACTTCCCCCAGTTTCCCGTACACTTCACGGGAAATGTAATCCTCGTCATCTCGAAGCAGATCAGCAGTGTTGCTCAAAGCCTGAACTATCCTGGGATTATAGTCTTGCTCGAGTAGGGGAATGAGTTCATGCCTAACCCTGTTCCTGAAGTAGGCCGGGTCAATATTTGATGCATCTATGTAGTAAGCCAGCTCCACTTCTTTGCAGTATGATCGAATCTCATCAGAAGTTAACTGAAGCATAGGACGAATTACCGTAATGTCACTGTCTCCGTCAAGGGGTCTTGCCACAGGCATTCCGCCGAGCCCGGTCATTCCGGTTCCGCGGATGAGTCTGAGGAGGACAGTCTCAGCCTGGTCTCCTGAGTGGTGCCCCAGCGCTACCCTGCAAGCACCGATATCTATGGCAGTACGCCTGTAGAAATCGTACCGCACATCACGCGCTGCAAGCTCTATGGATACCTTTCTCTTATCAGCGTAGTCTTTGACATCTATCGCTTGGATTGTACAACTGAGATTGAGTTTCTTGGCAAGGCGCTCTACATATCTTGCCTCTTCATCTGCAGCTTCCCCCCGAAGCATATGGTTGAGGTGAGCTACATGGAGCGATATGCCGAATTCTTCGCGCAACGTATACAGCCCATGCAAGAGAGCAACGGAATCAGGCCCTCCTGAGACTCCTACGATCACCCTGTCCCCCTGGGTGAGCATATCATGACGTGTGATGAGCGATCTCATGCTATTGATAAATCTGTCTTTCCCGGACTTCACACCTCTACCTCACTTGTTGAGAAACTCATAGACAATTATTGCCGACTGTAAGGGCCTGAATCTCAACAGTATTATAGCATAGCAGGCGAGCTACATGGACAAGCTTACGTTTCTTGATTGGGACGAAACTGTGCTCGAGGACGATTTTTGGGGGTTACCTGTGCGGGACCTTCTTCTGTAGACCCTACCTACGAGGACAGTCATGTCGTCAGAGGTCTTCTCACCCGAATACTGCATTGCCCGGTTAAGAATCAAGCGGGCTATTTCGTCGGGACGCTCTGTAGTAATAGTCGCAATTAAACCTGTTATCCAATCACCCGGAGCGTACAATGAACCTGCTGAACCGCGCAGGCCTTCTGCAGAGTCGCAAACCCCGTCACTAACCATTACTAATAGGTCGCCGTCACCTAGTTTGTGTCGAGTCTTCTCAATTTCTATCGCGTCAAATATTCCTGCAGGAAGGGAAGCGGATTCAATGACCTTTACTTGCCTCCCCCGCTTAATGAAACTTGGAGGTGATCCTGCCTTTATGAACTGGACTTCACCTGTGACCGTATCCATTGTAGCCACATCTAAAGTAGCGAAGGATTCACCGGGGGATCTAAGGAGAAGAATGAGGTTGACGGTCTTTACGGCGAACTCATCATCAAACCCTGCCTCAAGGAGCCTTTCCAACATACTTACAGCAATGGAGCTCTCTATTGCAGCCCCTCTTCCTGTCCCCATACCGTCACTTACAATCATTACTCCCCGCCCGTCAGCGAGTTCCAGTACAGAATGAGCATCTCCTGAAATATCTCCTCCATGCTTAGTCGAAACCGCGACTCCGCCTGCAATGCCGTACACTTTGGCCTGAGACAGTGTTATCTCACATGTAGGCTGCGCCCCTCTGTTCCCACATCTTGCTTTGGACACTTCGAGGTCACGCCCAAGGAGTCGAGAAACCAGAGGCCCTACCGCATTCCTGCACTCCCGCTCCCCACAACATGCCGCCTTCTTGACAGTAACGTCAAGCCTTCCTCGTCTGCGAGCCACAACACTGACATCAGTTATTCCCAGTCCAAGACGGGACAGCTCACGCAAAATTCTCTGTTCTGAGCTAGTCTCAAATTCCACGCAAGCCCAGACATCTTCGCCGAGACCGTCCAGGATTTCAGCGATCCCCTGCAACTGCCCGGAAAACATGTGACGCCCCTCAGCAAGCCTTCTCGCATACGCGAGATTCTGCCTATAGGAACCTGTAGATCCATTCACAGCAGCAACAAGTCCGGGAACGTTAAGACACCTCCAACTTAGCTGGCCTTTTACTTCAGCCACTTCAACTGTGCCTTTTAACTCAGCGAGGGCTACAAGGTTAAGGACATCTCGAAAAGTCCTGTGGAAAGCATCACTCCAGCAAAAAAGGTAGGCCCTGCAACGGCTACACACAGATGACGAGATTTCATGCAGCATATGAGCGACATCAGCCCGTTCAGCCAACTCCGGATCGTATGGAACCTGCTTCAACATAGATGAAAGCTCATCAAACACCTTGGAAAAGTCCACAAGCTTCCGAGATAAAAGCTCCTGGACTCTCCTGGCATGTGCCTCTCCACCCACTCCGGATTTCCGGTGGATAAGCGGTAGCACTTTCGCTATTCTTTGTAAGCTTTTACGAGGGATGCAAAGGAAAAGCAAACCTGACACACCTAACTCAGCAGCAAAAAGCAGCACATCTCCCCTGCTGGACACCTGGAACACAAGAAGTCCTGCCCCGGCTAGAAACCCGATGGCAGAGGCCGCTTTGCCATAGCTGCGCATACTGCCTGCCAGAAGCCCGCCAAGAGCGTAAGCGCCTACAATAGACATCAACCCCTGGCCTGATATTGCGCATGCCAGCCCTGTCAAAGCTCCGGCTGCGGCCCCAAAGGTGGCGCCACCTGAATACGCTATGGCGGTGGTGGCAATACCTGCTACCACTGCACCTAAAGACAGCCCATGAAATTCTATACCTGCAAGTCCCATGGTTACCCCGGCACAAAGCAATCCAAACGAGGCTGCTTGTTCAGGTCCAATCGCCCCCCACTGAGGTAAAGCTGAGAACCCTCGACCGATGCCGCCCCAACTGAAAATTGCGGCAGCAAGCCCGCCTATGACAGCTTCCAACGCTACAATGGCGATAGAAGGCTGAGAGGCGCCAAGAACCACTTTGAGAAACTCAGGCACGAGAAAACCGAATATCGTTATGCTTATGGGTAGCAGAAAAGGTCTGGCCTCTACGCGGCGGGAGAAAACACGAGCAAAAATCACAACAAGAATCAGGGGAACAACTGACCATATCGCATCCGACCTCAGAGTTAGCCCTGTCACCCCAAGCAGAGTTCCAAACGCTGTTAGGAAAGCGAAAGGGCCGCGGCAAGCAGCCACCACCCCCAGATATGCTATACCGAAAGGAGCACCGGCTCCAAAAATCTTTGCTCTGCCCAAGAGAACCCCGACTAACCCGCAAAACACTGCTCCGGGTGAAAGCGCATGAGTCAAGAACTCCCAGAGCCTGCCTGCTCCATTTCGAGGACGCCCGGATCTAACTCCCGGGGAAGCAACTCGAAACCTTCTATCCTTGCCGAGATAAACAGTTCGCCCGGAACCACCGGAGACGACACCCGTGGTTCTTCTATTCATCGCCGGTTCCCCCTTCGCTTTATCACCATAGGTTGTCCTATGATTCAATGACTGTTGCGATACTATCACAGACCGATAGGGAGAACCTGACGGAAATTGTACTTGCCACAAGGGAATCTTGCGACATGCGTATCGTAGAACCTCCAAAAGTCAGCCTGGGTTTCCAAACAGCGACCGGTAATACCCATTCACGTCTAAAGGCCAGGTTCAATGGGATTTTGGATCATCAATAGCAGGGCAAACTCAAAAGAAAACTCCTGGGAGAGACCTTAAAGCCCTTCAAAAGAATGATAGAGAATGATGACACATAAATGAGCGATTTAGCCTGTTTCGCGATAAAGGTCATCGCCGCGGCAAATACAGTCTGTGCGATAAGGGCGGCAGTCGCGATATCGGCGGTCGTTGGGCAACAGTCAAGACAAAGTTGTGAGTCGGTTGTGATTCAGATTCGGGTCGGAATGATTAAGGCTGGATGTAGAATTGGCGCCAGGGGCAGGATGATGATTCAATAAAAGCCATCTACCGGGACTTAATGTAATCCAAAGCGCGTACGAGTACGGTATCAACACCGGTTGCGAGATCGTTGATGGTCGGACGGACAACAATATCCGCAGGCACACCGTTCCCCTCGATTAATGAACCGCACGCGCGGTATTCGCGCCACCTGGATACCTGAAACTTAAACCCACTGATCTCAAGACGGATAGGATTACCGCTTGAACCTGCGGTGGTATGCCCGATTGTTATGGCCCGTCCTGAGTCGTGCATTCCTGCCACGAAGTGCTCCGCACTGCTGATGACAAACTCATCGATGAGTAGGACTACAGGCTGTGTGTACTGCCATGCACCCCTGGGACTAACACTACGCCCCATGCGCGGCGCAAACCACGGCTTCCCAAAAGTAACCATGCGCATCTGAAAGCTGGGAAAAGCCACAGCAGACGTAAAGAATCTCCCTGCGCAACGGCCTGCCAGCCTATCGTCACCTCCGCCGTTGCCTCTCATAAGGACTTTCAAGCACTTACTCGTATCTCAACGCCTCTATAGGATCCAGATTTGCAGCTTTGTATGCAGGATAAACCCCAAAAGCGACTCCTGCAAACGATGCTGAAATAACTGCGACGGTAATGGAAAACAGTGATACATAAGTAGGCCATTTGGCTATTTTCGCAATTAGGGAAGCTCCCGCCCACCCCAAGATGATTCCCATGGCTCCACCGACTAAGCAAAGAGCTATGGCTTCAAACAGAAACTGCCTGAGAATATCTCCCTTCTTAGCGCCGACCGCTTTTCTGATTCCCACCTCGCGAGTGCGCTCAGTAACTGATACAAGCATTATGTTCATGACACCGATCCCGCCGACAAGCAATGAGATACCGCCTATACCTCCGAGAATTACAGTAAAGATCCTCGTTATGGTCTCAGTGGTCTCCAATATGGAAGCGCTGCTCATAACGTTGAAAGAAGAGTCCTTACCATGCCGCTGAGCCAGAACCCCTTTAATCTGATCCATAGCCTCTTTTACCTGCTTGACATCTTGAGCCTCGCAGGATATATAAGCCACATCATCACTACCGGTCATGCGCCTGGAGTGAGTTATCGGAATATAAGCAGACATATCTGCAGGATTCTCCCCAAACATCGTTCTGCCCTGCTCCTTCATGACTCCGATTACAGCAAAGTTCTGCCCGTTTACTTTCACCTTAGCGCCTATAGCGCTTTCTTCTTTGCCAAAAAGTCTATTTGCCAGGCCTCCGCCTATAATCGTCACCCAACGCTGCATTCTAACATCGAGTTCCGTGAAAAGCCTACCTTCTTTGAGACCTGCCTCTTGTGTTGAAGCAAGGCCTTCATCTGTAAAGGTCGCGCTCACGTTGTACCTGTCCTTACCGTATTTTACGGCTACCATTCCCATCTGCGATACGCTGACTGTAGCCAAAGCAGGACACCCTTTGCGCATGGCTTGGGCGTCCTCATAAGTTAATGAGTCCGTTCGTCCTCCTGACATGGCTTCTCTTGCATAATCAGGCTGCACAAAAATGAGGTTCGCGCCGAGTCCCGATAGTTCCATAGTCACGAGGCGCCTCCCACCTTCTCCTATGGACATCATTGAGATTACTGACGCGATACCGATGACTATGCCCAGGAGGGTAAGGGCTGACCGTAGTTTGCTTGTCTTTAGACTGGAAAGCGCAAGTTTCATACACTCATAAAAGCTCATATGCCTTCCCCCTTTCCCTCTTGGGTATCCGTCCTCTTTCCGAGATCAGTTCCTTTTCCTTCTCTGACAATCAAGCCATCCCTTATCTCAACAAAACGGTCTGTTTTACTTGCTATTTCAGGGTTATGAGTGACAAGTATTATCGTTATCCCTTGCTCATGGAGTTTCTTCAGCATTCCAATAATCTCAAGACCGGATTTCGTGTCCAGATTTCCTGTAGGCTCATCCGCCAGAATTATGGAAGGCTCTGTCACCAATGCTCTCGCAATTGCCACTCTCTGTGCCTGCCCCCCGGAAAGCTCATTTGGCCTATGATCCGCGCGCTCACCGAGCCCGACTCTCTCAAGAGCAGACAAAGCCCGCTCTCTACGGACAGCAGATTGAACCCCGGAATATACAAGAGGAAGCTCAACATTTTCTAAGGCTGTGGCTCGAGGCAAGAGGTTGAACGTCTGAAACACGAACCCAATCTTCTTGTTGCGAACTTCAGCAAGTTCGTCATCGGACAATTCATTTACCAGTCTCCCGTCTAGAAGATAACTGCCGCTTGTGGGTCTGTCGAGACACCCGACGATATTCATAAGCGTAGATTTGCCGGAACCTGAAGGTCCTATGATAGCCATAGATTCACCGGATTCCACCTCGAGAGATACGCCTCTGAGCGCTGCCACCTGGACTTTGCCGGTATCATAAATCTTCTCTACGTCCTGTACAACGATCACTTAGTGTCACCTTGCTTCCCATTGCTAAGCCTCACCTGCTTGCCATCACGGAGCTGCTTAAGAGCATCGTAATTTCCGGTTACCACTAAGTCCCCCTCTTCGATTCCTTCGAGAATCTCGATATCTATCGTACCGGAAAGCCCCGTAACCACCTGAACCATGCGGGCTTTGGAATCCGTTTTATCAACTACAAAGACCGCTTCTTTGCCGTCTTGCTCAACAATAGCCTGCATAGGTAAAACTAAGGTTCTCTCCTTGGAGTATGTGGCAATCTCCACATCCGCGCTCATCCCGGAACGGAGATCATCTCCCGGCTCCTCAACATTTATTAGAACCGGAAACCCCGGTGTCAAACCTTCATACACTGCTTGGGGGGCGATTTCCAAAACTACCCCGGAAAACTCCAAATCCCATATCGCGTCTGTTGTGAATGTCACAGGCTGTCCCACTTTCACTCCGGTAATATCCATCTCATCGACTTTGGCTCTCACCCGCATATCGCCGGCCTTTGCAATATGAGCAATAGGCATCCCTTCTGTAACTACCGCACCTTTGGCAATCGGAATATTAATGATTATCCCATTCTCAGGCGAAGTTACCATAGTCATGGCAAGGGCGTTCTCAACTAATCTGAGGCCTGCCTTTGCCTGCGCAAGACGAGCTTCTACAGCATCCTTACTCTTTTCCCTCGAAGCTTCCTGCTCCTTAGCAAGGGCCAAAGCTATCTCAGCCTCGCTTACCTGAGATTCAGCAAGTTCCACCTGCTCATCATCAGGTGAATCCAGAAGCGCCTCATACTGCTTCTTTGCAGCCCCATGTTGAGCCTTTGCGTTCTCAACCCGAGCCTTCGCATCTTCCACAGCAGATCTTGATACAGCGCCTTCTTCATACAGGGCTTCCATTGCCTCAAGTTGGCGCATCCCATCTCTCAGCGCGATGTCTGCTTGAGTGGCCTGGGCTTCCGCCTGGGCAATCTGGGCTTCAGACGGACCCTTTAGCACTTCCTTGAGTCTTACCTTGGCTGCCTGAAGCTGAGTTTCAGCCTGTCGAAGCGTGAGAGTCTTACCGGATCCTACAGCAACTTGGGATTCAAACTGCATAAGGTCTGCTTCAGCAGCAGCTACTTGAGCCTTGGCCTGCTGCAACTGGGCTTCAAGATCCGGTTTCTCAAGCCTTGCGATTTGCTGGCCCACCTTCACTGTGTCTCCTTCTCTTGCAAAGATCTCTGACACCTTTCCTGTAATCCCAGCCCTGGCCTCAACTGTATCGGCAGGCTCAATTACTCCCTGAGCGGACACAGTGATACTGAAACGCCCAGGTACAACCTCCATAGCGTCCACCGTGATTACGGTTTTATCTTCGCCCAATCTCTTGCCTGCGACAACAGTCGCTATACATATGAGAACGAGCCCGATTATTACAATGGTAACCTTTCGTCGCGCCAATTCCGGTAACCCCTTTCACTTGCCATATCCTGTCTTACTCATGATAATCCTTTTCCTATTGTCTTGTCATGTTCGCCTACTCTTACCCTATTAATTTCGCGGATTACTCCTTTGTTTCCTTCAGATTGAGATTTCAACTGCGATCTTCGTTCATCTCAATTCTACGCTTCTTGAGTAAAAAACAGTTGTATACCTTAGTTTCTATCGAAGGCACAACACTTCTACGTTAGTCCAAAGACATCGAAGGAAAAACCTCACTCATGAGGAATATATGTAAGGTAACGATAGTCAATAGTCAACATTAGCATAACGTAATTTACAATATTCTACCGGATACAGACTTATGGATATGGTCTTATATAAGTATGTTATGATCCCTGTAATCCTTGGTAATCCTTATGAACTTAGAAAAGGAGTTGACCCAAAACATGTCACATCCAGACTTGAGACCCCGTAAGAATGTTTTTGCCCGTGCAATAGGGGTACTTGCAGAACCCGGATCTACCTTCGAGGACATAGTCAAAAATCCCGATTTCGTTATGCCTGTTGTGTTCATTATCCTTGCGGGAGCACTTGGTTTAGTTCCTGTCCTTCATACTTTTCGGACCATGCCCGAATTGATTCCCTCCGACGTACCTATGCCGCCACAATCAGTTACAATAGGGATTACCTTGATTACAGCCATCATCTCACAACTTATCTGGTGGCCTCTGCGCGCCTTGATCTTTTCAGGGATAGGAGCGCTTATAGGCTCAAGAGTCGATTTTAAGAAAAGTCTGGCTATATCAGGATATTTGTATGTAACTTCAGTGCTATCCGGGATAATAACCGCCATAGTCATTATCACTACCGGAAATGCTGTTGTGCTTGGACTCGGGATGACCTTATCCCCCGGTCAACTCGCTACCCCATGGGGAGTCGTTCTGTCAAGCATAAATGTATTCAGTCTCATATACATTATCCTAAGCTCAATAGCCCTGGCGAAACTGTGGAACGTAAAGATATCTAAAGCTGCTACTATTACCATCATAATGTGGATTCTCGTAATAGCCGTGTCAGCGGGAAGTGCGCATTTAGGCTCCAAAATGACACAGTTTCAAGTAGACGTCGGCGTCGGCCCGAACTAATGAGATCAACTGCCTACAGCGCAACTTACAACAGAGGCTGCACTCGTTCGGGCTTCCTTATAAATTGAGCCGTGCGAATCTATTAGTTGTCTCAAGGCTGCTTCAACCGGTAACCAGAGGAACAAACCGGAATTCTGTGACGTCAACCAAGCCTCGATTTGTTATACGAAGCTCAGGGATTACAGGCAAGGAAAGAAGGGCCATTGTCATAAACGGAGATGCCAATCTGCATCCTAAGGCCTGCCACGCCTGCGCCAGCTCCTCAATGCCTGACTGAACTTTTTCCACCGGTTCATCTGACATGAGGCCTGCAATAGGAAGAGGAAGGATAGCCAGTACTCTGCCATCTTTCACAACAACCATCCCACCACCGACATCAGCCAAAGCGTTGGCGGCAACAACCATATCCTCTGTATCCATTCCGATAACAAGGAGGTTATGGCTGTCATGGGCAACAGTTGAGCCCACTGCCCCTGACTCAAGCCCGAACCCTTGGACAAAACCTACTGCCATCGTTCCGGTAGCTTTGTGTCGCTCTATCACAGCTACTTTCGCCAAGTCCTGTTCACATGACGCGTGAATCTCTCCATTACTATCACAAGGTAGTTCCGCCTCAACATGCTTTGTTACAGCCTGACCCTCTATGACCTGTATAGCTCTGATACGCACATTCTTGTCGGGCATGCCCGCTTTGATGCGAAAATCATCGGGTTTGAGGGGGTTTGCCAGGTGCACAGAATCCCTGGCATAAGCAGGGTAAGTCGGTAGTGGGATCTCTTTAAGCATAGATCCCTTTTCTGCAATGATCTCCCCGTCTGCCATAACCCTTTCCGGACGTGGATCAGCAAGATCCCTGATAAATAAGATATCAGCAAACTTGCCGGGGGTAATGCTTCCAAGGTCGCAACTCATCCCAAAACACTCTGCTGCATTAATAGTTGCCATCTGAATCGCCACAACAGGCGGAGTTCCTTCTTCAATTGCCCGCCTCACCACATGGTTCACATGACCTAGAGTCAGCAAAGTATCAGGGTGCACGTCATCTGTGACAAGGACTATGCGCCTTGAATCAACACCTGTCTCTGTATAGCTCTTAATAGTAGCCTTAATGTCACGCCACCCGGACCCCTCTCTGAGTTTCGCGTACATCCCAAGGCGCAACTTCGCTAAGCTTTCCTGCCAAGTTGTAGACTCATGACAAGATTTGATACCGCATGACGCATAGGCAGAAAGATTTGAGCCGAGATCCGGGACAGAGTAATGCCCGGTCACGACCTTGCCTGCTTTCAACGTTTCCGAAATCTTACTCGTGACATTCTTATCCCCTGCCAAAACGCCTGGGAAATTCATCATCTCTCCAAGGCCTACTACTTCATCCCAAGTCATCGCTTCCCTAATGTCATCCGGCGTGATCTCTGCCCCTGCATCCTCAAAACCCGGAGCTGCGGGGACACATGACGGCATTGTGGTGTAGACCTTAAGAGGAAGATTCCGACCCTCCTCCATCATTAACCGTATCCCATTCACCCCAAGCACATTTGCAATCTCATGGGGATCCATGAAAACAGCGGTAGTCCCACATGGAAGCACCGCCTTAGCAAACTGGCTGACCGTCACCATGCTGCTTTCTATGTGAAGATGCCCGTCAAGAAACCCGGGAACCAAGTATAATCCTTCCGCATCAATCACCTGCGTGTTTTTACCGATACATCGAGAAGCATCGCCGACAAGAGCGATTCTCCCGAGACGCACTGCAATATCCAAACCATCCAGAATCTCAGATGTAATGACATTCACCAATCGTCCGCTGCGAATAACAACATCAGCAGGTACCCTACCTGTTGCAGTGGCCACAAGTTCACGACCTACCTCGTATAAAGGTGGTCTCTTCACCAATGGTGACATGAATACTCCTCCTCCATCGTAGCACCTTTGATATCCATTCGGCAGGCCGGTTTGAAGTCCTCCTGGCAAAGGTAATAGATACAACTTACAAACCAGACTGAATGTCACGAACCGGTTGTGGTAGGTAGGAGATGCGTCAAGGCACAACTATGTTTTGAGGACGGCCTTCAATGAATTTATAGATATTTTCGCAAGTGGTGTCAAGGATGCGCAAGGTAGCCTCGCGGCTGTTAAAGGCATTATGGGGAGTTATTACTACGTCTTCCCTGCGTAACAGCATCTGATTTTGCACAAAAGTCTTGAGCACATCCTTTGAATAGTTTTTCTTAAGGGCATATCCCTCTTCAAGCATGAGTTCCTCGCCCTCCAGGACATCGAGACCTGCGCCTCCGATAATGCCCTGATCCAAGGCCCATACTAATGCTTCAGTATCCACTAGTCCGCCTCTTGCCGTATTTATCAGAATGGCACCCCGCTTAACCTTCTTCAGGCTTTCCTTGCTTATCAGATGATGCGTGTGCTTGCTGTACGGCACATGAAGGGATATTACGTCTGAGGCGCCGAGGAGCTCCTCAAAGGGGACGTAACGGTAGCCTAGCACTTCAGCCAGGAAAATCTCTCTCTTGGTATCATAGGCAAGAACCTCCATGCCAAAACCTTTTGCTATTCGGATTACGTGAAGGCCAATCTTGCCGCATCCGATAACACCGAGAGTCTTGCGCTTTAGGTCAAACCCCTGTAGTTCCTCAAGGGAGAAGTCTTGACGAATAGTCCTGCAGTAAGCCTTATGGACATTGCGGGAGAGCGCGAGTATTAGGGCAAATGTATGCTCAGCTACAGTATTCTCACCATAGAAGGGGACATTCACTACGTGAATCTTACGCTTCTTGCACACATCAATGTCTATATGATCAAACCCTGTTGATCTTGTAGCTATCAGCTTCAATTCCGGAAACTCCTTGAGAATATCTGCAGTAAGATGTGAATATATGAATACGCATATGCCCCATGAATCCGCAAGTCCGCTAAGATCTGTCTCGTGAGCTGTCTCGCGGGAAAAGACAGTCTCAATATCTCGAAGACGCGTGCGATATCTATCCTTTTCCCATTTCTCTACCTCAAAGAAAGCCACTTTCATGCATCTAGTTTGCCACGCCCCCCTTGCGCTCATGCGCAAGAAGTGTCATAATAATGAATACATGAAAACTGCATATAGACTGTCCGCTGGGGGTGCTGCACATTTTTTGTGCGGCTGAGAAGGCTAAACACGCCTACCCTTCGAACCTGATTTAACGCAATACTCTGGGTAATGCCAGCGTAGGGAAGCGGGTCCCATTCAGTTGAGAATACGACACAAACCAGGTTAGAGAGGCCGCGGACGAATCCAAGTCCCGCGGCCTTTGTTGTTAAATCTTGCTGTTGAGCTCTATTGTTAGGCCTTTAGAATCAATAATCTGCAAATTAGGGAATCTACTAATTGGAACAAACCTAGGTGCCTACCAGGTAAATTTGGAGGGATTAATAATGACAGAGTCATCATGGTTGAAATCTATCGGAACCGCACTACTTAGAACAGAAAGCATTCTAATAATCGTAGCCATAGGTGTCCTCGTGTATCTTCTATGGCTCACCAATCCTTCTAGGACAAAAGGTCGTAGACCTGTCTACACAATAACTGAAATCGGTGTAGCCGTCGCCCTTTCCGTAGTACTAAGCATGATCCGTGTATTCAGAATGCCCCAAGGGGGATCGGTTTCCCTGGAAATGCTGCCCATCTTCTACGTAGCGCTTCGCAGCGGCGGAGGTGTTGGCTTGCTTGCAGGTCTTGCCTTCGGACTGGCAAAATTACTACTGGGTCCGTATGTTGTCCATCCGATCCAATTGCTTCTTGATTACCCCTTGGCATTTGCTTTTCTTGGGTTAGCAGGTTTCTTCCCCAAATACCCGGTAATCGGAATAATTCTGGGCGGACTCGGCAGATTTGCCATGCATGTGCTGTCCGGAGCAATATTCTTCGCAAGTTATACTCCGGAAGGAACCAACGTATGGCTGTACTCGGCAACTTATAACGCCTCTTACATGGTACCTGAACTTGTTATAGCTGTTATCGTCATGCTTGTTCTTGGCTTGGGCAGTCGCAGACGCACATCCATCCATAAGAGATAGAGCCACATCCATATTGAGTCCCTCTCACAGTTAATGGTCATACAGTATTAGTATGAAGCATAAGCACTACTGCAAGAAGGAATACTTATACTGACCTTTACAAGTCTAGCCTAGATGGGAGGGCATTCAATAATGGAGAGCGTGAGAGAGTCAGTTGATACTGCGGTAGTTGAAGTTACTCCTGATGTATCCACCCAGGAAAAACCCAAGAAGAGAAGAAAGCGTCACGTATTCACAGAGTATGAAGATCAACTTCTCATGAAGGTCCTGGAAAGAAAACCGGGGGAAAGAAAGAAAGAGATTGAAAGGCTTGCAAACCTTTTTCAAGTTCCGTACCTTACTTTAAGACACAGATTTTACACGGTTATCAAACGACGCGCTGAAGCACAAGCACAAGATACAGCAACAGAGCGTGTCCATAAATCCATTGAGAAGGTGACAAGAGAATCTCGCGATTCCCGGATTCCTCACGAAAGCATGCAGGCGGAGACCACAACTGATGCCAAGTCAAGCGTAAGGCTGGACCCAATGGAGGAGATTCTGTCTCTGCCTGCAAGAGTAGAGCGTATGGAAAAGCGCCTGTATGGCATGCTTGACCTCAAAGGATTTGTGGATCGACTCATAGATATCCAAAGACAACTAGAACGTGAACAGCAACTTCTTGAGGAGTTGGCTCAAAAAGAGCGGGAAATACAACGAATGCGTAATGAAATAGAGAAGAAAGTAGAACGGATGAAGGCTCGTGAGGAAGAGATGGATGACCTTTATAGACAGTTGGAAGTTACCCTTCATCAATTCATGAACTTATCCTCTATAGATAAATTGAAAGTACTGGGCGACTTCACAATCAAGATTGAAACTGTGGTTGACAGATTCGGGAATATTGTCAGAAGACGCCCGATTGTCGTGCCATGATTTCTGCCCTGTTTCGCGCTCCTTTCCTATCAGGGCTTGGCTATACAACTCTGGACGATCAGACTAAGACAATGCCACCTATATGATGATTCTCTGTAACCGGAGAAAGTCATGTTGAACCCTGTCCTGTTTTCGACCACCCGGACCCTGATCAGTGTGGGAAAACAGGACTTTTTCATAAATCGGCCTGAGATGCCGGATAGTGTCACATAATCGAGCACAGCTTCTGAAAAGGTGGTAGAATTCCTAACACTGCATCTTACATAAGAACAGCCTTCCCGGCCCCGAGAAGGTATATATATGCCTCTTTCACCGGACGCCTATAAATAGTCTCCAGAGCTTCTTTGTACACGGAAATCTGGCCGGCGTACTGAAAGGCGATAGCGTTAGATTCATCCCCCGGCCTTCCGCCGGTCTTAAAGTCAATTAACACAAATCCGTCAGGTTCATTAATTACGCAATCCATGATACCTTGCACTAAGACACGTTCCTCTTCAGGGGTAGATTCAGCAAGTCCCGAAAGCTCAGGGTAAATTCTTGAAGCAGGAATTCCAAGAGAGAATGGAATCTCCCGCATGACTCTATCCGGATCTGCTTTCATACGGACACCAAGAGGGCTTTCAAAAAAGTCGGCAACAGACTCAACATCAACTGCAAGCGCAAGCTCCTGAGTGAGTAGTTCAGCATCAATCATATTTCTAATACTTACGCGAATACCGGAGGCGTCCAATCGCTCTCTGAGATTTAGATGTTGAATTATGAGGTGAGTAGCCTCCCCACGCTCAGTGGGGATAATATCAACAGCTTGAAGGAACTTAGGGCGCAGTGTAAGCTGACCCAACATAGGTCTTGCATCTATTACATCGTGACGGCTGAATTCTGCATCCTCTCTGCTTGAATCGAATCTCCGCTTTATCTCAGACCAAGTCACTTTGGCGGCCCTCTCGGTCAGCGGCCCGTAGGGATATCTCCAGCATGCATGTGCCTGAATTTCCTTGTGAAGCTGAGAATCAACTTGCCTGCCAAGGGGATAAGCGCACACGACACGGCTCCAGTCAACATCAGAATCCTTGTCGCCTGATCCCTTCAGAGCATCAAAGCCTGAGCATGCCTCAACACGAGAGAGCACCCTTACATTGAATTGGCCGGGATCATTAAATATCTCAGGATCAACAGGTAGTCCACTAACCTCCGCCAGATTACGAATGGGATACCCGCATCTATGACGAGCGAGAGAAACAGCAACCCAATCCAGGAAACTCCTGGCCGAATACAGAACTTCCTCCGGCAAGCCCCACCCAATTTGTGAAACACTATTACACCACCGGGATGATTGTTTCTCTAACCCTTTAGCAGACCCCACCATTACCAGTCTTTCTCTCGCCCGGGTCATTGCTACATAAAGGACGCGCATCTCTTCAGAGAAAGCCTCCCTGAGCTTTGCCTCTTTCGCAGCATGATGTGCAAGAGTAGGGTACTTGATCCGCTTGACCGGGTCACAAAACATGGGGCCGAGGCCTACTTCAGAATGAAGGAGAATATCAGCGCCAAGATCAGTTAAGTTAAACTGCTTCCCCATATCAGGGATGAAGACTACCGGAAATTCCAAGCCCTTGCTTTTATGCACACTCATGATCCTTACGACATCTTCAGCTTCCCCCAGGGCTCGCGCTGTCCCGAGATCTCCTTCCGCCTCTCTTAGCCTGTCAATAAACTTGAGAAACCTTACGAGGCCTTGGCGCGAGAACCTGTCAAACTGCCTGGCTCGTTCATGGAATGCGCGAAGATTCGCCTGACGCTGAATCCCCCCGGGCATTCCGCCTACGTAGTCAAGGTACTCCGTATCCCGATATAGCTGCCACACCATGGAAGAAAGAGGCACTCTTCGGGCAATAGTCCGCCAATACTCCAGCCTCATCAAGAAGTCATCAACCTTAGAAGCTAATGCTTCCGACTCACAACCGGATGAGGCAATCTCCAAGGCCCGGTAGAAGTCGCCATCTCTACTACACAAGCGGATTCGGGCCAGTTCATCATGGGAGAACCCGCCTATAGGCGAGCGAAGCACGGCAGCCAGAGGAATATCCTGCTTAGGATTGTCAATTATCTTCAAGAGTGACAGCATGACCTCTATTTCTGTCGCCTCGAAGTATCCTGTTCCAAGCTCTGCATATGCAGGCACATCTGCCTGTCTGAACGCTTCAAGAAATATGTTGGCCCTGCCTCTTGTGGCCCGCATGAGCACAACGATATCACGATACGATACAGGCCTGTACGCCTTGCTCTCCTTGTCCCAGACTTGAAACTCAGGACCTGGTTTCCCACTTGCACCACGCACCATCTCAGATATGCGGCGCACAACCAAACGCGCCTCAACCTCGAGAGATTCCAGCTCTTCTATACCATCCGCCTCTTCAGGTTCATTTTCTTCCATAGCATCTCTTTCAATGAGATAAACTTCTGTAGGAGGCTCATTACTGTCTCCTCTGAAAAGCGCTGTATCACGCGAAGGATAATTCGCTCCATGTACAAGCTCTGCATCAATGTCATAGTCAATTTCACCTACACCTTGCGAAAACACCTGACGGAAGATGAAATTAACTGAGTCGACTATTGTCTGCCTGCTACGAAAATTCCTGGACAAGTCTATGCGGCGATTGGAGCTGTCTGTATCGGCTTTTGGAAACGCCTTATGTTTCTCCATGAACAGACTTGGCTCAGCAAGGCGAAACCTATATATGCTCTGCTTCACATCGCCTACCATGAAACTACTGCGCTCAGATGAGACAAGGCGCAAAATCTCATTTTGTACAGGATTTATGTCCTGATACTCATCAACCAAGACTTCACGATACCTGTTAGCCAACTCCTTTGCGACATCAGATCTAACCCATTTGCCTCCGGATTCATCCCACTCTCTTAAGACTTTAAGGCATAGATGCTCCATATCTCCGAAATCTATAAGGTTCCTTTCACGTTTTACGGCTGTATATGCTTCACCAAAACCCTTCACTACAGCGATAAACGTCTTCATGCATGGCGCGATATCTCGGATATCATCAACCAGACACTGTGAAGGCCGGGAGAAGCATTCATCTTTCAAAGCCCTCAACGCCTTCTTCGCTTGATTCCTGAGATCTTGCGCCCTATTCTTCAGAGCATCATCGCAGGTTCCCGCTTTTATGCCCGGGAGAGTCCGGAATTCGAATGTATTTAGAAGGGACTCAACGCCTTCCCAATCTCCGTCCCTGCATACCTCTGATAGCCTTGAGCAAGCCTGAAACTCCTCTTGGAGGACTTCCACATAACGAGTCGGGCCCTCGGGCATACCTGCAATCTCCAAAGCCTGACTCAGACTTCTATGGGCTATCAATGCTTCACGCGCTATCCACTTAAGCGCAAGTCTTGTCCAGACTAGGTCATTAATATGAACATCAGCAGGAATGCAGAACGCAGAGATTAGCCGGGAAAACCACCTGTCCGGGTCAGGCCTGCTGCGAGAGAAATTATAGACCCGAAGAGCCAAGTCCTTGACGTTTTCATCTCCCCGTCTTCCTCCATACCTGTCCACAAGATCCATAAATTCGTCCCCGAAGTCGGAATCATTGTAGTAACCTTCGAATAAGTCGTCTATGACTTCCAGTTGAAGCAACCGGTTTTCTACATCGTCCATCCCTCGAAATGCAGGATCAATATGCAGGCGGTAAAAATACTGTCTGATGA
Organism: Firmicutes bacterium UBA5449; assembly: GCA_002424305.1. Taxonomy (GTDB): domain Bacteria; phylum Bacillota; class SHA-98; order UBA4971; family UBA4971; genus UBA4971. The sequence goes on from DIQZ01000066.1 coordinate 24,660, forward strand.
TCCTGTGGCAAAATGAATGAAGCGTGGATATATCAGCCTTATTAACAAGAGCCAACTGCCTGGCAAGTCCCTCGTCCTCCGGTGCCTTTTCCAGCTCATGTTCCAGGGCTTTAGCTATTCTGTCTCTCATCTCGGCAGCTGCCGCATCAGTAAAAGTAACAACCAGTAACCTATCAATATCTATGGGCTCCTTAGGGTGTGTAAGGAGGAATATTACCCGTCTAACCAGGACCGCGGTTTTTCCTGCGCCTGCTGCCGCAGAGACTAGTAGGTTTTGATTCCTTGTAGTTATCGCTTCCCACTGCTCATCAGTCCACGGAGATTCTCGAGGAATAGCAGGGGATTTCCTGTCACTTGTCATGTTGTCTCCCCCTTCTCCCCGGAAGTTGAGGTTATGTCTCCCTCTATCTTCGTCCAGAATTCGTCATCCTTTAGCTTCCTGATAGAGCTGTATTCGCTACCGGGAATCAAGATGTCAAACCCACATACAGGTTTGTACTCACAATACGTGCATGCCCTAAAAGTGCCTTGTCTGTATGGCTTTATCGCTATTTCCCCGGTGCAAATCGCTTGCGAGAGTTCCTTAATCTTGCCCTTTAGAAACTCGGATAATGCTTCATATTTCTCTTGTGGAATTACGCAGGTGCCTGACCCCTTTCGAGGTTTCCCTGCCTTCGTTACGCCTGCAGACACCAGATCGGATGCGCCCCCTCCTTTGACCTGCGAATCCATTAGTTCTATTACATCAGCGTCGCCCACGATGATTCCGTCCATACGGAGCTTCTTCATACGCTGCTTTTCCAGATCATCGTCATTAAGCGGTGCTTTAGCTGAGATGATCGGGTCAGTCATTGGGAAGTATAGAGCTCCTGCAGGCCGGGCTTTTGTCTTAATCAAGCGTTCTGCATTTTCTACGGCAGTTACAAGATAGACAAGTAGCTGGAGAGCAAGCCCATAGTAGACCTCAGACAATCTCAGCTTGCGGATACTGCTCTTATAATCGATCACCCTTAAGTAGTAATCCTCCCCCGACTGCGCCATATCAACCCTGTCTATGCGTCCTCTAATGGCTACCTTCGCATCACTGTCAAGCTCAAGAGTAAGGGCAGGCAAATGCCCGGAGTCGCCGAAGACTACCTCATGCCCCACAGGCTTAAACCTACTATACCTTTCATGCTCTGCTAAGGCATTTACTGAGTTTCTTACGATCCTCCTGAGGACTCTCGTCATATAACGATACTTAGCAGATGAAAGAAGAATCTCATTTTGAAGCTTTGGCACTAAATCCTCTACTACCTCCGCAACAAGCGTAGCAATTTCGTCAGCTTCCATCTCAGCAAGTTTCCCGGAATCGCCAAGGCGTGTAAATAAGTTCTTCATTGCCTCATGCATGAACATGCCCATCCCCGGGGGTTCCAACTCATACAGTTCTCTTTCAGTAAGGCCCAGGATATCCCCGGCAAAATGAGCAAACGGGCATGCCGCAAACCTCTCCAGCCTGGTTACACTGGTCCAGAAAGGGTCCTGAAAAAAAGACTGAACTACCCATTCGCTGAGCTTTTCGGCACTGTTTGTAAAGTCGAGACTCCCTAGAACGAATCTGGCAGCTTTTTGCCGATCAGGGTTGCTTACAAGCCATTCATAGACATCCAACCAGAATTCGTCCACATCTTGCCCTCGGAATCTCCTTTGAAAAACCCTGACCAGAAGCGCAACTGCCTTCCGCCCTGATGTAATATTGTCTAAAGCCTCTTCACCCGGCGAAGGAACATCCATCCCTCCAAACTCCTCTTTAAGCTTGGGAAAGAGCTCCCTGATTTGTCCTATCACTTGTGAAGGACGCTTCGCTTTTCCTTCTCCGTCAGCAAGAGGATAGCTTATCATGAGAAACTCCCATGCTCTGGTGAGGGCTACGTAAACGTTATACTGCTCGTGGAATTGATTAAGTCGGCTGTCCGGCGCAAAAGCTAAATTGAACTCTCCTAAGCCCTGCCTGTCACGATCAGTAAGAATCGTATCCTCAGGCACCCGTTTAGGGAAAGCATCGTATGTAGCTCCAATAAGGAAAGCGCCCCTTAGGGGAGGATGTCTTGATCTATCTACTGAACCTACTATTACCTGGTCTAAAGCAGGTGGAATAAGACCAAGGGTCAGACTCTCGAGGCCTGCTTCAACTACCTCCGTGAACTCCTTACAAGTTGCTTTTTTCTCACCCAACACCTCAACAACCTCATCAAGCAGATCCAAAGTGGCGTTCCATACTTGTTCGTGTTCGCGAGCGCCTTCCGGATCCCCGGAGGCAACACACTCTTTGCGCCATTCCTCCAATTGCTCACCGATGCCGAGACCAGAAAGAAGCTCAAAAAGGGCGGTAGCCATGTCTCGGATAGAGAGGTCCCTTTCTTGCATCTTATGGTAGAAAGACGCCAAATCGCCGGTAGCAAGTAGCCTGATCTCATCAACACTCTCGCAGGTTATCTCGTCTTCAGGTAAGACTTCCGCATTCTCATCAAGATCATATGCCCGTGTGAACATCCAGGGCTTTTCATCAAGCCAAAGCCTTCCTTGAATCCCGTGGGCCAGCACGAAGTTCTCAAGCATATCGATCTTCCCGCGCTCAACCGGGATAAGATCTGTCTTCAAGTAGCGGAAAATCGGATCCTTCAGCCACCCACGAGAGACAACCTCAAGAGCGGATCTGATAAGTTCGATTAAGGGATGGTGTGATACAGGACGTCTCCTATCGATAAAGCAGGGAATCCCGTAGTCTCCGAAAATCGGCTCAATCAAGTCGTGATACTCGTCAAGCGCAGGCACTATCACCCCAATATCACGAAAGCGCATACCGTCTTCTCTTGAAAGTCTTAAGATTTCCCTGGCTACAGCCTCAACTTCGGCCCTGGGATTTGCTGCGGCGACAAGCCGAAGGCCTTGAGAGCTCCTGGAAAAAGGTTTGGGAGGCCTGGAAGCCAGCTCTTTTTCCAAATGGCAAAGAGCCGGTGCACGCTGAGGCGAGTCCTTACCGTCAAGGAGTAGGGGAGGCTCTATTGTTACATTGAGCTCGTAGGCGAGCTTTGAAAGGTAATCATACGTCTCCCAGGTAGGATGGAAGAGATCTATCTCCGTGAAAGGCTCATCAATCTCTTTTGGGTCAAGACAAAGGGTTATATTGACCTCTCTGGCAGCCACAAGCAGTGCGCCGAGCACTGAATATTCCTGAGGAGTAAACCCACGAAACCCATCCACCCAGATAGTTGCGTCCTGTACCAGGCTGGACTTGCCTATTCTCATTGCAGCGCAAGTCAGATACTCATCAGGGTCCAGATATCTATCGCTGAGGTACTCGTGATAAGCATCGGTCAAAACCATGAGGTCATGCAGCTTGAGAGTAATGGGGGCATCCCCCATACCCCTTTTCTCCAACTCCCCGACAGCTCCTTCCAAATCGGCGAGGCTGATATTATACATTCTAAGCTCTTTCAAGGTAGAAGACAGACAAGACGCAAACCCGTACTGCGTGGATGCTGAAGCAAAGAGCCTGAGGTTGTCCACATTCTCCTGAACCAAGGACCTCAATGCCATGACCTTACCAAGCTCCTTTATGTGCCTTTGGCCTCCTCCTCCAAGCTCTGTCAGAACACGGCTTGCAAGTCTCTTAAAACTAAGTGTCTGCGCCCTTGCAAAACCGTGTAGACCTGGCATGTTAACAAGCATATGCTCCATTTGGAATGTAGCTTGATCCGGAACAAGCAGAATAATAGGTGGGCCATAAGGATCTTGCATAAGGGCTTTCTTGATATTCTCAAGACAGGCGTGGGTTTTGCCTGTTCCCGCCCGTCCAAGTATGAATTTTACACTCATGGATTATTCCCCCGCTCTCTCGTAAAATGTTCCTCTAATTGATGAAAAATCCTCTTTTCCGAGAGAACGATAGGTGGCTCCTCGATTTCTCTATAGGATGAACCCGGTAGGATGAACTCGCGTTGTCTCTATAGGATAAACTTGCCATAACTTTGCAAGTCTCTGTTATACTCTCAACGACCTGGACCGAGGACAACACAAGAGGATCGAGCATACTTCCACCCGATCTCAGCCATAGAGGCCTGCCCTATTTTCGATCACATACATCGCTGGCAGTGCTACATATTCGACCATACTTTCATCTATTTTTATCCATAAACCGTCATTTGCTCCGATATGGATAAACTTGTAACCATATTTCTTAGAGCCTGCTCTATTTTTGACCACCCATACCCTGATCCGTGCTCGAAAATAGGACACCTTTTCCTAAATCTGCTTAAGTTATTAGATAGTTGCTCGACAATCGAGCACAGTTTCTAGAAACGTGCTTCAAAAACGAGCACCTTTTCAAAAAGCGTGTAAGAATTTCGAGCAGGCTATGCCAATAATCACCTAAAACATAGTCTTGGTGCTCGAATATCTACCACTAAAACGAAAAACGTGGTAGGGAATAGAGCACCCTTGCCCATTAGTGTGCTTGATTCTCGAGCACCCTCAATCATTCTTAGGCTAATTCGTGAAAGTGTGCTAGAAATTAGAGCACTCATACCAAAAGTGTGGTCGAAATTCGACCACCTACCACTGAAGATTTCGCCGACCCGAACCACGTGAGGAAAGGACGAGGAACCGAGCTCGTATTTCTTTCCAGATCCACTCGTATTCTGATCATTAGCACGTTGCAGCTAATATGACATTAGAAAACATGACATTAGAGAACGTAATAATTTCTGTGATGAGTATCACAAGCTGCCTGTGAAATGATATTATCATTGTCAGAGGATGCCGATACGAAAGCGCCATCATTATCACAAACTGCTTATGAGGTAACGATATTACAGACTCGTTACGGAGTGGAATCGCCACAGGTCACAAATGGCCGTTTCATGTTCCTCTTGACGTCATGGAGAACTTGAGGCATTCTTTATCCGAAGGCCTGTTTGAAAAGGGAGGGGTATCATGGG
>DIQZ01000066.1:29903-32274 GCA_002424305.1 Firmicutes bacterium UBA5449
AGGCTCCACTTAAGGAGGCCTGAGAGAAAGATTTGGGACTTCTTTGGAAAACCCAAATCTTCAATGCTGTGGATAAATGGGACTCAACTTCTGTTGCTTGAAGATTCCACAGCAGATATAGTCCAGGCACTTATGGAAGTCATTGAAGACAACACGAAACCCGGACAAGAGGTTTCTCTTGAAATCTGGCATAAAATCAGAGGAGAGGCTGCTCACCGAGTCCATCGCGTCTATCCGAGGACACCCATATCTCAAATTAAAGAAGACATTGACTATATCTACGGACTCATCGTCGAACTCTCTAAAGGAGCATGTCCACAGGAAAAAGGCATAGAGGGTGAGATCATTACTTCACGCGAGTGGCAAGCGCCTGCCAGGATAGATTTAATAATTTCATCTATGAAGGGTTCCGGCTGCCAAAATGCATGCTCATGGTGTTATGCGTCAGATATGCCTGACATACCGGAACTGGACACTGCTTCTTGGAAGAAAGTCCTTGACCTGCTATGGGAAGCCGGTATCCCCCACATAGATTTCACGGGAGGAGAGCCGACAACCAGGCCTGACCTGGTTGAATTGGTGGAGTATGCTGAGAAATTTGTAACCGGGCTTATCACTAACGGCAGGACCCTTTCAAGCCTTGTCAAGGACCTGAAACGCGTAAGTTTGGATTATGTCCAGATAAGCATAGAATCAGCCACACCTGAGATGCACGACAGAATTGTAAGATCGCCCGGGGCATGGAAAGAAACAGTCAGCGGAATCAGGGCTGCGCTGGATACCGGCCTTTATACATCTACCAACACAACTCTGACCCGAGAGAATGCCAAAGACTTCCCGGAACTCATTCGCTTTCTCGCAAGCTTAGGTGTGCGTTACATAGGATGCAACAGCCTAATTAAGACAGGACGCGGCGCAAATAATAAACAAGCATTGGAAGAGACTGAACTCGAAACGGTTTTGAGAGAGTCTTTGGATGTTGCAAATGAACTCAAGCTTGAGTTCAACTGGTTCACGCCTACATGTTATCTGAAATTCAATCCGCTGGATCTGGGGTTAGGGCGAAAATCATGTTCTGCGTGTATTACTAACATGGCTGTCAGACCTGACGGAGTAGTGGTACCGTGTCAATCGTGGCTGCACGATGAAGGCCTCGGCAATATCCTTACCACTCCGTGGGAACGGATTTTTAACCATCCGCTGGCATGCAAAATAAGAGAACACGAATTCGCAGGCAGCGAGTGCAAAGAATGTGAGCACCTTGCCATATGCGGCGGCGCATGCCAGATAGAACGTGTCTTACCGGCAGAAAACAGAGATAACATTACAGGGGACATAAACACCGGTAAAACAAGAGATGGGAGGATATTGTCATGAAGCGAAAGTATCTGAATACAAGAAACACAGCAATTATACGAATATATGTCCTCCTTGCAGTTCTCTGCTGCATCTCTGTAGCGCCGGTATTCGCAGACACAGGAACCTTCAAAATCAAGAATTACGCTGTGGATATAACCCCTCAGCCCGACGGCAGTTGGATAGCGGACTATCAGCAAGAGTGGGAAGTATTAAGCGGGACGATTCCCTGGGTCACTGTAGGCCTTCCTACTAAAGACTACGAAGTAACTCAATGGACCGGAGCTGCCACAAAGGTAAGGCCTGATAACCAAGGAGCATGGAGCGGAGTCTACGTTCAACTTGACGGCGATTACCGAAAAGGAGAAAGCTTCGATTTCGGGTTCACTGTGACCCAACGTAAAATGGGATACCTTAAACAAGACTCACATGTTGAGTTTTCGTTTACTCCTGGTTGGTATGACAACAGCGAAATTGAACGAATGGTAATTACCTTGCGGAACCCCTGGTCATCCCAGGATCTGAAATTCACATCACCTGATGCCTACGAGACGACTGCAGATAAAGTTGTATGGGTATCAAGGCTTGGGCCGGGGCAGCGTTTCAAGGTAAGTTTTGCGTTTTCACCGGAAGTCTTTACTGCACTCGAGCGAAGCCCAAAAGGAGGGCTCCGAGACGATTACGGCACACTTGGAGATAATGATGTGCCTCCTGTTATTGGATTTATCATTGTCTTCATAGTTGTCCTCGTATTGCTCACGTTTTTCAGCGCTGTCATCAGGAACCGCCAAAGGTATTATCGGGGCAGACGTGGAATTTACTATGGAACTCCCAGGCCATTCGGATCCCCTATCATAGTCGCCTCAGGTTCAAAGAAAGGGGAACAGGCCGGCAAGTCATCAGGGACTTCCTCTAAGAAATCAGGGAGCGGAGGAGGCGGATTTGGAGGAAGGTCTTCCGGATGTCATTGCGTATCATGCGCATGTGCATGTGTGTCGTGTGCATGTGCATGTGC
>DIQZ01000085.1 GCA_002424305.1 Firmicutes bacterium UBA5449
GAGCTCATCCTCAGTCATGACACGATCCCATGGATTCAACTCTACATCGTATGTCTCATAGAGGAGTTTCATTGCTTTATCCGGAAGCTTCCTTGTAACAAGTACCTTTTTCCTCACTATATTCACTCCCTGGCTGCATGCTGTGTATGTATTTAACCAATAACTCCAACGCTAGACCTCAATTGGCCTTCTGCGAAGGCCGGTTTGCTAGTTCAGTATCTTTATACGAAGTGGAAACAAAGATGCTTCTTACTACTGATATTTAGGATGCAAACATCAACCCTTGAATTTCTGAATGCATGTGAATGCCCTCTCTCAACACAGACCAAGTTCTTTGGCCAGCTCGTCTTCGGTGATCCTTAATTTGTCGCTAGGCACGATAATACGATCAGCAAGAGCGCGTTTCTTTCTAAGAAGCCGGTCGAGTACCTGTTCTGCAGTAACCCCGCAGTTCGAGCTTGCTACCGGGATGTACACTGTCACAGGCTTTGTCTGTCCAATGCGATGCACACGGTCTGTCGCTTGGTTTTCTACAGCTGGATTCCACCACCGTGTGTAATGGATAACATTGTTTGCACCTGTAATGTTCAATCCTGTTCCAGCCGCCCGAGGTGACAGTATCATTACGTTAAAACCCTTAGATGAATTAAACCGGTCTACAGTCTCGAATCGCTGCAATGTCTCGCCATTTATTAGGGGTGGGAACACTCCAAAAACATCAGAAATTGTCCTGCACAGAATTCTCTGCATCTTCCTTTTGTCCGTGAAAACCAATGTTTTTTCTTGACAATCCCTTATTTGAGCAAGCCACTCTATAGTTTTCTTGAGTTTGGGACATGTTTCAATAAGCGTGTCTGAAGGAGCGTCATCAAAATCTTGAATGTAAAGGGAAGGATGAGCGCAAATGTTGAACAATTTGGCAATACTCGCCAGTATTTCTCCTCTTCCATGCTTCCGCGAGCGAACTTCATCAATAACTTCGGAGTACAGAGCCTGCTGCAAAGGACTCATTGGCACAGGCACAACCGATTCAGTCTTTTGGGGTAGATCTTTCACATGCTGTTCTTTGGTCCTACGCTTATAAATCAAGAATAAATGGGCACTCAGTTTTTTCTCAACAGCTTCAGCTGTCTCTCCTCCCTCTGTCTTTGCCAAAGGGATCTCATATTGTTTCCTGAAATCCTGGTAGCTTCCGAGAAATCCAGGTTGAACGTAATCCACAATAGACCATAAATCACCAAGGCCATTTTCAACCGGGGTTCCTGTTAGGGCCAGCCTGATCTTTGCCTTCATGGCCTTAGCAACACGACAACATGACGTAGTATAGTTCTTAATCCGCTGAGCTTCGTCACATACAATAACATTCCAGTCAATCTGACCCAAGAGAAGCTCGTCTCGCACAAGAGTCTCATAAGAGACTAGTACGATTTCAAAGGAGCGAAGCACTTCTATATCCCGAATTCTTTTCGGCCCAACATGTAAATACACTTTTGTATTTGGCATAAACCGGTCTATTTCGGATTTCCAGTTGTCCAGGAGAGCTAAAGGTCCTATTACAAGAGAGGGTTTGAGTTTTCTCTGCTCCACCAACCAAGCCATAAACGCAATTACCTGCACTGTCTTACCGAGCCCCATCTCGTCAGCAAGGAGTCCTCCAAGTCGGCTCTCAACAAGCCATCGCATCCACTCATATCCCTCAATCTGATAGTCTCTAAGACTCCCAGTGAATCGATCAGGCACCCTATAGTCAGAGGATATTCTGTCTGCGTCCACAAGCTCCTGAAATAGCAACGCAAGTTCTCGATTGTATTCCAGCACATCTACATTTGAGTAGATATCGAGCATATAGCGTATATGCTTTGGTTCTACCAACCCATCAACTACAAACTGCCTCGCTTCCTGTGTCGCAGTAATGAACTGACCGGAACCAGAAGGCAGTTTGATCCACTTGCCGTTAGCTAAGACCCATTCATCTTCTAGGTTGGCAGCATCAACAAGCTCCTCGAAAGCATTTACACTTAGAACTGGTGTATCATTGCATCCAATTTTGCTACTGTTCACCTCAGTGTCTCCAGCCATCATCTCTCCCAGTTCATCATCTAGACGAACGCCTGCTTCAAAACTGAACCAACCATTACCTTTAGGAACCATATGCACATAGGGTCTAGCCTGGTATATGCGAATACCGAGCCCTCTCACTCTATCACTGAATTTGGCCAGATCTAGCCCCAGCGACTCAGGCAAGAATGCCTCAGGATTCCGAATAAAACGAGGAACATTGCTGTTCTCAAAAGCCAAGTTTCCGGCAAGCTCATTCAGTCCATTCCTTAAGGATGGTGAAGCAAAAATTCGCTGCCTGCCTCCATCATCCGTTCGGCGGACAGCATATCCTTCTCTTAATTCTATGGCATCTAGCTCGGAAGGTAACCCTTCCAGCTTCGGGACAAGTTCCAGCCTATCTGGAACTTCAGACTTTACGTCCAGGTCTACCTCTTGAAAGTAGTAGAATTCTTCTCGCGTAAGATACTCATCAAGCCGAACACCAGCCCTTTTTGCAAGCTCCTTTACTTCCGCTAAATACTGAAATTGCTCCTTGCCTGTACTAGGTCTTTGCTCAATTCGGTCGAGCAATCTTGCTGCTTCCCGCTCTAGAAGAATGTAGTCACCACCAGAGAGTACAATTACCTCACCACGCCTTTGGCTAAGAGGCAAGCGACCGAACGATGGATGACTTGCTTGCGCTTCAATGCGAAAGTGCCGATTGCCAACTGCCAAGTGTGATTCAACATATATGTCGACTCGTTGCCTATCGGGGATGCCTAATTCCTGTCTCAACTCAGATGAAATTTCATCTATGCTCTCATATGGAAGGAGATACACACCATCCTGTTCCGTATCCCGGAGCTCCATGTTCATCCAAAGCTCTTGCAAGGCTGATACTTGAACTAGAGCTCGTTGTAATGCTAATACTGAAGGCTGCATCAAGTCAGTTCTCAATGGAAATACAACAGTTGAGAAAGTACCGTCAGGGTATCGCACTGAGACTTCATACTTGAAGCCTTCACTGAAAAAGTCGGACACTACCTGTAAACACTCTCGCTCATCTAGTAACCTTCTCACATCCTTCCACTCCTCATGAACTTATCCAGTGTATAACCCCATCTGTATTGCCAGTTTCCGCCATGAATAATTCTCTCTATATAGCTCGGATGCTTAAGGTACGATTCATTCTGGACAGCAACTTTCTTCAAAGCATAGTCTCGAAATTCCCTTTCATAATACTCTCGAGAATATATGTAAGCTGCATTGCCGTGCCTGGCAAACTCAACTACCACTACCCGCTCAAATACTAGGAAAACTACGTGTGATTTTCTTACCGAGATCACTTTTGCTTGTTGTAGATTCTTTGTGTACCTCTTCCAAAACTGAAATCTTTCATTATCTTTTGCTTGCTTGAAAAACTCACTCACGATGCGCTCATTTAGCCATCGAGAGAATAGTGTACGAGCCTGATGTCCAATACTGGACCACCTTGGATTCGAATCGTCTGGTTCGCCAAGAAGTTCTAGTATGTTCTCCATGACGAAGTCTTGATATTGCTCCGCAGCGACAATAGTCAAGTAACGCTCAACAATAGCACAGTAATCGTTTGAGCAGTGCTGCCACAAGGTTCTGAAAGCTGTGTCAATTAGTGTAGGGGTCTCAATATATAGATACACTGCTGGCACTGCTGTGAGAAAGTAGCGTCGAAGTAGTTCGATGAATAGCGGTGAGTCACGTGCAATATCCAAAGAATCGTTGAGAAAGGTTATGGACCTATTCGATGAGGTAATTAACTCTAGAAAACTATGAAGGGGACTGCTAGCACGGAGAACCTCGTCTAATATGTCATTTGCAGTATCTTCAAGTCTAGAGTACTGTCGCCGGCGCAATCCTTCTCTAATCAGACGGGGAAGTTCAGGATCGGAATAATAACACTGAAACTGAGCCCAAAAATTTCGACTAAACCTTCGCTTCCATCTGGCGAGGATTATTGTCGATGCTCTTCTCTTCGCTGTATCCGTCGTCAGGATTTCAGCAAACCTGCTGCTCAAGACATCAATTTCTACTGATGATAGGGATGTTGCCAAGTCAAGCACTTTGTTAGCAGGAGTCTGTCTTAGGCGTTGAAGGATCGTTTCTAGATCCGGCCCACTCGGTATTCTAGAGACATGAAGTAATCTACCCTCAGGAATTTCATCTAGAATTACTTTACACACCCTAGACAGGCGCAGCGGAGGAAACTTGAAATTCGGTAATACCCGGTACACTGTTTATCTACCCTCACTTGGTAAGAAACTCTCTTACTTGATCAATCAATTCGTCATCCTTCAAGCGAAACTTAAACTCACGCCGCCGCGATCTTTCCCAGTCAATCTCACCTCTTGTCTCAAGAGGCTGACTATAAGAGCGTCCATTTGCTGTAATGACACTCTCTAAAGCCTTACGCTCAGGGAAGTCAGGGAACTCATCGCTCAAGATATAATGGGCAACGGCGTACGCTCGTCTCTGGGACAAATCCAAATTATAAAGATAACTACCTGTACTATCAGTATGTCCCTCAATAATAACCTGGGCGACAAATGGTTGAAATCTCTCAGCCAATATTATTTCCATATACCTTGGGATGAATTGATGTAGGTACACGCGACCACTTTCACTGATTTGAACGCTATTTATGTCAAAGAATACGCCACCTTGGAAGCGTATTGCTCCCGTTTGAGGATCTATCTCCAGCCCAATGTCACTGTCACCAAACTCTTGATGAAGGGTTTGGATAATCTCTGTCTTGACTCCAAGAAGCCGATCTATTTGATGTTGTTTATCATCAAGAACTGTCCTGTAGTCAAGAAGAATTATTGTCAAGAAAAGGATGAATGTCATAAGCAGCCCAGACATCATGTCGGAAAATGATATCCAGTAGTCAGGTGGTCTTTCATCAGCGGGCCTTGGGTATGAACCGCTCATATGAGCCTTGCGAAAGATACTCAACCTCCCACATCCTCCCACCTATCACCGTCAGACATAGCAACCTTGTCGTTTTCAAGCCTAGTTACCGCTACCTGAACAACCCGTTTCAACTCTTCCAGCGCTCCACCGATTTCCATCATTTCGTCTGGAAGATCCTTGACAGACTCATTAATATCAGAGACCAGGACCCGCAGGCGGCCGGTAGCCTCAGCTAAGAGCCTGTCGTATTGATCAAATGTAAACTTTAGACCATCCTCTAGTTCTTCATTGAAGATAGAAACACCTGATACCATCTGATCCCGTGTATTATTCAAGCTTTCAGAAGCATCTTGCCAGAACTCACGCATCTCTGTGATCTGCGAGTTAAGGGTAGCAATGTGCTTTTCGGTGCTTGCTCTCATTACATCTAGCGCATTAACACTTGTCTGAAGCGTTAAGGTACTAACCTCATTCAATTCTACTAGTCTATCGCACGCCACTGAGAACATCTTTGTGTCTGTCTCCAACGCCTCTTGAAGATGCTGAAGAGTTTCTTCTATTGCTCGGACATCCAATACTGTGCTCTCGATGGAGTTGAGCAGCTCCTTAGACACCCTCATGCTTTCATACTGCTGCATAGCGGCAGAGGACACTGAGCTGCTCAACTCCATCATGTCTTGTTTCACATGACTCTGCCATTCTACCATGTCTTTGATGCTGTCAGATAAGGCAACCAGTTGTCCGTCAAAGGCATTATTCAATTCATCCATGAAAGAGCTTGCCATACGCTCTATACCCTCAACTTGCTTGCTGGAGCTTGCATCTGAGAATTTTTCAAAGACTTTGGTGGTTTGCTCTAGATGAGGAGAGAGAGTCTGGTCAAGAACATCCCTAAAACCATCAATGATGTCAGGAATTAGCGTATCAGAGACAAAGCTCTTGAAAGTAGCAAGCTGTTCACTTTGAAACCTAGCTATAGTATCAAGAAGTTCCCACTCGGATGGGGAAGGCAGAACCTTTCGTAGCTCATGATGGAGCCAAGCCATGTTGTCTTGAGCTTTCTTGAGAAGACGACGATCGACAAAAGACCAAATAAGCGAAAGCATGATACCCCAAATCGAAGTGTGAAATGCTGTAGACATCCCATGTGTTAACGTGCCGATGCTATCCCGGATCGCAACAACATCAGAGACGCTAATTTCACTCAGACCTTGAACCAACCCAATGAACGTGCCCAATATCCCCAGACCTGTGAGAATACTTGGCAACATTTCACTGAATTGTCTATTGCAGTTTTTTACAATTAATTGATAGTAGGAGAAGTGCTCCTCAGGTCGAGGCAGATTCTTGCTCTCTGTCTGTACCGCTTTTTTGTATTCTACCCAACAAGTCGCCAACACCCCGCAACCCTCAAACAACTTATCTCCTTCGTCAATACTACTCAGGCTAAGTCGATGTTGCGGGTCTACTCTTCTCCCAAATCTAGCAGTCGTCCGTAACAGAGAACGCATTGGCCGTACACTGCGTGCCAATCCCGACACGAAACCCAACAATTGGAAAGACACGATTATGGTAGTAATACTACCAGCTTCCCAAAACCTCAAGAAGCCCACAATCTGCACCTACCTTACGTAGCTTCCCATTTCAAAGCGAGAAATGTGGATATTTTGCCAATTTCATATTGCTTCTTCATATGGTGACATTTTCCTCTTAATACATCCTATTCCTATATGAATTCGCCAAGCTGCAGACGGCTTAAGCAGATTCATTAGTGCTGGAATCTACATCCATCATAGATGGCTAGCACTAAAGCCCCTAACATATGGATCAATAAGACTTCCATCGCTACTTCAAGGAAGGGCCTCTATATCAAGAAGGAGGGGTCTACCCCCTCCCTC
>DIQZ01000026.1:0-6225 GCA_002424305.1 Firmicutes bacterium UBA5449
GGTGTCATGCAGCCGACCCCTAAGCGAAAGCCATGTATACAAATGTCCCGACTTTTCTGCCTTCTACTGGTGGTTACCCTCGTCGGTATGACCGTCTCCGGTTGCCAATTGGCGAAGAAAACTCCTGAGACTCCCGGCGCAGTGTTAGACAGACCTTATGATGAAAATGTAGAAGTCCCGTCCGGGGATCCTGATTTTCCACGTTTGGGCGAGTTCTGGGTGGTTGACCCGGACGGCCTGGTAGGCGCGTCAGCGATTAAGATGGCAGATGAGACACTGGACGGATTAAAATCCCGCCGTACCGCTGAGGTGGTAATCGTTATTCAAAGAGGCGTGAAACACCCGGTGGAATGGTCTACTCACTACGGCAGATGGCTTAGGCTGGGTGAAGCTGAAGGTCAACATCAAAATAATGGTATTGTGTTTTTGATAATACCTGATACACGCGATGAATCAGGAAAGATTTGGTATAGTATTGGCAGAGGCTTACCAAAGGTGACTTCATCTGATATGGGGCCTCTTCTTGAGGAAGCAGCCTCTTACGCTAATGCTGACGATCTTGACGGAGCAATCATTTCTATCGCAAGAAACATCGATGATATCCTCCGAAAGATATATGGGAGGGAAGGAAAATGAGAAAAGGATGCCTCTCGGGAGCAATAGCAGGTATCATAGTCGTAGTTGTGATTATTTCCGGATTCTACTGGATAATGGGCATTCAAAGGAACTTGGTTCAGCGAGAACAAAGCGTGCTGGCACAAGAAGGTCGTTATGGAGCAGCCCTTGAAACCTTGAGTGAAAAAATAAAGGGAATATGGGCGATTCAAAGAGATTTCCTGGAACATGAAAAGGACACCCTAACTGATGTGATAAAGGCAAGAGCCGAAGCTCTGGATCGTTCAGGACGGGAATTTGCAGACGCGGTAGCCCAGGGTGACCCTGAAAAGACTATCGAGACAGCTACGGACTTCCAAGAAGCAGTTCGTGGGCTATCGCTCTCCGTTAATGTTGTCGCACTTCAGGAAGCATATCCCCAACTGTTTTCGCCTCCCATAGTACAACAGACCATGCGCGGCCTAGAGGAAGCTGTAAATGAAATTCGCACCTCTCTCGATGATTGGCAGGTATCTATCAGAACCTACAACACATATCGAAGGCAATGGCCACAGAGCTTCGTAGCGGGGCCTTTGGGCTTCCCGGAGTCTTATGATTACTATAAGGCTGAGAAAGCGAAATTAGACATGGAGGAGCTTATGCCCTCCAGATAACCAAGAACATGACGAGATAAGCCTACCAAGCCTACCCACAAGGTGGTAGAGAATGGGTGAGTTGTGTTGACAAGTACCGTTGTTGAACTGAAGGGACATATTATCGATTCAAGGATCCTTCTTGAGGTGCTGGACGCCATTGGCGAACAGGGTGGCAACTTTGTCATCGAAGAATTCGATGCAGGTAGAACCGGCAAGGATAGTAGCTATGCCAGGATATTGATTAACACTGCAAGTCAGGAAGACCTCGATATGATACTTTCTAAAATAAGACCATTGGGAGCTGCCGAGATCGTTTACGACGAGATAACTGTGGAGCCGGCTCCTCAAGACGGAGTATTTCCTGATAATTTCTATTCCAGCACTAACCTGGACACTTTTGTGCGGATTCGTGGTTCGTGGATCCCTGTCGACGCTATCGAAATGGACTGTGGTATTGTAGTTGACCTTTCTTGCACCCCTCCGACAGCTTGCTGCGTGCCTATAGGCAGCATCAAGAAAGGTGACAACGTAATCGTCGGAGGCAAAGGCATCAAGATAGTACCCATGGAGAAATCGATACAACAAGAAGTCTTCGGTTTTATGGGAAGCACAGTCTCAAGCGAACGCCCAACAGTTTTGGCACTGGCAAATATCGCGGAAACAATGAAGGACATCCGAGCCCGCAAAAAGAAAATCCTTGCAGTGGTAGGTCCTGCGGTTATCCATACAGGCGCAGGCAAGCACCTGTCAGCCCTCATAGAAGCAGGCTATATAAACGTACTGTTTGGCGGAAATGCAGTAGCAACCCATGATGTGGAATGGGCCTTACTCGGGACATCCTTAGGTGTTTGCTTGGAAACCGGGATTGCGGCTCCGAGAGGTCATACGCACCATATCAGGGCAATTAATACTATCCGTAAGTATGGCAGCTTTGAAAAAGCGGTAGAAGCAGGTGTGCTTACCAGGGGAGTTATGTACTCATGTATAAAACACGGGATAAGTTATGTGCTGGCAGGATCAATACGAGATGATGGACCAATGCCCGGTGTCATCACTGATTCTGTGGAAGCGCAAGAAGCTATGCGTCACAACTTAAAAGATGTAGAGTTGGTACTCATGTTGTCTACAATGCTACACTCTATTGCTACCGGCAACCTATTGCCGGGGCGCATCAAGACTGTGTGTGTTGATATTAACCCTGCTACCGTCACGAAGCTTGCAGACCGCGGAAGCCACCAGGCTGTCGGTATCGTCAGTGATGTTGAGCTATTTTTGAAAGAACTGGCGGAACATCTTGTAGGGTCGTCCACATAGAGTCGCCTGATACGCAGATGAGAGGTGAATATCCTGATGCTAAGAAACATTACTCTAATCGCACCCCTTGTCGCATGGACTATTGCTCAACTACTTAAGTTTCTGCTGGATGCGGCATCAAAGAGAAAACCTGACTTTACAAGACTGGTAAATCCGGGAGGAATGCCCAGTTCCCACTCTACCCTTGTATCCTGCATGTCAATTATGATGGGAAGGATTTACGGTTGGGAATCGCCTCTCTTTGCCATGGCATCCGTCCTGTCTCTCATAGTCTTATATGATGCCGCAGGCATTAGACGAGCTGCAGGCAGACAGGCGCGGGTCATTAATCGCATGCTTGATGATCTATATAAGAAAGGCAGGATACCCGAAGGACGTTTGAAAGAACTGCTTGGCCATACACCTTTAGAGGTTTTTGCAGGTGTTGCACTAGGCGCGATAGTAGCCTTCAGTTGGCCTGTTGGGCTGTAGGCAACAGGTAAAACAACAATCCGCCGCTTTTCTCAAGGATGTAACAGTGAGGCCACTGGTAGGTTGATGTTCGGTAGCAGGTAACACCTTTAGAGGACGGCACGCTTGCGGGGGCGCCCCTTCCGACAAGCGCCGGCCGCCTAACAAGAACCGCTTCTGACACAACTCATATGCCTTCACAGTATGCCATATAAGGAACATGACGCATTATTTACGTATATATATATAACACATGAAAGCTTTAACTGGTAGGAGGGGATATCTTTGTCCAGGCTGGGACGCCTCCTTATACTGGCCCTGTTGAGTCCCATCTTCCCGGCATTCCTATGGGGGCCGTTCACCCACTCGCACATTAACAGAAAGGCTTTGGATAAGGCCAAGAAGCTTCTGGCAAGCGGAGATAACACGATCAACCGAAATCTAGTGGCCATGCTGACCTCATCAAGGGCAACAGAGAAATCATACGCTCTGGCGGCAAATACTGCAGATGCTATATCCAGCTATCACACACTAAACAACTTCACTGCCTATGACTATACCCATAATTCGATTCCTGACAACGCCATAGGACTTCCTAATTTCGGCTATACTTTGGTAGATACCTGGCGAAAGATACCGGAGTCAGCATGGGCATCTTGCGAGCTGAGGCTTATTGATCTGGCTATCGCTTGCGGTTGGCTCTCTCATCAAATAGCAGATTGGTATGCTCATTATGCTTGCATAGACGGTAACGGCGATCTCTGTGACCCGGAGGATGCTATAGCCGATGAGATTACGCGGTTTTCCGGATATTCTGATTCTCATCGAGTCATTGGACACGACTATCCTGAGCCCTACCTCAGACGTTACAACTTAGCTGACCATGGCCTGACAGAGTTCCTCGTAGATTCAGTAATAATCTTCTCTCCTAAGGGGCCTAAGCTCCGTAACCTATCCCTTCCCATCCTCTCGACATTGCATCATGGCGGATCAAACATCATCACCATCGCGTCAGAAGATTTTGGGGGGACGGTAAGGCTGCCGGAAGACCATATCCCAATCCTCTGGCAAAACATGAACCTGATTCTCCTGGGGATGTCCGTGTTACAGAAAATCATCTATCTTCGCAGGCCGAATCTGCATAAAGAAGCCGGACAACTGGTTACCACAAAATATGTGGATTTGTCCATAGATCGCGTTGTAGACAATGTGTTTAGAAAAAGTTTTGACGAAATTGCTTATCTGGCAAGGTGTGGCAGGACAATTCGCTCTAAGGATATGCCCATTGAGCCCTTGGATTCTGAAATCATGAAGTACCCGGGGACCATAATATTCAAGGTGGCTTACTCACTGGCATCGTCTATGTCTCTTCCCGATGGCAGTATCAGTTCAAATACATTCAATCGAACCTTGGATATTCTGAATAATCCTTTTGTAACTTTGGAAGAAGCCCCGGTAATAGGCCCCTTAATGCGTTTTGAATTCATCAGGGATACACTTTGGAAGAAAGTCGGAAAGCCGTCTCTTGAAACCCTGATCACTGAATCCCTTGATAGCCTGGGGAGTTCGGATAAGGATGTGCGAGTGCCTACGAAAGACGCTTTACTTGCCCTTGCCAATGCTGTGTTCCTAAAAAGGAAGTCCATTGATAAAGCAAGACAGGAACTCGCCATGTCACTGAAACCGATAATAACGGTAGCGGAAAGCAATGGCGCCCCACTTCCTTCAGGTAGAGAGCTACCTACCCAATCTGAACTTCTGGATATGGTGTTTAGGAGGCGCATGCTTGTTTTCAAGATTATTCCTGCGATTTCCAAATCCCATGGAGAATCACACGCAACTGGAAAATCGCTGGACATATCGTCGGTAAGAGTAAGGTTTAACGGTTTCCCCATCACAGAACATCCGAAATTTGCTGAGGCGCAAGTAGCTTACGAAGCTGACAACACAGTCTCCCCGGTGATAGTTCGGGTCTTCATCAAGCCTGATTTCCAGCCGGGAAGGTACGATATTTTTGTTGACGCCCATGACAAAGCAGGCGTGGGAGCAGAATACCTATACTGGCAAGTGGACCTAAGGCGATAGCCATTAGCTGCATCTCCGGGGACTAAAGCGTCGATGGAATAATGAGATTGTGCTATTGCCCAAGTAAGAGAGGCCGAACAAAGTCAAAGCAGACACAATGATCATAATCTGTCATAATACATAACAAGCGAAAGCAAATGAGGTGTTGGGAATTGGCAAGTATCACTGATGTGCCGGGCGTGCTTGTGGGACATGCTGAGGACAGAGAAGGGCTCACCGGCTGCACTGTCGTTCTGGCCATGGACGGCGCAGTAGCAGGAGTGGATGTAAGAGGGTCAGCCCCGGGCACCAGAGAGACTGACCTTATGCGACCCTGCAACTTGGTGGAGAAAGTCCACGCTATTATGCTGGCAGGCGGTAGCGCCTACGGCCTGGACGCGGCGTGTGGCGCCATGAAGTTCTTGGAGGAACACGGTGTTGGATTCGACACAGGCTTTGGTGTAGTCCCCATTGTGGGCGGGGCTGTCATTTTCGACCTTGATATCGGAGATCCGAAATCGCGTCCTGATTGTGAGATGGGATATTTAGCATGCAAAAACGCATCTTCTTGCTCACAGGGCGAAGGCAACATCGGCGCCGGATGCGGCGCAACTGTCGGCAAACTTTGCGGCCCCGAGTACGCCATGAAAGGCGGATTGGGGACTTGGTGTGTAAATCTGGGCTTGAGCAGTGATTCAAGTGACAGGCAAATCCCTATTCTTGTCGGTGCAATAGTGGTAGTCAATGCACTGGGCAACATAGTTGACTCGGAATTCGGAAAGATAATTGCAGGCGCGTATGACAGGAAAACCCGGCAGTTTCTCTCTAAGACGTATCAAGCTCATACGCCAGGCAACAGCAACTGCAGTTTCGCAGGTTTCGCAGGTAATACAACTATCGGTGTAGTAGTTACAAACGCAATTCTGTCTAAGGAAGGTGCAAACAAAGTCGCCGGTATGGCCCACGACGGCCTAGCCAGGATTATACGGCCTGTGCACACCATGTACGACGGGGATACCATTTTCGCCCTCTCAACCGGAACTGCATCACTGACAGGAAATACAGCAGCAGATATCTCCGCTATTGGAGAAGCGGCCGCGTATTCCATGGAAATCGCAGTCATACGTGGAGTCAAGAACGCCTCCGG
>DIQZ01000026.1:6472-6704 GCA_002424305.1 Firmicutes bacterium UBA5449
ATCGGCAAATAATAAAAGGATTTCTCACCTATGCCGTGAATCATATAATGGATATACTCGAAGCATAGGATGTAACAGAGCTGTATGCAGAATCCGGATCTTGATGGGACGGACCGGAAACCTGCACTATTACAGTTATCGGTTAACCTTGCTTCTCAACTCATAACGTCCGGCACCCTAACAGGGGCTGGAACGGAGGTGTCGTAATATGAAACTCAATACGAGGCAGATT
>DIQZ01000026.1:6779-7171 GCA_002424305.1 Firmicutes bacterium UBA5449
ACCGGAAACCTGCACTATTACAGTCATCGGTTAACCTTGCTTCTCAACTCATAACGTCCGGCACCCTAACAGGGGCTGGAACGGAGGTGTCGTAAGATGAAACTCAATACGAGGCAGATTGTTATTTCAGGTTTACTGGTGGCCCTGGCGCTGGTTCTAGGCGTCACAGGGCTTGGATTCATCCCGGTGCCCACCCCGGCAGGCGCTGCAACCCTCATGCACATCCCTGTGGAACTCGCAGGAATTTTAGAAGGACCTGTAGTCGGATCATTTGTCGGACTCATTTTCGGTCTTTTCACTCTTAGGTTCTTGGCCGACCCTCGAGTCGTAATCCCGGCACGTCTCATGATCGGTATCGTATCATACCTGGTCTATGCAGGATGTGGCAAGAA
>DIQZ01000096.1 GCA_002424305.1 Firmicutes bacterium UBA5449
GATCTCGATGAAGACGAGAGGATGAAAGAGCTTCTTAAGATTGGGACCAGGTACGGTTCAGATGAACTGGACATATACGACAGCGGAATAGAAGGGCCTAACCGCGGCGAGTCAAAATACGACGACGAAGGGGTGCCAATGCAGAAAACCTACCTTATTAGAGGCGGTGTTGTAGTCGGCCATCTTCATTCCAGAGAAAGCGCAACCAAAATGAACGAATCCGTTACGGGAAATGCCCGTGCACTCAACTACAAGTTTCCGCCTATTGTAAGGATGCGCACAACATGCATTGCCCCGGGAAAGCATACCTTTCAGGAAATGCTACAGGGAATCTCGCTAGGTGTATACGTTAAGGGAGGTTACGGAGGCCAGACAAACGGAGAGATGTTTACTTTCGCACCATCCAGGGCCTACATGATTAGGAACGGTGGCATCTGTGAGATGGTTCGTGACGTGAACCTTACCGGAAACGTATTCGACACCCTGAGGAATATTGGCATGATAGGATGCGACTTTGAGTTCAAAAATACCCCGGGCGGTTGCGGTAAGGGCGGGCAGAGTCCGCTGCCGGTAGCCCAGGGTTCACCCCACATACGCATTGAGAATGTGGTTATCGGAGGTGAGAAGAAATGAGAAAACTCCTGGATGATGCAATTTCCAAAGGATGCGACGCTACCTTGATTACATCAGAAACTAAGAACACATCGGTTTCTTTTGACTTTAACCGGCTGAAGACAATAGAGAATACCGAATCGCTTAACATGAATTTACAGGTTATCAAAGCAGGTAAACTTGGTGTTGCCAATTCCACGCGGGCAGAGGGTGAAGATGAGCTCTTAGAAAACGCGATGAATGTGGCAGAATACGGTTCAGCTGTAAGTTACGGATTTCCTGAGCCGGAACCCCACGCTAACCCTAAAGTGTTTGACCGGGATGTTCAAGACCTTAACGTTGATCAGATGATCTTTTTAGGCGATGAGCTTGCAGGCTTTATCAAGTCGTTGGACCCTTCCATACATGGATCAGTTGACATCCAAAAAAGCACTACGCAAAAGGGCATTAGCAATACCCATGGGCTTGATGCGCATCTTAAGAAGACTGCCTTCGTCATTTCAGCCGGGTTTGAATTTGTGGAAGGACAAAACCTGCTCAGTTCCTGGGATTGGGACATATCCACTACTATGGAATATGACCTGGCGAAGATAAAGGTGAAACTTAAAGAGGATTTTGATCTTGGTCGAAACAACGTATCTGTCAAACCCGGGGTATATGATGTAGCTTTCACTCCTATGGGGTTTTCTGACGTAATAACACCAATCATGGCTTGCCTGGACGGACGAACTGTCATGAGAGGAATCAGCCCCTTAAAGGACAGGCTTGGCGAGAAGATCTTTTCCCCGTCCTTTTCGCTGATCGAAGATGGGACCCTTGACGGAGGCCTTGGAACTCAACTTTATGATAATCAGGGTGTTGTATGCCGCAGAACGCCTCTAATTGAGAACGGCGTGCTTTCAGAGTACCTCCTGGACCTTGAATCCGCACACAGGCTTGGAAGGCAGCCTATTGGCACCGGCTCACCTGCAGGCGCAAGCCCAAACAACCTTCTCGTATCACCGGGCGACACACCGTGGGAAGACCTCTTGAAGGGGATGAAAAAGGGAATTGTCATCGACCAGACCATGGGTGCATGGGCAGGTAATCCCTATACAGGTACAGTCACCGGAAACATTGCTTTAGGATATCTTGTGGTAGACGGCAAGAAAATCGGCAGGGTGAAAAACTGCATGTTTTCTTTGAACGTTTTTACTCACCTAAAGTCGAATCTGTTAGCCATGAGCAAAGAAACCAAGAACCTTGGCAAGGCGATTCTACCTTACTGTCTGATAGAAGGTGTGTCTATAGCCGGGCGTGATTCGTAAGCCAATTGAGTGCGAGCTATTCGGAGGTGGGCCCTTCTTGGGCCCATCTGTCTTTCCACCGCAAATGTTGACCTATGGTTCTCTCAACGAATGTCCGTGAAGCTATCACAAATACCTATGCTTACCATGGGGTTGAGTTCCAATCAAATATGGTATAATTAGGATAGAAACAAGAGTTGTACTCAGGAGTCTCATTATGGCCGAATCAAACAACCTTGGATTCATGGATAAGCACAAGTTACTGGAGATATTTGATTATCTGAATGAAAGACTAAAAGAAAATCAGCTGCAGCTTGAGATAACTGTATACGGTGGATCTGTCATGACTATGATATACGATAATAGACCCGCTACCAAAGACATAGATTGTGTATTCAGCGACATTAATTCAAGACTTCTTCAAAATATACTGGATACTACCCAGTATGCCTTTAATCTGCCGGACAACTGGATAAATGAAGAAATCAAAGAACCATTGAAACATCTCATAAAGGAAGACAAGGAGACTTATGCACTTTACTCTAATTTGAAAATACTAAAACCTAAAGCACAACAATTATTGGCCATGAAGATATTAGAGGCAAGGCCTGAACCGGCCAAAGATTTCATAGACGCCTATATTCTGTGTAAGGATTTAAACGTTACAGCCAAGAACGATCTTATGGATATAGTCTCAGCTTATGTGCCTCCTAGATTATTAGGAGAAAGGCAGATAGCTTTCATTAGGTGCTTAGGGAAGGATCTGGGCTATGATTGGAAATAGCTATTTGCAGGGCTTATTTGAGTGCCCTGATGAAGATATGAGCTTGAACCAACTGCTTGAGCTTTTGACTCACAAGAATATAAAGTTCATCGATAGCTTATGGGATGAACCTGTAGATCTGGATTCATGCACCGAAGAAGAAATGGTGTATTTGACAAAGGCATCAGCCTTAACAGACTATTACTTGCAGGTTCACGGAATGCAGGTTCCTGACTGGTTAAGAGATGAAAGACTATGTTTCGAGAAACCTTACTATCATTCAAAGAGACTAAGTGACTTTGAGAAAGTCCGATTAATATACACTAATCCCGCGCCGTTCAGGGCCAGAAATGTCTATTTTGATTTGGAAGGAATCAAGAGGGTCTAGTAACATTCTTATCTTATGCCCGTTGCTCTCTTAGCCCGACGGAATAGATGGCGATGGCATGACGCACATTCTCTTAAACCCGCCCCGGCGAAGACAATAGTGGCTGCAGCCCTGGCCGGGATCGGCCTTTGGATATTCAACGTCACTTTGTCAAATGCCATTGAGGGAGTTCTTGAGGCTAAGTAACTAAGGGGCGAAGCCGAATGACCAATCCAAGCTACGCTATATAGCTCTATAGCGACACTCCATCATACCCATTAATCCTATCACTAGGCGATCGGGTAGGAGGCTGGTCGTTAT
>DIQZ01000101.1 GCA_002424305.1 Firmicutes bacterium UBA5449
ATTTCTCTACACCATGGCACCATTGAATTTATTAGTGCTCCGGCTAAAGGATTCCAAAACATTATCAGGCTTCCACTGAAAGGTGGGCGAAATCACTAGAATGGAATAGAGTCAATTGTAACGCCATGCTTAATGAAAGAAGAACTAGAAAAGAGAAGGAAGAATTATGGTCTCTTTCGTATGCCGAATTGCTCTTTCAGTGCGGGTTGAAGCACTTCCACATAGCTATTCTTCTTCAGCCTCGTATCCTTCCTTTTGCACGTCTCTTAGAATCAGGTCTTCAAACTCGTCAATGAATGACACTGGCCCAAGGCCATAGCCAATTCTTTGCCTGCAATATGGGAGTCTTTAGATATCGACCCGTAGCGTAGTCTGGCCTATGCCTTCAGATAAAGGACAACGCTATCGAAATCACCGTACTGCGGAAAGCATTTCTGTTGACAAGAAATATGCGGTAATCTATACCAATTAGTAGTAACAGGGATTAATGGAAGAACTTCTAGGTCTTGTAATGTATTGAAAGTAACATCAGAAGAAAGAGTGAATTTTAAACATGGTCATGGACAACAAGTATCAAGTCCAGTCTATTACAAGGGCATTTCACATCTTGGAGCAGTTTAGCCTCCAGGAAGATGAGCTCTCCATCACGGAAATAAAAACTAGGGTTAACTTGCCTTTTAGTACTGTCCACCGGCTCCTCAGCTCTCTGGAATTCCTGGGTTATGTAAGTCAAAATGAGAAGAGCGGTAAGTATCGTCTGGGTTACCGGGCTTTCATTTTAGGATCCAAGGTAAAGCCACTCAACGAGATACGTTCCATAGTCAGGGTATTCCTAAGAGACATCTTCGAAAAATACAACGAAACTGTTAATTTTGCTATTGAGTTTGAGTCAAAAATACTATGTGTGGAAACCATAGGCGCTCAGAGAAGACTGATTTATACTCCTGGTGTCGGCGAAACGCATCATCTCCACGCCACATCTGTAGGCAAGTGCATCTTGGCTTTCTATGAGGAAGAGAAGAGGAATAGAATCCTGAGCGATCTTTCTTTTGTGGTTCTTACTCCCAATACCATAACAGACGTTCAGAAATTCAGGGCTGAGCTCAACAAAGTGCGAGAACAAGGTTATGCCACTGACAACGAAGAATCAGAAATAGGCCTGTTCTGTATCGGAGTGCCCGTACTGGATTCGAAGACAAACTGTGTAGGTGCGGTTAGTCTTCGAATCCCTGTTGCCAGGATGACGCATGATATCCCAACCCTCATCAGGGACCTTGAAGAGACATCGGCTCAGATTGCGCAGGCTACAGATAAACGGTAGGGATAGAGCCGGTTACTTTTTTTGTCTGTAGGTATTGGAAAGCATATCCGTATAGCGGAAATTGAAGGATGGTGCAGATGAATTTGGATCACGAGAAAATCGACCAACTGGCGGAGGAGTTGCTGCAGGCAGAGGAACAAGGGAGAACCATCAAGCCGTTTTCCGAAAGATTTCCCATATTCACTACTGAGGACGGCTATGCAATTCAGAGAAGTATCACTGAATTGAAATTGGCTAAGGGACACCGGATTGTAGGCAAAAAGATAGGCTTTACAAGTGAGAAACTAAGGCAGCAATTCAATGTGGAGGAACCGGACTACGGAATCATAACGCACAAAGCCGTGATGATGGAACAGGAGCCACTGGTAATGAGTGAGTTTATTGCCCCCAAGATCGAAGCGGAGATAGCATTTATTCTCAAAGACGACCTGAATAAGCCTGATGTGAGTGTGGCTGATGTGATTTGCGCAACTGCGGGGATTATGCTATCCCTCGAGATTGTGGACAGTCGGTTTGAAGACTGGCGGGTCACGGTTCCCGACACAATTGCGGATAATGCGGCCAATGCACGCATTATCTTGGGCGGCGTCATGAGGCCCTTGGAGGCCTATGACTTGAGGTATATTGGGCTGACTATCTTCCAGAACGGGAAACTGATTGATTCAGCCACCGGTTCCTCAGTCTCAGGCAACCCCGTCCATGCCGTAGTATGGCTGGCCAATAAGCTGTATGAACTTGGGTACCCTCTGAAAAAAGGTGAAATCGTTATGTCAGGATCGTTTACGCCGGTTCACAACCTAAGAGTCGGAGACCATGTTAGAGCGGTCTTTGACCGCCTGGGAGAAGTATCTGTGGTATGCAAATAGCATATGGGAGCACTGTGCATAGAGGCTTGTCGTGAAAAAACAACAGTACAAACACACCTTGACAAGCAAAGAGAGAGTCCGTCCAGTTGAGCCTAGGAAATACCTTGCGTTTTCAGAAGCATAGAGAGATGACGCTAATGTGATAGGAGGAGGGTTTATGGAAGAACGTATTAAGGTAGCAATATTGGGCCCAGGAAATATCGGCACAGATCTTATGTATAAGGTCATGCGAAGCAAAGTCTTAGAAATGTCTCTTATGATTGGAATTGAACCAGACTCTGAAGGCTTGAAACGCGCAAGAAAGGAAGGATTCATCGCCTCCAGCGAAGGAATCGACTTTATATTTGACTAGAGCATTGATTTTGTGCCATGTTC
>DIQZ01000072.1:0-6199 GCA_002424305.1 Firmicutes bacterium UBA5449
GTACGATTATTCTGCGCGGGATTGGTGATTCCTGCAGAAGTGTCGGGGGGTGGTGGGAATTTATGCATATGCCTGGACTTACGGAGCTGTCCAAGGGGAAAGGCGAACGTCCTAGATTAGAAGTAGTGGATGTGGTGCAGATGAAGCGCACTCTCAGCCTGGGATGATCTATCAACCTGGGATGATCTATCCACCATGGTCATGACTCATACCGAAAGGTTATTCTCGTCGTAACCCTCAACCACAATTAGTGACTCACTCAATCGGAAGTTCGGTTTATCGATTTCCCTGAGTTTCAAAGACTCAGGAGGATAAGGCAATTAGCTTTGACTCTCTTTTAGAGGGGAGGCTAATCAATGCGGTGTTCCTTTAGCGATTAACCACCGGATTCATTGCTACGGCCCGTATTCTTATGAAGCAACTGATCGTGTTGAATGGCTTGAGATTCGTGATGTTATAGAAGACAATAGTCCAAACTGCAGATCACAATATCGTCCTGGTAGTAATACCAATGAGCCTATTAGGGAATATTGTCAAGAGTTAGATGGCTCTATGTCTATTATTGAAAATGTGATTGGAGAACTCGCAGGGCGATCACCTAAAGAAATGGAGTTGTTGGCCTCTGTCAGTTTTGTGTATGGCACCGCTATGCGGGAAGATGACGATGATAAAAGAACCATAAGAGAGATTAGGCGCATAAAAGGTAACAAGTTCGATCCCCAGGAAATCGAGGATGCCATAGCTTATATGAAGCGTTCTTTGATGGGGTTGAGAAGACGTAACGCGATACTTGATTTGTCCGGAGGACACCGGGTACAATACAGCAAGTGCAATCCAAGCTGATGATAGCTCGATACTGCCCTGGATGATGTGAAGTAGATACAGGAACACCGGTATTCAGCTAGGTCACGATGGATTGGCCAACCAGTCGTCAGCCCCCTTCGTTTTAGTGCTAGATTTCCCTAAAACCAATTGCTCTCCGTAATAGTGAATAAGTGAGAGGCATCAGCAGACTTATATTCGGTATAATTTGGGTTTTGGTATGGTTTCTAGGTATCAGCATGTTTTTCACTACATCAAACACTCATAGTTGTACGGAGGCCGTACATGATGTCCCCTTACCAAAGATCCCCAACATGTTCATATCTCCTGCAGGAGTTTTGTGCAATATGGATAATATTAGCAAAAAGAGAACGATTAGCGACACACGTTGCAAAACACCCGATATCGGAAGAATTGGCGACAGGAGGTAATACACCAATATGGGTTGCTAGATGACACATACGTTGGGAGTATCATAGTTAGATGGAATCGCGTATTGAAAGGATTGAATAACTCGCGAATGTTTATAAGGTCAGTTTATGAGTATTATGGAATGCCTACTTCAGAGTACCTTGAAACCCCTAAGGGGCAATATGGTAGATATCAATGGCGGAGAAGAAAAGGCTTAAGTTATTATTCATTTAATATAGAACCAAAATCAAAAAAGTCTATGAAAATACACGAAAAAATGAATTTCCAACAGAAAATATCTAAGAGAATGACACAACGATCGAGAAAATCGTATAGAAGTGAAATAATTGCTGAGCTTTCTATAACCCCGTCTGCAAATAATCCACCTCACATTCATACAGCTGTGAAAAACCTACTTGATTTATTTGGGAAACCAATGCAGGATAGCGGTATTAAAAGAAAAGGGCTTGTTTACAATGATGATAAACAAATAAGATATTTGTCTGCAGAATACCATTTAGGCCAAGAAGAACCTTGCATTCGTTCATCTTTTTACCCACTAAGATATTTTCTTGAAGATCTCAAATTGGCTAATGATATTTTAGACGGTAAGTATAATGATTACTTTTCTTATATAAGTCTTATGCAAGACATAAAAGAATTTTATGGCACTAGAAACTTGGACGATGTTCACGACGATACAGTTCTTGATTACAAGCAATGGGTCAAGAATAGAAGCAAGTATATAGGGCTATTTGGTGAGAAAACATACGAAAAAATGATACAGCTTTATAAAATGCAACTTCAGGAGTATTTTTTTAAGACCTGTAGGCTATACATAAAAGATGTTTATCTTTTATATCGATTAGCAGGATTAATATCGAATAGCAGATTTGAACGATTAGGTCTGGAGCAATTTGAGGAATGGGCGAGGAATCAATCGGATTCGCTATCAAAATGGATAACGCATTCACCGCTTAAGATTAAACTTCCTCATACCCCAATAACTGTGGGCGACACCAAAAGATTCAAGGTAGCAATTCAAAAGAAACTAAATGATTACAAGAAAAAATACGAAATCCTACAGCCATTATATAACCCAATTGCACTGGAGGTCATTTATAAACCACCTTTAGCCTCCGACGGTTTTTATAAAGACTTGGATAATATTATGAGGCTAATACTACCCATATTCAATAATGAATTTAAGCCTCCACCATCCTTCTTATCCCTCTGTAATACAGATGATATTCCAGATGAGGATATGATTGCAGGAATCAAAAGAAGGTCACAACTACTACCAAAGTCAATAAAACATTCAGTGATTAAATATGAGATATTTGAAATTCCCCGTCATAGAAACGACACTGAAGAAGGATTTATAAGCATTGGTATAACTGGAGGGCTCAGTTGTCTGGATACCTTGTGGTGTAGAATGGACAAAATCATAGAAAAATGGAAAGAGCATTGCGATACGTGCTAGATGAGTGAGTTGCGACTTTGTCTAACAGCAAGGTCTGCGCAAGGGGATCGGCCATAAAGGAAGTAGGAAGGATAGAGATAGCTTCATTCACATTGCCGGACCCAAGTCGAAGTGACACTAGGGTCCGACGTCGTCTTAAACCCACAAACGCCATACGCCATCTTGCTTGTTGCTATTCCGACGGAAGGGCAATTGAAATGCTGCCGATTTGGACCGTATCGCAATTAAGGTGTTTGCTGTAGCGTGAAACTATCGGAAATTGCACAATAGGATTACGGTGAGTTGCAGAGCAAACTCCTCTGTTATTGCAGACCAACAAGGCTATTGACTATCACGATCTTTGATAAGGTTCGTTTTGGGGTCAAGGATTGTGACGTGCAATTCAATCAATGTTGTGTCACCTTATGAACCTAGCTTGGCGGAAGCTGTCCTCATGACCCTACACGCTTGAAATACCTTAGAATCTCCCAAACAGTATGGTCGTCATGTGCAACGAAATCCTTCTCACCCACGTAATGAATCAGCTCTTCTTTCTATGAACTGAGTTTATATTAATGGAGCATACATGTAGGTTCGGTGTGAATAGGAAGGATTTGGGCACAGCAGGGTAGAATGGAACATTATGTTAGGACTTGCCGTATACACCCGAATTGCAGGAGGATGTTGGGGTATGGCCAAGCAGCTTAGATTAATACCGGAATCGGACAGTGAGTGGCAAAGCAATACAGTACGTGAGATAAAGAAAAAGAATAAGGTTGACGTGAGGAAATCATCACAGTCTGATTTAGTGAAGTCTGAAACAAAGTTTCTCAGGCTTGTTGATCGAGTCCTTGTCGGAGGAGTCATTCCCTTTCTAGGTGCCGGGTTGTCGCTAAAGTGCACAGGACCGGACGGGAAGAAGATTGCACATACTGGCAAAATGATATGCTCTGTTTGTCACCAACTCTCTAGAGAGCGTTCAATAAAGTCCGGATGTCGTCTAGGCTTTAAGCCTTGTTGCGGTTGTCCTAAGGAATTATGTGGGAAGAAAAGAGGCCTTGCGGAAGTTTGCGAGGAGTATCTGTGGGGTAAGAAGAACTTCCCAGAATTGGTACTGGAAGTCCTGCAGATTCAGGAGTTTACCGCTCTTAAGATTAGTAGAGCGCACAGATACATTGCTTGCCTGGCTCGTGAGTCAGTGATTGAGGAAGTAATTACAGCTAATTACGATACATCTTTAGAAAGAGCCTACCAAGAGTCTTTAGATTTTAGGCATTCCAGTAATAGAAGCTCAGTGCACAGTGTATCTAACTTACAGCACTACAGAAAAGTGGCAGGCATACGGCAGCAGAATAGCCAGCCGTCTCCTCTCAGAGTCTATCATATCAATGGGTGTGCATCGGATCTCGAAGGATTATCAAAGAAGGCGAAGGATAGCGTTTGTGAGACTATACTTCTAACTGAACGGCAGTTGCAGCATTGGGGCGATAGGCAGTGGGGACGGGACTTACTAAGAGATCGGCTAAGATGCAAGAACATTGTTTTCTCTGGCTTTGGCAGTCCTGAACCTCAGGTTCGGCATACTACACTACAGGTTCTTGAGGAATTTGAACTGGACCCACCGGGTGGGCAGCATAAAGAAAAGAGAACCAACTTGGAAGAAATAGGTTGGAGTGCGCCTAACGCAGTCTTTGTGCATGCTTACAAGGATTTAACCTTCGAGCAAAAGCAAATGTTGGTAGCCTATGCAGATGCAAGCAGAGCAAGGGAAACCAGTATTAAATCTATCAGGGAGTCCGGCAATTGTTTCACGCATGCTGATGCTTCTTTGTTGGCGGAAGAGCCTAATGGTTACTTAGCCGCTGACGATTTCTGGAGGCAAGTTTACAAGGCAGTGTTTTGGCGAATACTTACGGGAGACTGGTTATCTTACGGTTCACCGTTTTACTATCTGCTGTTGTCAAGCATCTCTTGCGCAGATGTATTGCTGAGTCAGGTCAGAAACTGGCTATTGCCAGATTCAGGTCCTGATTCTCAGTATGAACGGCTCTTTGGCCGGCTTCCCGAGTATCTCGATATTCAGTGCAGGAAGGACTTAACTATACTATCAGAACACATATGGCATATCAGATACCGGGGTCTGCAATTCCGGTCCGGGTGGTATGCTTCTCTGAAGGAACGAGGGATAATCATCTCGTCATACTTTGTCCTCGTCTACCTCTTGGGGGTTCTGAATAATACAGAACACGACAGTCTCGGTTGGGCTCATATTGATAAGCTCGTCAAGTCCTGTCAGTCGTTGGGGTTAGGGCTGAGGTTTCCCTTGGGCGATGATTCTTCCCATTGCGGCCTGCTCGTGCTAGCACACCGCGAGTCAGTGTTCCAGCAAGGCGAACTGCTCCATGAGGATATAGGCGACCATAACCTTATAGTACAGGTTGTGATAGATAGCGAGTTTAGTCCCAGAAGAGTACGAGTTCAACTGAAGAAGAATGCTGATGTACCTGTAAATGGCATGAAGCAAATCAAGTATGTTTCTGTATATCAAATCAGTTTCCTTGATCTCCTCGGTCGAGGCAGTCGGAAACCTGCAAATGTATCTGAACTTCTGGAGAACGTGAGAAGGAGATTAGCGTTTCCAAGTCTGGTTGTAGACAGGTCAAAGAAGCGAGTACGAGACAGAGGACGTATCAGGAGGGATCCGGATGGGTCAGGTCGTAGGTAAATCCCATGTTGCTTCTGAAGACGAGACTATTGATGCAACGAAGCGCTCCATGAACCCGCCTTTGTATTTCGGCCTTTCAAGTGATGCAATTCTGGAATTCAAGGAGTTGTATATTTCTGATATTGCAGCTGTTATACACCTAAGTGATGTAGAGGACACCAGCCAGGAATTCGAATGTTTTGTCAAGCTCTGTGATATATCTGATGGTAGCCAAGGTTCATCTAACATTACATATAAGGTCAAGGGGCTGCTCGGTAATACCATGCACATACTAAAAGATTACCTTGAGCAAGTGGGGCTGAAGATCCCGGTATATTGCCTGATTTCTGTGTCAAAGAGGGAGAGACTCGAGTTTTATGATTCTCTCATGTTAGCAAGTGACCAGGATTGGAGCAGGGGCGAGTTTGCTGTCATATTCACGCTTCAGAAGGATGCTGAAAATGTCATTTCCGGTATTGTTCTTGATTTGGCTTATGATCAGTTGGGGTCTTCTATTGAACCTATATCTACGGACGCGTTCAGTAATCGTGTACAGGAAGAGGCTCGCTCGAGAAATCTCTCAACAGATCACCAAGAGCTAGTCTCGGTCATCATAGACTGTGTTGCCCAGAAGTTGCCACCTAAAGTGAGAATCGAAGCCTGGGTGCAAGGGAGGCTGGATGACATTAAGAAAAAGCCAGATGAGGTGGTCTTGTGAACGATAGAATCACCAGGGTGAAGTCTCTGGTTCTAGACAACTTCAGAGGGTTTGTGGGGGAAAACGTGGTTAACACAGACGC
>DIQZ01000072.1:6410-7505 GCA_002424305.1 Firmicutes bacterium UBA5449
GCCCTAATGGTGCAGGAAAAACCAGCTTGATTGACGCACTTTGTTTGGTACTGACCGGTCACCATTACAAGGAGAGAGAGCCACTCCTATCGTATGATGAGAAGCATGGCAGAGTTGCTGCAAAAGTCAGTCTGCGGTCGAAACAGGAGAAAACAATCGAGGCTATTCTTAAACTCTCACGGAAAGAGTGTGATGTTGAATGGACAGGCGGTCGTGAGCTTAGAGTTGATGATGATGTTAAGCCCCTTCATGCGAGAGCAGGTTTTTACTATCAAGATATTCTGAAATACCTCTTTGAGGAGGAGGAAGCTGAGGTATACATTGAGGAGTTCCTGCTTGCTTCAGACATTCCGCTGGGGGAGATTCGTGAAGCGAGTAAACACGGAGTATCGTTGGTAGAAAAATTCGAGGAGAGCTTCGTCACTCGGTCCGGGTTCAGGCCGAAAGCCCAGATAGAATCTGAGCGTTCCTCGAATGCGCAGGAGTTGGAATCGACTTTGGATGCGGCATCGGAAGAGATATCCGAAGTGCTCGGTGATTTTGGATTTCAAGGCTCTACGCCGAAGAGACCATTAACAGTGCAGAGTGGTGGAATGCGCAAGCAATGGAAAGAGAACCTCGTAGATCTGGTAAATGACTACAGGAAATGCCTCAAGAGTGATTCTGCTCATGAGTTGACAGCAGATTTGCCTGCTTCGATGATTCTGGAAGCTTTAGGTGAATCATTTCGGAAACTGGTAAGCCATAGAAGACAGATGAAGCTAAAGGAGTCGTCATTGCAGCAGCAGATTAGGGCTTTTTTCGCGGCAAGTACTAGAGGTGAAGGGCTTGTAAGCGAAATTGCGGTGTCTGGAGAAAGGATTAGCGAGATGGAACTCGAGTATCAACAACTTAAGCAAGTAGTTGAGGAGTTAATCAAGAGGCGCCATTTGGTGGAGGGATCTCTGAGGCGTTATGAATCGGCAGTTGATGATGGCATAGGTCTGGTAGAGATCCTTGTAGAGCTCAGGCGGAGCGGCAACGCTTGGCTGTTTCAAGGAAAGCCCGGGAAAGATTCATCTGAAAGAGCCCCTGATGATGTTTTGCGTTGGCTTC
>DIQZ01000072.1:7667-8506 GCA_002424305.1 Firmicutes bacterium UBA5449
TGGCTTGAGTCTGCTAAGAGAGAAGTGGATGAACCAGACCCGCCGTTGGACGTGCAAATGATGAACTGGGTTCAGAAGCAGATTGACCAACGCACCGCCTTAGGTGAAGAGGTCTCAAAACTTGAAGTGAGTTCGAAGTGCCTGAGCCAGACCATCGAAAAATCGAAGGAGTTTATGCGCATTTTGGATAGAGCCCCTGAATTGAACCAGGCAATTCCGAAACACCGCAGTGATATGGTTTCTATTGAGGAACTTGCTGAGAAATTGAAGATGTACACCGAAATCCCAAGCACTGAAGAGAACGGCGACGCTCTCCAAAGACTGGCGCTATGCACAGAGGCTTGGGCTAATTTTGAAGAGCAAGCTGAAGAAGATGAACGGGCAAGAAAATCTGATATGGCATATCAGGCAATGAAGAATGAACTCGATGGTTTGAAAGATGCTTTGAAATCTGAGTCGGGAGGCGCGAAATCAGTAATAGGGGCGGTCCAATTAATAGCCCCGGAAAAGCGCAAAGGCTTTGCGGGAAGTATTGATGGTATCTTGGGGAGGTTACAGATAGATTCAGGATTCCGTCCGAGCAAGCTTGATATGAGAAAGATAAGGCGGCAGTCTGCATGGCGTTATTCAACAGGAGACAACCGCACTCTGAGCTGCTTATCGTCTGGGCAGAAATCATTATTGGGTATTGCTTCTCTAATATCTTTGAACGCGGCTCTGCGAAATACTCTATGGGCAGATGTGCTTGCTTTTGACGACTTTACTTCTTCACTTGACTTAAATCAGATTCCAAGACTGGCAGGATTGTTACGTCAGATTGCATATGGTTCAGGCGTATC
>DIQZ01000072.1:8700-8984 GCA_002424305.1 Firmicutes bacterium UBA5449
TACAGACGTCAGGTCTTCTTGGTAAGCCATCACGAGGATCTCACAAACAAACTTTTAGATGTCCTTATTCCTCCTCCCGGGCGGACCATGAGAGTCATCAGTTTTACCGGTTGGTCTCCTGATGGTCCGACATTTGAAGAACTTGACGTTATCGGATCATCTTCCAGTGCTAAAGATGTTAGAGATTCGTTTCCGTCACTGCTTAACAACGAGCTGCACCGGTTTTTTGGGATGATGGACTAACAAGTTTTCTAAGCTTTCTTCAAGCGATATCCTCCCGGTTT
>DIQZ01000047.1 GCA_002424305.1 Firmicutes bacterium UBA5449
CCTACTCGGTTAGTGGCCACTCAGGGTCAATATCGCCTTCCCAATCCTTAACATAGTAATTCTGTTTAACCCCTAGACGATATTTCAAGTCCGTCAATACCCTGAAAAGCGGTACTTTTGTTGGATTGGTTATGCCATGTAAGGGGCTATCGCGCTCAAAAATCAAAGCAGCGAAATCCAAATACTTCACGTCGTTTAAGTAATGCAGATAAGCACGTCTCAGAAAATCAACATGAGACTGAGGCCACTCAGTCAAATCATACTCAATCCCTGTTCTTGTCTTATATATCAATCTTTCTTTGCCTCCCAAGTAAGGCGCCAAGCCTATTGCCCCTCTCCTTCAGCCGCATAAGGAACCAGGCTCTTCTTGATGCGGCGAATACCGCCACGTGGATCAGGCACGTCTCCCAAATATCGCGGGATTACGTGAACATGCAAATGAAATATGGTTTGCCCGGCAGCTGATCCTATATTCACCCCTACGTTATAGCCGTCTGGATGATATGCGTCGTCCAGCTTCTTCTTGACTTCGATGAGTAGACGGGTAATTGCATCTTTCTCATCTAAAGTGGCATCAAAATAGGTCTCTACATGCCGCCTCGGCACTATGAGGACATGCCCTTGATTCACCGGATATCTATCAAAAAAAGCTAGGGCTAAGTTGTTCTCGACAAGTATTTCATCTCTCGGTATGTTGCAGAATACGCACTCGGACAACTTTCTCATCCTTTTCATCTCAATTTTTGAATCTACGTCGGAAGTAGTCAATCCTGCGGAATTCCAGAATATCTCGTAAGTGGGCTGCCAGCCGTGGCGACATGAATTGCTCGATTTCTCGGTCTAAGTACATAGTCTGATTTATCTCATCATAGTGAAAGAAGCGCCCATTCGATAAGTATTTCACAGGGTTTTTCTTGGCTAGACTACCAAACTGTTCAACTCCCCAGGTTCTCCAATTTCGATGGCTACGATCTCCCAAATCTTTTTGATGCATCGGGTAATCACGGTAGAATTCCATCATGCATTGTGCAATTTCCTGGAGCTCTACTCTTGATACGATAGTATCTTCACGCAGGAAGGTCTTAATAGTAGGAATCTTGTAAGCCTTAGTCAAACGGGTCTGCTCAATCTCAATGAGAAAATCCTCTGCCGGAGTCCCTAGCCAGCCTTCTTCTTCCGGCTCGAGATCCCCCACAGACTCCAGGAACCTGAGCCATCCGTCCTTAACATATTCTCTAAAGGGTATGTCGCTACCTTTATATACATCTACTCGATTAGGCCTTCTCCCGAGAGACTGTTTTATTCGCCAGTATGTATCCCTCATCCTGATTGGTAGGGGATCACGAGCAGCGAGTTCTTCAAACAGGTCAATGATACGAAGATCGAAGTTGACTATGCAGCCTTCAGGGAACTCGTGGTCTTCCACCCGACGAAGGCCGGGAGGCTGGGCAGTCCATGGGTTTTCACCTGCAAGGAGAAGGGGTATGTAGTGCGCTCTTTTGTAGTTGCCGATAAAGTCAATCACAGTAAGATACTCTTTGTCCAGGTATTTACGAAGACCTCTCCCCAACTGCTGCAGAAATATCACATATGATTCTGTGGGTCTGAGAAACATGACCGTATCAAGAGAAGGGATATCAACACCTTCATTGAATATGTCTACCGCAAAAACGACCTTAATTTCGCCTTGCTCCAGCGCTTCAATTGCTTCGTGCCTATCCATTGCGTGGTCATTTCCGGGCAAACCACTGTGAACTGCAGCTGCTGCCACTCCGTTAGCGGTAAAGTACTCAGCCATGTACTCAGCATGCTTGATGGATACACAAAACCCCAACGTGCGTTCCCCGGCCAATCTGCGATACTGTCCTATGATCAAGTCCGCTCTTTCTTTATAGGACAACTGACGTTCCAAGTCTTCAACTACATAGCGTCCGTTTGCTACTTCTATACGGTCGTAATCAGTAGGATCATAGACAGCGTAATATCGAAATGGCACCAGCAAATCTCTTTCAATTGATTGCTTCAGTGAAATCTCATATATGACATTATCATCACAAAGAGAGAAAATGTCCTGGTTGTCCATGCGAAAAGGCGTAGCAGTCAGACCAAGGAGAAAATCGGGCTCGAAGTAGTCTATTACCTTTCGATAGCTTTCAGCGGCCGCATGATGAAATTCATCCACAATTATGTAATTGAAATAGTCCGGGGGAAGTGCTTCCAAATGCTCGCTTCGACTCAGCGTCTGTACAGTACTGAAATAAACATCTGCTCCTTCATCTTTCTGTGTCCCGGTATAAAAACCTAACCTGCAGTGAGGTCTCAACTGATGGAAAACATCATATGCCTGATTTACTATTTCGTCGCGGTGGGCTATGAAAAGCACCCGCTTGAACGGCAAAGCATCAAATGCTGCCAGGTGTGTCTTACCTACACCGGTCGCTGCTACTACTATTCCCTTATCCACTCCTTCGGTGCGGGCTTGCTTCAAATAGTAGAGTGCCTCAATCTGAGCCCCGCGGGGTTCAGGCTTCGTTGTCGGCACCAATAATGCTGACTTTTCTTCTGATCGAGCAAAGGCAGGCTTTTTCCAACGCAAGGCATAATCCTTGAGCACTTCCGGTGTTACCGGCTGTGAGCAATAATAAAATAATTCATCAAAAGTATTTGAAAAGCGTAGGTAATCATTGGGATGCTCACTCTTCGAAAAACGATAGTTCCACTCCACTCCTGTGGTTAATGCAGATAAAGACAGATTAGACGACCCGACGAATACTTCGCCTTCGTCTCCGCAATCGAATATGTAGGACTTTGGGTGAAACGCTCTTATCGATTCGTTATAGACACGAATATCGATAGCGGATCCCAATTTATCATACAAGTAATATATCGCGGACGGCTCAGTAACAGATAGATAGAGACCGGTTAAGAGCTGAATAGAAACCCCTCTGTCTGCTGCCCGCTTAAGCTGAGGTACAAGCAGTTTTACTCCTGACTCCATGACAAATGCCACAATAAACCGTATTCTGTCAGCGCGCCCGATAGCGTCTTCTAAATACGGCTGCAAGTAATCGTTTCTACCGGTTGTGACACTGGTCACTACCTACACCTCACAGCATGTCTCATTCCAATGGAGCAACACTTCCGTATTACGATCCAGCAGTAAAGTGCTAACACCTTATTCCTATGTTGGTATTCCCTCCCATACCCCCAAATCCCTTCATCAGCGACATTCTTCGATTCCACTCCAGGAAATGTGGCAAAGACCACCGCACTTACACACCCACTATGCGGCAGCTACCACAACACAACTATCAGGAAATTTATATCGCATTTACTGGAGGAAATAGAATAATTTCGTAGAACCATATTCAGTAGCAACCCCAATCCAAAAGAGGAGGAGACATGTATGACTGCTAAGTCCAAGTTCTCTAGGTTATCCGTGGTTTTGGGTGTGGTCTTACTTATTATGACGATGACGGTAGGTATAGCTTCAGGCGCAACTACTCTTGAAGTATGGATGATGGAAACCGGCAACCCCGACGGTGCAAAGGCTTTCTTTAATGCAGTGAATACAGAGTTTGAAGCTGCTCATCCCGGCGTAAAAGTCAATCTAAGCTGGATCCCTTGGCTCGGAGCACAACAGAAGTTCCTAACATCGATTACCGGGGGAATCGCTCCCGACGTGGCGGAACTCGGAACAACGTGGACACCGGACTACGCTTACATGGGTGCGCTCGAGGACGTAACTGAACGCATCAATGCCTTAGGTTATGCCTCTGAATTTGTCCCTGCACTCGTAGAAAGTGCGACTTTAGACGGCAAACTCTACGGCCTGCCTTGGTATGCAGGAAACAGATGTATGATTTACCGCAAAGACTGGCTCGAAGAAGAAGGAATCAAAGAATTTCCCAAGACGTGGAATGAATTCATAGAGGTAACCAAGAAACTCACGAAGGACCTCGACGGTGACGGCAAGCCTGATCGGTTCGGGTTCTCGGTAAACGGCGGCTCTCAGCACGAGTTCATGCCACTTATATGGATGAATGGCGTAGAAATAGCGATACAGACTGATAAGGGCTGGAAATCCAATGTGGATAGCCCGGAGGCAATTGAAGCCATTAGACTCTTCGCAGATCTTTATCTCAAGCACAAGGTGAGCCCTGAAGGCTCAGTCACCTGGAGCGTACTCAATAGCCGTAAGGCATTCACCACAGAGACTCTTGGGATAGTTATTGACCTCCCCTTACTGGTAGACAGATTCCAGAACGACAACCCCAATCTTAAGGGGAAAATCGGCGTCGCCCCGATTCCTGCTGTTAAGCAGACTGCAAGCTTCACAGGCGGAAGTAACGTAGTAATGTTCTCTCAGTCAAAGAAAAAAGATCTTGCTTGGGATTACATGAGGCTCTTACTCGAGCCCAAGCACCAGTTGGCATGGGCCGATCTTGTTAAGTTCTTCCCTGCGAGAACATCCATACTTAAGGATCCGTCTATCGCCAATGACCCGGTGCTGTCTGTCTACGCTGATAACCTGAAATACGGACGCACATACCCTGCGATTCATCAGTGGGGTCAAGTCGAAAACACCAAGATCCTCATTACTGCGATGCAAGAAATCTTGCTGGAGAAGAAGACTGTTGAGCAATCCATGACAGACCTTGCAAAAGCCATGAACCTTCTATTCGGATATCAAGAGTAGGAGTTAAGCATCTGTACAATGCAAAAACAAGTTGACAGATTACATAAGAATGCGGGACGGGCTTGGACCCGTCCCG
This sequence comes from Firmicutes bacterium UBA5449, assembly GCA_002424305.1. Lineage (GTDB taxonomy): Bacteria > Bacillota > SHA-98 > UBA4971 > UBA4971 > UBA4971. Next base: position 4,776 of record DIQZ01000047.1, read on the forward strand.
CATCAAGGTCGCTTCTACGCGAAATAAAGAAGAACGGGATCGCCTACCTATTCATTCTGCCGGCAATGGTAGGGATATTCGCTGTTATCCTGGTACCTCTGGTGCAAGCTATAGTAATTAGCTTTAAACGCTATTACATCCTGGATATCCTCCGCGAAGACCCACCTTTTGTCGGACTGGCAAATTACGCAGCCATCCTGTCAGATCCGCAGTTTTGGTACTCGCTCAAGATTACTATTTGGTTCACATTCGCATGCGTTGCTCTTACCATGCTTTTTGGACTACTTATAGCCATCCTTCTTGACCAGGACTTCCCAGGAAATAACATAGTAGCAGTCTCCGTTCTTGTGCCCTGGGTAATCCCGAGAGTCGCCTCGTCTATCCTGTGGAAGTGGATATACGATGACCAATTCGGGATCTTAAACTACATACTATCGAAAATCGGCCTAAAATCCTTTGCCAGCTTCCCGTGGCTCGCCAGAGCCGGATCTGCTTTTTGGGCAGTAATCATAGTAGTGGTGTGGCAGAGTGTCCCATTTGTCGCAGTCAGTCTACTCGCCGGTTTGAAAACAATCCCGAACGAGGTATACGAGGCTGCTGAGATTGACGGGGCAGGGTTCTGGCAAAAAACAACTCTTATCAGCATCCCAATGCTTCGCAACCTTATTACAATCCTTATCGTCATGTCAACAATATGGGATTTCAAAGTATTTGACCAGATGTTCGTTATGACTGAGGGAGGCCCTGCAGGCAGCACAATGGTGCTGGGAATCTATACATGGATGATGGCGTTCGGAAGGCTTCAGATGGGTCTTGCCTCTGCGCTGGCCATGATCATGTTTGTGCTGGTTATGATTGTAACCGCTATTTACCTCAAGCTTTTGATGCGGGAGGAGACATTATAGTGAGAAATCCAAGGTCAGGACACAGAGCGTTACTTAAGTATGCAGTAATCTATGTAGCTGCTGCAGCAGTAATGTTCATATCGCTGTTTCCGTTCCTTTGGATGATATCTACATCTTTCAAACCCACCAGTGAAACCTTTACTCGAATACCAAGACTCATACCGAAAAACCCTACACTGGACAACTATAGAATGGTACTCGGGGAGACTATGATTCCAAAGTATTTCTTAAATAGCTTGTATGTGGCAATCCTGACTACTGCCCTCTCAATAATCGTTGCCTCACTCGGAGCATACGGCTTCTCACGGTTCAGATTTCCAGGGCGTTCTCCTGCTCTCATCATGATCCTCGGCGTTCAAATGTTTCCGTCGCAGGTCATTATTATCCCGTTATTCATCGTTATGAAAAACCTAGCACTCCTAAATACCCATAAGTCGCTTCTTGTTAGCTACACAACGTTTACACTACCACTCACCGTATGGATGTTGAAAGGCTTTTTCGATGAAATTCCGCGTGAACTGGAAGAAGCAGCGCTTATCGACGGATGCTCTAAACTAGGTGCTTTCACTAAGATAGTATTACCCCTCTCACTACAGGGAATCGTAGCATCTGCAATCTTTGCATTCATAGGCGCATGGAATGAGTTTATGTTCGCTATGACGTTCATAAACCTCGAGGAACTCAAAACCATGCCTGTTGGTCTCACATCTTTCTTCGGTAGGTTCACTGTAGAATGGAACCCGCTCATGGCAGCATCTGTGCTATTTACAATCCCATCCTTGGTCTTCTTTGCGCTGGTCCAGCGCAACCTCGCCAGAGGGCTTGTAGCAGGTGCAGTTAAAGGATAGGTGAATAGGGTGAAAAGTGAAAAGCCCACCATGGGAAGCAGGACGTACTGCATCTCCCCTGGCAGGCCATCTAGAACTTTCACATTGGTATGTATCTCGTATCTGCGCCGCGAAACTTCACGTGAGACAGATCATATGTCAAATAACATCTCCACTATGGAACGGATATCCGTTATGGAATTGACTTCCTCGAGGTCTACCGCACCCGCATTCGCACCGACTACTATAAGAGGCACTTCTATATCGGTGTCAATTAAGGTTCCGTGACTTCCTAATGTATAATCCATGAACAACAATGCCTCTATGAACATATACCCGCGTTCTGATATTGCGATAAGCGAAGGTGTACGCGGATGCTCTATATGAAGCTCCTCGCGCCTGGCTTTATCATCAATATCTATGACTTCAGCTACGCCTTCAGTCTGTCTTAGCTCATCAGCAATCTTGTCTCTGTCGTCATCATCTGCCCAAACGTATAGAGCTCCTCCGTCAAGGGTCATCGGCACGTCTTTGTCAGTGATATCGCCTATGATATCCCTTGCCGTAATACCCGTATCAACTCTGGTCATACCGTGATCTGCAGTGATGATCAGGCTCCACCTACCCGGACGGGTTGCTTCCAGCGTTCGAGCAAGTTCTTCCAAACCTTCGCTGACAGCACACAGCGCATCAGCAGTCTCCACAGCAGGCACAGGGCCGAACCTGTGTCCGCACGTGTCAGG
>DIQZ01000071.1:0-225 GCA_002424305.1 Firmicutes bacterium UBA5449
GAGGAAGGCTGGTCAACAAGAAGTCTGGCGAAGGAATACAGTATTAGTAGGACAGCGATCCAGAATTGGATACGCGCAGACAGACGGAAACGTGCCAAAAGTAGGCTCTCTAGTCGTAAAGCCAACAGCCCGAAGAAAGAGGCAGACAAGCTAATCCAAGAGCTTAGGATGCAGGTGGAAGTCATGCAGACTTTTCTGCACGAATTAGAGAGGTGGGATGCGTGG
>DIQZ01000071.1:481-1021 GCA_002424305.1 Firmicutes bacterium UBA5449
GCTAAAGTACAAGGTGATTTTGACCTTGAGCAGCAAGTATCCCATCACAGCCCTATGCAAAATGCTTGGAGTTTCTAGGAGCGGATACTACAGTTGGTTGCAGCGAAGCAGGACGCATAAAGTTGACAAAGATGAAGGCATTAGCAAGCTGATCAGGACGTGCCAAGAAGCTACCCATTTCACTTATGGATACCGCAGGGTTGTGATCTGGCTCTTACGAGAGACTGGCTTAGTGATTAACCACAAGGCAGTGTTACGGATAATGAACAAATATGGTCTCTGCGCTAGGATTCGCCGAAGGCGGACCTACAGATGTATCAAGAACGCCGCTCACAAGTATGTTAATCTGCTGGCCCGAAATTTTACAGCATCAGGGCCCAATCAGCGATGGGTTACGGATATCACTCAGTTTCCTACCGGAGATGGTGTTCTGTATGCATCTGTGATTAAAGACCTGTATGACGGGTCGATTGTATCTTATGCCACCAGCCGGGATCAGACTATTAACCTCGTCTTGAAAACAGTCAGAGAGGCCGTAGC
>DIQZ01000071.1:1195-4422 GCA_002424305.1 Firmicutes bacterium UBA5449
TATGTAAGATTAGTTGCGTACGCAACTAATCTTACATAGTGATCAGGGTGCTCAGTATACATCTGACCAATATGGCAAAGAATTGGCAGCAGCAAGAATTACCCCATCCATGTCCAACCCGGGTACCCCTTTAGACAACGCTGCTGCAGAAAGCTTCTTTTCTTCAATGAAGACTGAGTGGGTACGCAACACTTCCCACATGAATTATAATGAGGTCTCAAGGCTGATAGAGGAGTACATCAGCTTCTACAACAATGTAAGAATACGGCTAAGCAGCAAGACACCCCCCATGGAAAAGCGGAGAAAGGTAGCGTAACTATAAGTAAATCTAAGAGAAAGTGATCCAGCTGTGTCCGTTGGCGTGGGTTCGCTCCAGATTGTGTATGATACTCTATTAGTGAGCCAAAAACATGGTCAGTGATCACGAATAAGTGAGCCACTCATGACGCCAAATAATCCTTTGTGATCATGAAAAAGTGAGCCACTTTGATTAAACTCCTGTTACAATTGATCAAAGAACATCGATTGGCGGGAGGAGAAAGGCGTGATCATTGACGTGGATCTCTATGGCAGAATTAGGCACATGTATGTTCAACAAAAGATGTCCCAAAGGGCCATTGCCAGGGAACTTGGTATATCGCGCAATACCGTTAAGAAATATTGCCAGGGCGATCATGTTCCTTGGGAACGCAAAGCTTACGAGAAAAAGTCCTCTTTAGTGACGGAGGAAGTCAAAGACTTCATACGCCAATGCTTTGTTCACGACGAAAAAGAAAACCTACCCAAACAATCCCACACCGCTAGGCAAATCTATAAACGATTGGTAAAAGAGCATAGCTTTACCGGATCCGAATCTACCATCCGCCGCGTTGTTCGAGAAATGCGGCCCCCTAAAAAAGAAGCCTTTGTTCCCCTGGAGTTTGACCCCGGTGAAGCAGCCCAAGTTGACTGGGGCGAGGCTACCGTTTATATAAAAGGCGAAAGGACTAAAGTACAGCTGTTTTGCTATCGCCTGTGCTATAGCGCTGATATCTTCGTTAAAGCCTTCTATCGGCAAAATCAAGAGTCCTTTCTAGAAGGCCATGTAGAAGCCTTTGCCCATACCTCAGGCGCACCCCAAAGGGTGATCTTTGATAATGCCAAAGTAGCTGTAAAAGAGGGTTTTGGCCTTTATGCCAAGCCCCAAGCACTTTACCAGGCCCTCAGTGCCCATTATGCCTTCCAACTGCACTTTTGCAACATCAACAGCGGAAACGAAAAAGGCTTGGTTGAAAACCTTGTGGGCTGGATGAGACGCAATGTGATGGTACCGGTTCCCCGGGTAGATAATATCGAAGAACTCAATGAAACTCTGAAAGAGGCCTGCCTTAATTACCGACACCACCGAATCCAGGGCCGTGATCAAACAGTCGGGAAGCAGTATGAAGCAGACAAACATTGCTTAAATCCCCTGCCGGCCTTTGTGTTCGATACCGGCAAAAACCTTACTGTGCGGGTGTCGGATACTAGTTTAATTCGTTTTGATAAAAACCAATACTCCGTCCCTGTCCATCTGGTGGGAAAGACTGTTAGCCTTAAGGCCTATGGCAACCATCTAAGCTGCTACTATCAAGGTGAGGAAGTGGCTCATCATACCAGGTGCTACGGTCGCAGTGAAACCTTCTTCCAACTAAAACACTATCTACCCCTGTTGGAACAAAAGCCTCGATCTGTTTTTAATGCTAAGCCTGTTCGAAAATCAGCCGCCCGTGAGCTGCTAGATTGGGGAAAGACCTTTCCCGGTGGGGCCAAGGATACCGTAAGACTACTAAGGTTTAGCCTTGAATATGGCTTGGACCGCGTTCTAGCTGTCAAAGCCATCTTACCGAAGGGCATCATACCAACAATCTCTTTGGTGCAAAGTGAACTGGAACCATGTGAACCAGTTAAGCCAACTACTGCCTACGACGTTCCCATAAGCCTCATTGATCTGTCGGGGTACGATAATAAATATGGGGTAATGATACAATGAACGCCAAAAGCGAGATCATTGCCCTTTATGCAAAGCAGCTTCGAATACCTAGTTTTACTCAGTATCAAGAGGTGCTACGCCAACAAGAACAGTTGGACTATGAGGACTTTCTCATTGCCATAATGAAACGGGAGCTTTTTTCTCGCAGCGCCAATCAACAAAAACGAAGGATTATGCAGGCCGGATTTCCAAGTCAGAAGACGCTTGAGGAGTTTGACTTTAAAAGGCTCAAACATGTTGAAGAAGCGTATGTCCATCAGCTAGCTAGTTGTGACTTTATCCGGAACCGACAGAATGTCTTAATGGTTGGTAACCCGGGCAGTGGGAAAACCCATTTAAGTATTGCCTTAGGGATTAGAGCATGTCAGTCGGGATTCCGGGTCAAGTTTGCTACTGCTGCTACCTTGGCCACAATGCTGGTGGAAGCAAAAGAAACAATGGAGCTACTAAAACTGGAACGCCAGCTACAAAAAGCGGATCTCTTAATCATTGATGAGTTATCCTACTTGAGTTTTAACCGCCACCAGTCGGAGTTGCTCTTTAAGGTCATCTCTGATCGCAATGAAAGAAGCAGTGTGATTATCAGTACTAACCTGGAGTTTTCGCGCTGGACCGAGTTGTTTGAGAACCCCACCCTAACAGCTGCTCTGGTGGACCGCCTTACCTTTCGGGCCCATGTACTTAACATGAATAACCCTTCTTATCGGATGGATAACGGTTAGCATGACTTTGGGAAATTAGGGTGTTATGTGGCTTACTTATTGGTGATCACGGTGGCTCAAATATTCATGATCAGGTGGCTCACATATTCATTGTCATTCGGATTATCCCATTTATAGCCCTTATTGGTGGCTTTGAATATGCCTACCAGAAAAGAACAAGTGAAGCGAATGAAACGACTGCTTTCTTTCGTAAGCGTTTCTATAAAATATCCACTTGGTTAGGATTATATTTTCCAATCAGGTTTTTAACAACAATATTTATGAGCTTCTATCCTCGTCCTTACAACACTCTTGTCTTAGAGTGTATTGTGCTGAGTATCTACATGGGAGTATCAATGGTTTTTACCTTATCTATTGAAGAGCATTACCTGTTGAGAGAAAAAGAGAAAAGATAATTTCGAATTTGTAGAGTTGTCATAACATAATTTAGAGTCAGTATGACGCATAATTTATATACCGCGCAATAAATTTTTTTGGGGGTACTAAGTCTTATG
>DIQZ01000046.1:0-2358 GCA_002424305.1 Firmicutes bacterium UBA5449
GTAGGCGGGAGCGTCATCTCTGAATGAAATGTAAGCATCTCCCGATAACCTGCCCGGCGCTGTAAGACTTGGGACGATAGGTTGAGCAGGCGAGGCCTTGATACCTCCCTGAATAGGTCGTACCCGAGAAGGTGCTCGATTTCCTCTTGTATTCTGCCTGCTTCAGTGTGAATATCAAGAGTGCACTGAGGAGACAGTTTTACCCGTCCTACGGCATCAAGCATGGATTCAAGTACATGAAGCACAAACTGGTTTTCCGGGTTATCCAGTATAGAGATCATCCTACTGGACAGGACGGATCCCGGGAAATGGTTTTCAAGAGAAGTCCCTTGGAGACGTCTGCTAAGAGACCTCTTAGACAGGCTGGATCCGGAACGTATAGGCTCGAAATAGCGGGGGAGGGCACATATGTTTTTTACTGTGAGCGAGTCTGTACGGCGAGCCTGCTCTACACGCACCTGACGCCTCTCTTTCACAAACAGCACGTGTGGATTGGCTGCGATTTGTGCCACTGCAGTTTGCAGGCGTTTGGACTTAAGCAGATTGGTTACATAAATCAGTATGTGATATTCGATGCACTTATCTGCTTTGTAGACAGGCCTATAGGCAGACCCAGGCCCTCTATGTGAGAACGGCAACCGCATTAGGTACAGAGAGACCTCATGAATGAGCCTACGGAAGTCGAGAGGTGTGAGCTTAGTGCATTCTATTTCTAGGTCTATCGGGCCGAGACGGATAAGTCCGACACAGTTTACTAGATTGAGCTCGAAAAGATTTAGTGTGCCTCGCCTTCTTAGGAAGGGTGAGCCCTCCACCCAGCTTGGAACGTTGTCTTCAGCAAAGTGAAGGTAGTAAACGGAATCAGACGGAACCCGGATGACCCTGTCCTCGCAACAAGCGCCTTGCTGAATGAGTTGTAAGATTACGTCATAAGAGTGGTCGAGAGCCGGTTGCAGTTTAGAAATGTCTTTTGCAATTGCTGACATGCTCAAGCCTCCCCGTGCTCTACTGTATGCTACTCTACTCAATAAACGATGCAAAGCCTACTTGCTCAAGACGGTTTTTCATTCGGGCAAGTTTGCTTCTGCTCATCGTGCATGAATCGGGCAGTGCAGTCATGAGGCTTTCTATTGGATCCATGAGTTGTGAGGCATTGCCGTGCATCTTAGGCAGTATTTTCTGCATGACTTGAAGATCGAAGGCAAACGGCAATATCTCGTTTCCGCCTATGCAGAATTTCTGTGCGTTAAGCATGAATGCTGCAATTTCGTTGGCAACGCGGTAACCGAAGTGCATATGATAAGGCTTGAGCGCATCATGAATAAGTAGAAGGTGACTAAACTCATCCGGCATAAGTTCCTTCATTTGCTTCAGCGATTCTGTGGTGGGTGGCTTGTGCGCTGTAAGGAGTTCTCTTAGATTCACATCCTTTTTCAGAACAAATCCTTCTGAACCGGGTGTTTCAGCCCGGGCCAAAGAATCCGGGTCAAGATAGACATCGTTAAGCTCAATTACATTTGCCCTATCCAGCACCTTTGGGGAGAACATATAGGTGGACTCATCCACGTTAACAGTTCCGGTGACACAGATGTTTAAAGGTAAGTCGATCTTAGAGGGAATACATGGGTCTTCATCGTAGTCTTCTTCGTCGTCTTGACTGTGAAGATGAATGGGCTCTTGCCGGACTTTACCGTTGGCGTCAATCCATCTGCTTTCCATACAACTCAGGAAATCGGAGAAGTAGTGTTCCACCTTGGCAATATTCATCTCATCGAGGATGATGAAGTGGGGCACGTCACGCTTACCTTCTGCGGCCATGATCAGGCCCAGTACAGGCGTAGTTTCATATCCCTCGGCTATCGCGTTGTACCAGCCTAATAGGTAAGAGTTATCTGTCCAATCAGGTCTTACAGACACGAAAGTTTTCTCTGCCGGATGTGCCGCAGGGTGGACTATATATTCAGCTACGAGTTGTGCTAGTTTAGTCTTACCTGTGCCGGATATCCCTGATAGGATCACAAACGGCTTCGTTGCAAGGGAGAGTATGTAGTCTGTGACGAGCCAATCAGGGAAGAGGAAGTTATGTTTATTAATGAAGGTATAGATTGATTCTTCGGTATCGATGCGTCTAACTTCGGATCGCACCTCTTCGAATTCATCGTAGGTCCATAGCATGTAGATCATGTTGTGTACATCTATAAGATCATGAACAAGGTAATTTTTGTCTTTTGCATAATCCAAGACATACATAGCCATGTCTAGGAAGAGTGCATAACGTTGCTCCGGGGTTGAGGGTACTGCCAGGCCAAGCCATTTGGCAGTCTTCGTGTACTCGGTATGGCGATACAGAATGTACGA
>DIQZ01000046.1:2585-5039 GCA_002424305.1 Firmicutes bacterium UBA5449
GGTTTAGTCTTTTTGCCTTCATGGAACTCACCTTCATCAAAAAGACGGTGGTACGCAATGTTTACAACAGAGCGAAATTGACTAAGGCGCGTGGAAGGAACATCTTCATCGTCAAAAAGATCCTGAAATGTCTGCTTGTAGGTGTCAGGATCGATATTCTCCAGGTAAATTGCAAAATCTTCTCGATCTGCAAATCCAAAGCGGCCGACGAGGTTATCAAAAGAACCAACAAACTTGCCATCAATACCTTCTTTGCGCATGAATCTAAGGAGCATTTGTCGGCTTTCTTCAGGATCCTTGTCGAGGACATCCCATATCGATCTTAGGTAATTGAACAGTTCTTCTTTATAGGTCCGCTCCCGAGCAAGATACTGCTCTTCGTCCTGCCGGAACTCGGCGAATTTCTCAAGTGCTCGATCTAGTTTTGCCAAGCCTTCCGAAGAGATGGTTAGGTCATCCTGGTCTCTCGTCACATCTGGTATCGCCACAAGCGTCACCTCCGTGAATCTACACTTTACTAATGAGAAAATCCCGTCCTCTTCGTCTTCGTAGCTTTTTACCTATTCAAGGTTGGGTGGGGGAAGTCCTTCGTGCGTTGTGTCTCCGGATATGAAGCGGTATCTATAAAATACTGTGGAACTACTTGAAAGCGAAAGAGCTAGATATCATCGTTAGATTCTTCATCATCATTGCTGTTAAAGCTAAGATGATGTGATACTTAGAAATCGGGTGAAGTCATCGCATGCTTGTCCAGGCGAACGATCACGACTCCGTGGCCCAGCTAAGAAGGAGCTAAGCCTCGAAGTAGTCTTGGTCAACTCTCTTCACAGAGTACGTAACAACATCGCTGACTCCTATGCCACAGTCGATCATTAGCTCTGCGAGTTGTTGTCCATTAATAAGAACTATTCTTTTGTCTATTTTGTCAGCATATTCGATGACCCCTCGTGAAAACTGGGAAGTCGTTATCATCACGCCTTTCCGTGCCTTAACACCATCCAAGCTTCCGGCAAACGCTTGAACAACGGGACGGCCTACTGTGTTCTCCTAACGTTTCGCTTGCATATATAGAATATCCAGCCCAAGCTTGTCCTGTTTGATGACTCCGTCAATTCCGCCGTCTCTGGTTTTGCCTACAGATTGAGCCGCGTCGTCCCAGGAACCTCCATACCCCATGGCTACCAAAATATCTAGTACCAAGTTTTCGAAAAAACGCGGAGAGCAAGCTTTGACTCGTTCAAGCAAGTCTTATGCAAGGGAGAGTCGTTCATTTCGCTCATCGTCTGTAAGCTTGAATTCATCAGCGAGCGACTGCGTTACTTCAGAGATTTTGTATTCGTTTCCGTCACTAACTAACTTGGTAAAAGGAAGCATGATTGTCTGAAAATCTGGGATAGACAATAGAAATCCCTCCCTAGATTGATGTCGTGAACTACCTCTATTGAAAGATATGGTCTCTAAACGTGCTGTAATTGTCTGCGACTGCGAATCCAACGTCTTTGCCGAGTGCTTTGAAATGTTCTCGGGCGCAGTCAATTTTTGCCTGTTCGGTGGGGCGAAGAGCATCGCTAAAGAGGCTTCCCTTGGACTCAACAACAAAATAGAGTTGCTCCTGGCCATCTTTCTCAACAAGTACTGCCCAGTCCGGATTGTAACCTCCTAATGGAGTGCCTATTTTGAACCAACCAGGTAGCTTCGCGTAAATCTTCACTTCTTCACTTATTTCAAATGATTCAGCGAACTCTTTTTCCACATCAGAATCGTAAACGACGTAGTCATAGATGGATTTTTGGCTTTCTAACATGTTTTCTTTAAGGTAACCATATAGCTCATTTTCCTTAAACAGTTTTTGGGCGTAGTAGTGTCGATCTCCAATCTTCTCATACTTAATTCCGTCCACGATAAGAAGACGCATTTGACGCTTGATAATGGCAGAAACTTGTTCAATGTATTTCTGAGGGTTGTTCCTAAAGTCTTGCAGCCTTCCACTTCTTACCATGATATCAACTAAGGTACGTCTTGTTAGGTTTGTCTCATTCTGAAGATAGGTTATGACATCAGGTAGCTCATAATCGCGCTTTCCATAGACCGCTGCACTTTCCTGAAGCCTCTCGACTTCAACCCCACTACGATCTATATCCAGACTCGCTTTTCGAATGATGAATTTAGGACGACCTACAACCAGCGATACCCTAATTTCTTGAGCACATTTTTCTATTAGCTTCTCGCAATCAAACTTCACGCGGAATGTTGTGCGGTACTTGATCCTGTTCCAAAGCTCCTCAAAGTCCGGGCTCAGATATACTGCCTTATTGAGCTTCACCTGTTCACGGTTTGCAGCGTTACGGATGTTAAGTTTACCTGCGACTTTGCGAAGAACAGTTGTAATCTGATCAGAATATTCTCTGACATCCTCAGGCAGATCGATTTGCCCAGCCTTTAAAGCTCTGCGTA
>DIQZ01000079.1:0-12819 GCA_002424305.1 Firmicutes bacterium UBA5449
GATCCGTGATCGAGAATAGTACACGCTTCTCAGAACATCTCTCAGGGTGTAAGGTTTTCGATCACAGATTCCAAAAACGTGATCGAAAAACGTACACACTTTCTAAAACCGTGCTCGCTTTTGGATCACGCACCCTTACGAACCACCTGTCGTACGCACTTTTTCGCGCCGGGTGGTCGAAATTCGAACACTCTTACGAAAAGTGTGCTCGAAAATAGCACACCAAAACCGGTTTGGTGGTCGAGAATCGAGCACCCCTAAGTTGAAACTTAAAAACGTGGTCGAAAATAGCACACGGATTTCAAAAACGTGATCGAGAATAGAACACCCCTTCGGCCACTTGGTAAAAACTGTTATGTATGGCCCCGGTAGGGTGGTCGAATTTGAAGCACCCTCAGACAAAATCATGAAAGTGTGCTCGAAAATAGTACACCGAAACCGGTTTGGTGAGCGAATTTGCAGCACACCCAAGCCCAAACCTGACAAGGAGAGTAATTCTACGAAAAGATAGGCGAAAGAAATGGCGAAGAGAATGGCCAAAAGAATAGCCAGAAGAATAGCCAGAAGAATCAGCCCACGAGAAGAAGTAGAGCTGAAACTGAGAATTCAACCACCCGGGGTTAGATTCCTACCAATCATTTACAGGGCACCAATAGAAGAGCAGACCAATAGAAAAGCAGACCAACAGAAAAGCAGGGGGAACATGATCCACCGGAAACATTCGCCCCCTGCTTTCTTATTGCTACCACTCATCCACTCCTCACTCACTGCCTACATGAATTATACAGAGTCAGAGGAGCTGGACTGCACATGCACGGCCTGGCAAAACTCTCGCCCCAAAGAATCCTCGAGGAACTCCAATGGGCCTATCGAAAAGGCCGGCCAGAAAGCTTAGTACATTCCCATCTTAGATTCAGACACATGAATTAGGATGCTTTTCTTCTGAGTGTAATGGTCCAGCATCGTCTTGTGTGCCTCACGCCCGATTCCAGACTTCTTATACCCACCGAATGGCGCATGTACAGGATTTCCATTGAAACCGTTTATCCACATGCGTCCGGTCTCAATGCCCCTGGCAACCTTGAGAGCTCTGTTGATGTCCCGGGTCCACACTGCACCGCTAAGGCCGTACTCACTGTCATTGGCCATCTTTATTACCTCGTCCTCATTCTTGAACTTAATGAAGCAAGCAACAGGGCCGAAGATCTCTTCCTGTGCCACTCTCATATCGTTGGTAACATCAGATAGAATCGTTGGCCTCATGAAGGCGCCCTTACCCAGCGCTCCATCGGTAATGCGAGTGCCGCCACATGCAACCTTAGCACCTTCGTCCTTTCCGATTTCAACATACTTCAGGATCTTCTGAAGCTGGCCCTCATGGATCTGACAGCTCATTACAGTCTCTTTCTCCCAAGGCAGGCCCACCTTAATCTTATTGAACTTCTCAACGCACTCGGCAAGGAACTTGTCATAGATGTCTTCATGCACGAATACTCTTGAACCCGAGGTACACACCTGTCCCTGGTTGCGTAGGATTCCCATCTGAACGCCCTCAATAGCTTTGTCCCATGGAGCGTCCGGGAAAAAGATGTTAGCAGACTTACCTCCTAGCTCCAACGTAGCTGGAATAAGCTTATCCGCGGCCGCTCTGGCAACGTTGTATCCAACACCGGTTGAACCTGTAAAAGCCAACTTACGGAAGCCTTGATGCTCCAGCATGTATTTGCCTGCCACCGAGCCTCGCCCCGTAAGCACGTTGACAACTCCTTTCGGAAGAACATCCTGCATGATCTTGGCGAATTCAAGAACGCTAAGAGGCGCAGCAGATGAAGGCTTGATAACTATGGTGTCTCCTGCAGCCAAAGCAGGCGCAATCTTCCATGTGGACATGGAGAACGGGAAATTCCACGGAACGATCTGTCCCACAACCCCAATTGGCTCTCGTAGTACAATACTAAGCGTTTCATCGTCGAGCATAACCGCGCTACTCTCGTCAGTTCTTGAGACTGCCGCAAAGTAGCGGAAGTGATCTGCGCCTGATGCAATGCTCGGTATACTCTCTCTGATTGGCTTTCCGCTGTCTATAGTTTCAATCATGGCTAGTTTCTCAGTGCTTGCATCGATGCGATCTGCAATCTCAAGAAGAATCCGTGAACGCTCTTTTGGACTGATTGCTTTCCATGAATCAAAGGCTTTCCAAGCAGCCTTGACAGCAAGGTCTATGTCCTCTCGTCCTGCTTCCACGCAGGTCGATAGGTACTCTCCATTGGCAGGGCAGTAAGTGTCGAATGTCTTCTCTTCCTTGCCATCAACCATTTTCCCGTCGATTAACAGCTTGTAATTACTATCCATCGGCTTTTCCATCATGTGAACCTACTCCTTCTTTTTGACCTCACAGCGCAAGCCGGGCGGTATGAACCAAGCGTACAACTGACGTGACTCGGCATCATGCGCGTACCATTTGATAATCAACGCAACTTCCATGCCAATGCACCATGGCAGTTCAAAGGGGTGTTGTGTTTGCCGACTGTGTCAATCCTGTCACTTATTTGCTCAAAATACGTGACAAACCGATGACACATATGTAACAATAGGAATAAGGGTCATAATGTGCATTTTATTGCCCCCCTAGCATCCTCGATATCTCAAGCGAACACAAGCACCTACAGGGAATAGGCAAAAGAGAAATCACACAGACATCTCAGAAATCAAATAAGCAAGAAGAGGGATATGCAATGAGTGCCGAATATGCAGATTACATTGTAGCTGAAACATGGCACAATCTGGCTAATACAGGTGTTATAAAAATAGAAGCGCTCAGACCGGTAGTGGCTGCATCCTGGATGAGGTCACAACAAGCAGGCGTCAATCCCAGGGATTCAATGGGCAAGATGGTTCTCACCGTAGATCAGCTTGAAGTGGTTATTAAAGAGCGATCCGAGCTGATTGAAGTCGCTCGCCCTTTCATGTCGAGTCTCTATGAATTTGTTGCAGGTTCAGATTTCATCGTGACCATTTCCGATGAATACGGGCGCATCCTGGAAGTCACAGGAGACGAAAGCGCCCTTCGCCGAGGAGCTGAGGTTAATGTTTTGCCCGGCTCAAGCCGGGCGGAAAACGACGTTGGCACAAACGGAATCGGAACAGCCCTAGCCACTGAAACCCCCGTCCAGATTTCCGGAGAAGAGCACTACTGCAAGCAATTTCACACATGGACATGCTCCGCTGCCCCGATTCGTGACAGTAATGGGAAAATCATAGGTGCACTTCAAATGTCAGGGCCATCGTCTAAGACTCACCTTCACACCCTGGGAATGGTAGTTGCGGCGATTGAAGCTATAGAAGCTCAGATGAAGATTAACCGCAAGGTCCGAGAGTTGACAGTGCTCAACAACAATCTTACCAAGATGTTCCAGATAACTTCCGATGGAATAGTGCTGGTAAATACTGAAGGCATTATCCTCAAAACCAACTCCGCAGCAAGCCGCATGCTGGGTTTATCCACGACAGAGCCATGCCGAACCCCATTTACACAGATGGTAAGCAAGCCACATTATCTAAAAGAGATGGTCACTTTCGGTAAAGCCTTCGACGATATTGAAATGATGGTGGAAACAGCCAACAGGCGAGTGCAATGCTTGGTAAGCGGAAAAGCTATCCACGATGAAAGCGACAGCATTAGAGAAGGGATTATATCATTTAACCCTACAAAGAGAATTAATAAGCTAATCAGCAGGTACAGCGGTTCCTACGCCACGTTCAGGTTCGAGGACATCATTGGACAAGACGACAGACTAAGGCAAGCCATTGAGCTGGGTAAGCTCGCAGCCGAGAGCGACAGCAATGTGTTAATATGCGGCGAAAGCGGAACGGGCAAGGAGATGTTTGCCCAATCCATCCACAACAACAGTAAACGCGCAGACGGCCCATTCGTGCCGATAAACTGCGGCGCCATACCGCGTGAACTGATAGGCAGCGAACTTTTTGGATATGAAGAAGGCGCATTTACGGGAGCTGCTAAGGGTGGACGGCCGGGTAAATTTGAACTGGCGTCAGGGGGCACCCTCTTTCTGGACGAAATCGGTGACATGCCCATTGAACAGCAAATAGCTCTTCTCAGAATTCTGCAGGACAAGATGGTAACACGCATAGGCGGAGACCACATGACCGAAGTAGACGTTAGGATCATCTGCGCCTCAAACAAAGATCTTAAGCGTGAAGTCGCAAAGGGCAACTTCAGACAGGATCTTTACTACAGGCTGAACGTAATATACCTCTTTCTGCCGCCACTAAGAGAGCGTCCCAATGACATACCCCTCCTTTTCAATTTCTTCCTTTCAAAGGCCATTGCTCATCTGGGAGTCAACATATGCGAAATTGACCCTGACGTTGTGGACTGCCTCACAGCATACAAATGGCCTGGAAACGCACGCGAACTCCAAAACGTAGTGGAACGCATGGTAAACATTGCAACAGATGGGCGTATAGGCATAGAGCATGTCCCGGATGAAATATTACATCCGGGACAAACTGAGAGAATCCCGACACCGTTTTCGCAAAGACTTCAAGAATCAGAAGCCATATCGTTCCATAAGCACAGGGCTAGGATACGACAATCTGTTGAGGAGCGGCAACGCGAAGAGCTGCTGTACCTTCTGGAAAAGCATAACGACAACATCACGCAAGTAGCGAATGCTCTAGACGTCTCAAGAAATACAATCTACAGAAGAATGAGGAAGCTTGATCTAAGCCGATGACAACAGTCACGCGCGCCCAAGCAGTCGCCTGCTGATCAAATCCCCGAGGGTTTTGATCGCCTGGATGATCCCTTGCTCTGAAAAACCGGAATATGAAATGAGCAGGTTCCTCTTCCCTCCCCCGGAAACGAAAAATGCAGAACCGGGGACAAAAGATGCCCCTAAAGCATGGGCTTCCCGGCGAAGTTCCTCAGAGTCCACACATTCAGGAAGAGTGACCCAAATTGACATCCGTCCTTCACTCACTCGGAACTTGCTGTCTGAAGGAAGATACTTTTTCAAAGCTTGACTAATGAGCTCTCTCTTTCGACTGTATGTTTTCCTTATTCGCGCAAGGTGGCTGGAGAAGTAGCCTTGCCTGCAAAACTCGTAGCACGCTGCTTGAAGCACAGGGCTTGAAAACGGATCAATGGCACGCTTTGAGAAAGTAAGCGCCTGGATAATCGACCTTGACGCCACTATCCATCCAATTCTGAGGCCCGGAAAGAGGATATCGCTCAAGCTTCCCATATAGACTACACATCCCCAGCGATCCTCGGCTTTTAAAGGCGGGACAAGTCGACCTGAATAGCTCAATTCATCAGTAAATCCATTCTCGATAATTGTGATTCCGTTATCTTTGGCCAATGTGAGAAGACTCTTTCTGGTTTGCGTGTCCATAGTGACACCGGTGGGGTTTTGGCAAAAAGGCATGACACACACAAATTTAGGACGCAATCCGCAAATCATTCCTTGGATTTGGCCTACATCTATTCCATAGGAGGTCATGTCTATTCCTCTTACGTTTGCTCCTCCATGTAGCAAACACATTAGGATACCTGGGTAGCCCGGGTTCTCCATAAGGACTGTATCCCCAGGGTCAAGAAATGTCGAACATAGAAGCGTCAACCCTTGCTGGAATCCACCGGTTAATAGGACTTCCTCAGCGGAAGTAGCTACGCCTCTGTCAGTCATATAAGTTGCCAGCCATTGCCGGAGGGGTTTATAACCTTCTGTTTCGCCGTACCCCAAAAGCCTGTGAGGATAGTTTGTCAGAACATAATTCAGACATGAACGAAGCCTCTCTGCTGACAGGCGATCAAATGCCAATGTAACACCGGATAAAGCCATGGTGTCTTGATCATGAGTACACGGTCCGAATCCTTCGGCGATATCAGGAAGCATCGAGGCCCAATCCGATAGACCTTTTTCCCAACAGTAATCTAAGCCTCCGGTAAGTAAATGAAGGCCTTTGTCCGTCAAAGGCAAAGATGACGTCTCTGCAGGGGATGAAATCTCAGCCGAATTGGAAGCAGCCTTCCGGCAAGAAGACTCGCTGACATATGTCCCTGCCGTACCATATGCCTCAACGATTCCCTCGGTGCTCAGCAACTCATACGCTTCAAGAACAGAATTCCTACTAACCCCGAGGATTCGTGCGAGACTCCTTGATGAGGGTAGTTTAGTCCCAGGCGGCAATGACCCACTGCGGATCAGTTCCTCCAGACCGTTTTTTACCTGTAGATAGATGGGCACAGGTCCGCGCTCTACAGAAAACAAACTCATAGAATAACACCACCTGAACCCTTAGGAGCATTGTCAATTCTCTCTATTATATACAATTCAAATAATAGCTAATTATATATACTACTTTCCGGGAGTCTATTCCTCCTCAAAAATAACATCTCAGCAAATATCGCATCTATCAAAGGCCAAAGTCTAAAAATGAGAGATACAGCCTTCAGGACTACCTGGATCCAACGTTAGGCCAAAAAGGCTTATGGCTGGCTCTTGTGAAACCCCGGGAGCTTACTGCATAATCGTACTTGGAGGAATATCCGATTGCTATGTGACCCGCTATGTTCCAGACACCTGCCATGTTCCGGACATAAGAGTTCATACCGGATTGAAAGGGGTTATCTCGTCAAATGAGCCTAGCACGAAATGATAAACCCAATAACGTTGACCCGGAATGCACTGAAGACCTACTTCTTGAAGTCAAGGATCTCCACACCCAGTTTATTTTCGAC
Organism: Firmicutes bacterium UBA5449; assembly: GCA_002424305.1. GTDB lineage: Bacteria > Bacillota > SHA-98 > UBA4971 > UBA4971 > UBA4971. The sequence continues at coordinate 6,767 of DIQZ01000079.1, forward strand.
GAAGGGATTGTCCGCGCAGTTGACGGAGTGTCCTTTGACGTTAGAAGGACACAAGTACTGGGGTTGGTAGGTGAAAGTGGCTGCGGTAAGAGCGTAACTGCACTTTCCATTATGCAACTGGTGCCCGGGCCCAGAGGCAGAATCACATCAGGGGAAATCCTTTATTACCGAGGCGGGAACAGAGATTTCATTGACATAGTAAATCAGAATCCATCCGGCCCTGTAATGCGAAGTATCCGTGGAAATGAGATAGCCATGATATTTCAGGAGCCGATGACATCGCTCAATCCTGTCCACACTGTGGGTTTTCAAATCGTGGAATCAATCGTGACTCATCAGAAAGTCTCAAAACCTCAAGCCTGGGAAATTGCCACTGATCTTCTGGATAGGGTTGGCATATCAAGCCCGTCCCAGAGAGTGCGGGAGTACCCCCACCAGATGAGCGGCGGCATGCGCCAAAGAGCCATGATCGCTATGGCTTTATCCTGTAACCCTGCGCTGCTTATCGCAGATGAGCCGACAACCGCCCTAGACGTCACTATACAAGCCCAGATTCTGGATCTTATGAGAAAGCTCCAGAACCAATATCAAATGGCAATAATCATAATTACGCATAATCTTGGTGTCGTCAGCAAGATGTGTGATGACATCGCAGTGATGTATATGGGAAAAATCATCGAATACACGGACACTCACAGGTTATTTCGCGAACCTGCTCACCCTTACACTGTAGGTCTTCTGAACTCTATCCCCAAGATGGGGGGGCCCAGAAGGAGACTTGTGCCGATTGAAGGTGTGGTACCTGACTCCCTGAGCTTGCCTGAAGGGTGTGCCTTCAGACCGAGATGCCCAAGATTTACGAAGGAGTGTCTCCAAAACCCGCCTGTCGTTGAAGTGGCAGACGGACACTCAGTGAGGTGCTGGTTGTATGCATGAAATTGGCCACGATGAGCAAGTGAATGACATTCCGTTCCAAGATGACATCCTTTTGAATGTAAGAGGCCTAAAAAAATACTTCCCCATCCTCGGTGGGGTTTTCAGGAGACCTATAGGTTGGATTAAAGCTGTAGACGACGTGGATTTCTTCATCCGCAAGGGGGAAACGTTAGGCCTTGTAGGTGAGAGCGGATGCGGGAAAACCACTACAGGGAAGTGCGTACTACACCTTGAAGAACCCACCGACGGCAAGATAGTGTTCAACCGAAACGGAGATTGGACACCTGTCTCGAAGCGCACGATTTCAGGACTCCGCCGAGAGATGCAAGTCATATTTCAAGATCCTTACTCATCCTTAAGTCCTAGGATGAAAGTTGCAGACATAGTAGGTGAACCCCTTGAGGCACAAGGACTAAGAAATAAGCGTGAACGGTACGAACGGGTAGAAGCTCTCCTTGCCGCTGTAGGATTAGGGCACCATCATATGAGCAGATACCCACACGAGTTCAGCGGAGGGCAAAGGCAGAGAATCGGCATTGCACGAGCCTTGGCACTGAATCCATCCCTTATTATATGCGACGAGCCTGTCTCTGCTTTAGACGTATCGATTCAGGCTCAAGTACTCAATCTTCTCGAAGACTTGCAAGAGAAATTCGGACTCACATATCTGTTTATCGCCCATGACCTTTCAGTCGTTCAGCACGTAAGCGACAGAGTGGCTGTGATGTATCTTGGCAAGATCGTGGAAATGGCAGATGTGGGACTATTATTTGAGGAACCGAAACACCCGTACACGGAGGCACTCTTCTCAGCTATACCGGTGCCTGATCCCGACTTTCAATATGAACAAGTAGTCTTGGAAGGAGACGTTCCCAGCCCCGCAAATCCCCCGGACGGTTGCCATTTCCATCCAAGATGCAGACACAAACAGGACATATGCTCGAGGGAAGAGCCTGTCCTGGAATCATTGGATGGCACCGGCCACTTTGTTGCATGCCACCTCAGAGATGAACTTAAACTTACCGGAATCCCTATGGGAAATGGGAGGTGATAGCCTGTACAGTCTAGTCCTGTCGGATTCTGGAATCTGATCCTAGTATAGATAAAGGAGGCTGGAGATGTGAAACCTAAGATTTTTGTGGCGATTTTCGTAGCGTTGATGTTGGTAACCCTGGGTTACACCGGTTTCGCGCAGACAACAGACCCCAACACCTTTGTCTTCGTAGGCTTTGGAGATCCGGATACACTTGATCCTGCATATGCGTATGATACAGCAAGCGGTGAGCTTATCCACCAACTATACGATAACCTTGTTGCTTATGGAAAAGGGGGAGTCGACACACTGGTGCCTATGCTCTCTACAGAGGTTCCGTCAGTCGCCAACGGTCTTCTATCTAAAGACGGCAAGACCGTAAAGTTTCCGATCCGCAAAGGTGTCAAGTTCCATAACGGCGCAGTGTTGACTCCTGAGGATGTAGAGTACTCGTTTGAACGCGCCATGCTGACTGACCCTTCCGGGGGACCGTGCTGGATGTTTTTCGAGCCTCTTTTCGGAGTTCAGACTCTGAAAGATCTCGCGTGCAAGATCGGAGGTTTTGAAGACATCGAGGACATGCAGAAACTTGACAAGAATCTTGTCGTCAAGGTCTATGAAGCCATTGATAAAGCAGTGGAAGTTGAAGGAGACCACGTGGTTTTCCATCTTGCCACTCCATATCCTCCCTTCATGCAAATCCTTGCTAAGGGAGCCAGTTGGGGTTCAATTATCAACAAGAAGTGGATGATTGAGAACGGCGCTTGGGATGGTAAGCCTGACACGTGGCTCAAGTGGTATGATCCTGCAAAAGAGAGTATGACCCTGTATGAAACAGCCATGGGCACCGGCCCGTTTAGGCTGGTTGTATGGGATCACAGCGCAGCTCAGGTTGTTTTTGAGCGCTTCGACGATTACTGGCAAGGACCTGCGAAGCTGAAGACAGCGTTCATCAAGTATATCTCGGAGTTCAACACGCGTAAACTCATGCTCCAGACGGGAGAGGCAGATGCTATTCAGGTACCTGCCATGTACCTGGATCAGGTAAGAGAGCTTGCCGACGTTACAGTGCTCGATCACCTGCCTTCCATTACCAATACTACACTGCTCTTCAATTACACCATTCCAACTAAAGGCAATGAAGATATCGTAGGCAGCGGTAAACTGGACGGCAAAGGTGTGCCTTCTGACTTCTTCAACGATATCCACGTAAGAAAGGCGTTTTGCTACTCTTTCGACTATGACGCTTATATAGATAAAGTAGCACTTGGACAGGGAACTAAGCCTCATGGTCCAATCCCTGCAATCCTTCCGTTCTGCGATAAATCATTGGAGGGGTACCCCTATGATCTCAAGAAGGCGGAAGAAGAATTCAAGGCTGCCTTCGGAGGGAAATTGTGGGAGACCGGCTTCCAACTGTCAATTCTCTACAATACCGGAAACGATAACAGAAAGACCGCAGCGGAAATTGTGGAAGCAGGCATTGAGTCAGTGAATCCTAAATTCAAGGTTGATGTTCAAGGTGTTCAGTGGTCAACATATCTTGACAAACTGAGAGCTTCTGCTCTGCCTGTGTTCTTCCTTGGTTGGCACATGGACTTCCCTGATGCCCACAACTTCATATTCCCATACATGCACTCAGTGGGGGCTTTCTCAGGATACTGTGGCGAGGACATGGCTGAGCTCTGCAGACGGGAGTTTGACGACCTGATTGCAAAAGGTATCGCAACCACCGACGATGCGATCCGCGATGAGGTATACAAGACCCTACAAAAGAAGGCGTATGACTTAGCCCTTGCCATGTACTATGTAGACCCGCATGACAACAGGGTTCACAGAGACTGGGTGAAGGGATATGTGTATAGCCCGGCATACAGCGCCAACTACGACTTTTATGAAGTCTGGAAGGAAGCCAAGTAGAATCTAAGTAGCGCGAAATGACTTCTAGGGGGGCGCCTTCGTTCATAATGCAGGTTGCCCCCTGAGGCGCTACATAAGGGGAATGGTCATATGTTGAGTTACATAGGTAGAAGACTGCTGTTCCTTCCGTTGGTTCTATTCGGGGTGACACTGTTCGTATTCATAGCTATGTCTTTTCTATCCCCTTATCAACTTGTAAGCTCATATATAAAATCCCCGGATGAGCTGAAGAACCAAAGTCTCGATGACCTCGTAAAAAAGTACCGACTGGACGATCCTGCTCACATTAAGTACTTTCGATGGCTCAGCAATATCGTCCGAGGCAACCTGGGCTACTCACGATCAGCAAACATGCACGTGGCAGATGCGATAAAAGCCAGGTTCCCTGCAACACTGGAACTTACAATCTTTGCAATAATTCCTGTAGTGCTCGGAGGGATATGGCTGGGATCAATCTCTGCAATACACCACAACAGTCTATTGGATCACGGAACGCGGATCTTTGCGATAATCGGTTGGTCGCTTCCCTCGTTCGTGTTTGGAATACTCCTTCTCTTGTACTTCTATGGAGTGTTGGGCTGGTTTCCTCCGGGCAGGCTTTCCACATGGGCAGATATGGTGGTCTTGTCGAAGAGCTTCGTTCGATATACCGGCATGAATACAGTAGATGCCGTCCTAAATAAGGAATGGGCTGTACTCTGGGATGCGATTAGGCATCTTATCGCGCCTACCATTAGCTTATCATATTTGTGGTGGGCTTTTATCCTTAGAATCACCAGGTCAAGCATGCTCGACGTGCTTAATAAGGATTATGTGAGGACTGCTCGAGCTAAAGGTCTCCCGGAGAATATCGTCATAAAGCGGCACGTGAGGAGAAATGCCATGATTCCGGTGGCAACGGTTGCAGGATTCATGGTTTTAGGAATGCTAGGGGGACTCACAATCACAGAGACGGTATTTGACTACAAGGGACTTGGTCTCCTCACAGCAACCGCAGCTCAGCAGTTGGACTATACATGCGTTCTTGGTACAACCATGTTCTACGGGGTAATTCTTGTAGTATCGAATTTGGTTGTGGATATCTTGTACGCCCTTATTGACCCACGTGTCAGATTAGATTGAGAAGGCGGTGACTACGGCAACATGATGAAGAAACTCATGCGAAATCCACTGTCTCTGCTTGGGTTCGTCCTACTCATTTTCTTTATCATCATAGCCCTTCTGGCCCCAAGAATTGCGCCTACTTCGGAAAGACACAAACATGAACCGTATCGCATCCCGAGATACGGTTGGCATACAACACCTACGCCCCCTTCCAAAGAGCATCCCATGGGCCTCACACAAGGGCAATACGACATATTCTACGGAGTGGTTTGGGGCACGAGAACAGCTTTCTTCGTTGGTCTTGTAGTGGTTGGGTTAAGCTGCGCTATTGGTATCATAGTCGGGGCGGCCTCAGCCTACATCGGAGGACGAACAGATGAAATTATCATGAGGATAGTGGATATTTTCTTAAGCTTCCCTTTTCTCATCGCTGCAGTAGTTATAACATGTGTCCTAGGTAAAGGCTTGGATAAAGTCATGATCGCAATGGTGTGTTTCTGGTGGATGAACTACGCAAGATTGCTCCGCGGCAACATTCTCCAGGTTAAGCAGGAAGAATTTGTGTTAGCTGCAAGGGCGGCCGGAGTCGGCCATGTCAAAATCATTATCAGACATATTCTACCCAATACTATTTTCCCTGTGCTTATCAGCGCTTCAATGGACTTAGGATCTGTTGTAGTGACAGCGGCAGGCTTGAGTTTTCTGGGACTCGGCGCACCCGAAGGATACGCTGACTGGGGCCAGATGATCAGCTTCTCCCGAAATTGGCTGCTTGGCGCACCGGGCGAACCGCTCAAGTACTGGTATACTGTGATCTATCCCGGCGTTGCAATAGTCTTGTTTGTCCTTGCATGGAACCTAATAGGGGATGCACTCAGAGACATACTGGACCCGAGGATTCAGACATAGCAATCGTATTGTTATTAAGCCTTGGCTGGCAAACGAACCTTGACCGATAGACCGCAATCTTGCCAAAAAAAATACGCCGAACGGCGCGCTTCATTCACCCGGAGGAACACATATGATCCCAAAAAACATGGAGCGGAAGACGGGATTCGAA
>DIQZ01000079.1:13018-19997 GCA_002424305.1 Firmicutes bacterium UBA5449
CGCGACCCTCGCCTTGGCAAGGCGATGCTCTACCGCTGAGCCACTTCCGCTCGAAATAGGATTCATGAATTTTATGCTAGAGACAGTTTAGCACATTACAGCATCTATTGCAATAAGCCTCCGAATTTTACCCTCCTTTAGTAATCGCTTGCTAGTCGCTTGATACTTGCTGTACTGCTTCATCTCTCCGGGAGCCTCCCCTACCCTCCCTGGATCAAGGTTTTTGACAAACAGATCTCCTTAACCACTCACTGGAACATAGCGTAAATCAACACATGTCCTGAGAAATATGGTATATTTATTATGTAATCTTAATTCTACGATTTCTGTATTGCACTCAAGACCTAACCTATCGACCTGTATCACACAAAACCTGAACGACTCAGGCGATAGTCACAAAGAGAAGCTATATAATCCACATTGAAGGAGGAACAAGATCTTATGCCGAAAATTGCAGTCGTGACGGACTCCACCGCAGACCTGCCTGCAAATGTATATAAGGAAAACAGCATCAAAGTAGTTCCACTTCACGTGCATTTTGGAGATAAGACATATAAAGAAGGGGTGGACCTTTCCAGCGAGGAGTTCTACAGCAAATTGGTTTCAAGCAAAATCATGCCCAGAACATCACAACCTGCACCGCATGAGTTTGAAACAGTTTACAGACAACTCATGGATGAATCAGATAGCATTGTATCGATTCATATGTCAAGCAAATTGTCAGGCACATATCAATCCGCAAATATAGCGGCAAATGCCATAGGATGCGACAATATTCATGTCATAGACAGTAAATTTGTATCTGCCGGAACCGGCCTTCTGGCTCTTGAAGCAGTACGTCTTGCAAGACTTGATGTTACAGTGCAAGAGATTGTTGATAGGATTGAATCAATAAAAGATAAACTTCGGTTGTTCTTTACAGTTGATACATTTGAGTACATGTTGAAAAACGGCAGAATTGGAAAAGCCACTGCTTATCTTGGAACGTTACTTTCCATCCGCCCTATTATAGCTATTGCAAACGGAGAGGTTGAACCCATAGAGAAGATTCGGGGCTCCAGAGATAAGATCCTTGAACGCCTTGCTGAAGTGGTAGCTGACGCGATGCCAAAAGGGCATGCACTGCGCGGAGCGGTAGTTCATGCAGTTGAGCCTGGGCGGGGAGAGGCAATGAAGCAAGCTCTCGAGGAATTGCTTCATTTCGAGGATTTACTTCTCTGCTCTCTCGGATCCGGGATTGGTTCACACAGCGGGCCGGGCACTATGGGAGTTGTGCTTTATCCTGTAAGCTAGGCGTAGCAAGCTACCCAGTCCCAAATACCGGACGCATCAACATAAACGGGATAGCATTCAGCGCAACTTGATAAAATTCGACGTAAGATGCAATTCGGCATAGGATGCAATTCGGCGTAACCTGATAGCTTTGGGCATAGCGTGACAACTAGCTCACTCCCCGAGGTATGCCCGTCTGACGCTTTCATCCGCAAGGAGCTCACTGCCGTCACCATGCATGGCGATGGTTCCTCCGCGGAGAACATAGCCGTAGTCAGCAATTTTCAGAGCTGCCTTAGCGTTTTGCTCCACCAGAAGAATTGTGCATCCTTCTTCGTGAATCTTGCAAAGCACTCGAAATACTTCTTGAACAAGCATAGGCGCAAGTCCCAACGACGGCTCATCGAGACATAATAGCTTAGGTCTCGACATCAGTGCCCGTCCGACAGCAAGCATTTGTTGTTCGCCTCCGGAGAGGGTACCGCCTTTTTGGCCAAAACGCTCCTTAAGTCTGGGGAACAGCGTGGTCACCCACTGGATGTCCTTCTTTACCTCGACTGTATCATGCCTGTGATATGCGCCCATCATCAGATTCTCCATTACAGTGAGGTTATGGAATATTCTACGGCCTTCCGCTGACATGGATACACCCAACCGCACAATCCCGTGAGCGGATGTCCCTGTAATGTCGTGGCCGTCAAATTCTATGCTGCCACTTGTTGTCTTGCTAAGTCCTGTGATAGCTCTGAGGGTAGTAGTCTTACCTGCTCCGTTAGCACCAATAAGCGTCACAATAGCACCTTCCGGCACATCAAGAGAAACCCCTTTCAGGGCATGAATGCCACCATAGTGCACATTGAGATCTCGGATCTTAAGCATAATCACACCCCTCCTCCCCCAAGTAAGCTGATATCACTTTTGCATTGCCTTGGATCTCTTGAGGCGTGCCTTCAGCGATTGAAACACCGTAATCGATAACTCGTATCCTCTCACAGATACCCATGACTAACTTCATGTCATGTTCTATGAGAAGGATTGTAAGGCCGAACTCATCACGTATATCGCAGATGAATTCCATGAGTCTTGTCGTCTCTTCCGGATTCATTCCTGCGGCAGGCTCATCCAAGAGCAACACTTCAGGTTCTGCAGCAAGCGCCCTGGCAATCTCAACTCGACGTTGCTGTCCATATGGCAAGCTTCCTGCCTGAGTATGAGCTAATTCCTTAAGTCCGACTCGATCAAGCAACTCCATGGCCTTATTGCGTGCCTGTCTCTCTTCCCTCATATAACTCGGGAGGTTTAATGCTGCAGCAAGCATAGAAGATCTTAACTTTGCATGCCGTGCTACAAGGACATTGTCCAAAACTGTAAGGCCCTCAAAGAGTCTCATATTCTGAAACGTCCTGGCAATTCCTACGTTTGTCACTCGGTCAGGACGCCATCCGGTAATGTCATGTCCTCTGAAAAATATCCTTCCACGGACAGGCTCGTATTGGCCGGTAATTATGTTAAAGACTGTAGTTTTACCTGCCCCGTTCGGCCCAATCAGGCCCGCCAACTCGCCCTGCTGAAGAGCAAAGTCAAAATCACTTACCGCTTGAAGACCGCCAAAGCTTACGCTTACCCCATCCAGTGCCAGAATTACTCCGTTTCTTGAGGTCAAGTCCTCACCCCCTGACGATTACGCCTTCCAAACCGGGACAGAATCCAGTCCCACGAAATCTCCTTTTCTCCAAACAGGCCACGCCTGTAGAATATCATCAATAACACTAAGAGCAGTGAAAACACAAGCATGCGCATGCCTGCTATACCCGGAATGTAGATTGATCCAATGGTAATAGGCGACTCCACAAATCGCAGAACTTCTGACAAGACAGTAAAGGCAAACGCAGTAATAGTCGATCCCGTAATGCTGCCCAGTCCACCCAAAACGATAATTATGAGCAGGTTAAAAGTCATGGAAAAACTAAACAGACTGGGAGATACAGTGGTAATCAGAGAGGCCATAAGCCCTCCTGCAACCCCGGCAAAGAACCCACTGACCACAAATGCGAGGAGTTTGTGCCTAAAAATGGATATTCCCATAGCCTCTGCAGCTATCTCGTCATCACGAATAGACTTCATCGCCCGTCCGTAACTGGAATTTGTCAGATTGCTTATGAGTAGAACCGCAGCGACTGCCCACGCCAGACACCAATATACGTTGGCATGTTCAGGCACCCCCTTGATACCTAAGGCTCCGTTAGTAACCGGAATAAGGTTGTTGGCCAGCACTATTATGATCTGGCTAAATCCAAAAGTGGCAATAGCCAGGTAATCGCCACGAAGGCGAAGAGACGGAAGTCCTACTATCAATGCACCAATAGCACCGGACAATCCCCCTAGCACAACTGCGAAGGGGAACAGCGGCTCGGCAAATGAAAAAGCATTGAATGGCCAGATAAGGGGTTGAAGAAACCAGACAAATTCCTTCTGCTCCAACGGCAACATCAAGAGGGCTACCGTATATCCGCCCAGTGCCATAAATCCGTTGGGGCCAAGAGAAAACTGGCCTGCTATGCCGTTTATCAGATTATAACCAACTGCGGCTGTAATATATATCAGACCTGTACGCACCACTCTCATAACGTACTCGTCCAAATAGCTGTCGGCTAACCAGGCGACAACAAAGAGAAAACCTATGAAACACATTGTAAGTAATGTCTTCCTGAACTTGTCCGACATATTACACCTTCTCCTTTAATGTCTCGCCAAGAATACCTGTGGGCCGAACCAAAAGGAATACTACAAGAACAAGAAATATTATGCCGTCACGATAGCCCGACAGGTTAGGGAAAAATGCAACTGTCATCACTTCGATGAGTCCAATTATAAACCCGCCTATCATTGCCCCGGGGATATTGCCGATTCCCCCTACAACTGCTGCAGTGAATGCTTTCCAACCCGGATAGACGCCCATCAGCGGGGTGATCTTAGGGTACTTGCACGCCCACAGTATCCCGCCTGCTGCTGCAAGCGCGGAACCCAGCGCAAAAGTGTAGGATATTACCTTATCTACGTCAACTCCCATAAGGCGTGTAGCTTCAATATCTGTGGACACTGATCGCATAGCCATACCAATTCGTGTTCTGTAGACTATGTACATCATCACTGCTAAGAGCCCTATAGTGATGATAGGAACCCAGATCGCCACACCGGTAATAGTAACATCACCTATGTGGAAAATCCGGGACATGAATTTCGGACTTTCGAACGCCTTGGGACGCGCTCCGACTGTAACAAGACCGAGATTTTCCAGAAAGGACGATACACCTACTGCGGTTATGAGCGCAGAGATTCTAGGGGCGTCTCTCACCGGACGGTAAGCCACCCTATCTATCGTCATACCTACGAGCGCGGTGAAACACACTGCAAGCGTAGCGGCAAGCGGCCACGGAATGCGGAATATCACGATGAAAAAGAACGCAGAATATGCTCCCACCATGAAGATGTCACTGTGAGCAAAGTTTATGAATCTTAGGATGCCATATACCATGGTGTACCCAATAGCCAACAGGGCATAGAGGCTACCTAATGACATCCCGTTTATCAGTTGTTGAAGAAACACTGTAGCGTTCACGGACGTCAACTCCTTTGAACAAGCCCTTATCCTACTTCCGACCCCGCATATCCCCGACCTTGCATACCTCCGGCCTTGCTCCGGCCTTGATACCTCCGGCCCGGGCATCCCGGCATAAACACAAGATTGGGGCAGGAGGGTGCGTATGTCAATGCCCTCCTTGCCCTCATTGCCGTAATATTGCCATTACTATGCTTGGAGTCTGGAATGTGAGGAAATGGGATTTAGCCAAGCTCCATATCCGAGCACCATAAGCTCTATACCCAAGCACTATACTACACGCGAGTGCTATACTACACGTGAGTGCCATACTGCGGGGTTCACTACGATACTACGGATTAGCTACACTCTTAAATTCCCACTTACCGCCTTTTGCCTCGCGGATAACAGCTGATTTCACCGCATCGCCTTTCTCGACAGAAAGAAATCCGGTGACAACTTCCAAATTCTCCGTTGCCTCCAGAGCATCGCGGATCTTCTTAGGATCAGCGGAACCCGCTCGCTCTATCGCGTCAAGAACCATGATCACGCAATCTGCGGTAAGCGCACCAAAGGAGTTGACTTCCCCGCCATGCTTCGCTTTGTATGTGGCTACGTACTTTTTGCCGATATCAGTCATTCCGGCCTTTTCGTGCCAATGTGCGGTATGCATCAAGCCTTCAATGGCAGGGCCGGCAATGTCAAAGATTTCCGGCACATCAACACCGTCAGCAGCGATCATAGGTTGTGTCAATCCAAGATCCTTTGCCTGGCGTAGTATGAGGCTCACTTCCTCATAATAGTTGGGCAGGTAAATAACATCCGGGTTTTGGGTCTTGATTGCAGTAAGCTGCGCGCTGAAATCCTGATCTCCAGCATTACACGGGGTAAATGCTACTATCTTACCTCCTAAATCTTCGAAGGCGTCCTTGAAATATCGACCCAGCGCAACACAGTAGTCATTGGAAATGTCAAAGAGAACCGCGGCTTTTCTTGCGCGTATGTCTTCGTATGCGTATTTCGCTGCAATCTCAGCCTGGAAAGAATCTGTGTAACACGCCCGAAAGACGTATTTCTTGCCTTGAGTCACTAGAGGGTTTGTGGAAGCCGGGCCCAAAACGGGTACTTGCTTCTTCTCACATATGTCGCCTGCTGCAAGCATACTACCGCTTATCATAGGGCCGATAATGGCGACAACTTTCTCCCTTTCAACAAGGCGTGAAGTAGCGTTAGACGCTTCAACCCTATCGGATTTGTTGTCAATTAACACAAACCGAACAGGTCTTCCCAGCACTTCAAGGGGCACCAGCTCTTTGATGAGCTGAACACCTTCCCAACCCATTTGACCATAACCGGCTACTGCACCTGTCATCTCTAGATTAATACCGATTTTGATCGGTTCCGCAGAATATGTAATTGCACCAAACAACATGAAGGAAAAAAGAACAATTGAAATACTAAGAGAGATGATGGATCTTCTCACTTCTCACTACCTCCCATCTGGATATGAAGCTGAAAATGTTTCCGAGACTTGTCTTCTACTCTACTTATCTACTAAAAAGAAAACAAACGCAACTGTCGTATGAAGTTCCTACCTACCTTTGCACGCAACTCCCTTCATAATAGTGGCCAGCCCACTATGCGATGCAGCTCCTGAACCCGGCGACCGACTGAATAGGATCAGTAAGTAGCAAACCTGCTAAGAGACTTTTCAAATAATATAGCATGCTAGCAGCTTTCGGTCAAGCCTACTCTCACAAAATGTGTCTTACCTTTCAAAATGTCCCTTTTTCATCACCACATCCAACCCCCTCTTTGGATCCGCCATGTGAAGAAACGGTAACCGAACCAAGTTTCGACCACACTTTTCGTATGAGTGCTCTAATTTCTAGCACACTTTCACGAATTAGCCTAGAAATGCTTGAGGGTGGTCGATAATAGGGCAGACTCTGAGAAATTAGGTATGGGCGATGGAGCGTCGACTATGTGCACAGGCTCGCAAGCTCAACATCGCCCTATATAAAGACGAAGAAAGACTTAGTGCAAACCAGTCTTTCTCCGTCACATCACCGGTGCTCTGCTGTGTTTAGGTGCCCCACTGTGCTTGAG
>DIQZ01000079.1:20176-31735 GCA_002424305.1 Firmicutes bacterium UBA5449
GTGCTTGAGTGCTCCGTAGTGCCTAGAGTTTTATCTCTGCTCCCGGCATTCCTGATCATGCGCCTCTCAGCCTTTCCGAATGGTAGTCCACATTATCATATGAAGAGCCTCGGAGACTAGTGCACCCACCCAAGATATTGCCCTTGATTTGGGACATTTTCTCTGAAGGTATCAGCGTGATGAGGCAGCCAGTCGGTGGTATGTTCAGCTCACTGCACGCTTGTGTCCTACCTCGTTGAAGTTTGGCCTATGGATTAGCCAAGACTATTTCACGTGATGGGTCTAAGCACATCCTTGAATTTCGCGTAATTTGCCGCTACCCCATAGTCGAGGTTTATGTGAACCGATCCGTCGGCCAACAGGCGTATATTGTCATCGTATTCTCTGAGCTCATCAAGCTGCCTCTTACGTTTGATAAGCTCTCTGTTGATCTTGGTACGCTGTCCACTGACCTTCGCACGCTGTCTATCGACTGTAGCAAGCTGCTTCGTGGCTTGAGCCTTTACATGAAGCTGTGCATGAGACGTCTCAAGAGCATCTCTCTCCACTGACTGCTCAAGCCGTCTGATTTCTTCATCTATCATTTCTTCCAGCCTCAACAAGTATCTGGTTCTGACAATCTCCACAGTATCCGGCCGATAACGGTGCATATATATCAAAGCATTGAACGCTTTCTGCTTCCCGGACGAGAACATCCAGTAGATGGGACGCTTTCTATACATTCGGACATGATCCTTGTAGAACTCATCGAGAAAGTACCTACGAATCGCATCCCTGTCGCTCTCCCCTGCCCTCATCCCCAGGGTCTTGGCAATCCAGTTGAGGTTCTCATCCAGGGACTTTTTCCCGAAACATGTTTCTACGAATTCCACGAACCTAGAGACAATATCATCTTCGAAATACTCTTCGTCCAAAATCGGGATAACCCCGTCCTCATTAGGAATGAACGTTTTGTAATTACTCGCGTCAAACTCTCCGCCTGCAAATGCAATACCTTCTACATCCGGAGAATAGCGCCCGAACATGCATCCTACTGCATATGAGATAAACGAACGCACATCCTGATTCCGGTCTGCCCTGCAAATTGTAACATCGTCACAAGACACTTCGGGCGTCATCTGACCATCCAAGCCGTATAGCTCGATAAATAGGCGGTTTATCTCTTCCTCATTCTGCTTCATTTCCCTGAACTCGCTCCATACGAACTCCTGCCATCGCCGGAACGCTTCTTCTACGGTGGAAGCCCCGGTACCGTAAGTTAAGAATGGGTGCCTCTTGAAATCCCAGGAAGTCTCGTAAGAATCCCAATCTCTGCAGGCGATATCAATACAAGATCGGGCAAGGGATTCAATTTGGAAGCGAACATTGGGATCGTCCGGAAATATGATGGGAACGTCAGCAATATTACCAACCTGAAAATTCAAGGTGGGATTCAGTATTTTCAGAAACTCATATGCCGGTTTTGAACATAAGAACGCAGTCACGTAGAGCATATCTTTGTCCTCAGGAAATGCTGAACTTCCTCCAACATCAAACAAGAAACCCGGCGGACTGTACCTGGCGCAGAATCGACTCGAGCCCACGAAGGTCCAGGTGACGCTTGGATTAAAGTAGTAATCAGGATTCCTAACATAGGCTCCGGGAAAATTGCGAATACGAGTACCATCATCTTCCCAATCCACAACGTAATCACAATTCCCGTACCACTTTCTGAACTTACCTCCCTTATTGTAAGGAAACCATCTTTTACCGCTTATTTCAGCTTCCTTACGGGAACACATGGCAAACCCAATGCGTCCCATCTCCACCTCATGCCATAGTCTCAAGAATTGACGATTCTTACCCGTCTGCAAGCCTGCCCTGGGCTGCGCAATATCTGCTAATCTTGTTCCCATCTCAAAAGCTTGAAGAACTTCTTCAGCCACCCAGTAGGCTATGGGAGAGCCCGGCACTCTTCTGCATTGTGACGTGCTGAAAACGTACCAATTCCTTTCATTATCAAGCTCTTCGATTTTGGAATCAGGCGAGTCGTAATCTACGAGCCGCACGTATCTTCCTTTGTATTCAGTAAGGCTTGCGTTCCTTATGACAAAGGCTGTTGACTGAACAACTTCCCCTCCCAGTGTTTCGAAGCCTCGTGCCCCAAGATGGATCATAGAGTAGATTGCTCTTTCATCTATCACCCTGCTCCGTAAATCGCACAAGCCGATCAAGAACATCCATGAGTGCTGAGTCAATAGTGCGGTAAATCCACCATCCGCTGTTGAGCTGAGACATTGCTCCATGAAACTGGAGGATAAATCTGCGCCGCTGGAACCATAAAGCCTCCTGACATGCTGCTTCAGGCGCTCGTTCATGTTACGTCTGTACATGTACGGCGGATTGGTTACTACGACTTCATATTTCCCACTCATTACCCCGGCTTGCTTTGCAAGGCGCAAAATAATCTCGGCATCTTTCTTTAGCATAACTGAATGACGACAGTCATGTTGGGTTTCGGCTTTCAGCCTTTCCACTGCAGCAGGCAGCCAGTCCAGATTCATGTCCTCAACTTCAATGAGCGCACCATAATCTTTTGCATTATAAAACACTTCAAGTAGGCAAAGGAGTTCTTCCTGCATCCCGGCTTGCTCAGTCTGGGACGCATTAGGGTCTACAAGCGCCTCTATGACCTCTTTAGAGATTCCGTTACTTTCTTCAACAGCAAACACATTGGGGCACACACCTTTATCGAGAATCTTAGGATCCCATCTGCGCGCTTGCATCATCAAAGCAAATGCAGCAAGCTTCGCTGCACGCTCGTCTATATCCAGGCCATATAGATTTTGTTCTAGGATCATTTGAGCAATACATGTCCTTGGATAGCCTGCTTCCAGGTACATGTGGTAGAGCAGATCGAAAGCGTAAATCAGAATGTGCCCGCTTCCGCAAGCAGGATCGATGATTGAAAGCTCAGCCGGATCTATGTTTTTCTTAGCCAAAGCCTCGAGTTTTCCCCTGACCTCTTTGTCTTGATCAGCTTCTTCTATGTAGTAATCCATCTTACTGCGCAGGTTAGAGTCGGGCCTTGCCTCAAGCCAAAGCCTGCCCAGGGAGTTATCAACCATATACTGCACAATCCAATTAGGAGTGAACAGCTGGGTAGCCAGAGGGATATCGCTTCTTGTGGCTTTTTCACCCTTCTTGAACTTGGCATAAACCTCATCCTTCTTCTCGGAGACATAGTATTGGTAAAGCCAACCTACGATTTCAACACGATCCACCCAATAGTCTTCAGGGATCTCAGATAGCGTCTTGCGTGTCGCATAACCTTCAGCCGGAAGGTTCAGGGGGAAGAGAAGTTTCATCCAGTTTTCGATATCATCAAAGACAAACGGCATGATACGACTGAGCTCGGCAAACTGTGACAAGAGGCGAAAATCCCGTGCTCTGTTGGAATTGATATCCGGGAGGATTCTAGATATTTGATGCCTGCTGTAAGACTTGATCGTAGCATCGTTTGAATTCGGTTCAGGTACGGACATAAGCCTTGCCAAGCCCGACAAGTAGCCGTTGGCCTCCATAAAGCGGACTGCTACAAGCCTACTGAACCACGCATATGCAGCCTGCTCCACCACTTCATCGTAGGAATTGTGCCTTAGCTCATCGATAAGCTCTTCGCGCGCTTTCTTCTGATCATTAGTCAGCGTCTCGCCCGCTCTAAGCCTAATTTCATCACCTCCGGGGATATTGCCGGATTCAACGTTCCCCTGAGATAGACCAAGCTCAATGAGGCGCTGCTCCATACCTTGTATCAATTGAATCCTTGCAGCACGCGCAAATCTCTCAAGCACAGACTTATCCACGAACTCTCATCCTCTCAAACCCGCCGATAGAGTGTTCACAGTCTGCAAACAGGGTTAGGCAAGCAGATCGGCAAGAGAATTGCCGGAATAAAAGACAAGGGTTTCGGTGATTGCCGAAACCCTTGTCAAATAGTGATATATCAAATAATGGTGCCGAGGGCCGGAATTGAACCGGCGACACGTGAATTTTCAGTCCACTGCTCTACCGACTGAGCTACCTCGGCAAAAGTTCTGACCACATAATACGCGGTTTCAAGCACTTTGTCAATGTCATGAAATTCCTTTTTGGAAGTCTATACCCGTTCGACAGCAGTGAATTGTGCTAAATGCTACAACCCAATCTTCATCATTATTTCCAATTCAACGTTCAAAATGAAAGTCCTTCAAATTGTATTCATTATCACTTATATAATCAAGAGCAGTATTGCCTTCATCTAACTTGCATCTGCCATCAGCCCTGACATTTAAGAGCGCCTCTTTCTTGGAGGCGCTCTCATCCGAATCATGATTATGCATTAGTAACTGGTAGGCTACTCAGTTACCAACAGAGAATTCCCTGTCTCTCGTACATTACTTGTTGCCTCGTGCGATAGCCTCCAAAACATGGGCGGTAGTCTTGATTCCTTGGATAAACAGGTCAAGGCTGAAGTTCTCATTAGGCCCATGGTTGCCCTCATCAGGATTGGCATAGGGCACAGAAATAGTAGGCATCTCAAGTATGTTGCTAAAGACATACTCCGGACAACTGGCACCTGATAATGGAACCACCACAGGATCAGCGTCCCATGCCTCAGCGACAGCGCCGATGACAGTCTTAGAAACGGGTAATTCTAAGTCCGTGCGAGAAGCATACATTTTCCCGTGCTTAATGACTTCGGCTTCCGGTAAGTACTTCTTAACATGCTTCTCTACCAAGTCGAATATCTCATCAGGATCTTGATCCGGAACTAACCGCATATCCATTTTACAAGTAGCTTTATAAGGAACAATAGTTGCCATACCCTCTGCAGTGTGCCCGCTTACCAACCCAGAGATGGTCATGGTAGGCATGAACATATGGGCCTTCATGGCGTCGACATGATCCCATTCAGGTCCTGTACCCGGATGCCTTACTCCTTCGAAATAATCTTTGACATTAAAGGGAATATCCTTCACAACTTCCTCTTCAGCAGGAGTAATGGCTCTAACCTTATCGTAGTAGCCTTCCACGAGCACCTTGCCGTCAGGAGATTTCATAGTGCTGAGCAAATGAACCAGGCGCCATGCCGGATTAGGAATCAAAGCACCATAGTGACCGGAGTGACAATCTCTCATGTTTTCTTCTATTACGATCTCCGCATCAATGATTCCCCTACACCCGAAAACAACCTGTGGCCTGCCTGAATAATGAATAGGGCCATCAGAATAATAGCATACGTCAGCTTTGAGCAGCTCCTTATTCTCCTCAACCAGCGTTGCAAGGTTTATGCTGCCGCTCTCTTCTTCGCCGTCCAAGAGAAACTTCACACTGCACGGAAGTTCTCCACAGTTCTTTATGAAGGCATCCACCGCAATAATATGCGTAAGAAGTTGCCCCTTATTATCTCCGGTGCCCCTCCCATACATGCGCCCGTTCCTGATAGCAGGCTCAAAAGGAGGGGTAACCCAAAGGTTCAAATCACCTACAGGTTGCGTATCATAGTGTCCGTAAAACATAACTGTGGGAGTCCCGGGAACTATTCTTTCAGCATATACCGCAGGCAGACCTGCAGTAGGCATAATCTTAGCATCAAGACCTATCTCTTTTAGCATATCACAGAGAATCTTTGCGCACTCTTTTACGCCTTCTCCGGTCGAACTAACGCTGGGCTGACTAATGAGTCTCGCCATCTTCTGAGTACTCTGATCCCTTGTGGAATCGATCCAGCGTAAAACTTTATCCAGTGATGTCATATCAAGCTCTCCTTACCTTGTAGAAGTTAGTGGAATGTTAATTGTTTCCCGTGCCCTCCAGCGTCTTTCCCCTGGTTTGACGAGAAGCACTCCTTTGGGAAGTTGCTCTCTCCCAAGAGTGAATAAGAAGCGCAGTGCCGATAATTCCATATCCTATAAATACTCGAAAATACTCACCAATTTGAGCATTTCCCATAAGCCGTTGGCCGGCTGCAGGAGAGATAATGAAAAGAAGTTGGAATAACAGAGTTCCAATCAGCGCCTGACCAACAGTTGCCCTGGATACGGTTGCACCCCCAACCAAAAGCGATGCAATTGCGACTGTACCAATTTGCTCGTGACTGTTAAAGGTGTTCATAGTGCCCATATTCTGCAAGAATATCACCTGTCCGATTGCAGCGAGAACCGTAGACATGACCATAGCGGTAATCCTAGTGCGATCTACATTGATACCTGCAACAGAAGCAACGCCCATATCTTGGCCTACTGCCCTGAGTTCCTGGCCAAGTTTGGTTTGGTAAAGCCATCGAATGCCAAGACACAAAAGGATTACTACGATAATGGGAGCTAAGGGAATATGAATACCAAAGAGCTTCATCCTTATAAGGTCATCAAGAGCATATTTACAGTACTTAAGCTCAATTGTGCCGCGCAATCCAACACCGTTATCCAGCATAATTTGGGGGTTCTTAACCGGGAACACAGTGCCTACCATGAACAGAAACACCAATTGATATATACCGTTTGCCGCAAATCCCAGCATCATGCTGGTTATCATTTCCCTGCCCCGCGCCTTGTTCAACACATGACCTGCAGATATTCCCAGAACTACAGCAATAGGTATGGACAAAACTACTGCAGTAATTAAACCGGCTAACCCAGGCAGTTTGTAATGGGTCGCAACAATCAACCCAACTTGCCCGGCCATGGCGCCAAGCACTATAGCAAAGTTCAATCCAAGCCCTGCTGTAACAGGGATTATTAGTGACAAAACTAAGAACCAGTTACGGGCCAACCGAGAAATCAATTCCTGGGTAACATACCTAAGATTTTGTCCGCTTATGAGCAACCCTAAAATACACATGCATAAGAACAACACCGGAACAGCATTTTGTCGAATTCGTTCTTTCACTCACCATCACCTTCCTTCCGAGTCAGCGCGTAAAGGATCATGCTGTTGGAGATGATGGTTTTGGCAACTTCAGAAATATCCCCCTGTATCACGCTGCGGGTTACAGGTAATGCAATGGTCAAGAGCGTCTGAAAAAGCACTGTGCCAAGCACAGCATTCCAGACAGTCGCTTTCCTGGCGCTGGCGCCACCAATTAAAACAGAGGCAACTGCCGGAAAAGACATCATCAACGGAGCCATGTAGAGTTGAACATAGCCGAAACTCTGACAGTAAATTACCATCCCCATGGCTCCCAAGGCAGTAGACAAAACTGTACCAAGCACCCTCATCTTATCAACATCAACACCGCATGACGTGGCAAATACAGGATTGGCACCGGCAACCTTCATTGATACACCTAATCTTGATCTGAAGAAAACCTCCAGAAGCAAGCAAGCTAACCCAAAAGCCAGCAACAGTCCTACGGGAATTTCCACGCCGAATATCTCGAACTGCCAGAAGTTATCGAGGATTTGGGCGAGAGAATCGTTAACAGCCAGTGTCATACGAAGCCCCTTGCCTCCGACAACCCAGATCATTTCCGGGTTTCTAAATGGAGCCAAAAGCCAAAACATGCACATTCCTGAAACAATGGAAAAACCGGTATATGTACCGATCATCATTTCCTGACCGCGCACCCTATTGAGGACCAGCCCATATAAGTACCCTGCAGCAGCCCCCAAAGCACACGCTATTAGGAGTGCAATAATGAGACCGAAAAACCCCACCAGTTTGAATTCCATTACGACTAACATGCCAATAAGCCCGGCAATGATACCGATGGATAATCCGAAGTTCAGGCCTGCTCCCGATTGCACGCTAGGAACCATTGCCAGCACCATGACTCCGTTCATTCCTATCCTAACCAATGAATTGCTCAAGAGCATCGAGGTAGGCAAATGGTTGACAGTGGCAACCACCATTAATGCCACGAGAAACAATATTATTGTGAGCCTCGGAAGTCCGACTTTATCAATTAATTGCTTAAAAGAATCAGTCACTTGGAATCCCTCCTTTCCCCGCCATACAGAATCCAAACTCGGCGTCAGGAGCATCAGGATCCAAAACTCCGCAAATTGTTCCCTTGTACATAATTGCTATTCGATCACACATAGATCTCAGTTCTTGAAGCTCAGAACTTATCATAACAACAGTGATGCCCTTCTCCCTGTTGAGTTTCTTTATCATGCTCAAAACCCGTTCTTTTGCGCCAACGTCTATACCACGTGTAGGTTCTGAAACTAAAAGCACTTGAGGGTCCATGGTTATGGCTTTTGCCACACACACTTTCTGCTGGTTGCCGCCGCTTAATCTGCGAACGCTCTGCTGAGGCCCTGTGCATTTAATTTCCAGCAAAGATATCATCTTATCGGCATGCTCCCTGATGGATTTTCTGTCTAAGACTGAAATAGGTAAAGGGCCAACTCTTTTAAGGAAGTTCTTTTTACTAATCATGCTTGCCAATGCAATGTTGTCTTCAATAGATTCATCCAGCAGCAAACCGACGCCTCGCCGATCCTCTGAAAGAAACACCAGTCCTGCTTCTAGAGAGGATTGAGCGTTATTTAAGGGAATCTCTTCGCCGTCACAGATAAGAGTGCCTGAAGAAGGGTAAAGACCCATTATGCCATTGGCAATACCCAGTTTCCCATGGCCTGCAAGCCCTCCAATTCCAAGAATCTCTCCTCTTCGAACCGTTATATTAGCGCCATTGACGTACTCGCCAGGCATATCAACACATAAATCGGTGATCTCTAAGATGTCACCGTCATCTGTGGCTCTTCCGGATTCGGCGGTTCCCAGACGCTTTATCTTTCTTCCCACCATCATTTCAGCGATAGTTTCCAGTTTAGTTTCGGTCTTAGGCATAGTGGCTATCATTTCACCGTCTCTCAACACGGTGACTGTATCAGCTATTTCATATACTTCTTCCAGCCTATGGCTGATAAATAGCACTCCGATACCTGATTCTGCAAGCTTCTTCAACACAGAAAGCAGATTTGATGCTTCAGTTTCGGTCAAAACCGCAGTAGGCTCATCCAGTACCAACACGGATAAATCCGCCTTGTCGATCTCTCTTGCTATCTCAACAAACTGGCGGTGACCGACAGGCATACCGACCAAAGGCAGCCATTCATCTATGGTCATTTCAATCCTATCTAATGCCCGCCTGGTATCGGCGCCCATCTTATGCAAATCAAGCGTCTCAAGTTTCTTACCTGAAATCTTTGAAAACCAGTTTGATTTCGTGGGTTCGCGATTTAACTTGACATTTTCGGCTACAGAGAAACCAGGTAGCAGCATGAATTCCTGATGGACCATACCTATACCGGCTTCCATGGCATTCTTGGGGCTCTCAATCCCGGCCTTCTTTCCGTTAAGCCAGATTTCACCTTCAAATCCACCTGTTTCATGGATAACCGGCATGCCAAATAAGATATTCATCAGAGTGCTCTTCCCTGCTCCGTTCTCTCCCACCAATGCATGTATTTCTCCGGGCTTGACGGATAAGTTAACTCCCTTTAGTACAGAGTTACCCCCATACTCCTTGGAAACATTCTGGATTTGAAGCACCCATTTGTTGTCCAATTGATATCACCTCTGTTTCCATGCAACAAGGCAGCAGGATCTAAGATCCTGCTGCCTCTAGGTGCTAACTTACTTCTCAACGCCGAAAACATGAGAGCCGGAGATGATCACGTAGAAATCGATATCATCATAAAGCTGTCTGACGAACATATCATTGTTAGCTTCTTCCTCTAACTGATCCTTAATAGCATCAATGTCAGTCAACTCAATCTGTCCGTCGACAGCCTTGAAGGCCAGTTCAGTCAAACCTTGAATGATGGTCATGTTGAGGGCGACAGGCCACGTTGCAAAACGGCCTGCTCCGCCACGTTCGACAACAGTCTCTTCAATCGCATCCATAATGGCATCCATGTCTCCGGACATACCCTTAACGTCAATCCCAAGGGCTCCGGGATAACCCATGGTCGGTCCGGGGCTGCATTGCTCGGGGAAGATACAGCCGGCATCAAGAGCGGCCCTAATTAAAGGTTCTTGCATAGCAAGATTAGTTCCGAATACAGCAATATCTTTACCGTAGGTGTCGACCTGAAGCGGTACGTCCTCAAGGATGAACTTCTGAGTTCCGGGGATACCGTCAGGACCCATGGGGTCAGGTGAAGAAACATCAATAAACTCTAAGCCTAAGCTCTCGCATTCTTCCTTGAATATGTCTCTACGCTGAGAAACCAGAGGTATTGACATATGTCTGGGGAATGAATAATGCAGGAATTTCGTGGCGCCCATTTCCTTTGCCAATTTGGGAATGGTTTTTCCGCGTTCAAGCTCATCACGATCTAAGACGATGTCAGCTTTTGCGCCGATGATTTTGGGATCTTCTTGTGTTACGCCAACCAGGAGAAGAATATCATCCCTTGTTTTTCGAACCTTATCAAAAGCAGCCGCTGTTCCGGGCACACCCTGACAAATCACGATTGCCTTTACGTCAGAATCGGCAGCCAATTCGGTAATGCGGCCAATCGTTGTCTCCTGCTCTTGCATAAAATTGTCGGGATAGCTAACGTGGACTACACGGTCTCCGTAGCGCTCTTTCATTATTTCTGCTGCACGGTACTCATCTTCTCCCTGAGAAACAGTACCGGTCACAACACCGACCTTAAAATCTGTCTTGGCACTCTTTCCACCTCGTCCGCAACCGCTCACGGTAATTGCCAATACAACCAACAACAACAACACAACAACTCTTCTAGACTTCTCCATACTCCTATTCCTCCTGTAAGTCCATTTGAATATAGCAATTCCAGGTTAATCCATTGCAAGTAGCTAATTTTGATTAAACCTGCAGCAAATTCAGAGATGATTTATGATATTAATTAGTTGCGATTACGAAGTACATTATGAAATTTGATGCCAAGTCGTATAAAGATCCCCCCGCTTTTCTGCGACCTAAACAAAGTAAACCGTGTTTGTGCAGGAATTTAGGCAGCATAAGAATATATAATTGTTAGTATACCTGAGATTGAGAGCATTGGTCAAGTAGTTTTCGACACCTTTCGAGAATCCCGCAAACATTATGTGCTTCGGATATGTGTTCCAACTGCCACGTTAATGTTTGTCACATTCTTGAGATCCCTGTGCAGAGCTAGATAAAGAAGACCCGCGTGAGGGTAGAGAAGAGCAAACATGGGCCGGTCGCTACAGAGAGAAAGCAGCATTATGCAAAAAGAAGGCAACATGATAGAGAAAGAAGGTAGCACAATGCCGGCAGGGCGCTACTCCAATACACTACTACCATACCATCCTCCACCCTGCCGGCACTCTTCAATTACTAACTTCCTACTAACTCAATCCGGTGCTATAGTGAAAACGAGCTAAAGCCTAAATAAGTATCCACCCAAGAACCATTATCACTACTATCGCGGTCAGTCCCGTAATCAAAGATCCCACTGTCTGGCAACGATATCCTGTGGGTACGTCCATCCCGGAAAGCTGGGTTACCACCCAAAAATAGCTGTCATTCGCATGGGAGACAACCATTGACCCTGCACCTATCGCAAGAACAACAAGAGCCTTAGCTACACTTCC
>DIQZ01000079.1:32023-33065 GCA_002424305.1 Firmicutes bacterium UBA5449
ACATGCCATCCTGCCAGTGTGGTGCCGATATATTGAGATAACGGAGTGGCTCTGATTACGTTTCCAAGGGAGCCACCTGCAGCTGTTATCAGGACTATCCAGCCTGCTGTCGTAATGCCTGCACCAATCCAATCACCCCACACCTCAGGCGTTAGTCTGGGTGCTGTCATAAGTGCAAGGAAAGTGCCGATAACCAATGCAGTTACCGGATGTCCGATGAAATCAAAGAAGATCTTTGCACTTCCAATGCCAAAAGGAGCACTGGGAAGATCCGCTACGGATTTAAGCAATATTAACACAACCGGGACAATTATCGGCGCAAATGACTTCGCAGCAGACGGCAAATCCCTCTCATCGAGAATCCGGGCTTCCTCGGATGTAGCAGCGGTTTCTACAGACTCTATAGAGTATCTTGACGCGTACTTTACCGCGAACCACCATCCCATTAGTGTTGCAGGAAGAGAAACTATCAGACCAAAGAGTATGACAAGACCAAGATCCGCGCCGATTGTGCCGGCTGCCGCAATTGGACCCGGCGTCGGAGGAACAAGACAGTGGGTAGCATAAAGGCCCATTGATAAGGCTGTAGCCATTGTCGTTAAAGCAGTATCGGTAGCTGAAGCCAGAGCTTTGTTTAAGGGCGACAGAATCACGAATCCTGAGTCACAAAAGACCGGAACAGATACTACATAACCGGTGAAAGCCATTGCGAGTGAAGCTCTGGCACGGCCCACAAGTCCTAACATCGTGCGGGCCATAGATTCTGCACCGCCGCTTTTTTCAAGGATTGTCCCCATTGCAGCACCAAGACCTATGACTATACCGATAGAAGCAACTGTATTGCCGAAGCCGGCGGTTATCTTATCAAGGATTTCCAGAACAGGCAAACCGGAGAGTAAACCCATTAGAAAAGAAGCGAGAATAAGCGCAAGAAATGCATGCATTCTAACACGTGCCGTTGTATAGATAATGAAAGCTACCACCGCAACCAGGATAAGTACTAACCAACCTCCGCTTACCATTAGCAGTACCTCCTTCAGGT
>DIQZ01000043.1 GCA_002424305.1 Firmicutes bacterium UBA5449
CTGGAAGGGACAGTGCCGACACCTATTGATCCACCGAAAGGATGCAGATTCCATCCAAGATGTAGGTATCGTATGCCTGTCTGTGGAGAAGAGCAACCTGCGCTTTTGCCGATTCAAATGTCAACACAAAGAGGAAGCGCTGCGAGAGCAGACAACGGAATGAAGCGCCATACTGAGAGAAGTAGCGAGAACACTAAGAATACGGAACACTTGGTTCGTTGCCACCTGCATATAGATTGAGTCTCAACATTTTGAATCTGGCTGAGGGGCGAGGACTAATCCACAAATGGATTAAGGCCAATCTTGTGACCTCTCCAGAGAGCATAGGCAACGAACCCTGCACCTGTCGCCAGGGCTAATCCGGTTTTTGCGACGCCTGTCACAGGATCTATGCTCTCGCAAACTATTCCCCCATCCATAGGTGCAGTAGTCAGTAGTTTCACTGCCTGTTTGACAGCTTCTGTATCACATGTCCCGGTAGCCTCGTACTCAGCTACTTCAGCAAGAATAGTATTGGCCGCAGCCATCGGCCATGGATGAGGTGAATGAGCAGACCCGGGCCCACCGAATTTCCCGTCAAAGTAATATTGATTGTGCCGAGAACGGATCCAACGCTGTGTGTTCCTGAGGATTTTGGAGGTTTCTTCGTCATGAGGAAACCCATAGTGTCGAATCAATTCCAGGCTGCCCGGGGGATTGTCGTAGATTTCGTAATTTACACGAAAGATAAGTTCATCGACACAGGCAGGATTATTACAGATAGAACTATCGTTAGTGGCTCCATCATTGACAAACCTATCAATAGCAGACCCATCATAGACAGAGCTATGATGGACAGAGCTACTGGAACTCCCGAGTTTATTCTTCTTTATGGGTTCCAGGTCAACAGCCCAAGCATACATCGGCCCGAATGGACCTTCTACTACACAATAACGACGGATAGACTCCTCCAATGCCGTAGCATCCTTGCGCAACTCATCAGCTGCATGCGCATACTCACCGCCAAGCTTATCAAATACGCAAGATGCGATCATCCAGGCTTTCCAAAGCAAGACATTGGAATAAGTCAAGAAAGGAAACTCCACAGGATCATCAGACGGATCCAGGAAAGTCCGGCATAAAACAGGCTTTCCACAATCGTCACGTACAAGCCATTCCTCAATAGCGGCCAAAGTTCGCCGGATGCCTTCGAGCATACCGGGTTCTCCAAGGATCGAATAGTCTGATGTGGCATCCAGATAAGTCCCGAGCCCGACGATATGCGCAGCAGCCTCATCCAGCTCAAACCCGGGATAAAGCGCTGTCCCGTCCATATAGAGGGCATGATCTCCGACATTGAGCGTCCCTATCCGCGTCGAGTAGAGAAGCACATCCCTTGCTCTCGCTGTATCAGTCAACACCAAGGCAGGCATTGACCATAGCAATACATCCCGCGCCCAAAACGCTGCGCTCACGTAATACCTGGGACTTCTTGACGTTACGGCCACTAAAGACTCAGAGTCTAAGGTCTTGCCTGTTGCAAAGAAGTAGTTGAATAGCAGATTCCTGTTGACTACGCTCTCCAGTCGGTTGGACGCATTAAGGGAGCGCCGTCGCATTCGAAGCCAAGAATAGGCCCTCTCCTCAAGTTCTTCCCAACCTACTCGTTTCAGGTGGACACCGGTAGTACGAGCACCGTCAGCCTCCCTGTTGAATGCCACATAGTAGGCGACAGTCACCTTGTCACCCGGAGCAACTTCCCTGTCCTGTGAAACCTTTATCCGACAAAGGTCGTCCGATGACTCCTCTATGTCTACGCTGTTAAAGTCCTCAGATGAGTTGATAGAGAAACCGAATAACGGCAACGGGCCCATGGCCTCCGCGACTACACTTTGAGTCCATTTGTCATATCTACACGATCGCGCACACGATATAGGACGGGATGTAAATACCCTAAACATACTGGAACCCCATGAGCATACAAGGCCCAACTTCACCCGGACTTTCATTGCTTCGGATTTATCCTGTCTGTTGAGTTCTGTGTTGCTATCTGTGGATGTACTATCATCTCCTGCTGTATATACAACTGTGCCTTCAGAAGATTCACGCTCCGCCCTGTCCAATTCGAGGATATAGCAAAACCCCTTCTCATCGGGTGGGGCCACAATACGTAGACAAAGCCTGATAGGACCACCTGAAACATTAGGCAGATCCCAAGTGAATTCAGGCACCCAGTCCCATTTCAGATCTACTTTGGGGCGCACCGCTCTAAGATCTACTTGCATCCCGTTCCACTCCAGGAGAGGCACAATAAAGGGATGATCCCCGCACTCAATACTTCTCACCTCGAAAAGCGATGCTTGAGCCTGGTTGAGGAAGGTTACGCTCATCACACTCCCGTATTTATCAATTTCGGGGAGAGATACGTAATCATTCCCGGTTACGATAACCGGTCTATAGTCCTTGATAGGCTCAGGAACTGTCTTCACACGCCTTGACATAGTCTCAACCTCACCCTCAAAGAAGCTGTTTTTCCATGGCAACCCAACTGCCCTGAAGGTCGCGGGTTACGCCTATTTCACTGAAACCCTCAGTTCTATACAACTCATAGGCCGCTCGATTCAGAGGTCTGACTTCGAGTCTCACCACTTGAACATCTTCATCAGCCAGATACTGCAAAGCCCTCAGTAGCAGCCTGCGACCAAGTCCTTGTCCCCTGGCGTCTCTGCGGACAGCAATAGACATAATCCTTCCGAAGCTTGTCCTCTTGGGAAGAGCACGAGAAGCGACTGTCATCACCAGTCCATTAGCTCCAAGCCTTAATAGCTCTGTAAATCGCAATCGGATTCTGCCTGTGATAAACTCTCCGACCGCTTCAAGGGCAAGCCTGCCTCGAAAAATGGCCTTATTGAGTTCAACGTCATCCGAAGCTGCTATGGAATATCCTGAGAGACTGCCGGAAGAATCTTTCGCCACAAAGAATGT
>DIQZ01000019.1:0-2237 GCA_002424305.1 Firmicutes bacterium UBA5449
AAAAGCCATTCTTACAATACATTTTTTGTCCCGAATCATGATGTTTCGCATAACGTTCCCGGCGTTTCCGAAGTCCGATACTTCGAAGCTACTAAAGGCTCACTGACCCACACTGCATCTTATATCTACTCTTTCGTTCACTGAGCACCCAGCTAGGACTTGGGCGTAGTGCCGTTAGGCACGGTGCCGGAAACGCACGTGTTATCGGATGAATGAGGCGGCCACATTCAATACAAGTACGCATCATTCATTACTTGAAGTTAAAACAGTTCATCAAGCCATAGATAATAGGTAATCTTAGCCCAATCAGGTTCAATTCCAAGCAAATCAAAAAAGTACTTGATATAGTCTTCGTTACCGAGGTCTTCCCTAATACTTCCTACACAAAATGCAATATCATACCATCGATCCGCTTTACCCCCACGTCCCCAATCGATATATCCGTTGATATCTTGAGAATCTTTACTTATAATAATGTTACTATCGCATATATCTCCGTGTGAAAACACTAAGTCTTCCTCGTCCATATTCGTTTTCAGATATACAACCAGCTCTTCCGGTTGCGAAAAAGGAACCTCTCCCTCATAAAAATCACCCACAGCCGCCAAATTGTTTTTTAGCAAGTAATCTAATTCAGACAACCTATATTTTATACCGCTGTTAAATGGGCACTGGGAGATATCTATTGACTGTAGTCTACAAATACTTTCTGCATATATTTCAACTACCCGTTTAGGAGCAATTGTTACGCTAGAAGTCATTCTACCTTTAACTTCATCCATCAATAGAAAGCGATGATCATCAGTTTCTTCATATTGTATTACCCGAGGAACCGAAATCTTGTCTGTAAGCCAAACTAGAACATCCTTTTCTCTTTTTACATCGAAGGTAGTTCCTTCATACTTTTTATGGGAGGCCTTAAGATATAGTACATCATTACCTCTTGCTAATTTAAAAACTTTAGCAGGAGACATTCCTACCGTATTTTTAGAAATTGTATAGCCGTTTACCTTCCTCCTTATACCTCGCGGCATTATTTGTTCTAGTATCATCATCCACCTCTTTATCTAAACTTAGCCTCATTTTTCCGATAACGTTTGGCATTGCCGACGTCGATGAGCCTACAGGCGGGCCATCTTCCCTGTTCCACCCGCCCCGCCGACTCGGTTGGCGAATCGATGTGGCCGCGAATTCTTCATGACCCGATTTCTTCATGAAATACCCCCCGCGGCCCGAAGAGGCAATGCTGTGTCATATGATGCCAGTGCCTTCTCTGAGTTACTTTCAAAGATTTATCTTGTTGTACGAATTTAGTATCATTATGCTCTTTAGAGTCTTATATGCTCTCCATTCTAATATCGCAGTTTCACCAGGGGGCTCCCATTCAATCTGCCAGCCGCCATCATCATATTGTTGGGATTCAAGTACTTTTAAATGATCAAGAATCGTATCGTCAGAAAAAATACTTCTGCAGTAAGAAGTCGGCGATGGTGCGAACTCAAGGGGAGAAAGTCCATAATTTTGGGGAGCTACATCGAGACGGAAAAAATCGGCGTTAAAGAGTTCTTTAGACAATTTCATAAACAATCTAAGGATTTCATCTGTTTGAGGTAAACTTTCTAGTAAACAAAATGCAGTTAAAATTGTATGAGCATCATGATATGTATTTGATGAAATGTCCTGCAAACAGATTTCTACTGCTTTATCAAGCCAAGAATTTTCTACACCTTGCCATTTGAGAAGCCCAATAAGCCCAGATAGTCTGTTAATTGATGGCTCTGTAGAAACTGGGTTATTCCAGTGTTCAGCTCTGGGATAGTTTGCTGATGATGTAAATATTGCAGGAATTCCTTTCTTAAGATCAGCGTGATTTGAAATATAAACATATGCTTTTTGGGAAAGTTCTTTATCTTTAATATTACAGTCATACAAGACACGCAATGCAAATTCCATAAAAAGGGGATGACTATTGGGTGCACGTAAATCTGGCTCTATTGCATTTCCAAATCCACCATCTTCATTCTGATAGGCTTTAAGAGCAGTTAAAATATTATTCTTAGATCCACCTTGGAAGATGCATTCAAATATTCTTCTTTCTAATAATCTTCCATGCCTCCATATGAAATTGGATGCTTTGTCAAAATTCATAAGTTTCCACCCCTCGAATACCCTGAAGTTTTGTGTTGCACTGGTTTCATATAACTTTTATTTCCCGAACTTCGCCAACTCAACCCTGC
>DIQZ01000019.1:2604-6426 GCA_002424305.1 Firmicutes bacterium UBA5449
ATAGCTGCTATCTGTGACCGGATGGAAGCTGATAGCCACATTCAGCGATTATGGAAAGAGGAAGTCTGGCGTTGGAGAAATATATGGTGTTGATGATAGTGCGAATCATGCTTCCATCAAGGTTTCAGAAAATGCAGGATTCCGTTTTGCTAAAGATGACATGGAAGGTGAATTCGGCAAGAAAAAAGACTCTTGCTAAAACCCTTTAGCACGGATACAATGTAATTACATAGTAATTACAAAGGGGGAGAAGAACATGGAAGTAGATATCATTAGAATAGGTAATTCCCAAGGAATTAGGCTTCCACTTGCAATTCTAAGGCAATGCGGTATTCGCTCCAAAGTTGAACTTGAGATAAAAAACAATTGTATCATCCTTAAACCTCTTAAGACTCCTCGTCAAGGTTGGGCTGAAGCATTTAAATTTATGCATAAAGAAGGAGATGACGCACTATTGGTTCCAGAAGAAATCGACACTGAATTGCTGGAGGATTGGGATGAGTAAGCGCATTGATCAATATTCAGTTTACTGGGTCGATTTGAATCCGACAGAAGGCGCCGAAATCAGTAAGATTCGTCCATGTGTTGTAATTTCCCCTATTGAGATGAACCACCATTTGCGGACGATCATTATTGCTCCGATAACTACCACGGGTAGAGAAGGGTATCCTACCCGGGTTAGAATAGCGGGGAGTGAGATTGAGGGATGGATTGTTCTAGATCAAATTCGAGCTATTGATAAAACCAGGCTTCGTCGGAAAACAGGAGAACTGAGTCCGGAAGAAGTATCAAAGGTAAAGAGTATTATCAAAGAAATGCTGGTTGATTAAGTCTATACATCATTATCTAAAACAACTCATCCAGTACTCCATTCAATCCCTTATTTGGTTCCTGACGCGACGAGATTGACCTGGCTAATGCGCCTGGCCCGGAAAGCCGGACATGCTTTAACCCTGCATTCTCCAGTGAGCACCTCGGCATGTTTCGAAGCTCTTTGAATACCAGGCTGACATCTCGGATTACTTGAGATCTGTGACAAACACAGTATCGCCTTCAATACACACAAGACTCTCATCTCCAAGCATGTTGGATGTGAGGGTTTTTTGCATAATGCCGGCATCACGAAGACAAGCCTCAAATTCCTCTAGATTCGAGGCACCGTCATATTCACTCTTCAATAGAGCATACACGAGGCTTTGCAGATCATCGATTCCGTGTTCGTTGGGTATCTGCACGAATGCATTTTTCTTGGTACCAATAATCTGGAACCGACCTTCATTGCATAAAAGCTCCCCCAACAGGGTTGAGGTCCAAGGAACGCACGGAGGAAGGTGGGGGAGTAGGTTCACATCAAACATTTGATCCAGCAACCCATATGGCTTACCCAGCAACTCCTGCTCACGTAAATGAGTTAATGTCATCTCCTCGATAGCTTGCTGCTTCTTTTCTGTCCACTTAAGTGTATCCATATGGATAACTGTACCTTCGCCATACTGCATAATATCTTTGTGATATCGCACGTTATTAATTGAGCTTTCCTTGAAACCAAGGCGCTCTACAAAATATGCCGAAAGGTCATCTGTGCTGCAAGGAGAGTTTGATTCTCGTATATAGCGTGCGATTTGAGCAAATATGCCAATTTCTCCACTGGGGTCAGGTCTGGAAACGACGGGGTACCTAGGCAACTCATACCTGTCTGCACAATAAATCTGAAGTAATGAATACAACATAACCGATGTAGTTATCCCTAAGCGATTGCATGTAATTCGTCTGTCGCGAAAAATCTTGTCAACGCTGACTTGTTCCGTATCTTCAAGCAACTGGTCAGTGTAATTTCTGATTGCACGGAACTTTACCGGGTTAACACTAAGATGGTCAAGATGCATACATAATTCTGTGCCTATCTGTATGACATTTGGAATGCTATAGAGGTAATTATGCTTCAATTGATCACTTACTCCCAACTGTGAGACAAGATAATCTCTAACCTCGTTTGAAGCGATGCTTCCCTCATGTTCACGAACGAAATCTTCAAGAACGGAGAATATCGTGGGGCGAACCGAACCTCGCCCCTCCAGTGTAATATATGGATAGCGCGTATAGGCAAGTATCGGGTTACCGGATACTTTTAGGCAGCTATATAAAGCCCTATCTGTCGGCACTTCTTCTTTGCGAAGTTCAGTTTCATATTGCACAAAAACTCCGTTCACAGAAAGCAGAGGAAGACCGTTCTTGAGACGCACAATAGCATCTTGCTCAATCACATGGATTAGATTGAATGGGATTCTTACGTGTTTCAGATGGACGTAGGTACCCGCATCCCACAGTAGAGCAACTTCTGATCTTTGGCAAAGGCACGCGTGGATGTTCCTTTCTGACATGTCTCTGCCTGCTTTCTGAAGTTCACCTGCGAGTTCAGAAAAGTGTACCGCTCGCCCGGCAGTCAGGAGAGCTGCTTCCACTGCTGCCAAAACGCCGCCGAATCGTAAGGTCCAGGCTTCTTCTGAATAGAGTGTAGATTCTTCTATTCGAACCCCATCGGTTTCGGATGCCAATTGAAGTACATATCCACTTGAGAAAGAGTTGGTTCGGTTTAGTTCCGGTGCACATAGGGGTCTGCACCGGCTTCCAAGTACTCTTCCTGCCTTATCATACGCTATTGCGTCCTCTTCACTTTCTACGAGTTGAGCAAGGTTATGTTTGGCTGTGTTACATTGCAAGCAAGGGTGTGACTTGAGAGAAAGAATCACATGTTCATGATTCTCATTAATAATGAAAGAGTTATGGAACTTGCTTATGGAAATAACATGTTTAGGTGTCGGTGGGGAAGACCATGAGAAGCAATGACAGAGAGATCCGGCAATCTCCGAAACAGTGCATGCACCGCCAGAGTTCCATATAATATGTTCCATGGCCTTCCAAAGAGGTTTGAGGACTTCCTGGTTCCGGTGATGCCTGGCCCGCCGTCTTATTGCCTTCTCTATTTGCCTTATGCGCTCACGTGTAAGTCCCTCAGCTGTTCCCAGTTCTTGCAGTGTCCATTCTCTGCCTTCAAGAATACCGGTACGGCCTTCAATGATGTTTCTATCGCGTGGCGTAGGTGCAACAATCTCCATGAATGTATCCCATACGCCTTCAAAGCTTCTGCAGGCTATGCGAATCTCTTCCGGCATCTTTTCTCTCGTTTTGTGTGAGTATTCGCGCAGTAACCAGATCCGAGAGATGATTCTCAGTGACTGCAAACTCAAGCCATAGCGTTTGATTACGTCTTTTTCGCTGATTCCCGGAGAGTCTTGGAATGTGTAGATACCCATAGAGTTGAGTGAATTTACAATATCTAAGGGAATGCCGAAGACCTGAAGCCAAGCACGGGGTAGTCCTTCAACATCACATGCGCGAACGATGGGAGTATCACTGAGCTCATCCGGCTGACAGAATCTGTCAATGCCCGATGACATATCACGCTCCTGTGATGTGATAATGGAGAACCCTCTGTCAGAAATACCACATTCCGCAAGGATACCGAAGGACAAAGCTTCCAGGTCTTCCACGAAGTCATAGGGAAACACTGCTATGGATCTAAACGCTTCCATGTCTCCATGGCTGAGGCCTAAGTCTCCGACATACTTACCTTCGCGATGGTCATGTGTTCCATCTGAATACTGTAGATGAGTCTTTCGAAGTGCCCGGAGCGGCTTTCTTAAGATACTCCATTCCTCCGGCTCCCAAAGATTGGGTGCAGGTCTACTATTCCATTCGGATGTGTGCTGCCGTAACCCATGTTGTAGCTGCATAAGTTCATGAACTGTTTTAGCGCCTGCA
>DIQZ01000019.1:6564-16142 GCA_002424305.1 Firmicutes bacterium UBA5449
TCATGAACTGTTTTAGCGCCTGCATTCCGAAATGACGAAAGCTCTTCTTCACTGAGAGAAAGTAGTTGCTTGACGGTTGAGATGTTGTTTCTCCTGAGGACGTTTCTCGCACGTGTGCTGAGCTCATTGAGCACATCTGTAGGTATTGAATTGTCCTTGTAGATAGGAGAAACATTACCCTTCGGCATTGTCTCTGGATTCTTATCATTTTCCCATATGAGCATTGGTCAACCCCCCGCGATACCGTAGAGCTATACCGGCAGTTCAGTCTTGAATTTTGAACCTATTGCCCAGTTTCTGAATTTATGAATTCATCTACCTATGTTTCGGCACAAATGCGGAGTAAGTTGCAGCATGTTGCAGGGTGTTGCAATGACTATCATTTAATACCACTATTTCTCTTTTCTTCTGCATTTGTCTTCCTAATCCTTTATCTGTAGCTTGTTGTGGGGGATCCTGTAGAATCCATTTTGTGTTCCACAGTGTGGCAAGTCGTGTGACTACATATATACAGTATCAGGTCGAGTAATTCGCCATGACAATAACTAGGGGCTTGAGGGTGTTACAATTACTCTTTTTGTTGCGATAGAAATCAAGCCCATTACGTTTGCGGATCCCAATCTTGAAGCTTCTATCCGTGAGGCGATTGCTAAGCCCACCGGCGAGCTCATGAATATTGATGTGATGTACTTGGAGACGCTGGACGCCGGTGAACGTGGCATATACAGTTTGGAAAGAATAGAGCACTTGGTCAATCTGTGGGAGCTTGACATTGGCCATAACAATATCTCAGAGCTCGGTCCGCTTGCAGGGCTAATAAACCTGCAGAAACTCCTTCTCTATTGCAACGACTTCAGAGATATCAGCCGTCTGGTAGATAACCCAGGCCTTGGCTCGGGCGACATTATCAACTTAACGTACTGAACCCCAAGGCTCAGACTCATTTGGTCAATTCTTCCTAGACGGTTACCGGCGGGACGACATGGAGTTTGATCTAAAGGATGGCAGGCTTCTTGGACTGTGAGCAGATCCACTTCGAAGTGAATAAGCTGTACTCGAAGAAAGCCCTCGTTTTCTTAAATGAGGGCTTTCTTATGTCATCATCTCTTCCAAAAGCCTGCAGACTATCAAAATCTTGTTGACATCCAAGCACTAAGGTGATATATATGTCTCATAGGGTGATGTATATGTCACTATGAAGGAGGCGCTGTAATGTCATCTGGAGGGGATAGAAAAAGACAATCCTTTTTAGGGTTCTTAGGATTTGCAGGTTTCATAGGATTTTCGTATTTTCACGATCATAATGTAGCTACTCTTAGTTACTTCGCTTACTTTGGTTTCTTTGCTTACTTTTGGATAGCCAAAATAGCGAACCAGATGCCTGATGAACGGTATCTGGAGAACATAGCAAAAGCAAAATCTACCGCCTTTGATATTGCGATCATCGAATTGGTTGCCTTAAACTTGCTTTCGTTGTTTGGGTTTACGACAAAAGAAGTACTGGTAGCGTTATTAGCGTTATGTTTCTCATCGCTCTTGATCATCTATGCGGTCAAGTTCTACCTACTGGAAGAGAAGTAGGGAAGAGGATGGCTAAATTCAAATGCAACTTAAAAAAATACCGTCAACTTGCTGAAATGACACAGGAAGAGTTGGCTGCGAGAGTAAATGTACGGCGTGAAACCATTGTCAGGCTTGAAGCAGGGAAATACAACCCATCTCTGAAACTGGCAATTGACATTTCCCGAGCGGTAAAAACTCCGATTGAAGATATTTTCATCTTTGATTAATTCTAATGAGCTGATGGTTCTTTACTTGCCATATCTGAGTTTGAGAAAAGCATGGTAAAATCAGAAGAAGAATATTTTGGAGAAGGAGCAGAAATCGTATGCTGTTTGACTGTGTATTAGGCCTTCAAGAAGTAGACAATGAATCAGCAAACATTAACCATAGAGAAGCTGTTAGAGCTATTATTCTACATTACGATAGTATCCTCATGGCGCATTCTAATAAAGGCGACTACAAGTTTCCCGGTGGTGGAGTAAACGGTGAAGAAAGTCACGGGGAAGCATTAAGGCGAGAATTGAGAGAAGAAAGAGGTTCTCAAAGGGGAAAACAATACTGCAAATCCTTGGGTATACAGGGAGACTGTTGTCTTAGGCGTCTTGAAAGCCTCAAGGATACCTAAGAACCTTCGTGCCAAGAGTGATTAGAACGTTGCCCTTGCGACATTTGTGTAATATACTGAGAACTAATCAGACATATCAACCGCCAAGACGGCGAAAGGAGACAGCCATGGAGATTCGACACATAACCTCAACTATTAGCATGGATCCGGTAAACGCAATATTATTCTAAGACCGGGGAGAACTAAGAGGTTGCCTGGCTGCTTCACATAACGCCGAGGATAGATCTTGTTGCTCCCGGTCAATCAGACAGGGGGATTTTTGATGTCATGCCCACTGCTGCAAGCTAACGGACTATCCAAATCATATGGTTTCAGAGAGATATTCAATAACATAAGTTTCGTGCTTCGGGAAAGGGACAAGGTTGCTCTTGTAGGCCCTAACGGAGTCGGAAAATCTACGTTGCTTAAGATATTAGCAGGTATAGAGAGCGCTACATCAGGTACAGTAACGCTCTTTGATGATACATCGAGTATAGGCTATGTTCCTCAAGATATAGATTTCGATCTCACCTTAACACCGTGGGATGTGTTGACTGGTGAACACAACAACCTAGGATGCCCGTCCTTCTCCGATGTGGCTGAGGCTTTGAGCCGATTCGGCTTCACTGACGACGATTCCGATTATCTCATATCAAACCTGAGCGGTGGCGAGAAGACCCGACTTGCGCTGGCCAGGGTATGGGTTTTCCATCCTGACATTCTCTTGCTTGATGAACCCACTAACTATTTGGATCACGATGCCTTGGATTGGCTGGAGGATTTTGTCCGCAGCTATCCGGGAACAGTCCTTGTGGTGTCACATGACAGGTACTTCCTGGACAGAGTGGTTGAGAGGGTCATTGAACTATCACCGAACCAAGCTACTGAATACAGAGGCAACTACACTGCATACCGAGAAGCAAAAAAGGAAGCCTTTGCTTCTCATTTAGCTAAGTATGAAAAAGAGCAGCAGGAAATACGCCGCATCGACGAGGCAATTGATCGACAGATAAGGTGGGCTGAAAAAGCTCACAGAGATGCCGGTACTCATGACTTCTATCGCCGCAAGGCAAAAGAAGCGGCGAAGAGAGCAAAAGGTACAATGAGTCGGCTGGAATCTCTCAAGAAAACCAGTGTATCTAAACCGAAGCGGGAGCAAGCCATTACCTTTGATGGCTTTCAGGGAGAAGGCGGAGGACGCGTTATGGTCAGAGCTGACGGTCTGACTAAGACCTTCGACAAGGTTCTGTTTCAGGCATCGGATTTTGGCGTCCAAAGGGGAGATAAGGCGGGCATAGTAGGACCTAACGGATCCGGAAAGACTACTTTGCTTAGACTAATCCTAGGGCAGGAACTCCCCTCTGAAGGCACAATCTGGGTGTCTCCCGGTGCAAGGATAGGTTATATGGATCAGCAGCTCGAAAATCTCGATCCGAAAGCTTCGGTCCTGGAGGAGGTTTTGAGCAGTTTCGAAAACCAAAGCCCTGAACTGGTAACCAAGGTCAGAACCATGCTTGGATGCTTCTTGTTCACCTCCGATGATGTGAATAAACCTATAGAAGTACTCAGTTCCGGGGAGCGCAAGAGAGTCATGCTGATCAAGCTTCTTATGTCAAACCTAAACCTCCTAATCCTTGATGAACCTACTGAACATCTTGATCTTCTGTCCAGGGATAAGTTGGAGGAAGCGCTCGCTTCTTATGGTGGTACCGTAATCCTCGTGTCACACGATAGATATCTTCTGAAGAAGGTATGCACTAAGGTATTATCTATCGAGAATCAAAAAATCCGAACTTACCTGGGTGGATTCGAGGAATATCATGAGAGGCGAAAGGATAAGGCCAGGCGTCATAAGGCAAGGCTTCCCGCAGCCGATGAAGCGCAGCGGAACCAAGAGGTGTTACCCAGAGTGCGCGCTGAAGAGAAACTGCTGCTGGAAACTAAACTGGCACGGCTTAACTCTCAGCTTTCTATGATGACAAAAGGTGAGCCCGATTATCAGGATATAGAGAAGGAGTTTTTTGAGATTGCCGGGCGATTGCGTCAAAATCTCAAATCATGAATCGGTGCATACATAGCAATGATAGTGATTAACGCATGCGAATTGACAACCTGGAAGATCTACTGAAAGGGCGGTAATGAACGTCGAGTTAATAGGAGGTTGGTAAGATGCACGAAGGCTCTGTAGCTTTTCTCGCTTCAGAGGACGCATCTGGAATCACCGGGGCGATCATCCCTGTAGACGCCGGTTTTCCGTTGACCTAATCCTGGCTTCCTGACAAATATGCTAATTCTTGTTACGTGACACGGATGATGAATTCACCGGTCAATTACGACCTGTTTACACCAATTATGCCCTGGAGGAATAGCTATGGCCTTGGATGGTCATTCACGCTATAAGCAATGTGGTAGGCTAGTGAGAAGATCTCCACGAAACCCTAACGAAGACAAATGGCCATTGAACCAGGTGTTTAATGATGAGATTCAAGATTGATGAGAATCTACCGGTAGAATGCGTTGACGTTCTCAAAAGTAATGAGAACTCAGACACCGAAAGAAATGTTAACAACTGAATACCCGGTTGTATTCTTGGCTCCGACAGTCACCGATGATCTTCTTAGTTTTCATAAGGAATTTCACGATTATTTCAGGGAGTTCGACGGCGCAGCCTGGGATTATTACCGTCCGGGGAAATGGGTTCCCCATTGTACACTTGCTATGAATCTATCTGATGAGATGGTAGGTAAAGCTATAGAGATAACTCGACGTTTTTCTCTGCCAATACGCGGGGCATTAGATAGAATTGGAGTTCTTGAATTCAGCCCTAACAAACAGTTGTTTGAGTATGAAATGATTAGTGAACTATGAAAGTGGTATCGACGCGTCTATCCATTGCCAGGAATTCCGGCTATGACGGAGAAAATGGTGCAGAAAGCTACTACCGGCATACCGGAGGCCGTCTACAGAATTTTGAATGCGAGGGTAAGACAATTCACCTGTCAACATAGAAGACTTCATTTCTAGACACTGTATTGGCAAAGAGTGGCCTTCATAGGTGCGTGTGTAGGGGGCTCTGACTCCTATTATAAAGTCAGTGGGGGCGATTGTGTGAATGTGAAGCACGACAGTAGTTGCGGAGGTCGCATAAGAGCATTCTACGAATCCAACGTCGAGATGGAATGGGCAAGGCTTGAACGGCACAGGACGGAATTTGCACTGACTGCGAGGGCTTTTGAGGAATTCCTGCACCCTTCATCTGTCGTCGTGGACTTGGGAAGCGGTCCCGGCAGGTTTTCACTGCTCCTTGCCTCACTGGGTCACAAGGTTACGTTATTGGACATTTCTGAACAGAGTTTGAAGTTTGCTGAGACGAAGGCGGAGGAACAGGGCGTCCGGTTCGAGGCATGTGTCTGTGCTTCTGCTACAGATATGAGCATGTTCGAAGACGAGAGTTTCGATGCGGCGCTTCTGATGGGGCCCCTTTACCACCTCTTAGATGCCTCTGATAGAGAGCTCTGCCTTACGGAGACAAGGCGTATTCTGCGCAGTGGTGGCCTGGTCTTTGCTACGTTCCTGCTTTGCTACGCTGTCCTCCGAGATGCGGCTAAACACGAACCTGAGTGGCTCATCGATTACCCGGAGGATGCCAGGCGCATTTTGGAAGACGGGATCTATACATTTGAAGGACAGGAGAATCCGCCCTTTACTGATTTCTGGTCTGTTCATCCGAGCGATGTATCCACGATCATGCAGAGGGCCGGCTTTGAGACTCAGGCTCTCTTGGCGCAGGAAGGACTCGTAAGCATGATTGACGAGAAGATCAATCTGCTGCAGGGGGAGGCTTGGGAGGCATGGGTTGACTTAAACTACCGCTGTGGGAAAGACCCGGCCATTCACGGCGGAGCAGAGCACCTTCTTTATGTAGGCAGACGCGTCTAGCTGTAGAGTGAAGCATAAGGGTTCTTTATTCATTGTAAGTGATTTAAGAAAATTGTGGTAAAATAAGAGAGAATTCCTTGCTTAGTTTATGGAACGGGAGAGTCTCCATGAATGTTCAGTGATTAGGTAGAATCTTAGATGATCTGTGAAATAGAGCAGACAGATAAGGGGAGAGGATATGCAAAGAGTCTACGGCAAGATGACGCATCTATACGAAGCAGGCGTGGTCAAAAGGACCATTGTAGTGTGGATTGCGTTTCAGGCCATATTATGGATATTATTCGGTATTACATACTTTGCTAACCCCGACTCTTGGAGAGGCATTTATGAAGCCTCGCATGCAGTTCCTAGTTCTGATAGCTTACTTAGGACTTTTCTCTTCATTATTGGAAATAACCTAACACTCTTCTTGCTTATTGCTTTGGGCAATATCTTTGTCCGATTCGGCCCATTAACTCCCGGACTACTGATTTTGGCGCTTCAAGGAGTCATGATCGGGCGTGTGGCAGGAGCAAATTCCTTCGAATTTCCCTTTGCAACCGTTTGGGATGCGAATATCCGGTATCTCAAAGTAGGACTGTGGGAAACAACGGCTTATGCCCTGATATGTGCAGTAACTCTCACAAAATCACTGAATATCGCCGATACTTTTCCCGCAAAACAGTGGACCGAGACAAGAAAGCTGAAGGATATTGATTTTAGTGTAGCTGAGAAAATAGTGGTTTTGATAAGTGCCTTAATGCTAATAACGGCAGCATACATAGGGGCTGTTCTTGTAATAGGATCATGATGTGACAGTATCGCTGACAAGCCGCTTTGGCTTAGACGGCACAGGCCGGAGACTTTCCCTTCGTGAGTAAAGGAGAGTACGCAATGACAGAAGGGGTACCAACAAGGCAGGAAATTGAAAAGACTATAGGGACCTCTGTAATGCCTGCATGGGATGAGCTTACGAGATTTGTGGAGACAAACTACAGTCATGAACCTATTTGGGATGATGGTGGTAAATACGGCAAATGGGAAGTGAAGTATCGCAAAAGCGGAAGAACTCTTTGTGCCTTTTATGTCAAAGAAGGATCCTTTACTGTACTTGTTGTTTTCGGTAAGGCTGAAAGAGAGAAATTTGAACTATCGCAGACGGAATTTTGCTCTTCCATTACTGAACTATATAACAATACTCGCCAATACCATGATGGCAAGTGGCTTTGGATCGATGTTTCAGATATAAGTCTGGTTGACGACTTGAAGAAACTGATTGCGATAAAACGCAAGCCAAAGAAGAGATGACTTGAATGGTATTTGCTCAGTTTAGTTTAAGAAAGCCTTTACAGATATAGTCAGCCGGAAGGTCGTGACGTATTTGCATGACATTGTAGTCGAAGCAATGAATCGGCTTGAAAGCCTGACAAAAGGGAAGGGCTTAACAACAGGTGAAGTTAGAAGAATATCTTCTGCATTGTACAAAACTATAGAAGATAAGAGTATCGATAATGTCTTTACGCTGTGCGAACATCTACTTAATGAACGCAAATCGCCATTAGGCGTCATTGCATACGATTGGGCTTATAGGGTTCGAAAACAGTATAACGACAATACTTTTTATGTTTTTGAAAGATGGCTCAAAGAGTATGTTAGAGGTTGGGGCGACTGTGATGATTTCTGCACTCATGCTTTTGGTGAACTACTTAGCCAGAACAACGAGCTATTTACGAACATTCTTAGCTGGACTAAGCATTCGAGGTTTTGCGTAAGACGAGCATCAGCTGTAATTCTAATATATCCAATTAAACATAACAAATATCGGAGTATTGAACCATTTGCGATTTCTGATGCTCTGATGAATGACAGCCATTACCTTGTACTGAAAGGTTATGGATGGATGTTAAAGGTATTGTCGCAAGTTGAAAAAGACAGTGTCTATGATTATCTGATGAAGAACAAAAACATCATGCCGAGGATATCATTTAGGTATGCACTGGAGAAATTCGATGAGGAGACAAAAAGACGTTTGATGAAGAAGTAATCTATGCCAAAATGAGGTTCAACTTAACCGGTTGTATAGGTTTTGGTCCGCTCAAAGCAAAAGTGAACACGGAGGTAACGGATAAATGGACTTTCGGTATGATTCCTTCTGTGGTCTATACTTAAGTATCCTCACCATTCAGTGATCCTAAAGAATTTGGAATTCATGAAGCAGTATCAGGTGGGTAGATG
The DNA here is from genome assembly GCA_002424305.1 of Firmicutes bacterium UBA5449. Lineage (GTDB taxonomy): Bacteria > Bacillota > SHA-98 > UBA4971 > UBA4971 > UBA4971. The sequence continues at coordinate 14,885 of DIQZ01000019.1, forward strand.
GCTAATGGAGCAGAAAGCGAGATGGAGTTGCTCAAGATGTGGAGCCAACTACAGTTGGTATGGTGACAAATGTCCTAGTTGTGGTTCCAAGGTGTTTAGCTGTGAAGATGAAGAAGCTGTTTTGTCAGAAGAGATACCGACATAATTGTTGTAGAGAAAGCACAGGATGGTAAGACCGCAAAAACCAATCGAAAAGCCCAAGAACAACTTCGGGGAGTGGTTCTATGCTGAGTTCATGTGGATTGTTGTGTGAAACTTGCTATGCTTTTCCGAAAGACTGTCCGGGATGTGACAGTATCGAAGGCAAGCCGTCTTGGCTAAGTGACATAGGAAAGTCGGTATGCGAGCTATATCAGTGTGCGAGAGACCGGGGCATCACGTCGTGCGGAGGCTGTGCCGTATTGCCATGCAGACAATTTGTGGAATTGCTCGATCCCAGCCTCAGTGTAGAAGAGCATCTCGGTCACGTTAATAAGCGAGTAGAGAAGCTGAAGAAGGCTTATCCCTCTGCTCTGTCGTCATTTGTTCACATCATTCCGCGGGATGCCTTCTACGTAATAGGCTATCCCCTTGCCACGACTACCGAACGCTCCAGATCTGAAGTCCCGGCATTTTGGGACAGGTTCTTCGAATTCGACGGCCCTGATAAGCTCGGGAAGATTGCGGAACAGGAGCGGGGTAGGGGGATTTATGGCGTTTGCACAGACTTCAACTGTAAGTCGGGTGAATTCACCTATGTTATCGGTGTCGATGTAAGCAAGCCCAAAGACATGCCGGAGGGGATGGTACAGGTTAGTGTGCCGGCTGCGCTTTATGCGGTTGCGAAGACGGTTTTGGATGCACCCGCAATCCATGAGGCATGGGATTTTCTCATCAAGACATGGATGCCTGAAGCAGGATATTCTCATGCAGGCACAGAGGATTTTGAGTTCTACCCGGAGGAGTGCGGTTGTGAGGTTTGGGTGCCCATAAAGTGAGGCAGGCGAGTCATCTGCATGTGATGGGAGCAAACACTAATGGGTAAGTTCGACAATGTCTTTGCCGGTATGGTTCTGGGTTTTATCATTCCAGTTGTCTCATTCTGCGGATTTTGGTGGAGTAGCTTTGCTTTGGGTTTGGATGTCAAATGTTGGAGTATTACCGGAATCATAGTAGGAATACTCATTGATGTCATGTTCTTGGAAAAGCTACTCCCTAAATTCTATTATCTTAGCAAATTAACCTTACTTGTGCTCTACGCAGCATACTCCGTTGGTAT
>DIQZ01000019.1:16488-51647 GCA_002424305.1 Firmicutes bacterium UBA5449
TTGCAAGACCCATTCACCGGAGAGAACCTTCGAGGGATGCTGGGTCTTAGTTTTGAAGTGACAAAGACGCATATTGGGCTCCTGATCATTCTCGGCGGTACCGCGCTTTTGCTTATACAGTATTTTCTCGTAATGACAGCCGGAAGAATAGCATATGAGAAGATTGAGTAGAGGAGGCTGATAGTTAAATGAGAAAGCTAGGCATCGCTCTGCTACTTGTAGCCCTTGTGGTATCTCTAGGATTCAACGTGTTCATGGCGAACTACATAAGCAGGCAAAACAGCAGGACCCAATCAAGCCTGGTCTTGGGAGATGCGAACTCTCGGGACACCTACTTCACCCTCCACAATGTAGCTAAGGCTCATGAGATATCCCGAGGAAAGGGAGTCAAGGTGGGGATTCTGGACAATTACTTCGGATACGATCGTCATCCCCAACTGTACGCCGGTGGGGCAGATTTCTCAGGCAAAGATTTAGGGTACCTGGAGACAGATGAGCACGGGTACTGGATGGCGCTCGCTCTTAGAGAAATTGCGCCCGAAGCCGAGGTATATGCACTAGGTATAGATTTTGACAGTGAAGAAGCAAAAGTTCGGACGATGCTGGATGCCATAGAGTGGGCTATAGACAATGATCTCGATGTTCTTACGTATTCTTCCAGTCAGTTTTCAGAGGAAAATGAGAAGAAACTCAATGTAGTTGTGGACAAAGCTATGGAAAGAGGCATCGTAACCACGTTTATCCATTATTATCATCCAGGCAACATCCTGCCTGACGGCCTATTCGCGTACAGAGGCGAAGCGGATTATCACCGCAGAGAACCTGACCTGAATATCCTTCATTATGACTATAACGTGGTGATTATCCCCAGATATCTTGAGTACCTGTCGTCCAGTGAAAAAGACCGGGCGAATCTCACACCTCCGTTTCTGTCTATATCATCGACCTCGCCGGTTACCGCAGGCTTTGTTGCTCTGATGAAAAGCGCAAAGAATGACTTGCCACCGGCTGAATATAAGAGAATCCTGATGGAAACCAGTAGGAATTTGACTTACAGAGGAGAGGATTGCCCGCGAGTTCCCGATATCTATGAAGCAGTAAAACTCGTTTCCGGTGTTACAGGGCACAAATGATAAGGAGATATGAAGGCTTTCCATCTAGTGGGAGAGAGGAGGGAGTAAGGTGGAATATGTAGGCCTACTGGCTCCGATTGCGTTTATCTTCGCCATAAGCGCATATACGCAAGTGAGCGCGTTGAGAAAAGAGATTGAGAATCTCAAGGCGGAAATCGCGAAACTGAAGGTTAAGTAGCTGTGTCAGGAAGTCATGAGTAATATTGTGATGCTACTCTTAGGAAAGAGTATGGGGTTTACCGAACCAGGGTGCTATGGCCTTGGATGATTATTCATGTCATAAGCAACGTGGTAGGCTGGTAAAGAAGGTACATCATCGTCTACATCTCCGGTTACCGCAGGCTTTGTAGCTCTGATGAAAAGCGCGAGGAGTAACTTGCCACCCGAAATTTAAGTTTCGGAAACTTCCGGAAATAATGACAAGGATGAATTTGCCGGGATGCTTCGGAAGGCATACGATTTGGCTGTAACCTTACGAAGCTTTATCTAACGCATGTCGAATCTTATCCAAAGGTCAAATGATAAGTAGAAATGGCTCGAAACGAAGCAGGATAATGCAATATAATGGCTAATTATTACTCACATGTAATAGCAGGAATAAGCTGCTCATAGAGATGTTCTCAAAACAGGAGGGGTTGAATTAATGGTTAGGAAGAGTGTGGCATTGATAGTTACTGTCCTGCTGGTTCTAATGGTACCTGCTTTCACGTCATGCGCCCAAGGAGGAGGGGAGGTCGTCGGTGGTACCACGGTACTCTTGGTAAGACACGGTCAGACAGATTGGAATGTGCTAGGCTATTTACAAGGATGGGCAGATACTACCCTGAATGCCGTTGGACTGAGTGAGGTGGAGGCGTTAGGTGCTTCATGGGAAAAGGAAGTTGCAATGAGTGTTGATGTAATCTACTCTAGTACATTAAGCCGCACAAAGCAAAGCGCTGAGATTCTGGCCAAATATCTTTCTATTGATCCCTTCGAAATAAGGTTGGAGCCTAATCTTAGGGAATTCAGCATTGGAATCCTTACCGGTGTACCGAGTTCTCAACTCAAAGCCAACCAGGATTACTTAAACATCTATAAGAATTGGTTGGCGAATACAGACTACGCTCAACCCACAGGCCCGTCCGGTATGCCAGATGAATATACTAAACATTGTCTAGAAGGCAAGGAATTCATAGGAGAATCTCTAAACACATGTCGAAATCGAGTGTGGAACGCTCTGGAGAAGATTGTGTCGGAAAACAAAGGGAAGACCATTGTAGTTTCTACACACGGCGGAGTCATAGGAATGGCCCTTTGTGTAGTTACGGATACCCCAATTGAAAAGTACAATAAGCAAGTGCCTCCGAATGCTTCTGTTATACAGTTGAAATTTGCAGATGATGGTACTGTAATATGGGTTAACGCTCCAAGCGAGTAGTACAATACTATATCCTTGTTTTTCTTTCCGTCGATTCCAACTACACTGTCGGCGGTCTTTCACAAGATGCGTTACTGTACTGCGCAACTTATAAGATGGATACACAGATTCAACCCGTTATTGAATATCTGCAGGCAGAATCAAAAGATGGAGGTGGAAGAGGTAAGCAAGTCTCATTATTATGGCCGTTGTGAGTGATAGTAACATCCAAAAATAAGGAGGTTGAAGATTCTTGTCAGAGCAAAAGACTGAAGCCGAATTGATTAAGTTTCAAGGCAGAATACCCGTTTTTGCCCGTCTTCTCTTGACTGTCCTGGTAATTGTTATTATTACTGAACTTATCGGGACAAAGACAATTAGCGTCGGCATAGCAAACATCGTCTTGCTTCCCATGCTTTATGCGGTGGTCATCGGAGTACTCATAACCCCTGATGTGTTGGGGAAAAGCATCACAGTCTTGGAGAAGGTAATCAGCAGTGAAGAAATAGCCCTGGCAGGTCCCCTGGTCACACTGGCTCTCCTGCCACTTGGAGTTAAGTACGGGCTTCTGGTTGGTCCTGCTATTGGACAAGTGGTAAAAGCCGGACCTGCGTTCATTCTACAAGAACTTGGAAACCTGGGAACTGTACTGATTGGTCTTCCCGTTGCCCTTATGCTAGGCCTCAGAAGGGAAGCGATTGGGGCTACAGTGAGTATCTGCCGAGAGCCGACTCTGGGTATTATTGCAGAACGCTATGGCATCAACTCCCCTGAGGGGACAGGCGTCTTGGCAACATACCTGGTAGGAACCGTTCTTGGCACCATATTTTACGCACTACTGGGTTCCATAGCTACCCTTACCAGGCTTCACCCCTACGCCTTGGCTATGGCTTGTGGGATGGGGAGCGCAAGCATGATGACTGCTTCCGCCGGTGCACTCGCGGCTACAGTTCCGGAAATGGCAGATACTATCCTGGCTTACGCTGCTACAAGCAACATGTTAACCGGGATTGATGGTGTGTACGCTGAAGTATTCCTTGCATTGCCCTTCGTGAACTGGCTATACAAGAAAATCGGCCCACGAGAAGGAGGCAACAAGTAATGGGTTTGGATACGGAAAAGACTCTTAATCAGTTGATAATAATGCTTTTTGTCGGCGTGTTGATTCTAATCGGACAATGGGTGGGATACGGTATTCCTATCATGAACGCCATACCGGGCATGCTCATAGTAATTGCTATTTGTATGGCTTCCTTGATTATCAAGGATCTCCTGCCCAACCTCAAGTTTCCTGCCTTTGCTTGGGCTTCGCTGATAGGACTGATTCTTTGTATGCCCTTCATGCCTACGGCTGAAACTGTACTACGGTTTACGAAAGAGGTTAATTTCTTAGGCACAACCACCCCTATCTTAGCTATTGCAGGTATATCAGTTGGTAATAGAATTGATGAATTCAAGAGACTTAGTTGGAGGATAGTGATTATATCTTTCGTGGTTTTTGCAGGAACATTCTTCGGATCAGCAATTATAGCTCATATTGTTCTTAAGATTCAGGGCATTATCTAAGTGAAACAATATTGTGGGCAACTCCGGATGGGGTTGCCCACAATATTGTCGTGCTAAGAGAGGTGGAGGATTCCATGGCTGATAAACAAGAACTGAAGAACATGGTAGTCGTTGCCATTGATAAACACAAAGGGCACTTTGTGGAGGTCGGAGAGCATATATTTGCTAACCCGGAACTAGGTTATAAAGAGCAGGAAACCGGTGAGTTGGTGGCCAAGGAACTGGAAGCCATGGGTCTCGCCGTGGAAACGAAGTTGGCATTGACCGGTTGTAAGGCTATGGCAAAAGGCCAAGGAGGAGGCCCCACTATCGGAGTAATGGGAGAGCTGGATGCTGTAATATGCCGGGATCACCCCCGAGCTAATCGGGAAACGGGGGCAGCTCATGCCTGTGGTCATCACATACAGCTAGGAGTAATGCTGGGGGTTGCGGCCGGTCTCGTGAGCTCCGGAGTCATGAAGGAATTAGCAGGCAGTGTCGCTTTCCTGGCAGTACCTGCAGAAGAGTATGTGGAACTAGGATTTCGATCTCAACTGCGGGCCAGGGGAGAAATCAGCTTTTTTGGCGGAAAGCAAGAACTCCTGGAAAGAGGATACCTTGATGATATTGACATTGCAATGTCAATGCATTCCTCATCTGACCTGAACCTCCATGGGAAACAAGTCATGATTGGAGCGATAGGAACCGGTTTTGTGGGGAAATATGTGCAGTATAGTGGTCAGGCGTCTCATGCCGGTGCTGCTCCCGAAAAAGGAGTAAATGCTCTAAATGCCGCTATGTTAGGTCTTTCTGCTATTCATGCTCAGCGAGAAACCTTCCCTGATGAAGAACGAATCCGGGTGCACCCAATTATTACAAAAGGCGGAGATCTGGTGAATATTGTGCCTGACGATGTACAGCTTGAGACTTATGTTCGAGGGCTTACCATTGAAGGCATTCGAGATGCCAATGCTAAAGTGAACCGGGCCTTACAGGCGGGCGCCATGGGAGTGGGCGCACAAGTAAACATCACGGAAATCCCCGGCTATATGCCTTTGATTAACACACCCTCCTTAGATGTCATTCATAAAGAGAATCTTCTAAGGTTCATAAACGAGGGTGAACTGGTTGAAGGAGGCGAATTCTCCGGCTCTACGGATTTCGGCGATCTCTCCCAGATCATGCCTACCTTACTTTCGGTTCATGGTGGAGTAAGCGGTGCCTTGCATACCAAGGATTTTCGTCTGGACGATCCTGAACTGGCATATGTCATGCCGGCAAAGGCCATTGCCCTTACAATTGTGGATCTGCTGGTGGACGGAGCAGACAAAGGTCATCAAATCATGAAGAATTTTCAGCCCCAAATGACTAAGAAACAATATTTCGAGTTCCAGAAAGAAATGTCAAGGGAAATCCAATGGCATCAAGAATAGATTAAGGAATGAGACTTTTCCGGAACCAAATATTATCGCACATTGGAGGATAAGATCATGAGAGCAGTGCTAAAAAGCGAACCTGCGGCCGGAGCAACACTTGAAGATGTGCCTGTACCATCGCCCGGTCCTGAAGAGGTGCTCATCAAGATTAAGACTACTGCCATTTGCGGTACTGACCACCACATATACATGTGGAACGAATGGGCACAAAATCGCATTGTACCTCCACAGATAATGGGGCACGAATTAGCCGGGGAGGTTGTGAAACTAGGCCCCGGGGTCAAGAAAGCTAAAGTAGGAGACTATGTGTCCGCAGAGTCACACACAATATGCGGGCATTGCACCCAATGTATGCTTGGCGAAAAACATGTGTGTCAAAACACGCGTATACTTGGGGTAGATAGAGACGGATGTTTTGCAGAATACGCATCTGTTCCCGAAGCCAATCTTTGGTTCAACGACCCGGCGATTCCCCTGGATATAGCCCCAATACAAGAACCCCTTGGCAATGCTATTAACACGGTTCTGTCAGGTGAAACTCGAGGCAAGACCATGGCTGTGTTTGGGTGTGGCCCTATTGGACTCATGGCTATAGGAGTCGGCAAAGCTTGCGGTGTATCGTGGGTCGCAGCAGTGGACATAAACGATTATAAGCTAAATATCGCAACAAAAATGAAAGCGGATCTTACTGTCAACAGCAGTGTTCAGTCACCTATAGATGCAATCATGGACTACACACGCGGAGCAGGAGTGGATATCGTACTTGAGATGTCAGGTGCATCTGCTGTGTTCAACCAGATTTTCAAGGTTGTAAGACCCGGAGGCAGGGTATCATTACTGGGTTTACCTGCAAAACCGTTGCTCGTGGACTTCTCCAACGACATTGTCATGAAGGGTGTAACGGTGCATGGAGTAACAGGGCGGAGACTGTGGCAGGACTGGATTGTCGGACGAGAACTCCTATCTTCAGGGTTGCTCGATTTGTCTCCTGTTGTGACTCATCGTTTCGACCTGGGGGACTATGCTAAGGGTATGGATCTCATGACAGAAGGCGAGTGCGGTAAGATCGTTCTTTATCCTGGAGGGATTGAATAATGGATAAACTGGAGTTTCTCCGGCGTGAACTGGACTCTCTGCATAAAGAGAGTCTATTCAATGAGATACGAACCATAGAGGGACCCCAAGGGGCTTGGATTGTTGTGAACGGCAAGCGAGTGCTGAACCTATGTTCCAACAACTACCTTGGCTTTGCCGACCACGCCGAACTCAAGGAAGCATCCAAGAGGGCTGTGGATGAATATGGTGTAGGCCCCGGGGCTGTAAGGACAATCGCGGGCACTCAAACGATTCATCTGGAACTCGAAAGGAAGCTGGCTGAGTTTAAGCATGCTGAAGCATGCATAGCCCTTCAAGGAGGTTTTGTTGCAAACCTTGCTGTGATACCTGCTATCACAGGAGAAGGCGATATCATTTTCTCTGATGAGCTCAACCATGCCAGCATAATTGACGGTTGCAGACTTTCCAGGGCGAAGGTGGTGCGGTACGCTCACAATGACACTGCTGACCTGAAAAAGAAAATCATAGAGCACAAAGACTCTGCCCGAAGAATGTTGGTAGTCACAGACGGTGTATTCAGCATGGACGGAGACATTGCGCCCCTACCTCATATTGTGGACGTGGCAGACGAGTACGGCGTCATAGTCATGGTAGATGATGCACATGGTGAAGGAGTCCTGGGAGACAGTGGAAGAGGTATTGTCAACCACTTTGGGCTGGAAGGCAGAGTCGAGATTGAGGTAGGCACGCTGTCTAAAGCCTTCGGAGTCATGGGGGGATTCATAACAGGCCCCGAAGTTCTAATCGACTATCTCAAGCAAAAAGGCCGTCCGTTTCTCTTCAGTACAGGGCTCACACCGGCAGATACCGCTGCTGCAATTGCGGCCGTGGATGTGCTTACGAAAGGTGATGAGCTTGTCAGGAAGCTGTGGGACAACGCTTCCTACTTCCAGGAGAAGTTGACTGATGCCGGGTTTGACATAGGCAGTACCGAGACGCCGATAACCCCTGTAATGCTAGGTGATGAGAAAATAGCCTCGACATTCTCAAGGAAACTATATAATGAAGGCGTTTTCGCCCAGTCAATAAGCTATCCTACTGTCGCAAGAGGTAAGGCCAGGATAAGGTGTATGTTATCCGCTGCACACCAAGAGGAAGATCTGGATCATGCGTTGAATGCGTTTGTGTCGGTCGCGCGGGAGCTGGGTATCTGAACAATTTCTATGCTACATTTGGTCAAGAGAGGGGCTCGCGTAGACAGGAGAGCCCCTCTATATTCTTTGCAGAAACAAGAGGAGTTTCTCATCCTGCGTAGAAATAAATTTATGTGATTTGTAATATATGGACTCGAGTGGAAGTTGTTAGTAGAAAAGGGATAGGATTTAGCGGAGGATATTTTTTTTGAGAGACGTTGTCCGACATCGGGATGACTAGCATTTTCTTAGAGCAGGATCTCCATCACAGATACTGCTCCAAACGGACTAACTTGAAGGAGTGTACCATACATGTCGCTAGAGGGAAACGTTTTGATCGGGCAGTCCGGAGGACCGACTTCTGTGATTAACGGCAGTCTGTACAGTATAATCACAGAAGCAAAGAAGTACGGGTTTATTGGTGACATATACGGCGCGATTCATGGTATAGAAGGAGTGCTGAATAAGCAACTGATTGATCTCAGGTGTGAGTCGGATGAGATAATAAAGGGACTTACGAGAACTCCCGGTGCTGCTTTGGGAGGATGTAGACACAAAGTACAAGATTCTGACCTGGAGACGATCTTTAAGGTATTTGACTCTGTCAATATTAAGTACTTCTTCTACATCGGTGGAAATGATTCTATGGATACCGCCGATAGGCTCAATAAGGCTGCGGTAGAGCAGGGGTATGAACTTTGTGTGATTGGCGTCCCTAAGACCATAGATAATGACCTTCCTCTGACCCATCACTGTCCCGGTTTTGGCAGTTGTGCGAAATACGTGGCAACCTCCGTTAGGGAGGCAGGCATTCATACTGCTAGTATGTATACGTCTGAACCTGTTACCATCCTTCAAACTGTAGGAAGAAATACAGGATGGCTTCCAGGAGCGAGTGCACTTGCCAAGTCCGGGGGAGATGACGCTCCGCATCTTATCTATTTCCCTGAGAATCCATTTGACATGGACAAGTTCTTAGAGGAAGTAGAGAGAACTTACAAGAGAATCGGCGGTGCCTTTATTGTAGTAGGTGAGGGGTTGAAGAGTGCAAGCGGGGATTATATACAGGTTCAAAGTGACGATGTCGCCACTGATGCTTTCGGCCATCCTATGCTGGGTGGGGTCAGCGAGTTCTTAAGAAACGCAATTGAAAGTAATTTGAAGATCAAAGCCCGCAATGTCAAACTCGACATTTGTCAGCAAGCTGCCATGCATTTTGCTTCCCGCAGGGATGTAAACGACGCCATGGCAGTGGGAAAAGCCGGCGTTTTGGCCGCTGTTGAAGGCCTCAGCGGATTCATGGTGACTCTTCTGGCGGAGGAAGCACAAACCGGTTTAGCCGAATTGGCGCGTGTCGCCAACGTTGAACGGGAGGTGCCCAGGGAGTGGATAAATGAGGAGGGGAACTTTGTAACCACTGATTTCCTGGATTATGCCCGTCCCTTGATTCAGGGAGAGGTAAAGACACATATTGAAAATGGACTACCGGTTTATGTTAAACTCAGAAAAGAGTTCATAGAGTTGTAGATGAGTATGTTATCTATTATGGTGATAAGGAGGTAGTTAGATGAGTAAGATCGTAGCCTTTGATTTTGACGGAACCATCGTAGATTCCATGCCCCGTCTTGCTGATATTGCCTCTGAATTGATTAACCGATATTACGGGTTATCTTTGAAGATCAGCAGGGATTTGTATATTCTGACCTCAGGCCTCCCCTTCGTTGAACAGCTAGAATACATGTTTCCTGGGAAGAAGGGCAACCATGAGATTGTGGATGAGTTTGAACGAAAAAAGGAAGAGGAAGTTATGGACGAGCCTTTATTCCCTGAGACCAAAGAGGTGTTACGGGCTTTGGCAGCACAAGGGAATAAAGTCGTTATTTCCTCAAGCAATTTCCAACACATCATGGAGGACTACATGTTAGGATGCGGCCTGCGTCCTGACTTGGTCCTGGGACATAAAGAAGGCTTTTCAAAAGGAAGAGACCATTTCAATTACATCAAGAAGCACTTTAATGCTGATGCTAGTGACCTAATTTTTGTGGGCGATTCCTTGCGCGACCTTGACAAGGCCAGAGATAATGGTATACGTTTCATCGGAAGAATAGGCACATTCACAGCTAATGATTTCAAGCAAGCTGGTGCAGATGAAGTAATCCACGACCTAAGAGAATTAATGCAGGTTCTATGATCTGGAAAGCTTTGTTCTTGACTTGCTTGGACGGCTTCTTAGCGAACTTCTGATGCTGCCTGATTTGGTTAGCCGGCGGGCCGGATACACTCTTTAGAAGGAAAACCGGGAATGAAGTGGAATCAATCAATGTAATATGGCACCGTATCTTCGTGCAGGGAAGAAACGTTAAGGAGAGTTGACGCTGGATGAAAAGGTTTGAGTACAAATGTGTTTTCATTTGGGGACTTGGTGAAACAACGAGAAGAATCTTAAACGAGTACGGGCAACAAGGATGGGAGCTTGTGTGCGTTTGGGGGCCTTGGCACTACTTGAAAAGACCACTGGACTAAAGGGGCTTGAACATGTTGAGAATACTCGTAACAGGTTTTGATCCATTTGGCGGTGCAACTGTGAATCCTGCTTCTTTAGCAGTGCAGAAACTGGGAAACATGATGCGAGGCAATGTTCAAGTAATAGCGCGAGAAATACCAACGGTATTTGGCAAGTCTGCAAAGGTTGTGCAAGATGCGATCCTGGGACTTTCGCCTGATGCGGTTATCAGTGTAGGACAGGCAGGTGGAACTCCCGGCATCCGCGTGGAAAGGATAGCGCTCAATCTGGATGATGCAAGGATTCCTGACAATGAAGGGAATTCTCCCTGCGATTCTCCAATTGATCCTACCGGGCCGGTTGCTTATTGGGCTACCATACCTGTGCGAGACGTAGTGGACGAAATCCAGCGGAAAGGCATACCCGCATTCATTTCATATAACGCAGGCACTTTCGTCTGTAACCACGTATTCTACTCAACCTGCAATTTCATAGCCATGAAGAATATGCCTATTAAGGTTGGATTCATACATGTTCCTTACCTTCCTTGTCAGGCAACTGCGAAGGAACAGGCTCCGAGCATGTCCTTAGACTGCATAGTCACTGCATTGGAAGTAGCTCTTGAGGTAGTCGCTGAGTCAATTGCAGTCGACTAATTAACGTCCCCTAAGTATATTGCACGCGTTTGAATGGGCAACACGAGGTAGCGCTTTATCGCCTTTGGATAGATTCGGTGAGTTTCAAGGTCACGAAGACTAAGCCATTCAACAGAGATCTGACTTGTGTCAGGCTGCACACCATTGTGTGGGACTTGATCCTCAGGTAAGGTACATAGAAACATTAGCTCTATTTGATGTATGTCCGGTTCAATTTCGGCAAATTCGTGGTTTCTTGCGATGTAGTCTCGGATAAAAACCAGATCTCCGATTTCTACCTCAACCCCGATTTCTTCTCTACATTCGCGTTTGAGAGCCTCGTGTAACGATTCCCCCGGCATTTGCCCGCCTCCGGGCAGGAGATAGAATATGCCCCAGGGATCTGTATTCTTTGTTACTAAGAGTTTATCGTCCTGAATAATGACAGCTTTCACAGAGACCCTGACAGGTTTCATAGTATCCTCCTTTGATGCGATAGTATCTTGATTATATTGCATATAGGTTTTGTGTCCATGAGGAAGAGGAGTTTCGTGCCTGTTTGTGGAATTTCAAATCTAGATCACGACCGTTCAAGAAGTATGTCGTCTTGCGTCTAATCGGAGGGTGAATATGCAATCTACTTTCAGGATGGATCTAGCCTACTTGCTTGTAGGTATTATTGTCGGTATTATCCTCGGGATTAATCTGTCAATGTTATACTCCCGGATATTTGGTGCTCGTTCCGGTTCGGAGAGGAAGTTAAGGCAACAAATCCGCGAGCTGGAGATGCGAATCAGGGATAAAGATCGCTATATCAAGGAAGCAATCAAATCGGCTAAACGTGAAGGTGCGAATTCCGGATAATAATGCTTAATCAGGGAGGTGTTCAGATGAGCAGGCTCGCTAAGACAGCTGCAGTTGGAGGAGTAGGATACCTCGGAGGCCTTCTTATTGAGCGTGGCCTTGAGAGTGTTACAGGTCTTGATTTCGTGGACGGGCTTTTTGCGGTGGCAGGCTCTGTGCTCGCTGCCATGTATGTAAACCGTGACATGGTTGAAGCTGCGTCCCGGAACATAAAAGTCATGTTCGGCAAGGATCCCATCCAGATTACAGAAGGTGAGTGGAAAGAATTCAAGAAGAAGAACCCCAAGACTGCCCAATGGCTTGAGAAAGCTCTGGACGTGTGAGGGAGGTTTCTGTTGTTTGATCAATTTGTGTTGAAGGTGCTGGTAGGCCTTGGTACTAAACTAGGTATTGATGAGGTCAAAAAACGTGGATGGATGCCTCAGTCGTATTATGTGCATGCCTCCCTTCAAGCCTTGAAGCGTGATGACTTAGATCAAGCTGTCCGAAACTATAACCTGTCCGTACAGAAGAAGAGATCCAGCGAGAGGACTCAAGTAGCCTACGAGATAATTGAATGTGCCCTTGATATTCGGATCACCAAAACTCAAGACAAATTAACTGAAATCCATAGAGCACTTTATCCTTCCGTGTTTTCGGTTCAGTACTGGAAGAGCCTCTTTTCAAGAAATCGCTCAGAGGTCAGAAAAAAACTTCGTGCAGAAGAGCAAGGATATAGGGAGGCCCTTGAAGTACTGGAGAGTCTGAAATCACAGCTGACTCTTTCACCCTGATCATTCCTAATCTGTATCTTCATGTGAGCAAAGCACAGTAACTTTCCATATCATATCAGGATTGTACCCAAATCTAGTAGAGACAGAGGAATAATGCGTCCGTGTCAGAATAAGTCACAGGAGACTATTACTCAAGGAGTAGGTGGGTAGTTTGGAGAAAGCAGTTATTGATGAGTTCGTTGAACTGGTGAGTATTGATGCAGAGTCAGGCAATGAGGCTGAAATAGTCTCTGTTGTTATGGGCAAGCTCCGCGATATCGGCTTGGATGTAGAGATGGACGGTGCCGGCAGTAAGTTGGGCAGTAATGCAGGTAACGTGATTGCAAGAGCAGGTGAGGGAGACCCGATTATTTTGTGTGCCCACCTTGACAGGGTGAAGCCTGGTAAGGGGATAAAGCCTGTAATAGAGAACGGAATAATCAAGTCTTCGGGAGATACGATATTGGCTGCAGATGATATCTCAGGAGTTGTCGCCATACTGGCAGGCTTGAGGGAGGCTAAGAAACATAGGTCTTTACCTGCTGTGGAGGTTGTGTTTACCGTAAGCGAAGAGACTCGTCTGTCAGGTTCAAGGCACTTAGATTATTCACGTCTCCTGAGTAAGATGGCGTACATATTTGACGCTTCCGGTCCGGTAGGCACTGTCGTAACTTCCAGCCCCACCCACGTGGGATTTGACGTGCATGTTGTAGGTCAGGCTGCTCATGCTGCCGTGAACCCTCAAGACGGAGTTAGCGCCATCCAAGCTGCAGCCATCGTCATTAGCAAGCTTCCTTTCGGTTGGGTTGATGACCACACAACCACTAACGTAGGCGTGCTGAGCGGGGGAGACGCGACAAACATCGTTTGCGATAACGTCAGGTTCAAAGGCGAAATCAGAAGTCTTGTGGCAAGTAGGGCATCGGAGCTTGCGAATGAATTTACAGGAACCATCGTCTGTGAGGCAGAGGCACGCGGTGCGAAGGCTGAAGTTACAACTGCAATGGAGTACAGTGGCTATACCATTGACCGAAATGCTCCTGTAGCCCGGCGGATTGTTGAAGCACTTCGCAAAATAGGTATTACTGCGACGTTTGAATCCACCATGGGTGGAAGCGACGGTAATATCTTCAATGCTAACGGTATATCCAGTATAGTATTGGGCACAGGATGTCAGCTGGTACATTCAACTCGTGAATTCATCCCCGTATCTGAGCTTGTGGCATCAGCCAGGCTAGTCGAATCGCTGCTGTCGGTTTCATAAAGCTCGCATGTTAGAGCTTGGGCGAGACTCCGGAGGCAGACCAGTGGTTTACCGCAAGTCAGGCAGATGTTATGATTTGGCTCACTGAAAGGAGATAGCGCCGTGATTCGGCAAGACCTTGCAAGCCGCTGGTACAAAGCGATATTTGCCCGCCATTCGGTAAGAGCGTATGACGGCAGCTCCGTGCCGGATGGCATGCGAAATGAGATTGATCTGTTACTGGATGGGTTTTCACCCATGTGCGAAGGAGCAAGAGCTGTACTGCTTGAAGGCGGTAGCTCAGAAATTCTCGCGGGATTCCTTGGCGCTTTCGGCAGAATACGCGGGGCAGATTTGGTATTAGTACTAATAGGGGATACATCCTATCCCAACTACGAAGTAGCCGTCGGCTTTCTCGGGGAAGGGATCATTCTTCATGCGACATCCTTAGGTCTCGGAACGTGCTGGGTGAGCGGCACATACAGTCGCAAAGCGGTAGAAGTTCGGGTCGAGCTAAGAGATGGGGAGAAGGTAATGGCGGTATCTCCTATAGGCTTTGCCGCAGGGCACTCTGCAGAGGCGCACCTTGCGGAGGCTTCCCTTGCAGCCCGCCAAGAGCAAGAGGTAAGGGGAAAGGCTATGGAAGCATCTACAGGTTTACATAAGAGAAAACCCCTTAAGTCCTTAGTCCGCGGGCTTGCTATTGAAGACTGGCCGCCTGGTTACCCGGAGATGTTGGAG
Source organism: Firmicutes bacterium UBA5449 (assembly GCA_002424305.1). Classification (GTDB taxonomy): domain Bacteria; phylum Bacillota; class SHA-98; order UBA4971; family UBA4971; genus UBA4971. Next base: position 30,989 of record DIQZ01000019.1, read on the forward strand.
GCAGCCCGCCTTGCACCGTCTGCAGTCAACAGACAACCTTGGCGATTTACAGTTGAATCGGACCGGATAGTCGTATCTGCTGCCAGATTTGAGCTGCTTCCTATGGCTGCGAGGAGACTGGACTGTGGCATCTCTATGCTTCATCTTGAGGTCGCGGCCGATGCAAACGGTGTCCAAGGAGAGTGGGAATTCCTTGGTAATCCTCCTGCGGTAGCGGAATACGTTAGTCGGCGCAGAGATTTATGATTTCAGGGTATATAATGATGGGCGATGCGGGGATGCCAAGACAAAATAACACATAATGTGAAGAGATCCATGAAAGAAAGATCGGTTGACAACCGGCGAACCGGGCAAACCGTGAAGGGGACGGCGTAATGACATCAGACGATACCAACTCACCGATCCGCGGGGGAACGCAAGAGAAATCCGCGTCTCTACTCAACCGGACTCTCATTGTTTTTCTTGCCGGGATGATTCTCGCTAACATTGCATCACGTATGAACCATCCCATGATTCCCCTTTATGTTCAGTCTCTGGGTGCAAGCGTGCAGCAGGTGGGGTTCTTCTTTACCATTACATCTGTGGTGCCGTTAGTGTTTCAGATACTGGGAGGATTTGTGTCTGATTCCATCGGCCGCCTTAAGGCAATCGCTATCGGTAGTGTCGCCGGCATAGTAGGGTACGTTCTTTACATTACTGCGCCTTCATGGCAGTGGCTCATCATCGCGCAGGGCATTTCATCCCTTGCAAGCTGCTTTGTTGCACCAAGTTTCCAGGCGTTTATCGCTGAGCAATCGACAGAGGAGACACGCGCTCGCGTCTTTGCTACAGTGGAATCCATCTATATGGTAGTCGGTGTTGTCGGTCCCCCTATTGGGGGTCTGGTATCACAGAAATATGGCTATCGCGCTATGTTTATCGTGGCAGGTGTGTTCTACGGCATTGCCACAATTATTCGAGTAGTCATGGCCAGGAACACCAAAAGTAAAAGCGTTGAACCGGGTCGACATGGATTCAACTTAGCCGGATTGAAGCAAAGTGTTGGCCAAATGGCTGCTCTGGTCCTGGCAGGGGGCGCAGTTACGTGGATATTCATATCAGACGGAGTCTTTGACGTGGCAATGAGCATATCGGGAAGGCTTGAACCACTCTACCATAGCAGTATCATAGGGTTGTCTAATGTCGAGATCAGTTCGTTTGCCTCGATCTTTCATGGAACTATGATGGTTCTACTGCCATTGGGAGGCTGGTTTGCTGATAAAGCAGGGGAGCGGGCAGGGATTGTCGTAGGTCATCTTTTCTTTGCCGCCGGAGCACTGGTGTTTCTCTTTGGTAACATGTATGCCCACTTTGCTATAGTATCGATATTATATGGAATTGGCGGGTCATTAATGAGTCCTTCATATAACTCTCTGATTTCCAAGGTTGTTCCTTTGAATATGCGCGGAGTTGCCTACGGACTGTTTTCCACCAGTTTGGGATTCATATCATTACCTGCACCATACATCGGAGGCATAATGTGGAAGTTGTTGGGGCCAAAAGCGCCTTTCTTCGTGCCTCTAATCGCCGGCCTTGTAGTTACACCATTACTATGGTTAAAATTGGGGCAAACAATTGACACTCCTAAAGCCCATATTTCTTGATCTTTCTATATATAGTCGCCCGACTCATTCCGAGTTGCTCTGCAAGTATGTCCTTGGCCTTCGGGACGTTTCCGAGACGACGCAACCCTTCTTCCATGAGCTTTCTTTCCACGTTTTCAACTGATGTCAGCCCTGTCTCTACATTAGGTATGATTGCTTCGCTTAATACAGATGCTACGGCATCCTGTGGCATATGCTTGAATCTGACGGGAAGATGGCGGGGGCGGATAACTTCATCAACACATGTATGCAGCACGTACTGAGCAGCGTTTTGCAGCTCCCGCACATTACCTGGCCACTCATAATGCAAGAGAATTTCAATTGCTTCCTGAGATAACTGTGGTGCCACATAGTCCATTGCAGTACCATACTTGTGAAGAAAGTAAGTGAATAGAGGAACTATGTCCTCCTGTCTCTCCCTGAGCGGAGGTATCCATATAGGAATAACATTTAACCTGAAATAAAGGTCCTCGCGGAATTCACCATCCTCTACCATCTGTTCTAAGTCTTTGTTGGTGGCGGATACTATGCGCACATTCGTCTTCACCGTATGGGTTCCGCCTATACGTTGTAACTCTCCGGAATCCAGAGCCCTCAGGAGTTTAGCTTGAAGCCGCAAAGAGCAATCGCCTACTTCATCAAGGAAAAGAGTTCCTTGGTCTGCAACTTCAAACTTCCCGGGTTTTCCCCCGCGCCTGGCACCGGTAAAGGCCCCACTTTCATAGCCAAACAACTCCGATTCCAGGAGTTCTTCCGGAACAGCGGCACAGTTGACAGCCACAAAAGGTCCTGAATGCCTCGGACTGTGGTAATGAATGGCTCGGGCGAAGAGTTCTTTTCCGGTACCGCTTTCGCCGCGCAGAAGCACGAAACAAGGGCTCGCAGCTGTTCTTAAGGCCATCTGTTTTGTTTTACAAATAGCCGGCGAATCGCCGAGGATGTCTTCAATGGGTTGAGTCGGTTGTCCGTCAGTCATTTGGTAGGCTATTTTCCTCACATCTTCTATGTTTCTAACCAGCGCAACCGCGCCGATAATCCGGCCGTCACTAACCAACGGCGAGGCTGTGCTTAATACGCGGACTGCCTCTTCCGGGCCTTGAAGCAATACTTCCAAGTGTCTGTATTGCTTGCCTGTTGCAGCAATCCTTAGTATGGGGGACGACGGGAAGAACTGTTCAATATTTTCGCCGACTACCGGGGTATTGCCAAGTTTTAGGGCCTTAACAGCGGCTTGATTACAACAGACAATAGTTCCCGCCTCGTCAATCGCAATAATTCCCTCTCCTACAGATTCGACTATACCCTGGACTTGGTTATGCGTCTTTTCCAGCTCCTGCACTGCAATGTCAGATTGGGCAGCTTTTTCCACGAGTCTGGCCATTTGATGCAAAAAATCCATGTACTGGTCGCCATGTAGCTGTATTCTGTGTTTCTGCTCATCTGTAAATCCCACAAGTGCGATGACGCCAAGGGGAACATCGCCTACGCTCAGTGGATAACATATGTGGCACGTCTCGTGGCAAGTGGATTTTCTGGCACAACCCATACAGATGGGGTCATTTTCTTTGTCAGAGACGACATATGGGCGCTTCTTGCTGACCACTTCGGCAAATGAAGACGAAGCGGGCAACCTCTGGCCTATCATAGCTGCATATATGCCTGTTCCGGCTGCTCTTATCAGCCTATCATTTACTATTGTGACATCGAAATTAAGCACTGTAGAAATGGCCTTCGCAATTTGCTGCAAGAATTCGTTGAATGAGTTGTCTGCGTGCTGTTTCATATAAGTCAGCTCCTGTTATCTTCGAGAACTGAGATCTCATAATGAGACCAAATCTCCAGTCGCAATATGAGACTTATCATGAGACTGGACGGTCTTTATGAGACCTCACAGTTTAGACCTAATCAGTCGGTCGTCCCGATTCTCAGGGCAATAGGCACACTTCCGGATGGCTTGGCATGTATCTTGCAAGGAATAGTGCTTAGAATGCCCTCGTATGTTACGAGATTAGCTATCTCCGGTACATGATAGCGTAAAGGCGTTTCATTGTCTATTCCGGTAGGCACGCTACCAGGTATGAAAGAAGGTGATGGGCCCACATATTCCCTGCAATGCTCAAGATTCTTTTGTAGTTACGGTTATAGTCCGCAATCCTGAAATATGCTTTGTAGACATTAAGGAGGTTACACCGTGAAATCAGTAATTAAGAGAATCGCAATATTAGGTCTATGTGTTGCTTTGTGCACAATCTTTTCGTCAATTTCTTACGCCGCCCGTCCAACTGTAATTAAGGTCGCTCATGACCTATCTCCTGACCTGTATGATCCGACTCATGGATTCGCCACAGTCTTCAAGAATTACGTTGAAAGCAGAACAGACGGTAAGTATGTTGTAGAGATATATCCTTCAAGTGTCTTGGGTAAGGAACGTGAGCGTCTGGAACTTACACGGGCAGGCGCAATCCACGTCAACCTGGCGTCAGTTGGCGGTTTGAGTCAGCTTTACCAACCGGCCATCCTGCTTAATACGCCGTTTACGTACAAGAGTGACAAGATCGTTTCTGCCGTACTAAAAAGCGATTTCGTCGACTGGATGTTCAATGACATGAAGAAGAAGACCGGACTTCGTTCCATCTGCGTGTATGAAATGGGTGGACTGTCATGCATCACAAATAACCTCAGGCCCATCCGCACACCCGCTGACATGAAAAACATTAAGTTCCGAGCTATGGACGACAGCCAGGTTGCTATGTTCAAAGCGCTGGGAGCAAACGCGGTTCCCATGGCATGGAGTGAGACATATACAGGACTTCAGACCGGAGTTGTCCAGGGACAGGTTAACCCGATTTCGGCTATTCTCAGCATAAAATTGTATGAGGTTCAGAAGTACATTACCCTGAGCCGCACCCTCCTGGGCAGCCACTGGGTGGTAGTCAATGATAAATGGTATAGCGGTCTTCCTGCAGATGTAAGGAAGATAGTCGACGATGGATTCTACTATGCAAGAGAAGCTGCAGCAGGACTCACACAGATCGTACAGGCACAGGGCCTTGAGACCCTTAAGAAAAATGGTATGGAGATTACCGCACTGACGGACGCAGAATGGGAAGAATTTGCAAAACTTGGTTGCCCGGCAGTGGTGGAGTGGGCTAAGGGAAAGATGGATCCCGCCCTTGTGGACAGGTTTATTAGCACTGTTCAGAAGGTAGAAAAAGAAGTAGAAGGCAAGTAACTGACACTTGGAGCATTACACTTGCAAAGAACTCAGTAGCTTATATGTAGCCTGATCACATATGACAAAAGAGGGGGGCCTAAGTCGTGACACATAAACAGGTGTCAGGGCGGGCCCTCCAAAGAGAGGCTGAAATGAGTAAGATGGGTAACAAGAAAACCGGATCGAACGGAAACATGCTTATAGCCATTGAAGAGATACTGGTGAATGCGTGCGCATTCATGCTGGCTGCAATGGCACTTATTACTCTTATAGCTGTTTTTTACAGGTATGTGCTTGGCAACGCACTTTCCTGGACTGAAGAGCTTACGCGTTATCTGATGATCTTTGTCGGCTTGTTTGGCACAGCTGTCGCATTGCGACGAGGCGATCATGTTGGTTTCACAATGATTGTAGAAAAGCTTCCACCGGCGTGGCGAAGGGCAGCCAACATCATAAGTTACGTAGGAGTAGGCATCTTCTGCTGGATCATGGTCTACAACGGATTCAAATGGGCATCGTGGACCGGAACCACAGCGGAAATCTTGCCGATTCCTATGTGGATCCCATGCTCAATGGTGCCGGTAAGTGGCTTGGCGATGCTTATTATAATCGCGAGCAAAATCTGGAATGAGCTTAGGGGTGAGAAGAAGTGACTGCCTTACTAGTTGTCGTAGCGTTTGCTGTCATGCTTATCTTAGGTACACCAATCGCTTTTGTTCTAGGGCTGGCCGGTGTTATTGCATTAGTCGGAAGCAGCGGCGGAACCCTTTTGATGTTAGTGCCTCAGCAGATATTTTCCGGCATGAATTCATTTGTGCTGATGGCAATACCATTCTTCATCCTCGCAGGAGAGCTAATGAACGCAGCAGGGATAACCGGTAAAATTGTAAATCTCTCCAATGCTCTTGTAGGGCGCATGAAGGGTGGTCTGGGCCATGTTAACATAGTGGCTAACATAATCTTTGCCACTATGTCAGGGGCAGCGGTAGCAGCAGTAGCCGGGCTTGGAACTATCCTTATTCCATCTATGGAGCAATCCGGGTACGACAAGTCATATGCTTGTGCGCTCACTGCATCTGCGTCAGTAATCGGCCCGACTATTCCACCGAGTATTCCCATGGTGGTTTGCGCATCAACTGCAGGCATTTCAGTTGCAGCAATGTTTGCCGGGGGCATATTCCCAGGGTTGCTTCTGGGAGGCTTGATGATGGTCCTCAACGGAATCATCTCCTCACGCAGGGGTTACCAATTGGAAGGACAGTCCTATAAAGGTACTAAGGCCGAAGTGGTCAAGGACGGTCTCATTGCTTTGGGCATGCCCGCTATTATCATATTAGGGATTCTAGGGGGCGTCTTCACAGCTACAGAGGCTGCAGCAGTCGCAGTTGCCTACGCTGTGATAATCGGGAAATTCGTCTTCAAAACACTTGATGCCAAGATTCTGTGGCAAGTATTCAAGAACGCTGTGAGCAAAACAGGAGTATCGTTGCTTCTGGTATCAATGGGTGGAATTTTGAGCTGGGTAATGGCGTCTGAGCAGGTGCCTGCGAAGATGGCTAACATCATTCTGAGTATCGGAGGCAGTCAGGTCGTATTCATGCTTCTTAGCATCGTTCTTTTACTCATAATTGGGTGTTTCATGGATCTCACTGCATCTTTGATAATGCTCACACCAATTCTCCTGCCCATTGCAGTTCAACTGGGTATAGACCCTGTTCACTACGCACTAGTCATGGTTGTTGCACTTAATGTCGGACTAATCACACCTCCTGTAGGTGCAGTCTTGTTTGTGACGTGTGCTGTGGCGCGCGAGAAGTTTGAGAATATCGTATCGGAGATCTGGCCGTTTCTCGCATGTCATGCCATCGCCCTTGCGATAATTGCGTTCGCGCCAAAACTGACGCTTGCTATTCCTAAGGCTCTTGGCTTATTGCAATAAGAAACGAAACACGAATAGGCAGATGAAAAGAGGGAGTAGGATATGAGAATTGACAGAGTTGATGTAATTCATACCGCGATTCCACTCAAAACCAGCTTCAGAACGAGCTTTGGGGCAATATCAGCCCAGCACTCTGTTGTGACAAAAGTCTACTCAGAAGGACTGGTTGCATACGGTGAAGCGTGTCCGTTCCTTGCTCCAATCTACAGCTCCGAGTGCGTGGGGTCTGTCCAGACAGTCCTGGGGAATTTCATAATCCCGTCTGTGCTTGGCAAGGAGATTGAAGGAGCCGAGGACTTCATGGACAAGGTGAGTTTCATAAAGGGAAACAACCATGCCAAAGCTGCACTGGAAAGTGCAATATGGGGGCTTCGGGCGAAAGCTGAAGGACGACCGCTGTGGCAGGTTCTCGGGGGAACCAATCCCAAAGTGGACGTAGGCGTAAGCATTGGTATGCAGCCAAGTACCTCTGCTTTGCTCAAAAAGATTGAGGATTATCTCAATGAGGGGTACCGTCGCATAAAAATCAAGATCAAACCCGGTGAAGACCTTGGGCTCATTAAGGCGGTCCGAAAAGAGTTCCCGGATATTACGTTTATGGTGGACGCCAACTCCTCATACGAACTGACTGACATAGACTTCTTGAAGAAGCTCGATGATTTCAATCTTCTTATGATAGAGCAGCCTCTCGGAGAGGATGACATTGTGGACCACGCGGGACTCCAGAAGGAACTCAGGACACCTGTATGTCTCGATGAGAGTATCCACACAGTAGACGATGCTCGCAAGGCCATACAACTTGGAAGCTGCAGGATTATCAACATCAAGTACGGGCGTGTAGGAGGCCTCTTGAATTCTGTTAAGATCCACGATCTATGCAAGAAGGCAGGGGTCGGCAACTGGATCGGAGGAATGATCGAAACAGGTATAGGACAGGTAATCAAGACTGCTCTCGGAACGCTTGACAACTTCGTATACGCAGCAGACATAGAAACCAGTGACCGCTTTGTGGTTGAAGATGTCATAACTCCGGATCTCTCGCAGACCGACGGTTATTTGGATGCTACCATTGAGTATCAGGTTGATGAAGAGAAGCTGAATAAATACACGGCGGAAATCTCAATTTACAAGGCATGACAGCTTAGTGGGGGTGACCTTTGATGCATGTAACTTCAGTGGATGAACACAAGCTCCGTACTGAGCTGGTGGAGGAATTCTGTGAGCTGGTGCAGGTAGACAGTGAGCCATATGAAGAGGCAGAGCTGGCTCAAGTAGTCGAGAAAAAGCTACTTGAGTTGGGGTTTGAAGTGGAGCGTGACGACGTCGGTAAGAAGATAGGCGGGAACTGTGGAAATCTCATAGCAAGATTACCTGAGGCGCATTGCTCCCATGAAAAACCGATATTGCTATGCGCACACCTGGACAGAGTGCCTCCTGGATTTGGCGTCAAGCCATGTCTCAAAGGGGACAGAATTGTCTCCTCAGGGGATACGGTCCTTGGTGCTGACGATGCAGCCGGTTTAGTAGCTATTCTTGCCGGAATGCGGATTGCACGCCGGGTTCAGTCAGTCCTTCCACCGCTTGAAGTTATTATTACCGTATGTGAAGAGAAAGGGCTCCAGGGGTCGCGCCATCTGGACTACTCGAAGCTTCAGTCTGAAATGGGTTTTGTGTTTGACGCAGCAAGGCCTGTAGGAGTAGTCATAACCGGTGCCCCGACACATATCAAGTTTGAGGTGGACGTGATAGGCCGTGCCGCTCATGCAGGGATAAATCCTGAGGATGGGGTTAGTGCCATGCAGACTGCGGCTGAAGCCATAACCCATGTTCCCTTTGGTTGGGTGGATGAGAACACCACAGCCAATATCGGGCTTATCAATGGTGGAGAGGCTATGAACATTGTCTGTGAGCGTGTTCACTTAGTCGGTGAAGTGCGAAGCCATGACGACGAAGTGGCCGCAAATGTGCTCAAGCAGTTCGAAGAGTGTTTTGTCAACGAGGCTGCAAAGAGCGGAGCTACAACGAAGTTTGAGGCATCAACGCTATACAAGAGCTACTATGTGGAAGAGAACTCTGAGGCGATCCAATTGCTGCAAAATGCGCTTAGCCGTATCGGGCGAAGCATGACACTGGAATTATCCAACGGAGGAACAGACGCTAATCAATTCAATGCTCACGGCATTGAAAGCGTAGGCCTTGGAATCGGATTTGAGCAAGCTCATTCGACACGTGAAAGCATAACTGTAGAGGAACTGGTTGCAGCAGCAAAGCTCGCATCTTGCCTAATCTTAAGAACATAAGGTTAATAGTCAATTCCTGAGAGATTGTCGTGTAGTGATAGAAGGAGAAAGCCATGTTATCTTTTAAAGAATTCCTCAAAAGCGAAGTTTGCCCGGCATACGGATGCACAGAGCCCGGCGCCGTTGCCCTTGCAGTAGCCAGGGCACGTGAAGAACTCGGTGGAGACCGAATCATATCCGTCAGGGTTGAAGTAAGCAGCAGCATATACAAGAACGGATTAGATGTCGGAATCCCCGGATGTGACGGGGCACGTGGTAATCCAATGGCTGCTGCGCTTGGAGTGCGGTGCGGTTGTTCTCAGTACGGACTCGAGGTGCTAAAGGACGTTACACGTGATGATGTAGAGGCTGCGAATAAGTGGGTTGAAGATGGGAAAGCGGAAGTCGTTCACAACCCTGCTCGCAAAGGCGTGTATGTGCTTGCGGAAGTAAGAAGTGCAAAACATGTTGCAACCTGTATGATAGAGCATGAGCACTCTTCGATTACTGAGGTTACGAAAGACGGAGTCATCGTAAAACAAAGCAGCACGAATCCCGATTCAGGGGAATTAGCTGATGCTCCTGACCAAGAGGCAGTATCAGTTTGCGGGAATGGCGTATCTTCCGTGCCTGATACGATACGTAAGATGTCGTACAATAAGTTACTGAGCTTGGTTGAGCAGATTGACGATGAAGACATAGACTTCATTATGGAAGGTGCCCGAATAAACCGAGAGATGGCCGAGTATGGTCTGGGCGATCATGACTACCGCGGTCTTGGTTTCGGGGTTGGACTTAATGAGTTAGTACAGCAAGGGCAAATAGGTGACGATCTCAGCAACGTAATACGTTACCACTGCTACTCAGCTTCAGACGCTCGTATGTCCGGCGCCTTGTTGCCGGTGATGAGTAGTGCCGGGAGCGGTAACCATGGAATTACTGCAATCTTGCCGGTGCTGCTCTTAGGTGAGAGGCTGGGGAAGAGCAGGGATGAAATAGCTCGGGCCATAGCAGTGAGCCACCTGTCAACGAGCTTCGTCAAGAGCCGCGTAGGTCGTCTGTCATCAGTATGCGGATGCGTTGTGGCGGCAGGAGCAGGGGCAGCGGCCGGCATGGCATGGCTTATGGGCGGAGGGGCGGAGCGAGCCTCGGCTGCTATGCAAATCGTGCTGGCAGATACTGCAGGGATGATCTGCGACGGAGCCAAGGAAAGTTGTGCTCTAAAGGTAGGAGTAGGCGGGGCGGAGGCTTACACTGCCGCTCTCCTTGCTATGAATGGTAAGGGCATATCCAGGTCGCAGGGAATCGTAGATGACAGTATTGAAAAGACAGTGGAGAATATCGCGCAGCTTACCAACGAGGGAATGCGCGATGCCGACAGAGTCATTATCGAGATATGCGAGGCACGTGCAGACGAAGATTCACACGAGTCCGCGATAGGATAGAGAATGTATAATAATTGGCTCAACACAATTTGCGAAATCTCCTTGACTTTTGCCTAAGCGTCACATACAATTCCTTAAGATGTCCAAGAGAGCCCTATGAGGCTAACGAGTAATGACGACTTAGGACAGATAGATAAAAGCCTGCCTAGCCTCAGGGCCGAAGCAGGCTTTTCTTTGTACAGCAGGGAGGTGGATAAGTGAAGTTTCGAGAGAAAGCGCTAATTATGGATGAGACAGCAATCAGGCGTGCACTTACGCGAATCGCCCATGAGATAAATGAGGCAAACAAGGGAGTAGAGAATGTAGCGCTGGTTGGAATAAGACGGAGAGGAGGACCTCTTGCTCATCAGCTTGCATCACAGGTTGAAAGCATTGAAGGGATCAAGCCTCCAGTCGGTGTCCTGGACATAACGCTCTACAGAGACGATCTCACTGCGCTGGGACCTGCGCCAATAGTGCACCGTACAGAGGTTGACTTTGACATTACCGACAAAGTCATAGTTTTGGTGGATGATGTAATTTTCACCGGCAGAACGGCCCGTGCTGCACTTGATGCTTTGATGGATATCGGTAGGCCTAAAAGGATTCAACTTGCCGTCCTTATTGACAGGGGTCACAGAGAACTGCCAATCAAACCGGACTTTGTGGGCAAAAACGTTCCCACATCTCGGCAAGAAATCGTCTCCGTTCTTGTAGAGGAGATAGACGGAGAGAATAAGGTAGTCATTGAAGAACTCATAGAGAGTTAAGAGTTAGCTAATAATGAAACAAGAGACCCTTTAAGCTAGTCCCGTGAGGCTGGCAAGGGATATGGGAGTCGGAGTGCAGCGCCTATTACCCTGGAAGTCACCACAGACGTTGCGGAGCCATACCCCTTAAGCTTTGCATGAGATGGGACAGTTGCGGGGAGAGGGGGCGTGACTTATGAGATTCGACAGAAGAAAGGACTTGCTCGGACTTCGCGATGTCAGTAGAGAAGAGATTGAAGTAATACTTGGCACGGCTATCCCTATGAAAGATATTATCAGGCGCGATATGAAGAAAGTGCCTGCCCTTCGAGGAAAGGGTATCATCACTGTTTTCTATGAAAACAGCACCCGCACTAGAACCTCATTCGAACTTGCTGGGAAATACCTCAGTGCAGATACTTCTAATTTGGCTGTTTCCTCAAGTAGTGTCCAAAAAGGAGAAAGCCTCAAAGATACCCTCAAGACCATTGAGATGATGGGTCCTGATGTTTTGGTGATGCGCCATTCGTGCACAGGTGCTCCTCACTACGCAGCAAGAAATACGAAGATGCGTGTTATCAATGCAGGAGACGGGATAAATGAACATCCCACTCAGGCACTTCTTGACATGTACAGTATCCGGGAGCGCAAAGGCACTTTGGAAGGCCTGAAAGTGGCAATAGTCGGAGATATTCTCCATAGTCGAGTTGCGCGTTCAAATATCTTCGGTCTTAGTAAATTTGGATGCGAGCTCAGAGTAATCGGTCCATCAACACTAATTCCCCCTGATATTGAGAAGCTGGGTGTTAAGGCCTATGCCAATCTCGAATCAGGCCTTAAGGGAGTCGACGTGATTAACGTTCTGCGTATTCAGAAAGAGCGTCAGCACGGCGCGCTTTTCCCATCTATTGATGAATACCGGGAACTGTATATGGTTACACCTGAGCACCTGGCCTTAGCTGCTGATGACGCAGTTGTTCTTCACCCAGGGCCTATGAATAGAGGTATTGAGATATCTACTGAGCTGGCTGAAAGCTCAAGATGCGTTGTAAACGAGCAGGTCTCAAATGGAGTTGCTGTGCGGATGGCGATCTTGTACCTGATGTTGGGAGGCGGGCGAGATGAAATTGCTGGTTAAGGGCGGACGGGTAATAGACCCTGCAAATAAAGTCGACAGAATCTGTGATATCCTCATCAAGGACAGCAAAATAGCATCTGTCGGAGAGGATTTGCCGGCAGACGGCAATGAAGATGTGATAGATGCCACGGGAAAGATAGTCTGTCCCGGATTTATCGATCTCCATGCCCATTTCAGGGATCCCGGATATGAGCATAAGGAAGACATCATAACCGGATCGAAAGCTGCAGCGATAGGGGGCTTTACTACTGTCTGTTGCATGCCTAATACAGATCCTGTTGTCCACAACGGGCCTGTAGCAAGCTACGTCAAACGTAAGGGTGAGCAGGTTGGCCTCATAAACCTTCTTCCAATCGGCAGTATCACCAAGAACCTGGAAGGGGAAGAGCTCAGTGAAATGGCGGAGCTAGCTGCGGCTGGATGCGTTGCCTTCTCCGATGACGGCAAACCTGTTATGAGGTCTGACGTTATGCGACATGCCCTGGAATACTCGGACATGCTTAGTCTCCCGGTTTTCTCTCATTGCGAGGATTTGAACCTGTCCCGCGATGGCCAGATGCATGAAGGTTACTACTCCACACTTTATGGCTTGCAGGGAATACCCAAAGAGGCCGAGGAAATTATGGTGGCAAGAGACGCTGAGTTGGCCCGCCTGACCGGAGCGCATCTCCATGTATGTCATGTATCGACAGCCGGAACGCTCCATATCATTGAGGAGGCCAGAGCTTGCGGTGCAAACATCACCTGCGAGGTGACTCCTCATCATTTAACCCTTACTGATGAAGCAGTCGGAACCTACGACACAGATACTAAGGTCAATCCACCACTTCGGTCTGAGGATCATGTCAAGACCTTGGTGGACGCGATAGGTTCAGGCCTCATAGATTGCATAGCCACAGATCACGCACCTCACAATGTAGAGAGCAAAGACTGTGAGTATGCAAAAGCTTCATTTGGAATCTCAGGCATTGAGACAGCGGTAGCTGTAATCATGGACAAGCTGGTTCATGCAGGCCACATTGATATCAGTCAAATGGTCAGTCTCTTCACCGTCGGACCCAGCCGGGTGTTAGGCTTAGAATTGGGCACCTTGGCCCCTGAGTCAAGGGCAGACATTACAATAATTGACCCGGACGCTATTGGGCAAGTTGACCCTAAGACATTCTATTCCAAGGGAAAGAACACACCGTTCAAAGGCATGGAGCTGCGTGGGTGGCCTTGGATGACCATTGTCGGGGGAAGGATTGTCGCCAGGGAAGGACGTTTGGTGTGATGTTCTTTTTAGAAAACGTCCGAGTGATTAGAAACGATTGTGTCGGGGACGGCCTCTATGAGCTTGAGTGCTTCGCGCCTCAGGTTGCGGGTAGTGGGAGACCCGGGCAATTCGTTCATGTTGAAGTCAAACCTTGTTCATCTAAGTCAGTATCCCCACTGCTTAGACGTCCTTTTAGCCTATACGGTGTGGATGCGGAGCGAGGCACAATCTCCATCCTCTATAGGATTCGAGGTTCAGGCACTTCTATCCTGGCTCAGACAAGGCCTGAGGAGTGCTTAAGTGTTCTTGGTCCTCTTGGCAACGGTTTCTCTCTCCCGGATAAAGAAAGTTCAACCCTACTGGTGGGAGGTGGGATGGGGATCGCCCCCCTTGTGTATCTGGCTGATCGTCTTGCAAGTTTAGGTTGTGACGTGAATGTCCTATACGGGGCGGAGACTGCGTCTGAATTAGTGGCTCTGGAGCGGCTCGTGCGAACAGGGGCTAATTGTCATGTGGCGACTATGGATGGAAGCAGGGGACATAAGGGTATTGTAACGGATCTGTTGATTGGGACATCCGCCGGTGAATCGGCCCGAATATCAATGGATGAATTTGACCAAACATCAACCGGCGGATTTGCCTCGACAGCCAGGTCATTATTCCCTAATACAGGGGCAACCGGGTTAGGTCGAAAGCATGACATGATCTACTCCTGCGGCCCCAAAGAGATGATGGCAGTTGTTGCGCAGTTTGCGAAGGAGCAAGGCATCCCCGGTGAGGTATCCATGGAAGCCCATATGGCATGCGGTGTAGGCGTGTGTCTGGGATGTGCATGTAAACTTAAATCCGATGACACCGGCTATGCCAAGGTATGCAGTGACGGTCCTGTCTTCCCCTTAAATCAGGTGGAATTTGCAGTCAGGGAGGGGGTCAGGTGACAGTGAATCTCGAGGTTGATCTTGGCGGAATCACACTTGCCGATCCGGTTGTAATGGCATCCGGCACTTTCGGATACGGGTTTGGCTATGAAGGTCTGGTAGACCCTGATAAGGTAGGGGCAATTATCACAAAGGCAACTACAAGAGAGCCTTGGGCCGGTAATCCCCCGCCACGAATCGCTGAGACCCCCTGTGGTATGCTTAATGCAATCGGCTTGGAGAACCCTGGTATTAAGGTTTTTCTAAGTGAGTATTTACCGAGATTGAGGCGAAACGGTGTTGTGGTCATTGTTAATATAGCTGGGAGAACCCTGGAAGAGTATGTAGAGCTTGCTTCAATCTTAGAGACGAGCAAGGGAGTTGCAGGAATTGAGGTAAACATATCCTGTCCGAACGTGGATAGGGGAGGGATGCAGTTCGGGACTGACCCTGAAGCGGTTTATGATGTAGTGCAATCTGTAAAGCGCGAGACTCATCTCCCGGTAATGCCGAAACTATCGCCAAATGTCAGCGATATTGCAGAGATAGCAAAGGCAGCAGAGTCTGCAGGAGCAGACGCTATTTCCATGGTAAACACCTTACAAGGGATGGCGGTAGACATTGAAGCAAAGCGCCCGATCTTGGGAAACGTTTTTGGAGGGCTTTCAGGGCCTGCTATAAAGCCTGTAGCCCTTCGTATGGTGTATCAAGTATACAAGGCGGTAGATGTTCCCATATTAGGCGGAGGAGGAATCATGTCTGCTAAGGACGCGATTGAGTTCCTCTTGGTAGGAGCAACTGCTGTTTCCATTGGTACAGGCACTTTTGTTAATCCCAGGCTGGCTATTGAGGTCAAAACAGGGATTGAAGACTACCTGGCCAGACACGGACACACATGCTTACATGAGATTGTGGGAGCTGCGGTTTTGTGAGATCGGTTCTGTTGAGATAACCTAACTCTTAGAGATTCCCACATGACAAAACAGAATATGACTATCGATATTCAGGGGGGTTGAACTATGCAAGCTAAGGAAAGAGTCATTTTGGCTCTTGACGTAGATACAGAAGCTGAAGCAATGAATTTGGTGGAGAAACTCGCAGGATATGTAGGAACATTCAAAGTAGGGATGCAGTTATTTACCGTAGCCGGCCCGCAGGTGGTAAGGCGCATTCGAGATCTCGGGGGATCTGTCTTTGTAGATTTGAAGTTTCATGACATACCAAACACTGTAGCTGCGGCAGGGAGAGTCATGACCAAACTTGGATGTGCCATGTTCACTACGCATGCTTCAGGAGGGACAGAGATGCTCAGCGCTCTTGCTCAGGCAGTCCGGGAAGAGGCTTCCACATTGGGTGTCGAGCCTCCGTTGGTATTGGCAGTGACTGTCCTCACCAGCATAGATCAGCGCATGCTTGAGGAGGACATTCTCATCCGTGGAGTAACTGTAGAAGATGTAGCCCAAAGATGGGCACGTCTCGCAGAGGCCGCCGGCGCAGGTGGTGTAATATGCTCTCCTTTGGAGACAACAGCAATAAGGAAAGCATGCAAGCCTGGATTCAAACTGGTGACCCCTGGTATTCGTCCTAGGTGGACTGCAAGAAATGATCAGAAGCGAATCACGACGCCTGGCGAAGCAATCAAGTTAGGCTCAGATTACATAGTGGTCGGACGTGCTATAACCCGGGCGGAGGATCCGGTATCTGCAGCTCAGCGAATTGTACAAGAAATCGAACAGGCAGAAGGTGAACTTGGTGTTAAGTAGAGAAGAGGCGCTCAAGATCTTCGTGGATGCAGGCGCATTATTAAGAGGCCATTTTGTGCTTACTTCAGGACGACACAGCGATCAGTATATGCAGTGTGCGCAAGTGCTGAAATATCCGTGGCACACAGAGCACTTGGCTCGCCACTTGGCTGATGAGTTCAGAGATGATGGGATTGACGTCGTGATCGGACCTGCTATAGGTGGTATCATCGTCTCATATGAAGTAGGAAGACAACTTCATGTGCCTGCAATATTTGCAGAACGTGAAAATGGCGTAATGACGCTGCGAAGAGGCTTTGAACTTCGTCCGGAGCAACGTGTACTGGTTGTTGAAGATGTGATTACTACAGGTGGGTCTGTGCGAGAGGTAATGCAACTGGTGAATGAGTGCGGCGCTCAAGTCGCAGGTGTCGGCCTCCTGGTTGATCGTAGCAATGGCTCTGTGCAATTTGGAGTTAAGCAGCGTCAAGCGCTAACGATGGAGATAAAATCGTGGAATGCGGCTGAATGTCCTATGTGTAAGGAAGGACGCATCCCTCCGGTAAAGCCGGGAAGTAGAAAATAGCGTGACTTTGCTTATGGAAGTGAAGTTGGACTTTGCTCAATGAAAAATAACTGGTCGGGGCAGGCGGACTTGAACCGCCGACCTCTTAGTCCCGAACCAAGCGCGCTACCAACCTGCGCCATGCCCCGACCTAAAGAAGTTGCAAATAGAAAGAGTGTCTGATATCGTTAGTATACGTGATGCCTGCTTGTATGTCAAACCTCGTTTGAGTACTTTTTTACGTGAGGCGACTGAACCTTACTTCATAGACGAACTTGCTTCACAGACTTCACGTAGGTAAGCCTCGCTTCTCCTCTGCGGCCCTACGCGGTCCGCTTAACTACTGGTTGAAGCAAGAGAATAGAGTGGAAAGTCGGTGGACTATACGTGACTCTTGATTTGGATATTTCTCATGCTTGTGCTGTAACAGACATAAGTGTAGATGCTGCACTTGAGGGCATGTCCATACTCATTACATCAGCCATTGATAGAAACATACCTGCTCGAACCACCCACTCTCAGCGAGTAGCAACGTTAGCTGCATCTATTGCTGAGGAACTCAACCTTTCCCTTAAGGAAGTAGAACGCATTTATCTGGCAGGTCTTTTCCACGATTTCGGTAAGCTCTTTCTACCAAGCAACGTTCTGATCAAGCGGGAACCTCTTTCTGAGGATGATTGGTCTTTTATCCAGCTTCATCCCCAGCTCGGAGCCACGTTCTTGGAACACGTGCCTCCTTTTCACGATTTAGCCAAAGACGTCCTACATCACCATGAGCGGATTGACGGACGCGGATACCCGAGAAGGCTCAGTGGCGAAGACATCCCCATAGGCGCTAGGATCATCGCAGTTGCTGAGTCATTTGATGCCATGACTGCACTGGATTCTTATCGGACAAGCTTACAACAGGACATTGCCGGTGACATCCTCATTCAAGATAGCGGTACACAATTTGATGGCGGTGTCGTGCAAGCTCTCTTGGCAGTGCTGGATCGGAGAAGACCACATGTCCGCAGTACTTTGGAGGCGAATATCAATGCCAAACGATGACCGACAATTGAGTCTTCCAATGGACGTCGTAATTGGGAAAGCGGAGGAGCCGGAGGTCATGGAGAATATGAAGAATATAGTAATTGCCGACAAAGAGGGCAGGGGAGGGGAGGGCAATTTCGAACAAGACATAAAAGGGCTTCAGGAGAAGTGTCTTACTTGTGCCCGGTGTGACTTGCAGGCAAACTGCACTCATGTAGTGTTTGGCGAGGGAAATCACGAAGCCAAGGTTATGTTTGTAGGTGAAGGACCCGGTAGGAATGAAGACAGACAAGGCAGACCTTTCGTTGGTGCGGCAGGACAGCTGCTCGACAAGATTTTGGCTTCTATAGACTTATCCCGGGCTGAAGTTTACATCACAAACGTCGTGAAATGTCGTCCTCCTAAGAATCGTATGCCCACTTCCGAAGAGATTCTCTCCTGTAAACCTTACTTGGATGCTCAGATTAGGGTGATAAATCCGGCCATTATCGTATGTCTTGGGGCCCTCGCAACGAAAACTCTCATCGACAAGGACGCGAAGATAACGAAAATAAGAGGCCGGTGGCACGAAAAGGACGGTATTCTCTACATGCCTACCTTTCATCCTGCAGCTCTTCTCCGCGATCCCTCTAAGAAACGGCCTGTCTGGGAGGATATGAAGAAGATCAAGGAGGCCCTTAATAATCTGTAAGTGCAAGCTATTGCGTATGTAAGCACAAGCTATTGCGTAATTATTGGCCACCCATTGGAATATCTTTATGTTAAGGGATGCCGAAGATAGCCAAGGCGCGTCTCTTGACATGTTTTCGGTGGGGGTGGTCAAATGGTTCGGCAAAGGCGGGGGAAAACAGGGCCTGACAGAACTCGGGGGCAAGAAAAGGTTAGGGATGTTGACCGAACTGCTTCGGCATTTTCTACAATCATAAGCGGTGTTATCTCAAGCATTATCGCAGTAGTCGTGATCTTTCTTGTTATAGGAGTATATGGATTTTATACTTCGTCAGACATAGCCTCCCTTGGAACCCTTGCCCTTTCAGGAACCCTATTGGCAATAGCATATGGAGGTTTTAATGCAGGTAAACGGGCTGGAAAGAGAGGGTTGATCTACGGCGGCATAGTAGGGATCATATTTGCAATAGTGGCTGTGATGATCGGACTGGGTGATAAAGATGCACCAAGAGCAATAATCACGCTGACAAGCCTAAAAAGGGTGATTCTATCCATAGTTGCCGGCTGCCTTGGTGGAATGTTTGGTGTAGCCGTTTCCTAATTTATTTTAAGTTTTCATGATGCATGTCCTCCGAATGTGGTATAATAATACTGAGCTAAATTAATTTGCAAAGGGGGGCACCCTGTTTTGCGTGTCAATTACCCTCATGCAATAACTATATATTCTGGGGAAAGGCGTGGGGATGAATTCATAAAGGATGAGTTCGCCAGGGTGTCATTAAAGTCGGAGATTAAGCCGGGGTAAGCGAATGTGCGAGCCCCGGCTTTTGTGTTGTTTTTGTGTCATATATTCTGTGAGATAGCCATGGGCGATTTCGTCCCATACTTAACCATCAATAATAGGACAGGAGGGGGTCACGTGTGGTTCAATTAAATGCTGAGGACGTTATCAGAGGGTTAAAGAGACTCAAGAGCCTTGCGAAACAAGATATTCTTATCAGTAGTCGTGCGCCTGATCCTGAATTCTGGTTAAGAACCGCCACTGCGAGAAAGGAAAAGTATGAAGTGCTCATTGCCTTAGTAGAGGAGCATGGGGTGCAAAGGGCATATCAGATTGCGCTGAATGATTATCTATCTCTGGCCGCTACTGTGCCGGACAGCGACAGGATCCTACCTTGTGCAAAGGGTGAAGAACAGGCGCTGGAAATATTCTTTAGGACTCTTGGTTTTGATGAAGACGTATTACAGTGCTCTACGACAAGTCAGTTGGAAGTAGGAGAGGCCTAATAAGGCCCTGGCGCCTCGAGCCTCAACAGGTTGAGTGAATGAATGTGGGCTAGTTCGCATTAGCTAGCTAGCCCACACCTAGTGGATGCGTCGTACAAGACCTGTGACTTTGCCGAGTATGGAGGCATTGTCTACGATAATCGGTTCCATGAAGCTGTTCTCCGGCTGCAGACGGATCTTGTCATGTTCTTTAAAGAAGCGTTTTACCGTAGCCTCATCCTCAAGGAGAGCTACCACTATTTCTCCATTTTCTGCGTTTTCCTGCTGCCTGACTATGACATAGTCACCATCTAGAATTCCTGCTTCAATCATGCTATCACCGGCAACTCTCAGCATAAAAAGTGCACCCTGAGCGCCAAAATCTTTAGGTAGCGGGAAGTAGTCTTCTATGTTTTCAACTGCAAGCACAGGAAGACCTGCAGTCACTCGCCCGACCAGGGGTACAGCCACTGTAGCGCTGCGAGGCATAACTCCCGCAGCAGGCAGAACTTCAATTGCCCGAGGTTTACTCGAGTCGCGTCTTATGTAACCTTTTCTCTCCAGTTGTGAGAGATGCCCATGTACTGTGGATGTGGACTTTAACCCAACTGCGCGGCATATCTCTCGTACTGAGGGGGGATACCCTTGAGTCTCTGTCTCCTGTTTGATGAAGTTAAGAATTTGCTGCTGACGTTGGGAGATTGCACTGGATTTCTTGCGTGGCATTAGCTTCACCTCGCTCCGGTAGAAGTTTGTCTAGGGCGATTATAACACGACGAATTCCATGTTGCAAACGGTTGTTCGAGATAATTGACAAACTAATCCAC
>DIQZ01000092.1:0-4833 GCA_002424305.1 Firmicutes bacterium UBA5449
AAAGATTAACGTAACAAGGGCAAGATCGAACGTTTTATGAGGACGGTAGAGCAATTCATCGAAGAAGCTCGCTTGGTAAGGTTTCAAACACTCCCCGAACTGAACACTGCCTTTAGTATCTGGCTGGAGGAAGGTTACAACCACCATAGCCATAGTGCCTTAACAGCTGAAGATGGCACTTTACAAACCCCCGCTCAGGTCTTTAAGGCTAATGCAACCAAGCTCCGCTTTGTGAGCATGGAGGAGCTTCGAGATGCCTTCATGTGGGAAGACGATCGCGTTGTCCGTAAAGACGGCTGCCTCTCGCTACATAACATAGAATTTGACGCCGGTCCAGAGTTCGTAGGCAAAAAAGTGGAGGTCCGTTACGATAGGATTAACCCCGAATTTGTTGAGGTTTGGGACAATGGCAAAAAGGTCAAGACCATCTATCCTAAAGGAGCTAGACTCCAGATCGCGGACTCTCCACCGGTTTTGGAGTCCGCAGATCCACCGAAAACCTCTCGATTACTTGATGTGCTAGAGAAGCAGGACAAGAAGCGTAAAAAGCAAGAGCTAGGCGCAATCTCCTTCCGTAAGCTGGGAGGTACTTCTGATGTTTAAGTCTTTTTTTGGATGCACAGCGTCTCCTTTTGACCGCTCAATTAGCACGAAACTTCTTTTCCAGTCCGAAGCCCATCAAGAGCTGATAGGTCGAATGGTTCATGTTGCAGAAAACCGTAAATTCGCCCTTTGCACTGGTGAAGTTGGTGCAGGCAAGTCCACAGCCGCTCGGGCTGTGTCAGAACAACTAAATCCAACTCGCCATTTGGTACTCTACATCACCGACTCAGACCTCACTCCCCGGAATTTCTATTACGAAGTTCTGCACCAACTAGGGATCCCGCCAAGATTTTACCGTGGTGATGCTAAGAGGCAGTTAGTCAAGGCTTTAATGGACATGCATGAAAGCAACCGGATTCCGGTAATCATTATTGACGAAGGACACCTCTTGGGCCGTGAAATGTTAGAGGAAATTCGCTTCCTCATGAACTTCAAGATGGATAGTTTCTCGCCTCTAAGCTTAATTCTGATGGGTCAACCTGAGCTACGGGCAACTCTGCAGACTCAGACTTATGAAGCGATAGCACAAAGAGTGAATATTCGGTTCCATCTGCCTGCCATGAGCCAGAGCGAGACGGCAGGTTATGTACAGCATCACCTAAAGGTAGTTGGCGTGGATCGTGCTGTGTTCACAGACGATGCATTGTATTTGATTCATGAGTACAGCGGTGGAATCGCAAGGAAGATTAACAATCTCTGTACTAGCTGCCTATTACACGCTTTTGCCAAGTCTAAGAGCCTAGTTGACAACCGCATGGTTCGAGTCGTTCTCGAAAACGAATTCCTGGGCTAGTGTGAAGTCTTAGGACGAGTGATGCGCCTAGTCTTTCCAGGCTAGGCCTCATCTTCCCCGAAAAAACGGTCACGCAATCTAAGAGAGAAACGGTCAAAGAGTGTTAGAGATTACAGTATTACCCCCAAACTCAAAAGGAGATTACGCGTTTCTTCTCCACGGTTTGTTTCATCTTGGACAAGAGGGGACCATGGCTATTGTCTTACCCCATGGAGTACTGTTCCGCGGAGGGACAGAAGGGGAGATCCGCAAGCGGTTAGTAGAAAAAAACTATATAGATACGGTCATCGGCTTGCCAAGCAGTTTGTTTACTAATACTGGAATCCCTGTAACGGTCCTGATCTTAAAGAAAAACAGGGCATTAGATGAGCCGGTTCTTTTTATTGATGCGTCTAAGGATTTCATTAAAGTTGGCAAGCAAAATGTGCTTCAAGAGAAAGATATTGCGAGAATAGTTGATACGTATGTGGAGAGGCGTTCGGAGGAAGGCTATAGCAGTTTAGTTGAGCGCGACGTCATAGCGGAAAATGACTTTAATATGAATATCCCTAGATACATTGCTTCAACGGACAACGAGATAGCGCATGATGTGGATGGCCATCTGTTGGGTGGCATACCAGAAGGGGACATAAAGAGCCTAAAGGTACTCAATGAGACTGTCCCTGATATCCTAAATGGAGCTTTGAAACCACTTCGAACTGGTTATCTCCAGTTAGTTAAAGAGATGGATCAGTTAACGGAGGAAATTTTGAGTAGTAGCCACGTTAATGATAAAGCTGATGAGCTTAAATCTAAGATGGAGGAGTACAAAAGTGAATACTGGGGTGCTTTAAGAATCGTCAACAATGTAGCTGATATTAAGCAGATTATGGAGGATATGCTGGTTGATATAAAAGCTATTCTCGCGTCTTTCCAACATTTGAATACGTATGATGGATATCAGGTAATTGCTGAGATCTGGAAAGACTCTTTAGCCAGGGATTTGGAGCTTATCGCAGCTGCCGATTTTTATTCTGTGGCTCGTACCAGAGAGCCAAACATGGTCACCAAAGGGTCTGGTAATAGCAAACGCGAAGAACAGGATGGATGGGTTGGTGCTCTTATCCCTAATGAACTTATTGCCAAACACTTGTATGGTGCTGAATTAGAGGAATTAGAGCAATTAAAGCAAGATGTAAATGCGGTTGAAGCGGAGCTAGATGAGCTGGTTGAAGCTGCCAAGGTTGAAGGGTCTGAGGAAAACGAAGTGTTATTTGAATGTATTACAAGGAATAAAGATGACGAGCCGGGGAATTCGTTTGTAGGCAAGTCTGTGAAGGCTGAGCTTAAAGAATATGACTCACAATCCGATGAGTACAAGATGTTAGAAAACGTCGATACACTCATGGCCTCCAGACTAAGGCTAAACAGGGAAATAAAGGCCAAAGAAACCGAACTTGATCAATTGGTGCAACATAGAATTCTAACCTTAACAGAAGACGAAATTGATACTTTGGTTTACAATAAATGGTTTGGACATTTGGATGCAGAGATGACCGAATTAATAGAGAAGCCCGTGAAGAAGGAATTAGATAGCCTCAAGCTTCTAAATGACCGTTATAAGGACACTTTGGATGATCTTGATGAAGAGTTTGCGAAGCTAGAATCCGAGCTGGGAAGTTTATTGGCTGAGTTGGTGAAAACGTGAAAGACACCCAAAAACTAATACCTAATAGGCGCTTTAGAGAGTTTATGGACGATGGGGCTTGGGAAAAGCGTAAGCTGCTTGAAAGGGTAGAGAAAGTCATTGATTTTAGAGGTCGAACGCCTAAAAAGCTAGGTATGGATTGGAGTGATACAGGATATTTAGCCCTATCCGCCTTGAACGTCAAAAATGGTTTTATTGATCCCTCTGTTGATGCACATTATGGAGATCAAGTATTATACGAAACTTGGATGGCAGGCAATGAATTGCATAAAGGACAAGTACTATTTACAACAGAAGCACCTATGGGTAATGTTGCTCAAGTGCCTGATGATAATCGTTATATACTCAGTCAACGGACGATTGCATTTGAAGTAAAGAAGGAATTGATTACGGAAAACTACTTAGCAGTTGTCTTAGGTTCACCAAATTCATTTGCTGACCTGACTGCACTTTGTAGCGGTGGAACAGCAAAGGGAGTAAGCCAAAAATCACTGTCCGGGTTTCACATTTCAGTCCCAAGAGAATTGGAGGAACAGGAAAAAATAGCAACACTTTTTCAAAGTCTCGACAACCTCATCACCCATCATCAGCGTAAGCTTGAAAAGATCAAAAATTTCAAGTCAGCTTACCTTTCTAAGATGTTTCCAAAAGAAGGGGAGAAGTATCCCGAATTGAGGTTCGCAGGCTTTACTGACGCTTGGGAACAGCGTCAATTGGGTGAATTATACGATTCGGTCGAGAGTGGAAACCGGTTGCCCAAAAATATGTTGAACGAGGGTACAATCCCGTATGTCATTGCAAAAACAACTGACAATGGCATTTTAATGCGGATCGATGAGGGCACCAGTGACTATCATGGCAATAAAATGAAGATGTTTTGTGGTGGAAGCATTACGTTTTCAATAGACAATCCAGAAGCCATCTTTTTGCAGAATGAGCCATTCTACACGTCTAATATAATGAGAGTGCTATACAAGAAGGAATATAATTCTAATCACTCGACGTTTATTCTGGAGTCTTTAAAAAAACTCACAAATAATTACAACTGGTCGTTAAAATTTAGTGGTCCAGTGGTTATGAATTCATCAATTTTGTTGCCACTAAATGGAGGAGGAAAAGTGAATTGGATTGAAGTCGAAGCGATCGGTCAGGTTATCAAATCTCTCGACAACCTCATCACTCTTCATCAGCGTAAGCTGGCGAAACTGAAGAGCATTAAGCAGGCTTATTTAAACGAAATGTTTGTATAGATTGGAGGTAGCCAAGTGAGTAGTCATGTAAAAACTTCATCTGAGCGGAGTTTTCAAGAGCGGCTTGTTCAGGAGCTTACCAAATATAAGTGGGATGCACCAGACCATTTAGATGGCAACAAGCAAAGAGTGACAGTGGATGATTTGGTAAATCACTGGCGCAGTGAGCTAAACCGCATTAATGCTGATCAACTCGAAGGGGTACCCCTTACAGATAATGAGTTCAAACAAGTGAAGGCGAAAGTAGCCCAGATACAAAACAGTTTTGAAGCTGCCAAAGTTCTTGCTATGGAAGGGTCGACAGGAAAAATCGACGGGATTTATCGCGATGACAATCCCAAGGTAACTAGAAGACAGATTACCCTTACGATTTTCAAGAAGGCCGAAGTAAGGGGTGGTGATTCCAGCTATAAAATAGCCAGGGAGATCAGTACACCAAACGGTAATAGGTTTGATTTGGTGTTGCTTATTAATGGACTACCTCTAATCAATATTGAACA
>DIQZ01000092.1:5048-12346 GCA_002424305.1 Firmicutes bacterium UBA5449
GCGACGGTGAATACACAAATAACTTTATGGCATTCTCCCAGATGATGGTGATTATGTCTGAAGTGGCCACCAGATACTTTGCAACTCCTAAGACTATCAATGACTTTAATCTGAGCTTTGTGTTTCAGTGGGCAGATAAACACAGCAAGCCGATTAACGATTGGCAAGAGGTTGTGGGGCATTTCTTAATGATTCCCATGGCACATCAACTGGTGGGTGATTACCTAATTATCGATGAGGCGGAGGACGAAGAAAATCGCAGGCATATGATCATGCGACCTTATCAGGTTTATGCTCTGCAAGCGGTAGAAGCAGCAGCTTTTGGCTGGGATAACGATGGGGTTCCCCATGGCGGGGATGTGTGGCATACCACTGGCTCAGGGAAAACCATCACTAGTTTTAAGACCGCTTTGTTTTTATCGACGCGTGGAGGCTTTGATAAGGTAGTATTCCTGGTTGATAGAAGGGAACTGGACAAAAGGACCAGCGAAAACTTTAAGGCGTATGCTACCTATGAATCGGTATCAGTCGATGATACCAAACATACATATCAGCTCCGGAAACAACTCCTCTCGCCGAGACGGGGAATTGTTGTAACGACAACCTTTAAGCTTAACAGCTTGGTTAAAGACCTGGTAGAAAATGAGGACTATAACCTGGCTGATAAAAAGATTGTATTTATCATCGATGAGGCCCATAGAACCACAATGGGTCAAATGATGGGAACGATCAAGAAATACTTTAAGAAAAACGGTCTCTTCTACGGGTATACAGGGACTCCCCTGTTTGATCAAAACAACGTCACAGGAAGAATTAACGAGAAAAGTGAAGTGATCGATACCACTGAAAAGCTGTTTGGCCGGGAACTCCACCGATATACTATTGATCAAGCAATCTTGGATGGAAATGTCTTAGGTTTTCATGTTGATTATATCAACACGGGCGAATTCGTAAGCCATGAGAGCTTACGAGAACAACTTGCGCAGCAAATAGAGAATGAAAAACCGGATACGCCAATCCGCGACATTGAGCGAATGGTTCAGCGATGGAGTAATGCGGAGGTAGAAAGGGAGGCTTCTAAACGAGAAATCCTAGTCTATCAGGATAAAACCCATATTCCGCAAGTGGTAACGGAAATACTGGCCAACTGGGAATCTCAATCGCAGTCTGAAGAGTTCAATGCCATTCTAACGGTAGCGTACAAGGAACGTGTGCTTGCCTACTATCATGAATTCAAAAAACAGCTAAGGGACCAAGATTACAAGATCAACGTTGCCATGACGTTTAGCTTTGGAGATGAAAATACTTCAGATGGGAGCATGATTGGCGCCCTTGAAGCAATGTTCAAAGATTACGGTGAGTTCACAGATATAGAATTTGCCTACGGAGACAAGACAAGGGGAGAAGACGCATATTTTGGCGATTTAGTGACGCGGGCAACTCGCGGTGGAAGTGGTCGCAATAGTAAGAATATCGATCTGATCATCGTTGCGGATCAGCTATTGACTGGGTATGATTCCAAGTTCTTAAACACTCTCTATGTCGATCGCCCCCTGGAGCTCCAAGGCTTAATTCAAGCATATTCCCGCACTAATCGGGTGTATGGAAAGAACAAAGAGTTCGGGACTATAGTGAACTTCAAGTATCCAGCTATCACCGAAGAACTTGTAGACACTGCCTTAAAGCTTTATGGAAGCGGAGGAAAAAGTAGTAGGGTGATTGTGGATCATTACCAAACTGCTGTGCAAAAACTAGCCTTAAAGATTCAGGAGATGATACCGACTTTACCAAAACCGACCGACTGGGCACTTCTTGAGGCTGACGACGAAGCAAAACAATTGTTTCTCCTGTCTTTCCGTGACGCGAATGACCAATTGAGAATGGTTATGCAATATTATGAGTTTAAGTGGGACGATGCTTCTTTCGGGATTGACGAACACACATGGCTACAGTATGTTGGGGCGTACAAAAACTTGACCTTTAGCGATGTAAACCCACCAGACGAGATCATAGGACCGTTAGTTGGGAAAACAAAGCTATCTGGTACTCAGGTTATAGATGCTCATCACATTTTGAGCTTAATTGGCGCGAAAGTGAAAGCAGAGAAGGGTGTACAGACTGTAGATAGTGAGACATTGAGGATAATACATGAAGAAATCCAAGAACTCAGTGACATGGGGGAAGCTGAACAGGCAAAGCTTCTAAAGGAGTTTGTTGATACCGAATTGGTTCCCGGCAATCTATCCAGTGACTTGAGCTTCGATGAATCGTTTGAAGCCTGGAAGCAGCACCAGGTAGCTAAAGAAGTAAAAGAGTTCGCGGCCGACTGGGGTATAGATGAGTATATATTGTCGAAATCAACGAGCCATTTTTCAGTAGTAAAAGAAGAGGCAATTCCGTACGTTGAGGAGCTGTCCCGAAGTGTCAATTTCGAGGCTGCAAAGAATAAATTGGCAGAGAATCGACTAGAGCATGTGATAACCTTACTGGAAAAGGAGCTTCCAGACTGGTTGATTGAGATCAAAAAGAAATACGGCTAGGCACGGGACAAGCGTAAGCGTTCAGAAGTGGAATGTTTGCCGTGAGTGGCCTTAGGCTGAAACATCTTTACCTAACTCACGATTCCCCCGGGATGATCTAAGACCCCGAGTCGCTATATGTTGCAGCGATGTAGATAGCTACCAAACGGTGTTGGAGGTCATGGGAAATCTGCAAGCAATACGTGTCAGAAAGCGAGGAGGTAATGTTTTGAATGTCAAAGGACAACCACCAATTAGAACTGGTATATTAGACTTTTTCAGGAACAGTTCTGGGTGCCAATTTGTCATACCTGTTTACCAGCGTAACTACACTTGGACCGCGGGTAAAGAGGTTAAGCAGCTTCTTAATGACCTTGAGAAGGTTCTAACTGGTGAGTACCACAATCATTTCTTGGGTATTATGATCTATCTTGATAAACCCATAGATTTCTCGGCCCGCGAGTTCTCTGTAATTGATGGCCAGCAAAGACTGACAACGATCTTTCTGACCTTGTATGTACGCCATTAAAGAATTATTTAAGGAGCAAGAGATGATGGCGGAGCTGGGTGCCCTAGAGGGGCAATATTTGACCAATCCTTACGCCTCCCAAAAGTTGAAGTATAAGCTTAAGCCCCTAGTTACCGATGATAATGTATATCAGCAAGTTGTGTCTGGTACGATCGACCGGGTTGAGGACAGGCAGTCAAACGTATATAAGAACTATATATACATCTTTGGTTACTTAAGAAGGCTAGCTCAGAAGCATACGATTAATGAGATTCTAATGGCTCTAAACAATCTATACATCGTCTGTGTCCCTTTGGGTGAAGACGATAATGCGCAGAAGATATTTGAGAGTATAAATTCAACCGGTGTGAAACTAACCGCTTCCGACTTAATCCGAAACTTTCTCCTTATGGACATGAGCAGTGAAAAACAAGAGTACTTTTACTCAGGATACTGGAAGCCGCTTGAGAGACTCTTTAGTGGGGACGCCCAGAAACTAGAAAGCTTCTTTAGGTTCTTTCTTGCCATCCAAACCAAGACCTTGCCCAATAAAAACGTGGTGTACAAGGTGTTCGTTGATTGGTTCCAGGATGTAATTGGTGAGTACGGAATTGAGGCTGTTTTTAAGCAGATCGTCCAATACGGTGAGTACCACTACGCTATCTATAAGCAAGATTATGCAAGGCTACCGACTGAGATTAGAGGGGCTTTAAGAGAATTTCGTAGAATCCTATCGGATATGCCCGCTCCGTTACTCATGGAGTTCTTCAAGTTGCATGGTGAGGAAAATATTGGTCCCATACAGCTTGCCGAACTGATCACGATTGTGAACTCTTACCTTATGCGCCGCGCTTTGTGTGATTTGGATACCAGTAGTATCAGTCGGCTATTTCCAGCGTTGCTAAAAGACATGCTAGCGGACTGCGCTGGTGATTACCGGAATATCGCTGAGATCCTCAAGAAAAACCTCGTGAATAAAAATGTGGGAAATGCCATGTATATGCCAGATGATACCCAATTGGTGGATCTCATAGCCCAAGCGAACATGTATTCAATTAGAGTTACACTCCGAATTTTCTTGGACAAGCTAGAACACCACAACAATCCTGCACCTGTCGATTTGAGTACACTAAATGTTGAACATATTATGCCGCAAAGCCCTACTATCGGGTGGTATGACGAGTTGGGGATTAATGAGGATACCTATCAACGGAATGTCCATCGGCTGGGTAATCTTACTCTGGCTAGCAAGACGGACAATAGTGCCATGAAAAACAACGTGTGGAGTTACAAGAACCGGATCCTAACTGACACTTCCCATCTCAAACTGAATGAAGAAGTACTTAAGATTGGGACGTGGACTATCGAGGAAATAGATAAGCGAACGCACTATTTAATTGGGAGAATCAAAGAATTATACCCGTATTTTTCTGCGACGGTCGATGTGATACCAAAGAAGGCGATTTACATTAGGTCAAGTACGATTCAGGCTTCAGGCTTCCTGAATCTGGACAACGGTAGCGTGGAAATTGATGCGGGTTCAGAATTGCATCTGTTTGAAAACGCGGAAAACTATCCCGATATAGAGGAGCAGAGAAAGGCGCTTGCGGAGGAAAATATCATTGCCGAAACCGAACAAGGACTTGTTTTTGTTCGTCCCCATGTTTTCCATTCAAACAGAGCCAACTATACGGCCTTAAGTAACGCGGCTAGCGTTATTCTGCACGGGTCCCGTAATGGTTGGGAGGCCTGGACTGACGAGAATGGCACTCTGCTTTGTGATTTGCCGGAAATTAGAAGCAAGTTCTTGTAATAAATATAAGGTCTAGGCTTTATGACCACTTCAGTCACCGTTCGGAGTTCAAGGAAAAGCTTTAATCAAGGGAAGGGGATTATTTATGTTGACTGTATCGACAAAGAGCCATTTAATGGGCACGATAAACACTCTTGAGAAGTACCTTGCCAGCAAAAAAGATCCAGAGTATAGCTTTGCATTGGACCGTGTGAAGAAGGGTACCTGTTTTGTGGCTGTCAAGCATGGGGACGAATACAAATTCTATCCAAGTAGATTCATCGGTTACATTGACAACACCATGGCCAGCCACCTTAATAGCGAAGATAAGGATGGTAGGGAGACAAACCCAGCTATTTCAAAAATCATAGGATCAAAACCGCAACACGACTCCTTTTTGAATGAAAAGTACGTGGAGTATTGCATCCGGCTGGGTATTAAAGCTGCAGAGAAAGGTGCATTTGGCGTCGAAAGGAAATTTTGGGTCATAGGCTAGCGCGGGGTCCAAGAACAGTACATTTTGTGCCAGTCTAAATAGTTAGGGGAGATAAGGACATGCAAGCGGATCATCATGATTTGCATGCTTTGTTACAATTAGTCTTAGAATTGTATTACAAGGATGACCGTTATTTCACCCCGACAATTTCGTGGTCTAATGAGCATAAGCTGGCCGCATTTGGGGAATATCAGTTCCATGAAAATCACATTTATATCAGTCGCTTACTGAACACGGATCAGATATCTAAAGAGGCCATAATGTCGGTCATTTATCATGAGCTTTTGCATCAAGATGGTACTGAGCATGGGCAAGCCTTTGATAGAATGACGGAACAGTTTCCCAATTACGGAACGCTTTCGCAGGAATTGGAGGAGTATTTTGGCACCATTGATGTAGTTCCAATACTAAATCCAACTAGAGCGATAAGGGCACTAATTGACAATACTGTTTTGGTTCTTTTGCCTAATGAACACGAACAGCAGTACCTCGAACAGTTTATTTACTGCAACAGAGCCCTTTATCTCCAGCATTATAAGGGGCGTACATTGCCCAACATAGATGACGCTTTCGTAGTCTGGCTCTGCCAAACTAAGACGGAAACATTTATCGTTGGCTGGTCGGATGACGCGACTCTTTGTTCACACCCCAGGGAATTCGATCACGAGAAATGGGGTGGCCTTAGTTTTGATTATCAAGTAAAAAGCAAACCCGAACACACCCATCTTCTTTTTCCCGCCAATTGCACCTGCCCGATTCCAAACAACTGGCTTCCGGCAAAGCTAGATCAAAAAGGCTATTGCTTGGCGTCAGATATTAGAGACTTTGATATAGAGGACGTTTTCGACTATTTGCGCCATTATTCTGAGGACATCTTTATTCCGGGTTTACTTGACAAGGCCATTGATAGCTGCGCCCCTCTGACAGAAAGGGACGCAAGAAAGCTGATTACGGCGTCCATAGAAGAAACCACTACGTACCGATCACTTTGGATTGCCAACCTAGCTGTCCAGGCTAAGCTATCTTATAAGACGCTTTTCAACCAAGCAGATGCGTTGAGATTTGCCAGCGTGTATGATAAGTCTCTAGATGTGTTCATGGGGGCATCTAGAATGAAATCGCATGCTAATGAGCCAAAGATTGAGGTACTGAAGATATGCATCATGTTGGGCAATAAGGCCTTAGGGCGTCGGTTGCTGGATGAAATCCCAGAAAGGAACCTTGTTACTACTTTGGGCGATACTTTGTTCAAAGAAGCGCGCCTTCTTTTGTCTTAGCAGGTGCATTTGAAATGTGGCAGAAGGAATGGGGCGTCAGTTTTTTCGGCAGATTTAATTTGCTGCACACGATTTATAGGGAAGGTGGTTGCTGCAATCAAGTTTTATGGGGTGGACAAAGGCGTGGTTGTCACCAATAGTTATTTCACCAAGTCTGCTATTAATATGGTTACAAACTTATCCCCTGGTTAGAAAAAAGGAAAAAGGGACATCAACGGGGATTATTCCGCCTTTCAACCCTTCTCATGGTTTTTTGGTCTTGAAGAGGTGGATGTTCTGAGTTATTAAGTGGCGAGTGATTATCTTGACCAAGGAGGTACCCTCATGGCGACGTGGAGCAAGACACAGCGTGTATGTGCAACATGCCGCTATTGGATGGGAAGACGTGACGTTGAGCATACTGTAAGTTTCTATCGGGCAATTGATAGCCGGGGTAAGTGTGCCAATCCACGGGGTGGATTTCGGCGGGCGGAGATGAGCGAGGGGGCTTCGTGTAAAGATTGGGCAACGTTTGATGGGGTTGGAAGCTGACATATTTTTGACATATTTCGACTCGCACATCGGTGTTTTTCTATGGTCGGCCATGGAATAAGATATCAATATACTCCCAGCTAAACAGTCAAATGTGGACGTTCACGTAGATAGGTGGAAAGCTCTGAAACAGACTCTTAATCAGGGTGTCTAAAGTGCCCCCCATTGTCAAGAC
>DIQZ01000090.1:0-3166 GCA_002424305.1 Firmicutes bacterium UBA5449
CGAAAGGTATGCCAGGTTTGTTGGACAAGATGTAAAGAGAGAACATGAGAAGGCATCGCCTGTGAAGCATCTCATGAGTAAGAGGGTGATAGGAACTTCAAAGAGGAAGTCTGATTAACAGACATTTGCACGTCCTGACCAGAAACTCTTCGTGTATTTACCTCTCTCGCCTGATCCGGCGTGATGAAGGGATTTTCCATTGTAACGAGAAGTTTCATAATGTGGGGGAATAGACATTAACTGTAATGATATGTCCGTTATCGTTTTGTCCCTTGTGTGCTTGTGATTGTGGGGTGTCTGTATACCTCTAAGACCAATTCATGACCAGGATAGGTGAATGCCATATGAGTGATAACAATAACCTTAGTTGGATTACTAATTTCATCTGGGGAATTGCGGACGACGTACTACGGGACGTATATGTTCGAGGTAAGTACCGTGATGTTATTCTACCGATGACAGTGATTCGTCGTCTCGATGCCGTGCTGGAACCAACCAAGCAAAACGTTCTCAACATGAAGAAGCGTCTTGATGAAGATGGTATAGTCAATCAGGATGGTGCTCTTCGGACAGCATCAGGGCATCCCTTCTATAATGCGTCTCCCTATACGTTGCGAGATCTGAGAGCTATCCCTAAGGCGCAGCAGCTGAAGGCGGATTTTGAGGCCTATCTTGACGGTTTTTCCCCCAATATTCAGGAGATATTGGATAAGTTCAAGTTTCGAAACCAGATTCCAACTTTAGTCGAAGCAGATATCCTAGGGAGTTTAATAGAGAAATTTCTTGATAGCTCCATAAATCTTAGCCCGGACCCTGTATACCATCTGGATGGCTCAGTACGTCTGCCTGGGCTTGACAATCATGCTATGGGGACAGTCTTTGAAGAGCTGATCCGTCGCTTTAATGAAGAAAACAACGAAGAAGCGGGAGAGCACTTCACGCCGCGGGATGTGGTGAAGCTCATGGCCGATTTGATATTCGTACCCATAGCTGATGAAATTAAGCCTACCACATATCTGGTTTATGACGGCGCATGTGGAACCGGTGGTATGCTCACTGTAGCAGAATCCCGTCTCGTAGAGCTTGCTCAGGAGCGTGGCAAGGAAGTCTCCATCCATCTTTTCGGGCAGGAGGTCAATTCAGAGATCTACGCCATAGCCAAAGCCGATCTCTTGATAATGGGAAAAGGGGATGAAGCCGACAACATCTACTTTGGTTCTACGCTCTCTCAGGATGGCTTCCCTTCCCGTGAGTTTGATTTCATGCTCTCCAATCCGCCTTACGGCAAGAGTTGGAAGATTGACCTCGAACGCATGGGAGGCAAGAATAGCGTTACAGATCCGCGATTCGTAGTCAAACATGCAGATGATCCTGAATACAGCTTGATCACACGTTCCAGTGACGGTCAGTTGATGTTCCTAGTAAACAAGTTGTCTAAAATGAAACAAGATACGCCTCTAGGCAGCCGCATTGCTGAGGTGCACAACGGATCCTCTCTTTTTACAGGCGATGCAGGACAGGGTGAAAGCAATATTCGGCGTTGGATTATCGAGAATGATTGGTTAGAAGCTATTATTGCCTTGCCCCTCAACATGTTCTACAACACGGGTATTGCCACGTACATCTGGGTTTTGAGCAATCGAAAGGCCGAACACCGCAAAGGAAAAGTGCAACTTATCGATGCTACCAAATTGTACAAGCCTCTTCGGAAGAACCTTGGGATGAAAAACTGTGAGCTCTCAGAAGACGACATAAGGCGCATAGTTGAGGTATTCATGGCTTTTGAGGAAACAGAGGAGTCAAAGATCTTTCTAAACGGGGAGTTTGGCTATAGTAAGATCCGGGTTGAGAGGCCCCTTAGACTCAAGGTTGAACTATCAGAATCAAACCGATCTCAGTTCCGCCGAGCCTGCAAGAAGGCGAAGGAGGAGCAGCTTGCAGATCTAGTGGACAGAATTTACGGACTTCTGGGTCCTGGACCCCACATGAATTTTAATGATTTCATGGCTGTATCAGAGGATCATGCAAGCAGTCTAAACATGAAGCTGACTGTCAAGCGCAGGAAGCTCATACAATCTGATTTGGCTGAGAAAGATGAGAACGCGGAGCCTGTCATAAAGAGGGTACATAGGCCTACTAAGGTAGTGCCTAATCCGCTGTATGGACTCTTTGCTTCGACATTAGATGGCAAGCCTTGCGTGGTGGAACATGAACCTGACAGTGATCTCAGAGATGCCGAGCAAGTTCCTCTGCTTGAAGATGGTGGCATAGAGGCTTTTTTCAAACGAGAGGTACTGCCGTACGTTCCGGACGCCTGGATAGATGAGAGTGCTACCAAGACAGGATACGAGATTTCATTCACGCGATATTTCTATAAGCCTGAGCCTCTACGCACGTTGGAGGAGATTCGCTCTGATATACTAGCACTTGAGAAGGAGACAGATGGATTGCTCGAACAGATACTGGTAGATGTGGAGGGTGGGCGATGAGCATTAGGCTGAAACCCTACCCTAAATACAAAGAATCAGGTATTCAATGGTTAGGAAAGGCGCCAGCACATTGGAATAGGGTTCCATTTCGGGCTTTCGCAAGAACCAAGAGTCTCCGTGGGCGGCCGGAGATGCCTCTTCTTTCGGTGTATCGAGAATATGGAGTCATTATGCGATCTTCCAGGGATGATAATTACAACCCAGAGGGTTCTGATCTTTCTGCCTACAAGGTGGTCTCGCCGGGTGACTTGGTATTGAACAAGATGAAAACATGGCAGGGTTCTCTTGGTGTTTCTCGGTATCATGGCATTGTGAGTCCTGCATATATCGTCTGTTCGCTGTCAGATACCGTTTTTCCATGGTACATTCATTATTTGCTAAGATCTCGTCCATACGTCAATCATTATGACGAGATATCGTTTGGTATTCGCATTGGTCAGTGGGATATGCACTATGAGCATCTCAAGCAAGTGCCGGTCTATCTGCCGCCAATTGGTGAGCAAAATAGAATAGTAAGATACTTGAAGTTTAAGGATTGCTGTATCAATAGTCTCATCCGTGCCAAACGCCGACAGATCAAGCTTCGCAATGAACAGAAACAGGTTATCATCAACCAAGCTGTCACGAGAGGGCTTGACCCAAACGCTCGGATGAAGCCATCTGGTGTAGAGTGGCTT
>DIQZ01000090.1:3329-7508 GCA_002424305.1 Firmicutes bacterium UBA5449
TAGAGTGGCTTGGGGATATACCAGAGGAGTGGAGATTGGCCCGACTCAAGTTTCTTGGGCAGATTAGATATGGACTTAGCCAGCCACCAAGGGAATCGCCTGTGGGTGTTCCGTTTATTCGGGCTACTAATATCAAGCGAGGGAAAATCGTTGAAGAAGGAATGCTGAGTGTCTCGACAGATGACGTACCTCCAGGCCGCAATGCTTTTCTTCGAGCAAGGGAGATTATCGTTGTCCGAAGTGGGGCTTATACTGCTGACTCGGCACTTATACCTACAGAATATGACGGCTCAGTGGCTGGATATGACATGGTGCTGTCTGTCGAGTCTGCTTATCCGGAGTTCATCGCGCTTACTCTTTTGAGCAAGTATGTTCTCGTGGACCAGCTGTTCCTCGTCCGCGATAGAGCTGCTCAACCCCATCTGAATGCACAAGATTTGGGGAATACACTAATCCTATTGCCACCGTACGACGAACAGCGACGCTTGGCGGATTCTGTACAGACGTCGACTGCAGACTTGGACAGAGCTATTGACGTCATCCAACGTGAAATCAACCTTCTCCACGAATACCGCACTCGCCTTATCGCTGACGTGGTCACTGGGAAGCTAGATGTACGGGGCGTGGAACTACCTGATATCGATGTGTCAGAAGGGTTGGATGAGTTGGATGAGGAAGAGGAAGTAGGGCAGGAAGAGATAATTGAACCTGAGGAGATGGATGTTGATGAAGACAACTGACATCACCGAAAGAGGATTGGAGTTATTGATAACCTCTGATCTAACAGGGATCCCATCTGATCAGATAGCGAACAGGAGTCTGCTTTGGGATGGTGCCCTCGCATATGGGGGATCTGGCTATGTCTTAGGAAATCCTTCGGATTATGATCGTGATCACGCGTTGGACCTCGTAAAGTTGCTTGAGTTTCTGATGGCTACGCAATCGAAAATCATAGAGCAGTTTGCACTCGATGAAGATACTCCTGAGAGGCGAAAGTTTCAAGCACGTCTTCAAGGCGAGATTACGAAAAGAGGCACCATAGATGTGCTCCGTAAAGGTATCAAACATGGCCCTGCGGATATAGATCTTTTCTATGGTACTCCGTCCCCAGGCAACCAGAAAGCTAAAGAACTCTTTGATACCAATATCTTTAGTGTCACTCGCCAATTGCAATACAGCAAGGATGAAACTCAACTTGCCCTTGACTTATGTCTCCTTATTAACGGCCTTCCTATTGCCACGTTTGAGCTTAAGAACCGTCTTACTAAGCAGACAGTGGAAGACGCTGTTCAGCAGTACAAGCGGGATCGCAATCCCAACGAACTACTCTTTCGTTTTGGTCGATGTATGGCGCACTTTGCAATGGATGATCAAGAGGTGAGATTCTGCACCCATCTAAACGGTGAAAATTCATGGTTCCTACCGTTTAATAAGGGTTACAATGACGGGGCAGGGAATCCACCTAACCCCTCTGGGATTAAGACTGACTACCTGTGGCGTAAGGTTCTGACTCGCGAAGGCCTTACTCACATCGTAGAGAACTATGCACAGGTAGTTGAGAAGAAAGATGAGCGCACCGGAAAGAAACAGAGACTTCAGGTCTTCCCACGGTATCATCAGCTTGATGTGGTACGTAAGTTGCTGGCAGATGTTCAGCAAAACGGGGTAGGAAAGCGATACCTTATCCAGCATTCAGCAGGCAGCGGCAAGAGCTACTCTATCACCTGGCTCTCCCGTCAGCTTATGGAAGTTAAGCAAGGAGGCAAACCGATATTTGACTCGGTTATTGTTGTCACCGATAGGAGAATTTTGGACACGCAGATAAGGGACAACATAAAGCAATTCACGGAAGTTTCATCCACAGTCGGTCATGCTAAGGACTCAGGGGATTTGCGGCGGTTTCTCCTAGACGGTAAGAAGATCATAATAACTACGATTCAGAAATTCCCCTTCATACTTGATGAGATCGGAAACGATCACCGAGCGAGCAGTTTTGCCATCATAATCGACGAAGCTCATTCCAGCCAGGGCGGTCGCACTGCAGCCCAAATGAATATCGCCCTCTCTGAACACGGGGAGACAGGTGAAGAGGAGACTGTGGAAGACATAATCAACCGAATTATGGAAGCACGGAAGATGCTATCTAATGCCAGTTATTTCGCTTTCACCGCAACCCCTAAGAACAAAACATTGGAGATTTTTGGAGTTGAGTATGTTGATGAAGGCCAAGTAAAACATAGGCCTTTTCACGTTTACTCCATGAAGCAGGCGATTCAAGAAGGGTTTATCCTGGATGTTCTCCAGAATTACACTACGGTCCAGAGCTATTATAGGTTAATGAAGACTGTTGAGGATGACCCGGAATTTGACACGAAAAAAGCAAAGAAGAAACTCCGTCGCTACGTAGAATCCCACGATCATGCTATTAGAACAAAGGCGGAGATTATGGTAGATCATTTCCATGAGAAGGTGATAGCTCAACATAAGGTTGGTGGAGAGGCTCGCGCGATGGTGGTTACCGATAGCATCGAACAGGCAATACATTATTATCAAGCTATCAGTGATTATCTACGGGAAAGAAAGAGTCCATGGAAAGCCATTGTAGCCTTCTCCGGGGAATATAAGTACGGAGGGAAGACTGTTACTGAGTCGTCACTTAACGGCTTCCCCAGCAATCAGATACCCGACCGTTTTCGGGAACATCCATATCGCTTCTTAATCTGTGCTGATAAATTTCAGACAGGCTTTGACGAACCACTGCTTCATACGATGTACGTTGACAAGACTCTGTCAGGAGTAAAGGCTGTTCAGACGCTATCTCGACTCAATCGGGCGCATCCGAAGAAGTATGATACTTTTGTCCTTGATTTCAAGAACGATGCAGACACAATTCGAATGGCATTCGAAGACTACTATCGAACGACTATTCTCAGTGAAGAGACCGATCCCAACAAACTCCATGACTTAAAATCCGACTTGGACAATTATCAGGTCTACTCGTCTAGCCAAGTTGATAGGCTGGTAGGGTTGTACCTTACGGGTTCAGAGCGAGATAGGCTTGATCCTATATTGGATATGTGTGTAGACACCTATAGAAACACCTTGGATGAGGATGAGCAGATAGACTTCAAGGGTAAGGCAAAAGGGTTTGTGAGAACATATGGTTTCTTGGCGTCTATCTTGCCATACACCAATCCTCACTGGGAGAAGCTTTCGATATTCTTGAACTTTCTCATCCCCAAGTTGCCTGCTCCAACGTCAGAGGACCTATCCAAGGGTATACTGGAAACAATCGATATGGATAGCTACCGGGTGGAAATCCGTTCAACTATGGCCATTGAGTTGATGGATGAAGATAAAGGAATAGGTTCGGTTCCATCAAGTAGTGGAGGGTATGCCCCTGATCCTGAGTTGGACCGACTTAGCAACATAATCAGAGACTTCAACGAGCTCTTTGGGAATATTGACTGGAGGGATACCGACAAAGTCAATAAACTTATTGCGGAAGAGATTCCGGCTAAAGTGGCATCAGATAAAGCGTACCAAAATGCCATGAGGAATTCGGACAAGGAAAATGCCCGCATTGAACATGATAAGGTTTTGCATAAGATTATACTTGAGATGATGGAAGACCACGTTGAGCTCTTTGCGCAGTATAGTGATAATCTTGCATTCAAGAAATGGCTGAGTGATATCACCTTTAATGTGACCTATCAACCACCGGCTGTATGACAAGAAGGCTTAGACTCCACGCAACTCGCTGCACTAGATCTTGAGAAGATCGTCTCGAAATATCCCAGGCAACGTACGATTGCTGTATGGTTTGCAGTCTGAGATTTCATGTAATAGGAGGCAGATAGGTGTGATTAGGTTGGGAAACAAGAGTCCATGGGTTATACCGACTGTCTTGCTGTTATTATTGATGGTAGCATCGATAAGTTGCACTTTTCCTTTGCGGTGTTCGGCCTTTCGATTGCTCAANNATTCAGAAAGTGGCTAAGCGACACAACCTTCAATGTAACCTACCAAACACCTGCGGTATGAAACTGAAAACCTAGATACCATGCTACTTCCGATTTCAGTCTGGACGAATTCCATGGTCAGATGTTCAGCTGGAAATTGTCACGCCTGATGTACCTGCTTTTTGGGGATTCCAATTTCGGGTAGTCGGACGCTCCA
>DIQZ01000090.1:7548-8193 GCA_002424305.1 Firmicutes bacterium UBA5449
GCTGTTATTATTGATGGTAGCATCCGCAACAAGGTGGCAGACCGTAGCTTCTAGATCTGAAAACTTTATGGTGCAGAAGTGGCAGAAGGATAGATGGACAGGTACGGTGATCTTAGTCACATACTACTTTGATGGGGTGGACGTTGAGCATCTAGGACATCATAAGGACTTAAGTAATATGCTTACAGTGGTTTGGCGCTGGGCAGTGGTGACAACCCTGGCCTGGTTAGGTTGGAATGTTTTTGGAATTCTAAAGGGTAAGAGACTTTCTGCGATTCGGTAGTACAAGTGATTTATGCCAGTGACTGTGTATGCAGACTGTAGAGTTGAAACAAGATTTAGATCTCAACGAATTCA
The DNA here is from genome assembly GCA_002424305.1 of Firmicutes bacterium UBA5449. Taxonomy (GTDB): domain Bacteria; phylum Bacillota; class SHA-98; order UBA4971; family UBA4971; genus UBA4971. The sequence continues at coordinate 7,906 of DIQZ01000090.1, forward strand.
TGTTTCCCGAAAGGATTGTCAAACGTCTCTGTAAGGTATCTATTATTATCTTGGACGGTAGGTAAGTGGAGGAACAAATCTTGTCTCTTTCTTTCACGATCCTTGATGACCCTGATCAAGCCACGTTTCCAGCCCTAATAGTGAGTGCTTAGGTTTGTTAGGTTATTATCCAGGTTGCTATATGCCGGAAGCGGACGGGTTCTTGAGCCGATGGACTTTTCTTACAAAGTCTGCCACCTGTGTGGGGAAGTCTTCACATATCCTGCCCACAACCGCGACGATTTCTAG
>DIQZ01000090.1:8383-9274 GCA_002424305.1 Firmicutes bacterium UBA5449
GCCCGTTCTCCGTCGTAAGAATCCCAGAAACGCCTCTTTCCTTCTCTGATCGTTCCTCTATGTCCAACGAACAGGTTACCCGACTCATCACGATAGAACACCCCGGCAACTCTTCTATACGAACCGTCAAATGCGAAGTTAATCTCTGCAGCGATTCCGAGACTGCGTGTCTTTTGGGGTTTTTCGCAGCCGAACGCGTTCCAGTAGGCATTGACGACTCTTTGCGTTGTTTGTCGGTGAAATAGCCAAAGGCTCAATTCTTCTGACCATATTACTGTGACATTCTTGAAAGCGCGTCCCTGGTGTCCAATCGTGCAGTTGTGTACTAGTTCAATTCCCGGATAGTTCTGGATGCACTGCAGAAAAGCGTTGTTACAGTTTCTTACTTCGTCTGGACTGATAACCGCCCTAAGGCTCTCTGTCGCACCAATTCTCTCAAAGGTTCTCATGATTAACTTTCCTCCTTGACTAGCGACACTTCTCTCTTCTGTTTTCGGTGGACTTCCTGAACTAACCACCTAATCCCTGGGATCTATTTTCGACCTATTTCACACGACTCCTCTAACAAACCGTAGATGGCTGAGGGGTAAGGTGTTGACAGAATCTTTACGAAACATCGTTGCGGAATCCATGAAGAAATCTCATAGTCCGCTGTTGTCTCAACAACAGAAGTAAAGCATAAACAATTAGGATTAGAGGAGTCCGCCTTGGTAATGAGCTATAGACGCCACCCCCATTGCATCCGTGCAGTAGGCGTCTCTGTGGTTGCATTTGTCCGATCTCAAAACCAGATAGGTATAAGACCCTGGTGCAGACCAGACGAGTGATGAATCGTTCTTGGGAATCAGGACCCAATGCAATACCTGCAGGGAATTACGGAGATTTCTTGAA
>DIQZ01000031.1 GCA_002424305.1 Firmicutes bacterium UBA5449
TCAGCTTCATCCCTTACCTCAGCTTCTTCACGTTTTTGAGCCTGGGTTCGGAAGATTGAACTCACTACACCAGAATTGCTTCGACAATGCTGGCCTGACAGGACATTCTCAAAACAGCTGAGGTTTTCGAAAAGCCTGAGAGTCTGGAAAGTGCGGGCAACCCCGGTTTTCGCCACCTGGTGGGGCCGCATCCCTACAAGTTCACGACCCTCAAATCCTATGTTGCCTACCTCAGGACGGTAAATACCGGTCACCAAGTTAAACACTGTAGTCTTCCCTGCCCCGTTCGGACCGATGAGACTGGTGATACTACCTGAAGTCACATCCAGATCAAAGGCATCCACAGCTCGGAGCCCACCAAAGTTCTTGCTTAGCTTGTTAATTCCGAGGAGGACTTCTCTTTCCGCCTTCACTCACTCTCCCCCTCTCTCAGGATTGTCGTCCAGCGTCTACTGGGCCACAGGCCTTGCGGACGGAAGATCATCATGAGCACCATGGCGAGGCCAAAGAAAAGCATGCGGTACCTGGCGAAATTCCGAAGAAGTTCCGGCAAAACCATCATGGCAGCCGAACCCAGAATCACCCCGGGAATTGACCCCATTCCACCAAGGATGACTATGGTAAACAGGATCACTGACTCCATAAACGTGAAACTCTCGGGAGATATCACTACAAGTTTTGCAGCAAATATAGTCCCTGTAGCACCGGCAATGGCAGCTCCAAGAGTAAAAGCCAAAAGTTTCGCCCATCTCGTGTCAATTCCCATGGCCTGAGCAGCGATTTCATCCTCACGCACGTAGTTCCAACACCGGCCGATACGGGATCGTTGGAGACGAACCAGGACAAATACGGTTATTGCTACAAACACCCAAACAAGATAGTAGAAATCAATAGGATGCTGCACCGCACGACCGAACAGTCTGAATTGATCCAGTACGATAATGCCGTTGGGACCGCCTGTCAGCCCCCATGGGTTGTTAAGAAGCGTAATTCTGATTATTTCATTGAGTCCTATGGTCACTATCAGCAGATAATCGCCGCGAAGGTGAATGATAGGCTTTGCAAGCACATAGCCTGCAAGGCCTGCTGCAAAACCGCTCAGTGGAAGCAGTAACCAAAGCGACAGCCCGAATCGTTCACTTAGAATGGCAGTGGTATATGAGCCGATTGCAAAAAAGGCTGAGTGGCCCATGTTGAAGAGTCCTACCTCGCCGACGATGATATTGAGGCTGAGACCTAAGAGGACATAGATCCCCCAGAACACAGCTACATCTATCCAGTAGTCACTTGCAAGATACGGAAAGATGATTCCAATAGCTATGAGGACAGAAATCCCCCACTTTGAAGGCAAGCTTTTTACCGCTGATAGAGGGAGCCTCAGCTTACTTGAAAGACTGAACCGCCCGTCCCATTCTGTCATTCTTCTGTCCCCTTCCTTCTCAGACCTTTTCCGCGATACGTTCCCCAAGAATCCCTGTGGGCCTGAACATAAGGAGAAGAATAAGGATAAGAAACACAAAAACATCTTTCCAAGCAGAAGAGATGTAACCTGCACCTAACATTTCAAGAATTCCTAAGAGAAGTCCGCCCACCATAGCCCCGGGGATATTGCCGATTCCGCCCATGATTGCTGCTGTGAACGCCTTGAGTCCATAAGTCCACCCCACAGTAAAGTGGATCTGCCTGTAATAGAGCCCTAACAATACGCCGGCTGCAGCGCCTAGAGCAGGTCCGATCAAGAAAATCAGGCGAATTATCTGATCCACGTCTATCCCCATGAGCCTGGCAGTATCATGATCAATAGCAGTAGCCCTAATGGCTGCACCTACCGTTGTGCGCTGGACAAAGACGTACAAACTTACCATAAGACCGAAGGAGACAGCCAGGATAAGGATCTGCATCAGGTTTATATAGATACCGCCTACCTGCCAACTTACATCAGGGACTGCCCACGAAGGATACGCCCGATAGCGCGGACCCCAAATGAGCATTACTGCGTTTTGAAGAAATATGGAAACACCAATCGCTGATACAACTGCAGTAAGCCGACTTGCGCGCCTCAGCGGACGGTAAGCCGCGCGCTCCACAACAACCCCAAGAATAGCCACACCTACCATGGACAACGCAGTAATAAGAATGAGCGCTGCCCATAGCGGGATAGCACCTCCCACGAGCGCACTACTGACTAGCGTAAACCCTAGGTAGGATCCAATCATGAAGAAATCTCCGTGGGCAAAGTTGATCAACCTCATTACACCGTACACCATGGTATATCCGAGTGCTACAAGTGCATAGACTGCACCGACTGTAAGTCCGTTGACAAGCTGTTCAATGAACAACGCCATACTTTCTGCATGGGGGCTTTGCCGCAAGCGACACGGCCATAAGCCCCCATGCGGCACCTCCAATCTCGCCTAAGCTCTGAAGCTACGCCCTTACCCGGTTCCATCAGGACTCAAGTACCGTTGAGCCCACTGTCAAACTCGGGTTGGATAATGAGCTACGTGTCGGAACTAAGGCTGATAAGGTTGAAACTTCCCATCTTCAGTTACTTCATACGCCAGATATATGGCGCCTGCTCTATCACCGATCTCATCAAATCCGATAGGACCTGTAACACCGGGTAACCCTTCCATTTCGTTGCGGATGTAGTCAGCGAGCACGGCTGAATCTGTAGATCCTGTCTCGTCAATAGCTGCCGCGATTGCTTTGAGTGCATCAGCTGCATAAACAGGCCATGGACTGCTGGGCGGGACACCATGGCGACGAATGTACTCATCCAGAAACGCCTTGGACTCAGCGTATTTGAGATCCGTAGGCATCGGCTCCTGGGTCATAAGAGCGCCTTTTGCGATGTCCTTTCCTGCAATCTCGACAAATTCGTCATTTATGGCTGCATTGCCACCTACAAATACAGCCTTGCTTCCCAGGCCTCTCATTTGTCTGATAATAAGACCTGCTTCAGGATAGTACCCGGTAAAGTAGAGAACATCAGGATCCGCCTTATGCATTCTGGTAAGTATCGGAGTGAAATCGCGTTCGCCCGGAGTCACGACGTCATAGAACACAATCTCCGCTTTCTTCGCTTCTTCCAGAGAAGCACGTGCAGCTTCCGCCAGGCCTTTACCGAACGTGGTATTGTCATGGAGAATAGCAACCTTCTTCACTTTCAGGGTCTCGTTTACGAACTCAGCAAAGAAAGCGCCTTGACGGTCGTCCCTGAAGCATGTGCGGAAGAAATACTTCCATCCGTGTTCAGTGAGCTGCACTGCAGTTGAGCCGTAAGCAATATTGAGGAGACCTTCCCTCTCATAGATCGTTGCAGCAGGTTCAGTGACTGACGACCCGTATGTCCCAATTACAGCAACCACCTTATCACTGATCATCCGCTGCGCCACAAGAGCACTCTGTTTAGGGCTACACTGGTCATCACCGACGACTATTTCAATTTTTCTTCCCCCGAGAACCCCGCCTTTCCCGTTGATCTCATCTGCTATGATCTCGACACAGTTTCGGGCCATCTCTCCTTCATATGCCCATTGACCTGTAACAGGAGCCTGGAGGCCGATGCGAACAGGACCGGTTTCACCTGCCCCGAAAACGCTTGCCCCAAACCCTAACACAAGAGTTAATGACAAGGCAATCAAAACCAAACACGACCGACAACCCCTCACTTCTCACGCACCTCCTGCCGATCATTTTCGCTGACCGTCAACACACCGGCTAATCGTCAACGTACTAGCTAACCGTCAACGCACTAACCTTATCAGCGACATCTTGACAGAATAGTTCGTCAATTCACACGCTTATCCTTCCTAGTAAATTCAAAAAAGTGTCTATATTATGTAGTTTTCTATGAATTCCGCATGAAGAATATAGATTCAAAAGTCATGGATAGGGTTCCTGACTCTAATGTCAGTCTTACCTTGACACAGGAAGCAAGATTAGGAAGGACGGATTCATAGGCAGAAGGCTCAGAGGGAATGGAAGGCTCAGGAGAGTCACTGTTTTCAACAGGCTTTAGGTAGTCGAACTCACACGCCGTCACTGATACTCCACTTGTAATGGTGTCTTTCCCGTTCCTTGTGAGCACGCCCGGGCTCTCTGTGGTAGGCGCAATGAATTCATAATCAATATCAGTGGCATGCCCATATACGCGTCCGTTAAGCCTAATTTCAGAAGATGTGCTGTATACCTCACTTAACCCACGGACATCCTGACCAATAACCTCTAATATGTGAGTTCCTTGAGAAGACAGATTCGACCTGGCATCAATAGTTCGATATGCACGAAGAGCGGTAGACATCACGCCAAATGATACACCTAGTATCAGTGGAATGATCGTGATTACCACAAGGACTTCCACAAGGGTAAATCCTTTGTCATCCATATTCTTAAGGCCTCTCTTTTCATGACACAATCTACATGTACTCATTAAATCATCGAAATCCGGTATTACTCAGGAGTGAAGATGGAAGTCTCCAATTGACATTTGCTTAAAGTGCCTGCAGCTTCCGGATCTCCGTCATAAACCCAAACCTTCACAGACCACAGGCGGCAGGCTAGACTATCGTCATCCGGAGGAGTCATCTCAACAGAACGCCTTATCCAATACTCATTACCACTTGATTCGACCTTAACAGTCTGGGGATTACCCTCTTGCAAAAGCTTCAAATCACCGGAGTCATACGTCTTTGTCTCTTCAATTACGTTACGGGCCAGCATCAGAGCATGATTGCTCACTTCCTGCGTTACCTCTCCGGCCAATAGAGATGTAATACCCGGCAACATCACGAGAAAACCCAGCGTCAAAATGACGAGGGTAATAAGGACTTCAACAAAAGCAAAACCTGCCTCGCAAGTCAGGTGTGGCCTCTTTCTCCAACTCTTCTGTTTGATCTCGAGACTGAAATCATGCATACTCATTGCTTGAAGCCTCTTCACATTAGAAGTAGTTACTCTCGCCAACACGACCAGGTCCCTGCAAGTAGCATCACAGGTCTTTCAGCTCCGGTGAACCAAGGTGGAGGATTCCATGCGATGCTGCTATCGTATGTAACGTGGACATTACCTACAAGCAAGGTTCTGCCGGGGCTTACGATACTGCCGACTATTTGCACTCCGGGCGCGCCATTGCCGTAAAGATCGTCGCTAAATGCCATTACTCCGGCGTTATGATAGATTTGCTCGTGAACAAGAAGCTCAGGCCTGCACGCTGAAAGTATCTCATCCACCAGCCATCCGGGCCTATTACTAAGTTGCTCGTTAGCAAGAGCATAAACCGGACCTGTGACTTCAACCCTATTTTCGACACCGTTAAATATAACCCATCCGTCTGATAAGATAGCCGGCCATGGTGCCCTTCTCCGTATATCCACTCCTCCTTCAACGAGGAGACTGGCATCTTCAGTAAAGACTCCGCTATGAATTGTGGTTGCACCCAACTGTGAAGCCGGTGGACCGGCGATTCTTAGGATAGTTGACTCATTCCCTTGACATGTTCCTCGGAGATATACGGAACCATATATGTTGGTTGAGACTTCGCTGTCTCCGATAGAAGGCATAGTGTCGAATCCTAGAGTGATGCCGCCTGACTCTATCAACACAGAACCGAGGATCTCGCCTAAGATTCGCTCCACACCTAAGACAGAATCGGAGTTTTTCACAATAATGTGACCTGAGATTGAACCGCTCGGCTTCGATGCTAATTTCGACACTTGGGATTCTTCAATGTGCACATCGCCTGAAATATCTCCGATGATATCAGTTCCCTTGCCGCTCCCCTCTTCACCTCGCATACTGCGGGCAAAAACGTTCCCGGATACGTTGATGTCCAGTTCCCCTATTTCACAGTCCTCAAGGTACAGATCTCCATCCAAATTACCGGTTAACTTACCAATTTTGCTGTTCTTATAGTATACAGGCCCGTTCGTAGGAAGCTCTACCGTATTCCCTGCCTGATTCAATTCGACCGGATTATCTTCAGGCGGATTCCACTGGGCGAGGCTGGTTGAAAAAAGACTAGTCCTATAACCTTCTCCGTCCTCCTCCCAAATAGGAAGAGGCACGAGTTTCCCGTTTTTCATCCAAACAGGTGATGAGTCATCTCCGTCAATCGTCCACTGCGAATCATCATTTACAACGTAACCTTTCTCAGCAAGCCTCTCCATAGCCTTATGGTGTTGTTCAGTTGAATACACCACATGCCTCCAGGCATCTGATACCTGTCCAAGCAAGAGAGAAACCTTGACAGGACGTCCTCCTGCATTCGCTTCAGATACTAAGCGATACGTCCCGCTTCCTAAATCTTCCTCATCTATTTTCGCCTCATATGGAATTCTGTTGGCTTCACCATTTACAGTAAGAGCCAATATCATGTCTTCAAAGGATGAGTCTCCTTCTCCACCCGGGTCATCTCCGGCTTCTATGGTCATCTGATACAGCCAGTGGTTAAGACCTGCCTCAGCAGCATAGAGGGCTCTTGTCCTTTCAGTGGACCATGCAGTAGTCTGAGTGGCCCTGGTAACTAACGCTGCAGCAGCTATAACCGCCATCGCCATGAGACAAACAATAAAAAGGACACTGATAAGAGTTATTCCCTTCTCTGAACACTTATCATGTACCATGTTGCGTCCCCCTAGAAAGCCGATCTGCGGTACATTTCTACATATTTCAAGCTTCTCCTGTAAGAGGATACATGATATAACGTGAAATTACAAAAGTTCTGACCAATCATATTCTTGGTTCGACCGGATCAACTTTGACCGGAAGCTTCATCCAAAGCATGTTGACTTTAGCTATGCACATATATACTATATGTATAGTTAATATAGTGGTGCTGCATATAGTGCTAGGTAGCCCATTACGTAGCACCTTATCTGCAGTACGTCATCTGAGGAATGTCGTTCATAAGGAGGTCATCATGGAAAACCGGGACAAACATAAACCTAATGCCCCGTGTGTTCAAGGTAGAATGGCAAAATTCATGGAACCCTGTCTACTCTTGCTGCTTCGTGGACAGAGATCCCACGGGTACGAACTTATGGAAATGCTGAGTTTCTTCGGCTTCGAAGGGAGTTCCAGTGACATGGCAACTCTCTACAGGACTCTGCGTCAATTGGAGGATGCCGGGGTGGTATCATCAGAATGGGAAGAAGGTTCGCAGGGTCCCAGAAAAAGAGTATACGAACTTACAAAAGACGGCCTGCTTCTTCTTGACAACTGGGCTTCTGTAATTAAACAAAACAAAGATAGACTCATAAGGTTTCTAGAAACATATGAGTCGCCACAATCTGACCAAAAGGAGCGTCTACAATGACTGTGGCTGCAATTGCAATTGGTTGGATCATTGAAAGAGTAAGCCGGGGATGGCCCGAGGTTGACTCTGGCTTAATGTCACCTGAGACCGGGCAAATAACTGAAGAGAACGGAGGAATGACAAAGTGAGAAGTAAAACCGGTAACGTAAATGATAGAAATCGTAACATCCGCGTGATTAGTCAAATAGTCTTTTTCCTCATACTCATCGCCTTAATCAAGATGAAGCGTCCTATGAATTGGATGGTTATTTTCCTTGGCTCCGCAGTTATGAGCGCCCTGTTTTCCAGGTTTTATTGCGGTTGGATTTGTCCGATAAATAGTGTAATGCAAGTCAGTGAATGGATCGGTAAGAAGCTGAAGATCCAAAAGGACGAGATCCCCTCATGTCTCCGTTCCGGTAAGTTCACCTATGGAATGTTGGCCATAACCTTCGCACTTGCATTCCTTAACATGAAGGGTAGGCTTAAGCTTCCTTTCTTACTTGTCATGATAGGTCTGGGATTTCTTACGACCCTTAGATATCCACAAGCAACTTGGCATAAGTATCTATGCCCCTATGGAGTTATCCTTCGCCTTCCGGGAAGATTCGCAAGATTTAGGATGAATGTAGATAATACCTGCTCAGGCTGTGGTCTATGCAAGAAAGCCTGCCCCGCTGAAGCAGTGGAAGTCGAAAACCGTAAAGCAGAGATAGATCCTGCCTTCTGTCTTGTGTGCCATGAATGTAGCGTTATATGTCCGAAAAGCGCCATATCTTACGGGCTGAAATCGCAGAATGTTGAAACCCGGCAGTATTGCTGAAGGACAAGTAAATTCACTGTAGTATTACTATTACTGACCACATCTTATAACATAGCAATTATTCATACGGGGAGGCCATGGTACAATGGAGGCTTTTGAGGAGATCTACGAGGAGAGAGTAGAAAAGCTTTGCAGTCTTATGTCACCGGACAATATAGGAGGATTTTTGTTTACCGCATCACCCAACCTTCTTTATATGACCGGATTTTCCGAAGGTCAAATGCCCAGATTCTTGAGTTTGTTCGTCCCTACGAATGACGAACCTACATTTCTCGTTCCCGCCCTATATGAAGATCAAGTCCGTGAAAACACATGGGTCAACAGGATTATCCCTTGGACAGACGGTGAGGATCCGTTTGACAAGATGCAATCCATCCTTGGCAGTTGTGCTCTTGACACATCAACCATAGCTGTTGATGATACTCTGTGGAGTTTCTTTCTACTAAACCTTCAGGAACGATTGCCAAAGGCTGACTTCATTTCAGGTGGCAAATACATGAAAGCACTACGTAGAGTAAAGTCTCTTGACGAGAAGGAACTCATGATGAAAATCGGAGCAATAACCGATAAGGTCATGGGCAAAACAATTGACTTCCTGGAACCGGGAATTCCCGAGTTGGATGTTGTGGATTTCATACAGAGCGAACTACGCAAGCTCGGCGCAAGCCGGTCAACTGCTGAACCTATAGTAGGATCGGGACAATACAGCGCCCAACCCCACTATAGACCGCAGACAGAGAAGCTAATCCAACAAGGTGATGCCGTGGTGTTAGACTTCGGCGGAACCTTGGAACATTATCATTCGGATATGACACGCACTGTCTTTGTGGGTGAGCCGGACAGGGAGTTTCGAAAGATACATGATACAGTACGAAAAGCTCACGAAGCTGCCATGGCATTCGCCGAACCGGGCGCGACATGTGGAGACGTAGATCGTGCAGCGAGACGCATAATTACTGACTCCGGGTACGGTGAGTATTTCATACACAGAACCGGTCATGGCATCGGACTTGAAATACATGAAGAGCCTTACATTGTTGAAGGCAACACCACTCTTCTCGAGCCGGGTATGGCCTTTAGCATAGAACCCGGAATATATATACCGGGTCGTTACGGAGTACGGATAGAAGATTGTGTCATTGTGACGGAAACAGGCGTTGAGCCGTTTACTAAATTTAGCTCTGACCTAATAGTAATTTAGTAACTGAGAAGGACAAATGTAAATCGTATTGAATAGTTATGGATACTTGTCTTGACGTTGGATCCCGGTATCGACTGGGATCTCGGTATAAAACCGAGTCAAGGTAGGAGGTGATACCACCCAAGCCTATGTATGTGACAGTTATGGATAGACAACTACAACCAATAAGTGTCCGGCTTATTAACTATGTAAGCTGACCTTGACCATCAATACTTCATCAGTAGGGAGGAGAGAGATAATGAAGAGATTTACACTTTGCCTTGTGGCAGCAGTTCTGCTAATAGGACTGTTTGGTACGCAAGGATTGGCAAAAGAAACTTATAAGATAGGTGTTATGACAGGTACGGTTTCACAGTCAGAGGATGAGTACCGCGCAGCCGAGATGTTGAGAAGCAAGTACGGAGACATGATAAAACACGTTACTTATCCTGACAACTTCATGCAGGAACAGGAGACAACCATAGCCCAGATCCTCGGGTTGGCATCAGATAAGGACGTAAAAGCTATTGTCATATGCCACGCAGTACCCGGTGCTGTAGCAGCCACACGGAAGGTTCGTGAACTTAGACCGGACATAATCTTCGTTTTCGGGGCACCTCAAGAGGATCCGGTAATCGTTAATACCACTGCCGACTTATCATTTATGCCGGACGATGAAGCCAGAGGTGTTACCATCCCCAGGCTGGCAAAAGAACTGGGCGCAAAGAAATTCTTGTTCTACTCGTTCCCGAGACACATGTCTATAGAACTCCTGGCAAAACAGCGCGATGCCACAAAGGCAGAATGCGCAAAGCTTGGAATGGAGTTTATCTTCGTAGCTGCACCTGACCCAATGGGTGAAGGTGGAATCCCTGCATCTCAGCAGTTTATTCTTGAAGATGTGCCGAGGCAAGTTGCAAGACACGGCAAGGATATAGCATTTTTCAGCACAAACTGTGCGATGCAAGAGCCACTCATCAATGCTGTGCTTGATGCAGGCGCTATTTTCCCTGAGCAATGCTGTCCCAGCCCTACACACGGCTATCCGGGAGCAATAGGCCTTGAGATAACTGACGAAATCCAAGGGAACATGCCTGGGATCCTCAAAGAGATCAACAGGATAATAGTGTCGAGAGGCGGATCCGGCAGGTTCGCCACCTGGCCTGTGCCTATCATGTGGCTTATTCTTGAGTCCGGCGTGGAAATTGCCAAAGATGCGATTGAAGGGAAAATTGATCTTGCAGACATGAACGCAGTCAAGGCAAAAATGTCATCCATCGCCGGAGTAGACGTGAACATGAAAAAGTATTATGAGGATAAAGGCAACTTCTATCTGGTTACATGCGG
>DIQZ01000029.1:0-4727 GCA_002424305.1 Firmicutes bacterium UBA5449
TTGGAATCTTAGTTATTCGGAAGATAGTCTCGATCGAGGTTTGATGGGGGTGATAGTATGCCGATTGTGGCTGCAGTCTTTGCTTTTGCAAGTGTGACAAGCCTTGTGATGTACGTTTTTGTGACAGGGAAAGAGCCTTCAGTCAAGGAGCGGGTTGAACAGGTTGCCAGAATTGGCAGGGTGCCTACCGAGCGCGAGCAGGCCTTAGCACGTCCACTGGTACAGCGAGTGTTTGGTCCTGTAGCGACGAAGGTTTCAGGTGCAGTCGTGGCTGCGACTCCAAAGAGTGTGCTTAAGGCAGCCGGGCATAAGCTTGATGCCACAGGAAACCCTTGGAATATGACCCCCGCGGAGTATGTAATCTTGCGCATCGTGACCCTTTTCATTATTCCGATAGGGGTTATCATACTAACCGGTGGGCTCGGAACCGGCAAAGCCTTGCTTTTCGCTCTTCTGGCGGTTGGCTTTGGTTGGGTAGTCCCGGAGATAATGATGCAATCGAAAGCGAAGCAAAGAGGGAAAGAAATTCAAAAGGCTCTCCCTGATGTCCTTGACCTGCTCACTGTAAGTGTTGAGGCAGGTCTCGGACTTGACGCTGCATTGGTGAGAGTTGTAGAGAGACGGAAAGGCCCATTGTCAGATGAGTTTGGAATTGTGCTTAGGGAGATGAGGGTGGGAACACCGAGGAGAGAAGCTTTGAAACAGCTTGCCGAGCGAGTCAGAGTGGATGACATAACCTCCCTCGTGTCAGCTATTGTTCAAACTGACCATCTTGGGGTAGGTATAGCAAATATCCTCAGAATTCAATCTGACCAATCCAGGGTAAAGAGGCGACAAAGGGTGGAAGAGTCTGCCATGAAAGCGCCAATTAAAATGCTTTTCCCTCTGGTTTTCTTCATATTCCCTACACTGTTTGTAGTACTCTTGGGACCTGCGGTGATCCAGATAGCAGAGACACTCTTGACAGGAAATCCGTAGCCAAGGCTAGAATAATTAGTGAAGTGACTTGGAAGGGGAAGTAATATTGGATATCGCTCTGGATTGGCTACGTCTTTCTGACTCCAGGGAAGCCTTGGTTTTTGTTACAGCAATGCTTCCGGTAGTTGAACTACGAGGCGCAATACCCTTAGGATTGTCTCTGGGAATGAACTCTATTGAAGTATATCTCTTGAGTGTTCTGGGAAATCTTGTCCCGGTGATTCCGATCATGCTGTTTCTGCGTTATGTTGCAGGCCGGCTCCGTAGGTTCACATGGTTTAGGCAGGCAAGCGATTGGTTTTTCCGCAGAGTGAAAGCACGCAGCCGAGTGGTTCTCCGCTACGGACCGCTGGGACTTGTGTTGTTCGTCGCTGTTCCGTTACCGTCAACAGGTGCATGGACTGCCTCAATTGCAGCATTTCTCCTCGGCCTCAGGATAAGGCACTCTTTTGCCGCGATTTCCCTGGGTACCATGATTGCCGGAGCTGTAGTGACCTATTTTAGCTGCCAAGTTCTCTAGAAGCTTAGCACAAGAATTTTCAGGGCTTCTGCGAAGGTCAAAAGCGATCTTGACATGCTCAGGAATGGTATGATATGGTCATATTAGAGTCTTTGCTAGTAGTTAGTAAAGACGGTTTGAACAGGTAAGTGACATGGTAATATATGACATCGGCAGAGTCGGTGCGGCATGTTTTCTTATTTGGCGAAAGTCGGCCGACTGATGCACGAGGGAAAGTGCGCCTAGGGTTCCACCTGCGTATTTCCATTTCGAAGCAGGGTTCGGTCCAAGCGGCGCAGGCCCGCATTTTGCGGTGCTACACCGGTAAGGGACAAAAGCCCCGGCGGATAGGTTTCACTCGAAACCTATTTGCCGGGGCTAATTATTTTCCCGGCGGAGATAACTATTTTAGGCAGGAGTGAACAGAGATGGAGTTTACAGGAGCACGAGATAGTGGTCTGAAGGTGCTGGTGATGATGGGGAGTGATTCCGATCTTGACATCATGCTTGAGTGCATTGTCACACTTGAGGCTTTTAGTGTAGCACATGAGGTTGTGGTTGCCTCAGCGCATCGCTCTCTTAACCGTGTGGTTTCCACAGTGAAAACTGCTGAGCAGCAAGGCGTAAAGGTAATAATTGCTGCAGCCGGGGGAGCGGCTCACTTGGCAGGCGTGGTAGCGGGCGTAACTACTCTACCTGTGATAGGCGTGCCGTGCGATAGCTCTCCACTTTCCGGGGTGGATGCGCTCTATTCAACAGTTCAAATGCCTCCCGGAGTTCCTGTGGCTTGTGTCGGGGTCAATGCATCAAAAAATGCTGCTCTTCTTGCCATTGCGATTCTTGCGATAGCAGATCCGGGACTTCATCGTGCTCTCACCGAGTATCGGATGAACCTTACAAGTGAAGTTGAGAGAAAACACGAACGTGTGGTGAAGGCACTGGATATCAAAGAGTAAACCTGATGAAACATGCTTATGCTGACTAAAGATGCCTGTGCCGGTTAAAGAAGTCTATGGCTGTGAAAAAGAGATATGTGGCTATGAAAAAAGAGGTTTGTGGCTATGAAAGATGTTCATGGCGATTGAAGATAACTATGCTTATTTGATAGGGGGCGTAGTATTTGGTCGAGGAAATGTGGCGTGAAATGGGACTTTCCAAGGAAGAATATGACAGTATCATTAGTATCCTGGGACGGACACCTAATAAGGTAGAACTAGGGATGTTTGCAGCCATGTGGTCAGAGCACTGCAGCTACAAGAATTCAAAAGAGGTTTTACGCCTCTTTCCCACGTCAGGTGACAGAGTGATTCAAGGTCCGGGTGAGAATGCAGGGGCAGTGGATATTGGTGACGGGCTTGCAGCGGTGTTCAAGATAGAGAGCCATAACCATCCGTCTGCAGTGGAACCGTTTCAAGGTGCGGCAACAGGTGTCGGCGGAATTGTCAGGGATGTGCTTGCCATGGGTGCCGAGCCCATTGCGCTGCTTGGAGTCTTGAGAGCAGGGCCTGTCTCTGACGAACGGTCAAGATGGATCCTGAGCCGTGCTACCCAAGGTATGGCTTGGTATGGAGAAGCACTCGGTGTTCCTACAGTAGGAGGAGACATTGCAGCTCATGAGATTTTCAGAGAGAATCCGCTTGTTAATGCTATGTGTATCGGCCTTGTAGCTATATCGTCTATGAAGAAATCCGCAGCTCAGGGGTTAGGCAACCCTGTCATATTTGCAGGTGCTCCTACCGGGCGGGATGGCATCCAAGGCGCAGCTTTTGCATCACAGGAAATTGCACCTGAGGTGAAGGAAGGCGGGGAAGCTCTTCAGATTGGTGACTCCAGGTTAGGACAGGCTCTTAGACAGTCATGCCTTGAGCTCTACGATGTTCTCGGCGAGTCCCTGCTCGGGATTCAAGATATGGGTGCTGCAGGTCTCACATGTTCATCAGCGGAAATGGCATCTAAAGGCGACGTTGGGATGGAGATCGATGTCAGCAGGGTGCCCAGGCGCGAACAAGGCATGACTCCATATGAAGTAATGCTTTCTGAATCCCAAGAGAGGATGCTCGTTGTGGTGGCACCGGGCCATGAGGATGAGGTCTGCAGGATATTCCGGAAGTGGGGACTGGAAGCTGAAGTTGTGGGCAAAGTCACAGACGACGGTATTGTGCGTATAACTGATGGTACAGAAACTGTGGCAGAGGTACCTGCAAAAGCCCTTACGGAAATGGCGCCTTGCTATACACGGGAATCAAAGGAACCTAAGTTTTTTGAGAAGGAGCGTGCCAGGGATCTTGCAGATGTACCTGAACCTGACGACTACCTTGATGCGTTAAGGCGAGTTTTCTCATCTTTGAGAATTGCCTGCAAAGGATGGCTGTCAAGGCAGGTTACTGCAGACGATGCAAACACGGCAGATTACATTGTGTGTGGTACGGGAGCACAAGTAGTCCCTGTCCCCGGCACAGACAAGGGATTGGCTGTTACGTGCGAGGTTAACTCTCTCTATTGCAGCCTTGATCCGTGGCAAGGTGCAGCCCATGCTGTGGCTGAGGCAGCAAGGAACATAATTGCCTGCGGTGCAGTCCCGCTCGGAATTACAGATTGTCTGAACTTTGGGAACCCCGAAAATCCCGAGGTGTTCTGGCAGTTCAAGAAGGCGGTTGAAGGAATGGCTGCAGCTTGCAGAGCGCTTGACGTTCCTGTTACAGGCGGTAATGTGAGCTTCTTTAACGAGTCCCAAGGTGTAGCCGTCCACCCGACACCTGCAGTAGGTATGGTGGGTCTTATAGAGGATCTGCGAAAAGTGACCACATCCGGTTTCAAGCGTGAAGGTGACCTCATCGCTATCTTAGGCGATACTAAACCTGAGATTGGGGCAAGTGAATATCTTGCAAAGGTGCACGGAATAGAAGGCGGATGCGTGCCTAACATAGACCTCGAGACTGAGCAGGCCTTACTCAATTTGGTTTCCGGTCTCCACTCGAAAGAGCTCCTCTCATCATGCAGAGGCCTTTCCGAAGGTGGTCTTGCTGTGGGCCTGGCGGAAGCATGCATGTCAGGTAACATCGGGGCAGAAGTCGTGCTTTATGGAATGCGATTGGATCATTACTTGTTTAGCGAATCCGGCGCACGTATGCTGGTGTCCTTTGACCCCTCGGATCTTACTGAGGTGAAGGCAATGGCATCTGAGGCGAAAGTGCATTTGTCAGTTATCGGTAAGGTCGGCGGGCAGAGCATAGTGGTTTGCAAAGAACAA
>DIQZ01000029.1:4907-18097 GCA_002424305.1 Firmicutes bacterium UBA5449
GAACAATGCGCAGAACAATGCCGAGAGCAATGCCAAGAACGGCAGGGATGCCAAAAGGCAGATAGGAGCGCAAGGGCGGAAAATGCCATAGAGATCCGGGTGCGCGAGGTAGCACAGATATATCAGGAGGCGAACTCATGGATAGAGGAGGAAACGAGGTAACACCCTTTAGATGGCGTGAACGCTGTGGGGTCATAGGCATCTTTACCCGGGACAACTCTGCTGCTGAGCGTGTTGCATACAGTCTGCAGGCGCTGCAACATCGGGGCCAGGAAAGTGCAGGAATTGCGTCAGCGTCACCCGGCCAAGGGATCCGATTGCATAAAGGAATGGGCCTGGTATCAGAGGTATTTGATGAAAATACTATAGGGAAGCTTAAGGGAAACACAGCTATAGGCCACGTGCTCTATTCAAAAGGCCTCTCAAGCGGGATATCAGACGCAGAACCCCTCCTGTTCCATTATCCATGGGGAGATGTTGCTGTTGCGACCAACGGGTGCTTGGTGAACGCAGAAGATCTGCGAGCTTCATTGGGCGCGTCAGGTGCTGCATTTCAGACTACATCAGATGCGGAACTCATCGGGTGCCTGCTGGCGAAGCACGGCAGGGAGTGTTTAGAGAACAAGATCAGACGATGCATGCTGGAGCTTGAAGGCGCATATTCTGCGGTGCTCATGAGTCCGACAAGGCTTGTTGCGATGCGAGATCCCAATGGGTTTAGGCCCCTTTGCCTGGGCAAGTTTCCCGGAGGGTGGGCTGTTGCATCCGAGTCCTGTGCACTTGATGTCATCGGCGCAGAACTCGTCCGGGAGGTCAAGGCAGGGGAGATAATCATCATAGACAAAGACGGAGTGCGAGAGGTTCAAGGGTGCGAAAGCCGAGGAAGATCCATGTGTATCTTTGAATACGTATATTTTGCCCGACCTGACAGTATCATCGAAGGCATCAATGTCAGTCAGGCACGGCACGAGATGGGTAGGATGCTTGCGAGAGAGCACAAGGTCGAGGCAGACGTCGTGGTTCCTGTGCCTGAAGCAGGAGTTGAGGCAGGCTTAGGATTCGCTCGCGAGAGCGGAATACCACTGGAATATGGTCTTATCAGAAACCGCTATCTCGGCAGGACATTCATACGGCCTGAGCCCGGTGCGCGCACTCTTGGCGTGCGCCTAAAACTAAATGCCGTTCGTCAGGCGGTTGAAGGCAAGCATGTGTTGGTTGTGGATGACTCAATTGTAAGAGGCACGACCAGCACAAGACTGGTGAGGCTTCTTAGGGATGCCGGGGCTAAAAGTGTAGGTCTCATGGTGGCCTCTCCTCCTGTTACTCATCCATGCTACTACGGTATTGGCACAAAGCCTGATGCAGGCGAGTGTCTCGCAGCCTCGAACGGCGAAAACTCAGTACTCAAGATGACAGGTGCGGATAGTTTGGGTTATTTGAGCCCTGAGGGCATGCTTGAGGCGATGAAGAATGCGGGCGCACACGATCTTGACTTCTGCTTTGGTTGCTTTAACGGATGTTATCCGGTTAGTGCATCAAGTGAGGCGTCGCACGGGGCATCACTCGGTGTGTCGCCTGGGACATCGTACGAGGCGCCGGGAACGATAGACAAATCAGGGGGGCAACCTCGGGCAACCTATGCAAGCGCAGGTGTGGACATCGACCGCGGGACTAAATCTGTTGACCTCATCAAGGAAGTCTTGAAGAAGATGCCTTCTGACCACGTTGTCGGCGGACTCGGCGGGTTTGGCGGCAGTTTTATTCTGGATACCGCAGGATCCGAAGAGACGGTGCTGGTAGCAGGGACTGATGGTGTCGGAACCAAGCTTCGTATTGCAATAGAAGCGGACAAGCATGACACTATCGGGATCGATGTAGTTGCCATGTGTGTAAATGATGTAGTTACATCAGGGGCAAAACCCCTCTTTTTCCTGGACTATCTTGCACAAGGCAGGATTGAGCCTGAGAAGGTTGCAGCCATTGTCTCCGGGGTCGCAGAAGGCTGTATGAGGTCAGGATGCGTGCTTTTGGGCGGTGAGACCGCAGAAATGCCGGGATTCTATGGAGACAGTGACTACGATATAGCCGGGTTCGCAGTCGGTGCTGTAGAAAGAGCAAAGCTTATTGACGGCAGCACTATTAGGCCGGGGGATATTCTTATCGGCTTAGCGTCGTCAGGTCTTCATAGCAACGGGTTTTCATTGGTCCGTCATGTCTTATTGGATATTGCACGCCTCAATCTTTGGGATGAGCCTGCGGAGCTTAATCGCCCGCTCGTTGATGCGCTCCTAGAGCCTACCAGGATCTATGTGAAGTCCGTACTCGACTTGGCAAAGTCCGTGGAAATCAGGGGCCTTGCCCATATCACCGGAGGCGGGCTCGTTGACAATCCTCCGAGGATGCTGCCGCCGGGCCTGGCGATTCGACTTAACGTAGGATCTTGGCATGTTCCGGCAGTCTTTAATCTTATACAAAGGCTGGGTAATGTAGAAGACTACGAGATGAGACGTACTTTCAACATGGGGCTTGGCTTTATTGTGGCTGTGAGACCTCATGACGTAGATGTCGCATTGGACACCCTCACTGCATCCGGAGAGAGATGCTACATCGTAGGCGAAGTCGTTCCCGAAAATGGGAACTCCGGCAATGGGAATTCCCGCAGCGGGGAGGTGCGCTTCGTTAATGGATAGTATAGCAAGACTGAAACCGCATATTGTCGTGATGGCGTCAGGGCGAGGAACGAACTTCCAAGCCATAATTGACGCAAGTAAATCGGGGAGATTATTAGGTGAAGTTGTAGGGCTCATATGTGATAATCCCAATGCGACTGCATTGGATCGAGCCGAACGTCACGGCATACCCTCTGTTGTGGTTGAGCGCAAGTCGTACCCTTCCAGGCGAGAGTTTGAACGCCAACTTGTCAGTGTGGCAAAGAGTTTTTCACCTGATCTCATAGTGCTTGCCGGGTTTATGTGGCTTCTGGGGAAGACCTTCCTTAATGAGTTTCCTGAGAAAGTCATCAATATACATCCATCACTCCTTCCGGCGTTTCGAGGCTTGGATGCTCAGAGGCAGGCCCTGGACTATGGGGTTAGATACACAGGTTGCACAGTGCATTTTGTTGATGAAGGGACTGACACAGGTCCCATAATCGGTCAAAGAGTCGTTCCCGTAATGCCTGATGATACAGAGGATATCCTCGCAGCGCGGATCTTAGGTGAAGAACATTCTCTTATGATTGAGTGTATTAACGCTGTTTTGGACGGTAAGGTCAAGACTGATGGAAGAAAGGTCATCATCTATGGAGGTTGATGAAATGGCAAGACATAGGGCAATTATCAGTGTTTACGATAAAACAGGCGTGGTAGAGTTTGCACAAGCATTAACTGATTTAGGCTTTGAGATCCTATCCACAGGTGGTACCGCCGCCGCGCTTTCCAAGGCAGGCGTTCCGGTAACTTTAGTGTCTGATGTGACAGGGTTCCCTGAGATTCTAGGAGGCAGAGTGAAGACTCTACACCCGATGATACACGCGGGGATATTGGCTCGCACAACCCGCGAGCATCAAGAGGATCTGGAGCGCCACGGAATCACTCCTATCCAACTTGTAGCAGTGAACTTATATCCTTTTAAGAAAACTATAGAAAAACCAGGTGTCACCCTGGAAGAAGCCGTAGAAAACATTGACATTGGCGGGCCGACTATGGTTCGGGCAGCCGCTAAGAATTTTGAGCGAGTCACTGTCGTGACAAATCCCGACAGATATGAGGAGATAATTTCAGAACTGAAGGCCATGGGTGAGGTGTCCAAGGCGACACGGGCAAAGCTTGCAGTTGAAGCATTCCGGCATACTGCTGAATATGATGCGGCAATCACAGGGTACCTTGGTGCCAATGTGCCGCAGGCTACTGATGCGGAAAACGCTACCGAGTCTATGGATGCCGCCGAATCGATGCAGGCTTCTGAAAACCCCTTTGCACCTGTAGTATGTGTCCGTGGGACGAAGGCTTTTGACTTGAGGTATGGCGAGAACTCTCACCAGATGGGATCGTTCTACGCTCTGGGTGAGCATCCTTACTCAGGCATTGCCGGTGCCCGGCTGCTCCAAGGGAAGCCTTTGTCGTTCAACAACATACTTGATGCTGATGCAGCGCTTAGGATCATGCGAGAGTTCAGGAATGAGCCTGTTGCAGTCGTGATAAAACACACGAACCCTTGCGGTGTTGCAATAGGGAGCGATCTTGAAGATGCGTACGTAAAGGCGCGTGAAGCTGATCCTGTGTCCGCATTTGGAAGCATAGTTGGTTTGAGCGGAATCCTTGACCTGGACACAGCCACGAAAATCGTGGAAACCTTTGTTGAAGGGGTCTTGGTAAAAGGTGTAACAGATGAAGCTCTTCGCGTGCTCAGCAAGAAGCGCAATCTCCGTGTTCTCATCCTTCCTCGGAATATCGAAGACGACCTTCCCAAGCTTGATGTCAGATGGGTAGACGGCGGATTCATCGCGCAGAGTCCTGATATCCCTCAAGACCTTAATATCGAGGATCTTGAAGTGGTGACTGAGCGGCATCCTAATGAGCAGGAAGCGAAATGGCTGCTTTCTGCGTTCAAAGTAGTCAAACATGTTAAATCCAACGCAATCGTGTTCTGGAAGAATGACGCTACTGTAGGCGTCGGTGCAGGCCAGATGAACCGCGTAGGGTCAGTGAAGATCGCAGCGGAGCATGCAGGCACAAAGGCTTTGGGAGCTGTTATGGCATCAGATGCATTTTTCCCGTTCAGAGACGGTATAGATGCGGCTGCGAAAGCAGGCGTTACCGCTGTTATTCAGCCCGGCGGATCGATCCGCGACAAGGAGAGCATTGAGGCTGCCAATGAGCATGGGATAGCCATGGTATTTACGGGCATTCGTCATTTTAGACACTAAGACAATCATGAGACACTAAGGCCATCAAGAGACACTAAGACCATCATGGCACATTGAGACCACCACATATAGCACTGAGTTAGGTGCTACTTTCAGGAGGGAGACTTGTGAAACGGGATAATCTTTGCATACTGGTAATCGGTCAAGGGGGAAGGGAACACGCTCTGGCTTGGAAATTGAAAGCAAGTCCTCGGGTGTCAAAGGTATATGCTGCACCCGGAAATCCAGGTATGGAGAAGCTTGCTGAATGCGTTCCAATTCGTGTAGACGATATACGTTCGCTGGCGCATTTTGCTCTTGAGAAGGGTGTGGATCTCGCAGTCATTGGCCCTGAGGCACCGCTTGCTCTGGGAATATCCGATGAATTGATCCGCCTTGGCATACCTGCGTTTGGGCCGACTAAGGCTGCAGCATCCATCGAAACCAGCAAAGTATGGGCAAAATGCTTCATGACCCGGCACAATATTCCCACTGCAGACTATAGTGTCTTTGGGGACGCTGATTCAGCTAAGTGCTACATCCGGGCGCATGGCTGCCCTGTGGTGGTAAAGGCAGACGGTCTTGCTGCCGGAAAGGGGGTAGTGGTTGCCCATACTCCTGAAGAGGCTGAGCACGCAGTTGATACCATCTCCAATCTTGCTGCCGGCTCTGAGATTGTTGTTGAGGATTGCCTTTTCGGCCGTGAGGCGAGTTACCTGGTTATTACTGATGGAATGTCCGCTCTTCCACTTATCAGTGCAAAAGATCATAAGCGTGCCGGGGACGGGGATAAAGGGCCGAATACCGGAGGTATGGGTGCGATTGTTCCTGCTCCCGCGTTTGATACATCTCTTGAGGCTCAGATCCTGGAAGACATCATAATGCCTACGATACGAGGCCTTTCAGCTGAAGGACACCATTATGTCGGAGTGCTTTACGCAGGATTGATGCTTACGTCTCAAGGACCGATGGCACTTGAGTTTAACGCCAGGTTCGGTGATCCTGAAACACAGGCGATTTTACCGATGATGGAATCAGATCTTGTTGATGCATTGGAGGCAGCGGTTGAAGGGACATGTTCTTCCATGAAACTCAAGTGGCGGGACGGAGCATGCGTGTGTGTCGTAGCTGCATCCCAAGGATATCCTGAGAAACCTCAGCTAGGTAGAGAGATCTCTATTGATGAGGAGCAGGCCGAAAAAGACGATGTCCTCATCTTCCATGCAGGAACAAGGCGGGATGGAGAGAAGCTCGTAACTTCAGGAGGTCGTGTTCTAAATGTAGTGGGTGTCGGGGATTCTGTGGAGGATGCTGCTTCGCGTGCGTACAGAGGTCTTTCCCACGTCAATTTTGAGGGAATGTGGTTTAGGTGCGATATTGGGCGACCGGGCGCTTAGTTCCCGGTCTCTCCCACCCCGGTCTTCTTAAGCTTGCCCTAGTCAGGCTAGATCTTGTTAGGCTCAATTCATCCGGCAAGCTAACTGGGTCTGTCACGATTCTTGCTTTCCCAGGCCCCGTCGGAGCATGTCCATGTATTCATTGAATTGAGCTACTTCCTTGTTCCAGTCAAGCGATGCAAAATCCTCTTTTCCGATGTAGTCCCGCAAAAGTCCATCCATAACAAGCTGGATCAGTCTTAACGCTTTTGCAGGGTCAATGCCCGGGCGAAGACCCGACAAGTCGACACCCGTGAGCAGTGTAGCGATTCCGTCTTCTGCAGCAGTGTTAATAAAGGTTTGAAGCTCTTGCTTTATGTCATCAGGTGAGTCTTGAATTGCTGCCGCAAGAAACTGATAGAGGGCAGGATCAGCTTGAAAAAGTCTAAGCTTGACCAAGGCGAGTCTCGTAAGGCGATCAAAGATATCACTGGGTATGTTCCCCGGGTCGGCCTCTTGGAATGTAAGTAGCTTTTCCTGGAGGTTTGCTGCGCATTCCTTGAAAACCTCGAGGAAAAGATTCTTCTTGTTGCCAAAATAGTGAAACAGAAGGCCTTTTGAGACGCCTGCTTTTCTTACGATTTCGTTAGTTGAAGCCAAGGCATAGCCTTCTCGGAATTCGTCTATGCTTGCTCTAATGATTCTTTGTCTTTTTTCTTCATCTATTCCAGGTGTTGTCATGTTCCAGCTCCTATGTGAAATTGCAAAACTTGCGCCTATACCTCTGCCTGTGAATCGAGGATCAGAGATACCACTTCACCATGACCTGTGCCTGTGCGTGTGAGTCATTTGTAATACTCATAGAACAGTTTAGGTCAAGGTTCTCAGTAAGAAGTGCAGTAAGTGTGCCTGTTGCAGTCCAGCCACCGTCTGTCAGGTCAGTGACACTTACCATGCCGAGTGTGGTGAACTCATCATACCGGTACGTCAACCCTAAAGCCATAAGTTGCGCTACTTTGCTGATATTGCCTAACCGAACATGATCACGATAGTATTCTGCAAAAACGAGATTGCCTCCATGAAGCATTGTCTTCCATCCGATTGTGGCGGAAGTCGTGGAGGGTGCAGCAGGTGCGCCGGAATATGCAGTGTCTGAGCTATGTTGCCCAGTATGCTGTCTGGCATCTGTCCGGCTATGACAAACCCCTCCATAGAGCCCTCCAAGCCCTCCTTGGAAATCCAATCCGATCGCATACCCGTTTTCGTTTCCGGTCAGGCCAAGGATTCCAAAATTCGTCCGGCCTACACGGAATTCAGCTCGACCGGCGTAGAGGTTTTCACCTAGAACCAGTTGAACTCCGGTAAGAGGAGTTGTTCGCCAGAAGAGAGTAGCCAGAGTATTACCCGGCCTTTCTTCGCCGGATCCTCCGGGATCTCTTGGAGCAATGAGGTCTGTAGGGCGGAAGATTGCTGCCGGTCCCCAGTTAACAGCTTGTTTGCCTATGATGACGCGAGCGCGCCCTGATTCATACTGTAGGAATAATCTGTCCAAGGATAGCTCAACTTGTCCTGTATCCGAGTTAGTGCTTAGGCAGGGGAGGCTTGCGAGGATATGTCCCCGTCCTACAACTGTAACAGCAGGGTTTACTTGCCATGCGCAGTCACCGGTCAGATTGAGATGCCAATTGGCTCGAGGACCGGGAATGAGACGTGTAAATGCGACTCCTGTCTCAAGTTCACACTGGAAGGTTAGAGTGCTACAGTCAAAAGCTCCTATGCTCGCCCCTATGCCTGCAGAGCCCGCTTGTCCTGCGCCTGCAAAAACAGGTAGGCTTGTCCACAGCACGGCAACGGTAAATACTACAACCGCAACTACTGTCGGTAATTTAGGAATTATCCCTGATAGTTTAGGGATTGTTATCGTCGGTTTGCTTTCTCCAAAATTCAAGTGCCCATTTGACATATGAATGCCCTCCGTCAATGTATGTGACCTTGGATGCCAGAGTTCACAATCAGAACCCATGTATTATCCAAGTATTAGGATCCAGAGTTTGCGTATCACCTGGCGGTCAGTCTTTGCCTGGTGAATGTATCAGCAGGTATGGCTTGGTCGAACACGATACTTTCAATAATGAATCTCGTGCTGGATCCCTTCCGCGTCATGTCTTCCATGACAACTGACATTGGATAATACCTGTCACCGAGTTTCTCAATGCTTTCTACAGAAGACTGTTTCAGGAGTTTGCCGGATGGGGCATAAAGCTCCTCGCGGAGGCCTAAGTAGCGCTCTCTATCCACCCAGATCTTTCGCCTGTAATAGCTCACCTTTGCGTCTTCGCGTGCAACCAGTTCCAGGACATAACATTGCCTGTCGTCCAGGGTCTCCACTCCTGTGACACTGCCGTCATAGAGCTCCATGAGTTGTGCGCTCTCCAGGGCGTCTTGATAGGAAAAGTCACTTCCCATCATGCCTTGGTTGAGCATTTCACCGGACAGCCTCACCTCTTCTTCAGCTGTCGGTGAGAACAGCCAGAGGTCGTCATTTATCTTCAAGATCCTCGTGCCTAAGTCGCGTTTGCTGGTGAACTCGACGAGAGCACGGTCATTTCCTTCAATCCAGGCTCTCATAGTTTTTGTGTTGACGCGTTCTCTTTGCGTGATCTCCATCCTAGCCTCATAGTACGCGGTTTTGAAATCTGTGTTTTGCTCCATTCTCTCAATAATCTCAGATGCAGCAGGTACTTGCGCTATTTGTGCTATACCTGATGTGTACAAGTCTTTCCGTGCATATGCCTCTTGTGATGGATGGGCAACCATTATCATCATTACGACAGAGCACGTAACTATCGCAGCTATAAGAATTCGAGTTATTGTGGGTTTCCTCATGTCTCCACTTCCTTTTGAGCAAGGTTTTCATGCCATGAACGCACATTATATAGTGCGCAGGGCTTCAGTGGGTTTAAGTTTTCCTGCGTGTCTTGCAGGAATGTAGACTGCAACCATTGTCACTGCGACTCCCAGCGCAAAGGAAAACATCATCACAGACAGACTTGTCGTAGGATAGATTCGGGGCGCGAACAGAAATTCGCCGCCGAGGTCTTGAGTCATCTTGGAGATATCCAAGCCTACACTACCAAACCACAAGTTGAAGATACCTCCCAGCAGTGCCCCGAGGAAGCTGCCTGATACTGCCAGAATCGTCCCCTCTATGAGGAAGAGTCGCCTTATTGATTGAGGCGTAAGTCCAAGTGCTGCAAGCATGCCGATTTCGCGAGTTCTCTCAGATACGACCATGAGCAATGTGTTAAATACCACAAAGGATGCAAGGGCCACAAGCAAAACATAAATTACCGCGTACATGGCTTTCGCTTGACTCATGAAGCTCATCAACTCACTGTATTCGTCCCAAGGGACAACTATCGGTGCGCCGGGGAGCGTATGGACTACGCGCTCGACCTCTGTCTTAATCGCATGTGTTTTGGAGAGAGTCTCGCCTAACACAATGATTTCGGTAACGGAATCGTCCATATCAAGAAGAAGCATGGCTGTGTCCAGCGGGATATAGGCTGCTGATTCGTCAAGGAGCTTAAGGCCGCTTGACATCCGACCTACTGCTCGGAAAGTAGCGATTCCCAGTGAGCCGAAGGATGTGGAAAAGACTGCGTTGACTTTGTCTCCCACTCCGATGCCCAGCTTAGCCATGAGGGCGTCTCCGAGGAGTATTTCACGCTGACCTGCCCGGGGAAGGGTTCCTGCTCGACTGCCTTCAAGAAACCTGCTTAAGTGAGCGACCTTTTCTTCCTCGTGAAAGTCAGTCCCGATGCCAAGGACTGTCTCTTGAATGTCATCACCTGCTACCAGGAGCATACCGAATTTAATCCTGCCTGTGGCGACTTTGACATCAGGGATATGCCTTATGTCCTCTACAACGGAGTGATATGGAGTATCTTCGTCGCCTATTGCATAACCCAGAGAAAGCGTCTGTTCTTTCAGTCTGTACTCAGGCCGGATAACTCGGAGGTGTCCCGAATTTAGATTTATGTTATATGTGATATAGGAGTCAAGTATGCCATCGACAAAACCTTTAGCGATTACTACAACGAAAACCCCCATGATAATGGCAATTAGACTTAACGTAGTGCGTCCGCGGTGGCGGCCCAAGTTCCGCCAGGCCATCTTTATGAGGTAAGTCATATACTAAGCCCTCCCTTTAGGGTTATAGCTGGCGCAGGCTCTCGACAGAGTCGAGATATGCTGCCTTTCTGGCCGGAAAGTAACTTGCCACAAGTGAAACCAGGAGTCCAAAGAGGATGGCCCACAAGACAGTAGGCCAATTCCAGACACCGAACATACGGTCAGCTATGGGGTATCCTATATCCATGTTGGTTTCTCCGAAGAACATCTGAATGCTAATTCCGGTGTTGACCATATAAGCATTGATAACAGTGGCCATTACTCCGCCTAGAGCGCCGCCTAGCAAGCCGAGGCCACATCCCTCGAAAACGAAGAGCCGTATGATATCTTTCTCTTTCATCCCCATTGCCTTGAGGAGTCCGATCTCTCGCACACGTTCAAGTGTGGAAAGGAGGATGGAATTCACCACACCGATTGTGGCGATAATCAGGACAAGCCCCATGAGAACTCCGCCAAAAGCCCGCTTCCCCGTGCCGATGGCAAGGAATGAAGCTGCTTCATACCAGGGTTTAATATCCCATGAAGGGGTCCAAAGATCCAGGCTTCTTATGGAGTCTGAGACAGTTCCAATCGCTTTCTCAGATTCAGCGCGCACAACGATTTCAGTTGCGCCTTGGCCTGCTCCAAGGGCTTCTTGGGCTATGTCAAGAGGGAGAAATACTTGTGTTTGGTTGACAGTTGGATGCGGTGTTGAGACAATTCCCACGACTGAAAAATCTATTGCTTGGAAGGCCATGCCGACTGTCTGGGTTCTTATGGTGATTACGTCTCCTAACTCGAGTTCCAGGAGATCCGCGATGCGTTTGCCTAAGACTGCTCCTTCTTCTTTGGGCATGAGCCATCTCCCGTCTGTAACGTGTTCCGAGACTAGGAAAACTCTCTCGTCAGTTTCAGGGTCAGCGCCTATTCCCAAGACAGGGAGCTCTTCAAATCCTGCGATGATAGAAGCAGGGAAAACCAGTCTTGGGGTGGCAGCTTCCACCTTTGGAAGTTCTGCAATCTCTCGGGCGAGCCCTTTACTCTCAGGGATTAATTCACCAAGTTTTGGGCGCCGATCGTCTGATGACACAGATGAGACTATCACGTGGCCGGTTTCAAAATTGACCATGTTATTGATTGCGTCCCTGTCCGCTCCTGATAATAACGAGTCAAATACAATAAAGTACATTATTC
Source organism: Firmicutes bacterium UBA5449 (assembly GCA_002424305.1). Lineage (GTDB taxonomy): Bacteria > Bacillota > SHA-98 > UBA4971 > UBA4971 > UBA4971. Next base: position 16,557 of record DIQZ01000029.1, read on the forward strand.
CCACAGCTATTGCAAAGGCAGTGAGAATCGTTCGTCTCTTGTGCCTGAAGAGATTCTTTGCGGTGAATTTGAGGTAGAACTTGACAATGTTCACTTCTTCCTACCTCCTCTCATCTTCGACGATCTTGCCGTCCCGCATTGTCACCATTCTTCGAGCGAACTTCATTACAAGCGGGTCATGTGTAGAGAACACGAACGTTGTGCCCATCTTTTGATTTAACTCTTGCATGAGAGAGAGGATTGCTTCGGAATTCTCTGAGTCCAGATTCGCGGTGGCTTCGTCTGCCAAGATAAGCCTGGGTTTTTTCACAAGAGCCCTGGCAATTGCGACTCTTTGCTGTTGTCCGCCGGAAAGATCCATGGGCCTCCTGGTTTCAAGGCCTGATAAACCGACTTCCGCAAGGGCTGACATGACCTTGTCCTTGATTTCTCCGTTGGATTGGGCTCCTAAGAGGAGTAGGGGAAGTTCTACGTTTTCATAGGCGGTTAGGACAGGGATGAGGTTGTAAGTTTGGAAGATGAAGCCCAGCTTGTGTCTTCTAAGATCAGCCAGTTCAGTAAGGCTGTAACCGGACACGTCTTTCCCGTCCATCAGGATTTGTCCGCCGGTAGGTCGATCGAGGCAGCCAATGAGGTTTAGAAGAGTAGTCTTTCCGGAGCCGGACGGTCCCACAACTGCCGTAAACTCACCGGCCTCAATACTAAGATCTACGCCGCGCAAAGCCGGAACAGTCATACGCCCGTGTAGATAATCCTTAGTCAGATCCTTCGTTTCCACAATAGGCATTCTGCATACACCTCACCCTTTTCAACATATCGATTGAACACAAGAGTCACTGAAGATGCAAATAACCAATAATATGATAACATGGATTGACCATGTGGTCAATTGCCTTTGATTGAGAAACTTATCGCCCACCGTTCACTTATGTTTACTGATAGACATAGAGATGTAGCCTGTTTAATCTCGCATGTCCTGAGGAATACTAAGCAAGCCGATTAGCAGGAATGTACCTGCTTAACGTCCTTCCGTCTTGTCATTTCTTCACTTATCAAGGCAACTAAGGCTTTCTTTGCAGGAACATTACTGCGGTTTCTCTGCGGCGCCTTCCACCTTACGCTGTCCCAAGTTCATAGCATGGGCTTTGCAGGAACTTTCATTTTGTAGGGGAAATTACTAATAGTAGGAGAGTCTTCAATGCTTAAAGGTGTTTTTCATGTTTATAATTTCCGGAAACACGGGCTGTTTTGAGGATTCCGGATCAATACTTGACGTAGCTAAGGAACATGTGATCTTGGGAAGGTTTTGAAATTACTGTTTACGGAGGATGATTGCGTTGACAAAGGACCTCTTTGAGGCTATCAGCCAACGTCGTAGTGTGCGTCACTTTAAACCGGATCCTGTGCCTGATGATACAGTAAGGCGGATAGTAGAATGCGGACTGAAGGCACCAAGTGCAGGTAACATCCAGCCTTGGCAATTACTCATAGTGAAGAACCCCGAGCTTAAGGCGGACTTGGCAAAAGCAGCATTTGGACAG
>DIQZ01000029.1:18421-19323 GCA_002424305.1 Firmicutes bacterium UBA5449
GTGGTTGGGTTTGGGCTTGGAGCGTGTTGGGTCGGAGCCTTTGACGAACAGGCTGCAGGGGAGGCATTGGATCTCCCTGACCATATGCGTCCTGTCGCGATGGTTCCTATAGGTTATGCAGAGGAACGTCCGACACCTCGTCGTCCTCGCCAGGAGCGGCCGTGGGATGAGGTTGTAACGGTAATCGAGTAGATTGTCAGTCGTAGGTGATGATGTCGATCGTGGCAGGCGGCATATAGTAAACATGCTTCCTCAAGAACACAAATTAGCGGGCACGCTTGTAGCTGCCCGCCTGCCCGTCTACCCGCCTGTTTACATTATCACGAGTTCTGTCTTACTGTCGGCCTAAGCATGTCGAGAAGTCCCAGGACTATGTGAGCAAGACCGAAACCTAAAATACCGCTACCGAGTTCTCCCGGCCTTGACATTTGTCCTATGAGCGACACTACTGCCCCCACGCCCACTACAACCCAACTCGTAGTCTTTGGTTCCACATTTATTCCTCCACTTCTGTTCAGGTTCTAAGAATAGAGTTCCCAGTTGACTTGTGAAATACATGTTAACCAATTCAGAGAACCTTAGGGGATATCGGAGGAGATTTTAGACAAAGTATAGAATTCTGCCCTTCGGGAACAACGTCTTGATGGTTGTTCTAAGAAATTCCTCCATTGCTTCCATAAGTTCTTTTTGATAAACGTACTTGCCGTATCCGAATTGACCATACTTGAACCTCCTTTCTTGTTCATCAAAGGGGACTTCCGTATCAGGATAAACTTGCTCAATAATACTCTTGGCTCTCTTAGTGAATCTGTGAGTTATCAGCTCGAAGGATACAGGGACATCTTCCGGTATGTGTGCCCTCGTCAAGTTAAGGAGATTCATGTATTCTTTCTGCCATCCTG
>DIQZ01000095.1:0-2311 GCA_002424305.1 Firmicutes bacterium UBA5449
GTTTCAGTACCGGCTTTTGCTCAGACGGCCGAGCTTAGCCTGAAGTACTGGCATGCAGGCGTAGGAGGCGCGGATCTATGGGTTGCGGACTATCAAGTAGCTGATAAACTAGATTATCCAGCTCACGGGTATTATGATTACGACTTTAGTAAGGAGAAACTCGTCTTACAGCCCGCAATGGGGGGAAGCTTCATTCTGTCAGGGTCATACTTCCTATCCCCTTCCACGTCGGTGGCGATTTCATATTGGGGCCTTAGTCGCGCTGATACAGTGGGTGTGGAATTCATTGATAAATATGACAAAGAGGAGTCCTTAGAAGATGAAGACGGGCCGTACTGGCGATATAGGTCTTACATGCTAACAATGCCTTGGTGGGAGATCCCTTGGGAGTTTTACTCTGACCGTGAACTATGGACAGGATATTGGGATTTTGACGGTAAAGCTGTGCTTGCCGCAGAAGGGGCTCTCTCTATGTCCGCTCTTGACATTGCCGGCACAAAGACTCTGGCAGGATCCGGTTGGGAGGTAGGTCTTTCAGGTGGGGTGCGCAGAGCGGTCTTCGCACAGGATCAATCAACCGGATTGGAACTCTCAGGAGGCTATTTTGACGACGATATCGATGATATTGAGTATGTTGATTCCAGTTCTGAAAAATGGAACCTTGATTTGGATAGTAGGCTTGACATAACCGCTATAGGACCACAAGTCGGTATTGAGGGAAAGTACGCTTTGGGCAATAAACTTGTGTTGAAAGCAGGCGCAAAAGCAGGGATTCTTTTTGGCACTGCAACGTCAGATGCCACATGGTCAGTGGATAATTGGGATTATGAAGAGGTAGAAGACTCCTACAAGTGGGTTCTGGATGGGTTCGCGGATGTGTCTTATACAGCCACGGATTCTGTCCAAATCAGCACATATGACTTAAGCGCCTCGTTAGGTTACCAGATCACAGAACAATGGTCAGTTGAGGCAGGCTATTACGCGTCACTCTGGAAGGGAGTCCCGTCACTACGCTTCTTCAAGTATGACCCCGAAGAGACTTGCCCTGGCGACGATCCAATTGATTATCGCTGCGACTCTAAGAAAGCGACCTGGGAGCAGCCGGAGGTAAGGGATATTGTTACAAGCGGCCTGACTGTTGGGGTCAACTTCGCGTTCTAAAGCGTCTTCGGTAAGCTCTGTTAAGATATACACCAGCTTATGGAATCTCATTGAGGGTAGGGGCTTCATCGGAAGTGAGGCCCCTACCCTATTCAATTCACTGTGGCCACTGAACCATGACTGACTGCGCTCACTTGACCGCCGGGGCAAGTTCCGTAAGGTAAGCTTTCCGCGCCATGAGGAAATACACTGTCTGCAACGCAAAGAAGATTCCGGCGGTGGCAACGCCGTACTTCCAGACTTCCATAGGCATCATCGGTGTAACGGTCGAGTACGAACGCAGTGCGAACATCTGGTGTACAAACGCTACTGTCCAGGGAGCGAAAAACATCACAGCCATTTCCCGTGTGACAACTCCACGAATCTCTTTCCATGAAAGTCCAATCCGGCGGAGGGCGATATACTTTGCCTGATCTTCCTGAATCTCCAGGAAGAACCTGAAGTAAAGCATTGACCCTGCGGCCAGGAAAAAGAGGGTGGCTACAAACATTGCAATGAGCATGATCATGTGGACTTGTGCCTTGGTGCGCAAATAATCTTGCATACGCGATGCATATGTCACAGGATATTCCGGAGGAATCGCCTTCCGTGCAGCTTGCTCTGCTTCTCTAGCCTTCATCCAGTCTGAGAGCTCGCAGCTAAACCAGGTTTTCCGGTGTTCCGCGGATAGAGCCCGCGTGAGCTCTGCAAAACGGCTGTTGTCGCATACTAATGCGAATAGAGCGTCGTCTCCCATTCCGATGACCAGTGGCGCGGTGATCGTTCCGTCTGACAGGAATATTAGGTCAGCATCACCTGCTTTGGCATGGATGGTTCGACCGGCATCATCGAGGCGCAGATGATTCCTCCGACTCGAGAGTAAGCGCACGTGCCCATAGTCTAGATGGGCCTCAGGTGCTCCGGTCTCGCGCGCCCATCGGTTGTAGTCATCGGCCGGTACGATAAGCCCTGTGTCATGCTTAGATATCTCCGGGATCTGAACCTGTACCGCAGACATTATCACCGAGTCTGTAATCACTGCTCCGGATTCTGCAAGGCGCTCTCTAAAGTCTTTCGCAATGCGAACCGAATCCTCTGTGCTTGGCAAAATGAACGAAATGGCTCTATCATAGTACATCGCGCTTTCCGCCGGGGCTGCGCTCAGAGTGTA
>DIQZ01000095.1:2575-38684 GCA_002424305.1 Firmicutes bacterium UBA5449
TTGAAGACAAGGTCAGAGATTGTCAGCAAGTTTATACTCTTGTAGTACAACGGTTTGTGCCTCTTTAGGCGGTGAAGGACAGCTACGCTTCCCTGTGTGAAGAGGATATGAGTCCCGACGCACACAATAGCCGTTACCGGCAGAAAAGCGACGAAGACACTCCCCATGGTCACGGTTGATGCCACTGCGTAGCCTGACGCTAAACACAGGATGCCGAAGGCAACAGCAAGCTTGGAATATGTAGGTGGAGTCTTCGGCTTGGAAGGGGCCTTTACAAGCTGTATGATCTGATCCATGTTGATCCGAATGCTATTGATAGCGCTGATCACAGCGAATAAAGCCATGTAGACAAGGGTCGTGGTCAGTATTGGCTTGCTCTGAATCACAAAGGACAGAGGTTGGGGTGACATCAGAATTCTGTCAATGATCATCACAAACAGCCTTCCCAACAGTCCGCCTATAGTGAGTCCGACGGCTATGGATGTGATCCCGATGATCATGCTCTCACCGAATAGGAGCAAGCTCAACTGTCTGCGCTTGGCGCCCAACAGAGCGAGCACGCCAAGCTCTCGTTTGCGCGACTTAGCAAACGCGGAGTTCGAATAGAGAGTGAAGAAGACCGAGAACGCTATGATCAGATACTGACAGACCTGAAACCCAATAGCAACGCCCTGTGCGCCATAATAACTGCCTTCGGCCACTGCAGGCAGGGCTCGAAACGCGGCGAAGAGGTAGAACACGACAACCGCGAAGACACTGCTGGCGAGGAAGCCGAAGTAGGTGCGCCGACTTTCCTGAACGTTCTTATACGTGAGGCGCAGCAACGTCATTGAATTCACCCCCCAGTACACTCAGAGAGTCCAATACCTTCTGGAAGAAGGCCTGCCTGCCGTCGGAGCCTCGTCTAAGCTCAGAGAAAACCTTGCCGTCCTTGATGAACACTATTCTCTTGCAGAAACTTGCTACGAACGGATCATGCGTGACCACCAAGACAGTGGCACCGTCAGAGCTGTTGAGGTCGGTAAATGCCTGCATAACCTCGTATGATGCTTTTGAATCCAGATTTCCTGTGGGCTCGTCAGCTAATAGTATGGCAGGCCTATGAACGATGCCTCTTGCAATTGCAGCACGCTGCTGTTCTCCTCCGGATATCTCATAAGTGCGCTTGTCAAGTATGTGGGTGATTCCGAGCCTAGCCGCCACTTCTCCGACACGACGGTCGATTTCTTTGGCTTTGACATTGTCAAGAGCAAGCGGAAGAGCGATATTATCGCGGACTGACAGAGTATTCAGCAAGTTAAAATCCTGGAATACAAAACCGAGTTTCCGGCGTCGGAAGAGCGCTAGCTCATCCCCATGTAACTCTGCCGGAGACACACCATTTATCCGGATGCTTCCTGATGTCGGCGTATCAATAGTGGCAAGTATGTTGAGTAAGGTCGTCTTGCCGCTTCCGGAAGGGCCCATCACCCCGACAAACTCCTGGGTTTCCACCTCAAGGTTGAGCCCGCAGAGCGCACGGGTGGGTGTGATTTCCTTAGGTGAGCCGTAGATCTTTGTCAAACCGTGAGCAGTCAAAACCGGCATACTAGTATCCTCCAATCTGTGTATAAAGGCATAAAACCTGAGTACGAATGATGATCATCTGGTTACTTAGGAGTATACAATTTGAGGATGTATTCAACCATGGGTTAACCTTACAGGAGGGGATGCAAAACCTTACATTATTGAAAGGAAGGATCGTATGCGGCGCCCCTACTTAACTGTCACCCCGGACGTAATCGCCTTGGTGGAAAAAGCTATTGTCATGGCTGTGCCATACCTTTGCTCTGATTGGGCACTGAGAGCATGACCTAGCTCTCTACAGATCCTATTTGCCAAGAAAAGCCCCATACCTGTGGACTCCGGCGCCAGCCTGCCATTTTCTCCTGTGAAAAAGGGATCGAAGATTCGAGGGAGGTCATGTTCAGGTATTCCGACCCCATAGTCTTTCACAGTGAGCATGATGCCATGAACGTTGCTGTTAGTATCTGTGCGGGCGTCAGTTCCGGCACAGTTGTCTATGCGGATGAGCAGCTTTCGGTCGTCGTCTGAAGGGCTAATCTTTGTGTACTTTATTGCGTTGGAGATCAGCTGATCGATGACGAAGGCTATCCACTTTCTGTCTGTCTCTACGTAGGGGCTACCGGCGGAAACCTCAACCTTGGGGTATATGGAGTAGCGAATGAACTCCTTCTTGTGTTTGTTGATGACCTCGCGGGCGAGTTCCGCAAGGTTAACCTGTTCAGGAAAGAGGTCGACTGAGAATCGTTCCTGACGCGCTACGCCCAGCATCATGTCCAGTCCGTGGGCGATTCGTTCGTTCTCCTCTTGAATGCTTTCGAAAAAGGCGTGCGCCTCTTCTAAAGATATGGTTTCCCTGGACTGCTGAACCAAGAGATCAATGACTGAAACCGGGGTTTTCATGGCGTGCGCCCATCTGTTTGTGAAGTCGATGTGGAATTGAGAACGCTCATCGCGGGCAAGCACCTCGGAGGTGTAATGGCTGTACGCTGAATGCGCCAGTTCGCCGGCGATACGCTGCTCCGCAGTTTTTCCCTTCGGAAGCGACGGCACGCGATCGAGCGTGTCTGGCGCATCAGAGATCTCACGCATCCGTCTATAGAAAGGGTTCTGCCCTGAGTAGTCCACTGCAAGCACAACAAAGAGTATTGCCAGATGAAGGACAGCGATGTATATGGATGAACCCCGGGTGAGGCCGGCCTCACCGGTCTGAAGGAGATCCAGTTGGATTACGGCGATGCACAATGCCCCGGCAAGAAGATGTGCAATGATGAAGGCAAGTCGGGTTGCGAGATAGTCCCGAATCTTCATTGTTTGTCCCCCCATGCACAAATCATGCGATATCCCTGTCCGCGTACGGTCTCAATGGCCCCTTTGATTCCTACTTCTTCAAGCTTGCGTCTGACGCGGGTGACATTGACTGTGAGGGTGTTATCGTCAACAAAGTCTATATCATCCCAGAGTGCTTCCAAGAGCTCATAGCGGGATACTACTTGCTCGGGACGGCGTACTAGGATGTCAAGAAGCCGAAACTCCTTGGGTGTCAGATACACTTCTTTCCCCTGCCATTCCATACTGCATCTTGCTCGGTTGAGATAGAGACCTTCCAGTTCGTATACGTCCGGGATGGCATCAGCTCCGACTGAGTATTCACCGTACGCGCGTCTCAGCGCAGCTTTCACTTTGGCGATCACTACGTTTATGGAGAACAGTTTCGTGATGTAAGCATCGCCGCCATGTTCCAAGGCGAGCACCTGATCCATGTCGCCTGAACGAGCAGAGATGAAAATCACCGGGACTTTGGACACTGTGCGTATCTGTCGGCACCAGAAGAACCCATCCATATAGGGAAGATTGATGTCGAGAAGCACCAGCTCAGGAGAGATGCTCAGGAACTCTGACTTGATATCGTGAAAGTTGCATGAGCAAACAGCTTGGTAGCCGTATTTTTCCAGATAGTTGCAGAGTATTCTCGCAATCTTCTCGTCATCTTCAACAACCATGATCTTGTACATCGCCAACAGCCTCCTATTTGGGATGGCTCTTGTAGAGCGGAGAGCCCAGCGGCACGATGTCGTGTATGGAGGTGGCCTAAGTCTGCTGCTCTCTGCCATCTCTATGATAGCATGAACTAGTCTCCATGCTCCTGATTACTTGAGGATAAACTCTGCATTCTGTCCTTTTGCGATGCACTTTCGTCTACCTACGCATTCAATAACTATCTGTTTTGTACCTAGGCCACCGGCATTAATGTTTCCAACGGTATCGTCGTCTGCTGCTGACTTATTACCGGAATAGCCACGGCAGGAACTGTCATTCCCTACGATGCCATTCCCTTCGGCTTCGTCTTTAGCTTCATGCATGACCACGACCCGACCCGGGGTCATGATTGCGCGTAAGCTCTTGCCACGGCACTTAAATGGGAACTCCAATCTCTGCCACCTCCTAGGTAGGCGAGGTTCCACTTCTTGTCTTCCAGCTCTATTGAAATGCATTGCTTGAAGTATCTATACGCGTCTTCAGTAAGACCCAAATAGGATGCGAACGCTGAATGGATAGATGCGCTCAGCGATGAAAGGTGAGTTGTAAGGGGTTCATAAACTTCTTACGCGCTCTCTCAGGTTCACCAAATCTACATCATTACAGTTATGGAAACCTTCGAATTGCTCGATAACGCTTGATGTAGTGTCCGGGGCAGGAAGATAGAAAGAATCTGCAGCCCGTATCATCCAACCTGCCATATAGTTAGTGAACGCGTTGTTATCCACAAATTCATGGAACTCATCAGGTCCAATTACGCGAAGGATCTTAAACTTGCCCTGATCCGCGCTCCATAGTTACAGAGAGTTTCATGCAGAGCAAGTGCTCATCCACGGCGGAGACGAAGCGTGAGCTCCGGACCATAATCTGACATGGCCTTCTCGTTATCCCTCCAAATCTTCATTTGCATATCTGATGTTTTGGTGAATAAGTCAATGAGGTTTCATATGTGGTATAGCTTCTATGTGGTATAGTTTCCCATGTGGTATACATTAGGCGGCAAGCCCTCCGGCTCCTGCCCCACCCTGACAAAACTTGCGCCATCTGTCTTGTCTGAGATCCTCTTTGAATCGCTGCCTTCGCAGCCGCCGTTGAATCCAAACTTATCGCCCGCGAAAAGGGATGTTCGACGTGGTTACGCCATACAGCATAGTGGCTTAATCAATAAGGAGGATCCATGAAGGTGTGTTAATTGGGAAAAGGAATCTGCTGTTATTCTGCATCAAACTCGTGTTCTAAGATATCCTTTATCCTGCGTTCAAGCTCTTCCAGGTCAAGGCCGGCCTCTTCCTTGATGCTCTTTCGCAGCATAGGTCCGACCTGTTGAATGTCATCCAGAAGATCTTGAAGGAGCTCAAGGGCAGCTGTAGCTTCCAGGACTTCTCTTGGTGTTTTGACCATGCTTGCCAGAATTGAATTTTCAGTTCTTGAGGCAATGAGGGGGTTGGGAAGTTGATCAATGTAGACCCTGGTACGACGACCCGGTCCTCGGTCGTTTTCTATGGGGTCAAGTGCGATAATTCTATCTGAACGCGCGTACTTACCATAGCCCAGAGGAACGATAGCCTGTTCCCTGATTTCCATCAGAGTTCACATCCTTTAGTAGTTTTGAGTTAGTGTCTCCAGCACGGAGTAATTCAAGCATTGCTGCACCTTATTCTAATCTTATCACACAACTTGCACCTCAATTCATAATTGCAAGTATTGTGCGAACCATGAAAAGGTGGTATACTAATATTGCCTTATACTGAGGGTTGCTTGGAACAGCATATCTGTTGCCCGGCCGAAGTTATTGCCTCCAGGTGTAGCCCAAGGGATACGGTATATTATGATCCCCCAAGGGTAGCATGATTAGGAGGTTTCTTATGTACCAGGATAAGACTTTGGTGTGCAAGGATTGTGGTAAAGAATTTGGTTTTTCCGCAAGTGAGCAGGAGTTCTTTGCATCGAAAGGATACCAGAATGAACCGGGTAGATGTCCGGCTTGTAGGTCTGTCAGAAGAGAGCGTGAGCAGACAGGTCGACGCGGTGGCGGTGTTCGTCGTGAAGATAGAGAAATGCATCCGGCTGTCTGTGCTCGCTGTGGCGCTGAGACTTCGGTTCCTTTTAAGCCGCGTGCTGATAGGCCTGTATATTGCCGCGATTGCTATCAGAGCAATAGAAGTAGATAACTGCATATAACACAATCCGAGAAGTCTTCGCCCATGTGATGGGTGGAGAGTGCGTTTATTCTCTGCAGGCAATCAGGTGACAGAAGTCATAATAGTAAGAATGGAATGCCCCGGCCAACGGCTTGGGGCATTTTCGATTCTTAAAAGGAAAAGCCAAGTCTTATGTGGGAGGATTTTACACCAATGGGAATGAATAGGTAATAGTATACAAAAAGCATGAAAGGGGATAAAAGGGGATGACTTTGAGCGCCTTCGCTCTCGAGCTTACTGAAGTTGTACTCCCGGTATTTGCTCTCTTTCTGGTAGTTCTCATTGGATACGGGGTCGCGTTGCTACGGAAGAAGATTGAGGAAATTGATAATGAGATAGCCAGAAGATCCCTGTCTGCTGCCTTGGTTGAGGCAGAGTCAGTGGGAACTGACGCAATTCGTGCCACTAACCAAGTGCTTGTGGATGAGTTAAGGTCTAGGTCTGAAGACGGTAAGCTAACTAAAGATGAAGCTCATGAGGCTATGGGGGTCGCTACAGATTACTTCGTCAGGCATGTCACATCTGACAGCATGAGGATTCTTGAAGCCTCCCTCGGACCAATTCAAGAGTGGCTGGAGGGTTTTCTCGAAGCGAAGCTCTCCGCTGAGAAGCGGGCTGTCATTGATTATTCTATTCACTGACAGCTCTTCATCTATGATGGAATACGTTTAATCCTCCAAGCCCACACTATCCTTGTCGGGAATGGGGGGAGTAACATTGAACCGTCTGGCAAAGAGCAAAAGCCCGTACCTGCTTCAACACGCTAATAACCTTGTAGATTGGTATCCGTGGTGCGATGAAGCTTTCGAAAAGGCTGAAGCTGAAGACAGGCCGATTTTCCTTTCAATTGGTTATTCCACTTGTCACTGGTGTCACGTGATGGCAAGAGAGTCATTCAGTGACCCTGAGGTAGCCAAAGCTTTAAATGAAAACTTTGTCTCGATCAAGGTGGATCGTGAAGAGAGACCTGATGTGGACAATGTATACCAGGAGGCATGCCTGGCTACGACAGGTCAAGGTGGATGGCCTCTGACTGTCATTATGGACGCTGACAAGAAGCCTTTTTTTGCCGGCACATATTTTCCCAAGACACGAAGGTACGGGCGGCCCGGTCTCATCGAGATACTGGCAAAAGTCGCTGAAACATGGCGCAATGACAGACAGCAACTTGTCCGTACCGGAGAGATGTTAACCTTCTTGCTCCGTGAACACAATGAAAAGCGTCAAGAGACCGATTTCAGTGATGATGTGCTTAGGTATGCTTACAATGCTTTTAAAACAGAATTTGATGCGGAGCACGGAGGGTTCGGTCATGCTCCAAAGTTCCCCATGCCTGTTAACCTGCTTTTTCTGCTCAGGTATCATAAACACACCCGAGATGAATCAGCCCTCGATATCGTAGAGAAGACTCTAATGATGATGCGAAGAGGCGGAGTGTACGATCAGATCGGGTTTGGATTTCACCGCTACAGCACTGATCACAAGTGGCTTACCCCCCATTTTGAGAAGATGCTCTATGATAACGCATTGCTTGCCTTGGCATATCTTGAGACCTATCAGGTGACACAAAACACGTTCTACAGTCAGGTGGCGCGTGAGATTTTCACATATCTTCTCCGTGATATGCAGGCACCGGATGGTGGATTTGCTTCAGCGGAAGATGCAGATTCTGAGGATGGAGAGGGAACCTACTATACATGGACCTGCGATGAAGTAGGTGAAGCCCTGGGTGAAATCATGGGCAGCGATGAAGCGAAAATCTTATGCAGATATTTCGGAATCACTAAAAAGGGGAATTTCGAGAAAGGCCGCAGTATTCCTAATCTTCTTGGCTCCGGAACAATTATTTTGGGAATTGACGGAGGTGAAAAGAAGGAGTCGGAAATGCTTGTCCAAGCGCGTGCTCGTCTTCTGGGTTTGCGGGCAAGACGTCCTAGGCCACTACGGGATGACAAGGTCCTTACAGCGTGGAACGGTCTTGCAATTGCAGCCTTTGCCAGAGGAGGGCGTGTTCTGGGTGAGCCAAAATATGTTGATGCAGCAGAGGGGGCTGCGGAGTTCGTCCTGAAAACTCTAAGACGTGCCGATGGCAGACTTTTGGCGAGGTACCGCAAGGGAGAAGCTGCTATACCGGCATATTTGGATGACTATGCCTTTCTTGTCCAGGGGCTCATTGAGCTTTGGGAAGCAAGGCTTAAGAGTAATCATATTCAAGCTGCTATAGAGTTGATGGAGCAGCAGGTTGATCTTTTCCGGGATGAAGCTAAAGGTGGGTTCTATTTTACAGCGCATGACTCTCATGAACTTCCTGTTCGCCGCAAAGATGTACGAGACGGCGCTCTTCCGTCCGGGAATTCCATGTCTGCACATAACCTGATCCGGCTCGCCCGTCTCACAGGGCGGGAGGAGTGGGAGCGAATGGCATGTGAGTTGCTTCAGACGTTCTCCGGAAATGTATCAAGGTATCCTTCTGCCTTTCCAATGCTGCTGTCAGTGTGGCTATTATCAGAGATTCCTCCTATTGAGGTAGTAATAGCCGGTCATCGGGATAAATCAGACACTGGGAGGTTGTTGGAAGTAGTCAATAGCCTGTTTCTGCCTGAGTCAACTCTTCTCCATAATCCCGGGGGCATAGAAGGTCATGACCTTGCTACGCTTTTGCCGTCGATTTCAGGCAAGGAGCCTGCACATGATCAGGCTCTGGCCTATGTTTGCCAAGGCCTCACGTGTCTTGAGCCTATTAGCGATCCTAATGCATTAAGAGACGCTCTTGTTTGCTCAAGCAAGTAATCTCTGACCCTTCAGAATCTAGTACAAAACGGCTAAAATTGGTTATTGCGAAAGGAGTTTGATTAAGTATAAAGAATACCTAAATATACTGTAATATTCTGAGTGTGAAGAGAGGAGAGTTCTAGCATGGTTTCTCAACGACGTTTGGTTGCTTTTCTGGTATTTCTAACCATGGTAAGCCTTGTAGGATTGGCAGCAGCACAGGAACCCACTGAGGTGAGGATCGGTGTATATGAGCCGATGACAGGGGCTATGGCCGCCGGCGGCCAGATGACTTGGGAGGGCATTGAACTCGCCCATGAGCAGAGGCCTGAAGTCTTAGGACTGCCGGTCAGACTCATCTTGGTTGACAATCGCAGCGATAAGGTTGAATCAGCTACTGCCGTCACCCGTCTTGTTCAAAAGGACAAGGTCCATGCAATTATCGGAAGCTATGGAAGCGCATTGTCTATGTCAGGAGGCCCGGTAGCACAGACTGCGAAAGTTCCGGTGATGGGATGTTCCCCGACAAATCCCTTGGTTACCGTAGGAAATGATTACTATTTCCGCGCCTGTTTCATTGACCCTTTCCAGGGCAGAGTGATGGCACAATTTGCATTTGAGAAGCTTGGCGCTAAGACTGCAGCAATTATCCAGGATGTAGCCCAAGACTACTCAGTCGGCCTGGCGAACTTCTTCAGGGAGGCATTTATCGAGCTAACCGGTGATCCCAAAGCTATTGTGGGCTTTACGTCGTATCAAACAGGGGATCGCGACTTTACTGCACAGCTTACATATGTCGCTAACGCTAAACCTGATGTAGTATTCGCTCCCGGGTACTATGCCGATGCAGCGGTACTTGTTACACAAGCCCGCTCGTTGGGATTGAACATGCCTTTTCTTGGAGGCGATACCCTTGAAGCTCCTGAGTTTATCGAGATTGGCGGAAAGGACGTTGAGGGAGTATACTTCAGCACACACTACAGTGCTGATGCTCCCATAACTCCCGCGTCGGAAGAGTTTGTAGCCCTTTACAAATCTAAGTTCGACAAGGCCCCTAACACGTTTGCCGCTCTGGGTTACGACTGCTACATGCTAGTGTTGGACGCCATTGAAAAAGCAGGAGTAGTCGATCCTAAGGCGATCAGGGATGCAATAGCTGAAACCAAAGATTTCGTGGGAGCTACAGGAATTATTACCCTGGATGCTAACGGTGATGCCACTAAGAGCGCAGTTGTGCTTGTGGTGAAAGACGGGCAGTTCAAACTGGTTGACGTTGTACACCCGCTGTAGTTTGTAATCCAGGAGTAATTCCTATTTCGGCACGTTGTGTATAAGGTAGTGACTACTGCTAAGCCTCTACTTGATTAGGGTTCCGAAGCCTCCCTGGGGGCTGCCCCCAGGGAGCGACTTGTTCTGTATCCGATGGGAGGCCTGAGACGGTGACACTGGAAATATTCCTGCAAAATGTTGCGAACGGTATTACGTTAGGTAGTCTTTATGCTCTCCTAGCCATTGGATATACCATGGTGTATGGTATCTTGAGACTCATAAACTTTGCTCATGGCGAGATCTTTATGATTAGCACTTATTTCGCTTTCTATGGTATCGGTATTTTTACTCTTCCCTGGCAGATCTCTTTCATTATGGCGATTGTCCTTACCGCCCTACTAGGTGTCGTTATTGAGCGTGCATCCTATAGGCCTCTTAGGGACGCGCCGCGCATATCAGCCTTAATTTCAGCTATAGGTGTGTCATTCCTCATAGCGAACCTCGGTCTTGTGATATTCGGAGGACGACCGAAGACATTCTACAGGCCTCCGTTGTTTCAGATTCCCATCCAATTGGGTACGATTAGAGTCGTGGCTCTTTTTTTCATAATTCCCATCTTAACGCTGCTTCTTCTTGTGATACTCAACTACATTGTGTACAGAACAAAAATAGGTCTTGCGATGCGAGCTGCCCAATGGGATTTTGATGTAGCGAAACTTATGGGTGTCGACGTTGACCGAGCGATCTCAGTCACGTTTGCCCTTGGTTCAGCGCTTGCTGCTATCGGAGGTATCATGTGGGGGCTTCGATTTGTCGAGATTAACCCGAATATGGGGTTGTTTCCAGGATTGAAATGTTTCATAGCCGCAGTATTTGGTGGTATTGGAAACATAGACGGGGCAGTCTTGGGGGGTTTTCTTCTTGGGTTCGGAGAAATCATGTTAGTAGCTTTCTTGCCGGGTTTGGCAGGCTACAGGGATGCTTTTGCCTTTGTTTTGCTGATTTTAACGCTTTTGCTTAGGCCTACGGGCTTACTTGGCGAGAAGCAAAGGGTGAGAACTTAATGATCGGAAACCGGAGTAATGAATTCGTGAGAAAAGCCGGGCCTATATGTGTGTCGCTTCTGGTATTCTACTTGTTTCTCTTCTGGGCGGAGACTGGCTGGGATGCGTATAAGGTGCGTATCTTAAATCTTTCTGCGATCTACATAGGGATCACGCTTGGTCTCAACCTTTGCAACGGGTTTACAGGCCAATTCTCTCTTGGAATTGCCGGTTTCATGGCTGTTGGCGCATATACAACAGCGTTATTAACTATGTCACCGGCAACCAAGTCTGCTGTTTTTTTCATCGATCCCTTGATTTGGCCACTGAATTCTATCCAATGGGGCTTCTTACCGGCTCTCTTAATGGCTGCACTGGTATCAGGGTTTGTAGGCCTTCTAATCGGGGCCCCGGCTATACGTTTCCGCGATGATTATTTGGGTATCACTACGTTAGGATTTGCAGAAATAATCCGTGTGATATTTACAAATACCAGGACCATTACCAATGGGGCACTGGGCCTTAAAGGGATTCCTCCACATACTAACCTTTATTGGAGTTGGAGTTTTGCCCTCATATGTGTTTTTGTGATGATAAGGCTTACAAACTCCAGCTACGGACGGGCATTAAGAGCCATCCGTGACGACGAGATAGCTGCCGAGGCTATGGGTGTAAATCTGTTCTACCACAAGTGCCTCTCTTTCGTAATATCTGCAATGATGGCAGGTGTTGGCGGCGGGTTATTAGGAAGTCTCATTACCACAATTGATCCTAACATGTTTCGTTTTCCATTAACTTTTACAGTGTTGATGATGGCAGTGCTCGGCGGTTTAGGCAGCATTACAGGTAGTGTAATTGCAGCCACTTTAGTGACTGTTGCTATGGAAGTGCTTCGAGTGCTTGAGGAACCTAGGGTTATTTTAGGCATATTCTTGCCTGGAATCCCAGGGATGCGTATGGTAGTGTTTTCAGTCGCTCTGATGCTGGTAATATTGTTCTATCCCAAGGGATTCATGGGGGATAGAGAATTGGGTCTTAAGTCTATCAGGGCTTTTGCGGCAAGATTTCGCCGCACATTTTTACATAAGCAGGTGTAAGCGGACTATGTCGAATAGCAAAAACGATTTTGCGCTTGTCTGCGAAAGTATCGGGATGCAATTCGGAGGCCTTGCGGCTGTCAGCAACTTTAACCTACAAGTACATCAAGGGGCGTTATACGGATTGATTGGCCCGAACGGCGCAGGCAAAACCACGGTGTTTAACATCGTATCCGGGGTCTTACGCCCGACCGCAGGTTCTGTGAGACTTTTCGGGGTGGATACCACAGGACTTGGTCCTGATGAGATTGCGAGGCGGGGTATCGCTCGTACTTTCCAGAATATTCGACTCTTTCGTAACCTTACAGTCTTGGAGAACGTACTGGTCGGCCATCATGTTAGACGCAAGGCAACTCTTGGAGAGGCATTGCTTTCGTTGCCAAGATACAGGAAGGAAGAGTCTGACATGATGTGCAATGCCACTGGGTTATTGCAGGATGTAGGCTTGGACCATGTAGCAAACTATCGGGCCAGTGCTCTTCCTTACGGACAGCAACGCCGTCTTGAAATCGCCCGCGCACTTGCTACTAAGCCTAAGGTTCTTCTGTTGGACGAACCTGCAGCAGGGATGAATCCGGCAGAGACTGAACGCCTAATGCAGCTTATTCTTGACGTGCGCGACAGATTTAATCTTACCATATTCCTGATTGAACATGAGATGAAAGTGGTAATGAATATCTGTGAACGCATGACTGTGCTGGACCACGGCCAGATCATCGCAGAAGGTACCCCTTCCGAGATTCAGTCCAATGAGAAGGTAATTAAGGCCTATCTGGGGGGTGGAGCAATTGCTCGACATTAAGGATATTCACGTCCACTATGATGGAATTCATGCAATCAAAGGAGTTTCAATGACTGTCCCCCAAGGCGCCCTGGTTACACTTGTGGGCTCAAACGGGGCTGGGAAGACCACCTTATTGAGGACTATCTGCGGGCTGAAAAGGCCTTCGGAAGGGGAAATCACTTTCAAAGACTCTGATCTGCTTAACATGAGTGTCACTGGGATTGTCCAGATGGGGATTAGTATGGTGCCTGAAGGTAGGCAGATATTCCCTGACCTTACAGTCTTGGAAAACCTTCATCTAGGCGCATATACGAGGACGGATTCTAATAGTATCAGTCGTGACCTTGACTGGGTATTTCACCTGTTTCCGCGCCTGAATGAACGTGCTCGTCAGAGAGGTGGAACCCTCTCAGGGGGAGAGCAACAGATGCTTGCTATCGCAAGAGGCCTGATGGCAAGGCCATCACTGCTTTTGATGGATGAGCCTTCGCTTGGTCTTGCTCCTATTCTGGTGGAAGAAGTATTTCGGATCATCAGGGAGATTCACTCTGAAGGTGTGACGCTGTTGCTCATAGAGCAGAACGCCCAAGCCGCTCTTAGCGTTGCTGACTATGGGTATGTGATGGAGTCCGGTGCTATTGTCCTGGAGGGAAAAGGTGAAGCCCTCTTGCAAGATGAGGCGGTAAGGCGGGCTTATTTAGGGGGAGAAGTTCTTACGTAAGCACTTGTCTCTACGGTGTGACAGATCCCGGCGCTTTTTATGAAGTCTATGAAGCTTTGAGCCAAGGTAGGGTCAAACTGTGTGCCCGCGTATCGATTGAGCTCGTCAAGGGCTTGTTCTTGACTAATGGGTTTCTCATAGTGTCGTCCGTGGGTCATGGTGTCGTATGCATCAATAATTGCTACTACTCTTGAGAGATACGGTATCTCTTTTCCTCTGAGGCCATTGGGATAGCCGGTGCCATCCCACCACTCGTGGTGACTGAGAATTTCATCGGCGATATAGGCCAGGTTACCTGAAGCATGCGCAATCCTATAGCCGGTTTCCGGGTGCTTTTTCATGATTGCCCACTCTTTGCTTGTCAAAGAGGTGGGTTTCATGAGGATTGCATCAGGGACTGCTACTTTACCGATATCATGTAGTACAGCCAGGAGAGCAAGTTTATCCAGATCTGAGTTGGAAAGTCTCAGTGTTCGTCCAAAAGCTAAGGCGAGAGTCTGGAGTCTGGCGCTATGCTCTTCCGTATTCTCTGTCCTTTCGGCAAGAGTCCGGCGAAGAGAGGAAATGATTGTACTTCTGGCGCTCTTACTTTCTACCAGTTTCTTAGTGTACATCCTATCTTCCGCATCTCTCAGTATTTGTCGGATGTCCTGTCCTGGTTTGTCCTTTGTCGTGCATCCCAATGCGATACTAGGTTGTATTGGGTCCTCTCCGGTGTGTCTACAAGCCTCACGAATTTCAGCGCAAATTTGCTCCACTGTTTCTCTTGGAGTCTGTGGGAGGATAACTGCAAACTCATCTCCTCCCCAGCGTGCTGCAACATCCTTCTTGCGGCAGGAGGATTGGATTATCCCGGCAATTATTTTCAGCAGTTCATCTCCTTTCTCGTGGCCAAAGGCGTCATTAACAAGTTTCAGCCCATTCACATCACCCATTATTAGGCTAATCGGGAGCTGGTCATCGGCGTCAACCTTATGGAGTTCCCTCTCGAAATATGCACGGTTATGCAGGCCTGTTAGCTTGTCGTGGAAGCTAAGGTACCTAATTTGCTCTTCAGCTCTGACTTGTTCTGTGATATCTCTGAGAACTACTACTGCACCGACGGCGCTTCCGTACTTGTCATGGGTAGGGGCTGCGCATCCCTCAATAATTCTTGCCGGCTTGTCTTCTTTCAGTGACGCTTTGATTTCAACCAAGAAATGCTCTGTGCTATTTTCCAAAAGCACTGAATCAAATGTCGTCTTCCAGGGCTCTTGCGTCCTTTCGTCCATAGTACTTAGAATCCGGTCAAGGTGCTTGCCGACAAGGCCTTCTTTATCAATGTCCAGCAGGTCCTTGGCAGCATCATTAACCAGTAATATTGTCCGGTGAGCGTCCACTGACACAACACCTTCTTGGATAGATTCGAGAGTGATGGCGAGGAGCTCTCTTTCAGCGTTCAGTGCACGTCGTGTTCGATTTCTTTCTGTTACATCCTCTATTTGTGCAATTAGATGTACCGGGTTGTCGTTTGCATCTCGTAACATCGACATGTTCTGGATAGTCTCTACAACAGTGCCGTCTTTTCTAAAATAATCCTTGTTTACAGGATATTTCGGTATGCTGCCATTTATTAGCTGTTCAAGGAGAAGGGCATCATCTGAAACAGTCTCTTTGGGAACCTCAATTTCCACTAACTTACGAGACAACAGTTCTTGGGGTGAATAACCTAGCATTTCAGACAATGCTTGGTTTGCGCTGAGCATGCTGCCGTCAAAGGAAATTGTAGCAGTACCAATAGGTGCGTTATCAATGGTCAGACGGAAGCGCTCCTCATACATCCTACTAAGGGATAGCTTCTCTTGGTAAGATTCTATGTCCATGAGCATACGTCGTCTCATGATGATTACCAGCAGAAAGCATGTGGTTAAGATGCAGATAATCGTAGGATACACGAGTAAGTCGGGACTCCTATCCATTAGAAACATAGAAGAAGACAGTCTGAATACCACAGTATTGCCTAAAGATAGAAGGGCAGTCAATAACCCGGCAAGGAGAATGAATTCTATAGGTAACTCATATAGGTTCTTTGGTTCTAGTCTCACTCTTGGCCTGCGCCTCCCTGCATATCCGACTCTGGGACCGGAATGAATGGTTTCCTTTTGATAATTGTGTAAATAGCGATAATCCCCAGAACGGTGTCACCTGCCCATCCAAAGGCCACATGTAGCCATGGGGTTGAGAGTGTCTGATCGAAGGTTAATCCCGTCAGCTTAAGAATGGGAAGAGCGACAATCAATTGTCCGATATTTACGAGGAAGGATGAAACAAAACATGCCAGCATCGCAGTTTTTATGGAGATCTTTAGAATGAAATGTACCAATACTATGTATGTAAGCAAGGATGCGACAACGTGGAGGCCTCCTGGGAGAATAGCGCGAAGCGCACATGTGGCAGTTCCAAAGAATAAGCCTACAAGGATACACAATTTCTTTGGTGGAAAAACGCCAAGAAAGCCTAGCCCTGCAAATATCATTATGATACCTTCCGGAACTAAGAGTAGTGCCCATACCGTCAATTGCTGCAGAAATTCTTGATGCATCATAAACAAGTCCACTCCTACTAATAAATAACACCGATCGGCTGTTCCTCTTATTCTTGAACTCCTAGTTTACTTTCTCAAGCATGCCGGAGTTTTGGGCTGGTATCCCCACAGAAAGCACGCGCCTGCAACAGAACTGAACGCAATTACTGCAAGACCTGCTGCAATGGCAGCTGCAAACAGCTTCTTCACTTTATCTCCTCCTTTTCAATGGTGATTCTAGAAAGCTAAGCATCATATCGATCAATCCGAACAGTCTATAGCCGACCGGTGTCACGCTAAGTAGCTGACGCGCCAGAGCCAAACAGCTTGCTAAGATCTGTGATACATGGTTTAGCCTCAGCAAGTAAATCATTAGCACTAGCCACAGAATCAAGGTAATATATGAAATTCGGCGTAGCTGAGGTTTCCTTGTATCGGGAAGAGGGTTGTTCTCTGTCTCCCCCGGACAGTACAGATGAATAATGGCACATGCAAAGATAAGAAGCACAAGAACAATACCAACCAGGGGGCTAGGGGCAGTGAATGTCCGAAGCCGTGAAACATATGAGGCAAGTCCTGCTATAGCTACCGGCCCCATGATAGAAATTACAATGCACCGCGAGGGAGTTGAGTAATGGGCGCCCCCCATACTCCAGCGGAAGGCAGCTCCTGAAAAGAGAGTTATGAACGCCAACGGTAGCACGCCAAGCAGTAGGGATACGAGGGATAACCCGGATATGATAGATACGGTAACAAACACATTGTACAAGGCATACTCAGTGATTGCTTTATTATCTTCATCAAGTGACAAGGTTTCGTCCAGAGCATAGATAATTTTCTCTATTATTTGTTCCATGTAAGTTTCTTCCTAACTGCTACAGCATGTTCTACAAATATCGACGCATTCTGAGTGATGATTCTAATGATAGCCATTATTGTTACTAGCCCGTATTCTACGTCATGTCAACGAATCCTGCTCCCGGTTGTGCAAGTCCTGGTATACTATTATTAAGTAATTCGCAAACGAAAGTCCACAGGACAAGATGGACAAAACGATTCATTTGGTGAGAAGCGTATTCCTGATGACACCCTGATAATTCATTGGGAGCATGGAGGCCGGCCATAATGGAAGCTGTGCGTAACGTATTAAGAAAGCAGGTAAGCTTTCGCAACCGGGTAAAGGAGATACCTTCAACTACATATGGGACGTTTGGTTTATATGGATACCCGGCTAAGTTCATCCCGCAGATAATCGCATATGCATTGAATGAATACGCCGGTTCGGGAATGAGTGTTTTCGATCCTTTTGCAGGTTATGGAACCACTGGAGTTGTGTCAAACGTGTACGGCCACGATTACGAACTCTGGGATTTGAATCCGCTTTTAGAGACCTTCCATAAGGTCGCCACAATGGAGCAGCCTAAACAAGACATAGACAGTTTGCTTGCTGGGATGAAAGGTTATGATCATGAGTTCATCCCAGATTGGTCCAATCTTAGTTACTGGTTTCCTGAGGAATTTCTGCCTTTCCTTTTTAGGGTATGGGGCTTCTATCACTCATTGGCAGATGATGAGGCCAAGTTGCTCTTGACGATACCGTTAATCAAAACTACTCGCATTTTCTCTTATGATGACATACAGCGTCAAAAGCTTTCTAAGTCTCCGAAGTCCAAAAAGAGGGTAGGTCGATTACTCAACGGTAATTGGCAGGATATATTCTACAAAAAAGTCGAGGAAGAGGTATACGCAATTATCAAGGGAGTGGAAGAACATCACGCGCTCTCTCCGAAGCCTGTAGAGTCTGCTGTCAGAGGAGGTGTAGATATCCTCACCATGGATTTAGCTCAGGACAGGGACATACTTATCACTTCGCCACCTTACTTGCAGGCACAAGAATACATACGCCATGCTAAGATGGATCTGTTTTGGCTTGGCTACTCTGAGTCACTTATCAGAGAGTTGAGCAAGAATGAGATCCCATACAGGTATGTGGAACCTTGTGAAATTAAATCAGACATATATCATGAAATGAGGGGCCAAATAGAAGAGGCACACATACTAAAGATCTTCGATTCATATTTCTTTGGGGTGCTCGGAGCCTTGACCCGATTGCAGGAGAAGATATCTTCCTACTTGCTTCTCTTTGTAGGTCCGGCGACGTTAAGAGGTCGTCCTGTACCGATTGATGACATCTTCCTTGAACATTTTACCGCCTTAGGGTGGGTTCACGAAATTACTCTTGTTGATACAATAGTGGCTCGTAGAATGTTCTTCTACAACAATAACCCTGCTACCGGATTGAAAGACAAGAGAATGAGGACAGAAAGCTTAGTAGTGTTGAGGAGATGAGAACGATCTTGTGACTAGAACAATCGTCAAACTATCAATAACATAAGAAAGATAAGCCTCATAGGCTACGAGATAAACCTCATAAACTATGAGATAAGACTCAAAACCTGTACATAAATGGTGCCGAAGCGGGGACTTGAACCCCGATGAGCGTATTGCTCACTAGAACCTGAATCTAGCGCGTCTGCCAATTCCGCCACTTCGGCACTTTTGCCCCGGAATCTCTACTATCTAGCGAAGCTCCACTATCTAGCATTGTTGATTCCGGTTATCAAATATGATGGTCATGTTGCCGTATGAAGTGTTCATAAGAAGACCCACTGACCATGTGCTTTGATGATAGCAAAGCATACCTCCCATGTCAAGCACCTTGCACAGCACAATAATCAAGAGTAATTACCTCCTGGCTAACCCCTATTACGGCTTGCAGTCGCAGTCTTGCTTTCACAAATTCTTTTCACCCCCGGATGAGCTTATGGGTGATCGCTATTCGAGCAGCTAACCGCCTTGGGGTGGTAGAATATCGACCACATTTTCCGTATGAGTGCTTCAATATCGACCACACTTTCGTGAATTATCTTAGAAATGCTTGAGGGTGATCGAGAATCGAGCATACTAAAGCGTTAGGGTGCTCGAATTTCTGCCACGTTTTTTGTTTGAGTGTATGGATTTCGACCACCAAGCTAATGTTCTGGGAATTAGCGGGAGCGCGAGATCGAAATTCGCACACGTTTTTTGAAAAGGTGCACGTTTTTCGAGCACGATTTTAGAAACTGTGGCCGATTATCGAACAGCTACCTAATAACTTAAGCCGGTTTAGAAAAAGGTGTCCTATTTTCGAGCACGGATCAGCGTAAGGTGATCGAAAATAGGACAGGCTCTAAAAAATACGGTGACAATTTCATCCATATCGGGGCAAATGACGGTTTATAGATAAAATTGGCTGCAGGGGTGGTCGATTATGTAGCACGGTTCGCGGTCAGGTGATTGAAAATAGAGCAGTGACATGCAAAACATATGGATTGCAAAACGTGTTCTATTATGGTAATATATTCATATAATATGACTGACTGGTCAGTCCGCGACAGATCACCAGCCAGGGCTAATGTTGCATAGCCCGTCCTCTTATGAACATCTAAGCTCTACGGGTTGGGCTGCTCTCTACGTATAAGGCATCCTTTACGTTTTGGGATACCCTTTGGAACGTGGCATAGGCGGAGGAGATCCCCTACGCATCGGGCTGCTCTCTGTTAAAGCGGAAACAGTCAAGTTGAAAGAGTGAAGAGAATGATGACTGATAACGGTGACAGTCAAGAACTCGGCAAGCGCGAGCTGATATTGGAAGGCGCCCTAAAAATCTTTTCTCAAAAAGGATTCCATGGGGCAACTGTTGAGGAAGTTGCGGAAGTAGCCGGAGTCGGAAAAGGAACGGTTTACTTATACTTCGGTAGCAAGACCGATCTATTTGTTTCTGTAGTCGAAGAGAAACTCAAAGAATTGAGGGAAATTATCGTCGAACGCTTGAAGCATATGGAAGGAGCATATGCGAAACTTGCTGAGGCAATCAAGTTGCACCTGGAATTCTTTAAGGAATCAAGAGAGTTTATCAAAGTGATTCTAAGCGATTTGAGCGGTCTTGAACGGGAACTGGATGAGCGGACGCGCGATGCCAGATCCAGATTTGTGGAAGTTCTGACGTCTATCATTGAAGAGGGGATAAAGTGCGGTGAGTTTAAGGATGTAGAACCTCGCATGGCCGCATACGCCATTGAGGGCGCAATCAGTTTTGTTGCTTTTGAGAACCTCGTGAATGAAGTGAAAACTCCCAGCATCCCTGATGCATCTCAATTGATAGATTTGTGTCTCAATGGGCTCTGCCTCAAGGGATGACTGAAGAGAGTCAGGTTTGATGACGTATCATAAGAGTCGGAGGGTTGAAGGGCTAATGAAAAAGCTGTCAGATTTTATTGTTAGGAATCCGGCAACTGTCTTAGTAATTTTGTGTGTAATATCTCTTGTGCTCGGGATTAATATCCGCGGAGTAGATGTAAAGGTAGATACAGAATCTATGGTCCCCAAGGATGATCCGGTGATTCAGGATCTCATAGAGACTGTAGAAGAGTTCGGGTCTCAGGACATGATGGTGGTCGCCGTCAAGGCTGACGTATATAATTGCGAGACCCTTGCAAAAGTCCGGCGGATTGCAGATGCGGTATGGGATTTGCCCGGCGTTGAGGATGTGACGACTCCCTTGGATGTCCAGGTCATTCGGGGTGACGAATTTGGCCTTGAGATTTCGCCTGTTGCGTACGGAACCCCCGAGACCGAGGAAGAGATACAGGAATTCAAGAGCGCGCTGAAAGATAGCGCTCAAGGATCAGCTATGGTATCTGAAGACGGGGACGCACTTGCGATATTCATTACATTGGAACCGGGTGTCGCAACTTCATTGGAATCACAAGACCTTGCCAGAGATATCGAGTCTATCGCTCTCGGGGAGAAGCAACCCGGCGAGGAGATATATGTTATCGGAGAAGTCTATCTCGGTTATGTAGCCACAAATAACATGCTTCGGGATCTTAGGATTCTTTTTCCATTGTCTTTGGTAGTAGTCATAGCATCTCTCTACATAAGCTTTGGAAGCCTGTTTGATGTCGCGACTCTCATAGCCAGTATACTTATGAGTCTGGCATGCACTTTAGGCCTGATGGCTGTTCTTGGTTACGACATCACCATAGTATCTATGATTCTGCCAATTATTTTGGTATCAATGGGCAGCGCAGCAGGGATCCACATACTGAATCGGTTTCACGAAGAAAGCCGCGGAGGGAAATCTCCGGACGAGGCAGTAAGTCTGGTAATACAGGAGCTAACCGGACCGGTATCTATGACCAGCTTGACTACAGCCGTGGGATTTGCGTCGTTTGCTACATCATTCATAAGTCCTGTAAGAGTATTTGGGATATTTGCAGCAGTAGGTATAATGATTAACTTTCTGATTACCCTGACATCTGTCCCTTCTCTTCTTATGATAAGAGGTAGATATCAGAGCAGACAGGTAGCCTCTGACCGCGTTCCCGGAAAGCAAGGAAAACGCAAATCCTTCCTAAACAGGCTTTTGGAGTCCATGGCAACTCATGTAGTAGTCCGTCCGGACAGAGTCATATTGGTTGTCGCTGCGATAACCCTCGTTTTTGCAGTGGCGATTCCGGGCTTGGACGTAGAAACCAACTGGATGCAGTACTTCAGACAAGACAGCCCTGCAGTTCTCGGCACACAACTCGTGGAAGACTTGTTTGGCGGTACTTACAGTCTCAGCGTGTTGGTGGATACCGGTGAGTACGACGGAGTGAAGGAGCCTGATGTCCTAAACCGTATGGCAAGGCTTCAGGACAGAATGGCTGAAGTTGACAATTTGAGCCATCCATCTTCCATTGCAGAGTTGGTGCGCAGCGTCAACAAGTCTCTCAATGCGGATGATCCGGCTTATTATGCTATTCCCCCTACTCGTGAAGCTGTTGCCCAGGAGCTTCTCCTCTTTACGATGCAAGGAGGAAGCGGCCTGGACTCTATGGTGAGTTATGACTTCCAGAAAGCATTGGTAAGTGCAAGAGCTGCGAACGTGCCCACGTCTCAGCTTGGAAAGATCATTGATGAAGTAGAAGTTATCGCTGATGAGGAATTTAAAGGAGCCGGGATTGATGTAAGGGTGGTCGGCCTTCCTAAGGTGATGCTGAGGATGATGGAGAAATTCATGGATGACCAGGTGAAGAGCCTTATCCTTTCAGCGCTCGGAGTGTGGGCTGTCGTTTCGATCATCTCCGGCTCAGCGATTATCGGATTCCTCTGTCTAATTCCCCTATGCGTCAGTGTCTTGATTAACTTCGGGTTTATGTCTTACTCGGGTATACCCTTGGATGTAGTGACGATAATGATTTCGGGCATAAGCATAGGAATTGGGGTTGATTACTCAATCCACTTAACGAGCAGGTATCGCTATGAACTCCGAAGCGGTAAGGGGCAGAGTGATGCGCTAAGAGCCACAATAACTTCAACCGGACGTGGAATCTTCTTCAATGCAGTCACCCTGATGCTAGGGTTTGGCATACTTGTGTTCTCCACGTTCCGAGCCATATCGATTTTCGGTATGCTGGTGGCAGGGACAATGTTTACATCAGGGCTTGGAGCTCTGGTATTCCTTCCTGCAGTCCTCCGACTCATGGACCCCAGGCATATAAGAGGTGTAAAAACGCCTTCACGACATAAGTCCTCATTAGAGGCAAGTAAATGAATCTTCAGGATGGTGACGCAATCATGAAACTCGCCAATAGGGCGGAAAAACTATCGCAGTTGTTCGGACTTAACACTGGAAAGGTATGGGTGTTTCTGGCGCTAATCAGTATGTTTATCCTAGTTCTGCCTTGCGGTGCATATGGCGCAGAACTCACTGCTAAACAGATTCTGGACAAAGTTGAAGGCACAGCGTTACTTGTAGGGAGCGGTTCAGCAAAGATTGAACTCATAACCGAGAGTAAACGTGGTCAACAGCGTAGTCATACGTTGCAGATCTATAGAAAAAAGGACGCTGATGATACAGAGAAGCAATTGCTTGAATATCTTCAGCCTGCGGATGTCTCAGGGACGAAGCTGCTTAGTATATCGAAACCGGATGGCAAGGATTCTGAGATATGGCTTTTCATGCCGGCTCTTGGAAAAGAGAGAAGAATCGCAGCTCAGGAAATGCAGACGAAATTCATGGGTACAGACTTTACCTATGAGGAGATATCGGGAACAGCTGCGTACAAGGAAGACTATGAGTCGAAGAGACTCGATGACGATACATTCGACGGACACAAGTGTTATGTGCTTCAGCTTACTCCTAAAGGAAAGAGTGAATATACATTCGTTAAGATGTGGATATGGCAGGATGAATCCATCCCGGTTAAGGTGGAATTCTACGGCCGTGGGGATAAACTGAGAAAGTCTCTTGATACTTCCGGTTGGAAGAAGAACACTAAGGATAAGTGGGAACCGTCTCAAGTTGTGATGAGTGATGTTTTAGCAGGTACGAAGACCATAGTCAAGATTATTGAGGCATCTGAGACTGATTTGCCTGACGATTATTTCACCGTGCGCTATCTGCGTAGACGTTAAGGTAACACTGTGTTGTGCCTTTTTGCGCAGAGAAATCGATATTCAGCAATGCTATCATGAGACTACTCGATGAGTAGAGGGGAGGACGAATCCGGATGAAACCAGGAAGAATACTTAGACGCAAGAGCGTCATGTCTATCCTTATTTGTGCTGTATTTACATTTGCACTGCTTTCAGGTGCTGCATATGGAATGGAGTTAGGGCCTACAGGGCTTAATGTTTCCGGAGAACTTGAGCAGACACTGAGTCTGTCTTTGACTGACGGAGAGCTTACTCTCGGCTTCACAAATTATAAGCTTTCGCTGGAACAGGATTTGATGAGGATAGGAGCAGGGATTGACGGATATGCTTACGTATCCGTCAAGGGTGGGTATAACCACAAGGCATCTGAAGGCAAATGGCTCGAGTTGGATGAGGCTTATATCGATATCTATCGAGACCTGTTTGATTTGCGCCTTGGTCAGCAGGCGCTGTCGTGGGGGACTGCTTATGGATTCAATCCCACAAGTTATGTCAACCCAATGCCGTCTGTGGCTACTTTGACCCAGGGAGGGCTTACGGATCTTACAGGCCTGCCTGTACCTGCTGTGTATGTATCAGCATACCCGTCATGGAAGGACATGTCCGCTGATGTTGGTATGGTATTGGTGCTGGACCCAAGGCTGCAAGGGGTGCCGTTGCCAGACGCGTATCAGGCGGAAATCCTAAACGGCATCAGCTATGGTATTAAGGCAGGATTGCAGGTCCCCGGAGCAGCAGAGGCGTTAGCCGAGGCGCTGTTGCCATTGCTGCCCCCTGAGATGCCTGTATCTAAAGAAGAAATTGTCCAAATAATAAGGAATGCACAAGTACGCCCGACTTCGCTTGAGTTTACCGCTGACCCTCCGGAGTCATTTGCAGACCGTCTGGAAGTGGCGGGACGTGCAGGCATGAACTTTGGAATGTGGGATCTATACATCAGCGGTTTCCGCGGGTGGGAGGATACGCCTGTTCTTTGGGTGGAAACTGTCCCAGCAGTTGACATAGGGCCGGCATTCACTTATGTAGATGTTTATCTCGATGTTCATCCCGAGGCGCTCTACCGCAAGGCAACAGAAATTGGTGCTGCTGCAAGCGGCACATGGGGTCCATATACCTTCTGGGGTGAAGGAAACTACACATTGCCTGATAAGGTCGAAGCTCTTAACTCCGAGAAAAACATCGCTCTTTCGACTAATGATTCTAACTTTCAGGCAGTAGTAGGTGCAGATCGGATGTTTGGGAGCGCAAGTGAGTACTATGTAATGGGGCAGTACATATACAACAGCAGTAGTTCTCTGCTTTCGCCGTACCGGATGCCCGGCGAAAAAGCCAAGGCAGGGCATTACTTAACTTTGGTTGGTCGGGCTACAATCCATGATGATCATCAGATTGAGGTCATGAATATTTTCAACGTGCGCGACAAAAGCGGACTTATTGTACCTAGGTATACCTACAAGGTGAATCCTATGTTGAGCGTATGGGTTGGAACGACGTTCTTGACAGGTGACGAAACTACGGAATTTGGCGGTTTACCAATGGACAATTCCGCGTTTGCCGGTGTTAAAGTGGTATGGTAACTATCAGGTAGTTGGCATTCAATAGTGTCCGATGGTATCCGGTAGTATCCGGTGCGGATCTGCTACTTAGCAACGTAGTATGCAACATGTTCTATTGCACAGGGGCAAAATGAGGAAGTAACCGGATCATAAAAACTAAGCCTGGATTGGCTCGGCCTAATCTGCTAATCCAGGCTTGTTAGGCCAAGCTTCCACTCAAAGGCGTCGCCCTTGCGGGTAGATGGATGATAGGATCGAGATTGCCCAGAACTTTGGTTCTCAATGTAGAAATTATCTGATAGAATTCTACCAGACGGTTCTTTACGTCCATTAACCTCAAGGAGGGTTGCATAGTGAGAAAGAAGACTGCATGCAACATATTCGCATACCTCGGTGTGATGTTATTGCTCGCCGGCTTAGTCTTCGGCGTTGAAGCCTCAACTACGCCGGATGCTCGCATTGAAGATGCGCTCAAGGTGCTAAAGGAGATGGCAGCCCAGGAAGACTGTGGCACAATGTCTGATCTTCTGGCCAAGGCCAAGGGAGTGGCCATATTCCCATCAGTGGTCAAAGCCGGGCTGATGCTAGGGGCAAGACATGGCAAGGGTATCGTTTTGAAGAGAGACCCCGGAAACGGACAATGGTACGGACCGAGTTTTGTGGAAATGACCGGGCTTTCTTATGGCCTCCAGATTGGTGTGCAATCTACAGCGCTTGTTCTTGTGATTACAAATGAACGGGGCATGAAGAGTTTTGAAGAAGGTAGCTTTACCTTTGGGGGAGACCTTACTGTAGCAGCAGGTCCTCTTGGTCGTCATCTTGAAGCCGGAACGGATATTGACCTTAAAGCTGCAATCTACAGCTACTCTATGAGCAAAGGCGCATTCATAGGGTTTTCACTTGAAGGGGCAAAAGTAAATCCGGATGAGGCCGCTAACGAGCTGTACTGGAAAAGAGCAGATTCATCCAGTGAATTCTTGAAGCACAGAGCGACAGATTCCAGGATAAGGCCGCTCATTCGGGAATTAAGCAGCTTGGTGTTTAAAGGAGGAGGCAAGACCTCAGTCTGAATCCTGAAAGAGCTCAGTCGCTGCAGTGCTAACCGCATAGTTGAATGAGCTAAGCACTACGCACAATGATCCGCATAATGAGATAACCGCTATGTACGCCTGGTCTATTCGTCGGCAGGTTCGACACTGTCTCTACGGACCAGGCCTGCTGTTTTATCCAGACTCATGACGAAAGCAATGCCTGTCCCGGGCTTCTCAAGGTGACCTGCCTCAATTACGGAGCCAAGTATTCGTTCAGTATCTTTTTCATCTGTGAGGACGAAAAGGACTTCCTTTGCTATGTCTACCGTAAGTCCCAAGAACGTTTTGGCTTCATGAGCACCTGTTCCCCTTGCGAAGAATATGGTCCCTCCTTGAGCGCCTGCCTCCTTTGCCACATTCATGACATGTTCAGCGGTTCCTCTGGGAAGTACTGCGAATATAACATTATATCCCATGCCTCACCCTCCTAAATCTTAAATATCATCCCGAGTATCAGTACCGTAAAGGTTACTCCCACAAGACACAGCGCTATGAGGCCAAAACCGTCTATGAGCGGGTCTCGACCACCTAATGCAGTGGCAATGCCTACGCCCAGAGCTATTATAGTGGGGACTGTAACGGGCCCCGTAGTGACTCCTGCAGCGTCAAAGGCTATGCCTATTCCCGCTTTGGGCGCGAATTGCATAAGTATTGCTATGACAAGCAATGATGGAAGTAAGATTTTTGATGTGGGTATTTGAAAGATAATCTTCAGTACTCCCATAGTTACGCCTAGCCCGATTCCCAAAGCAACGGTAAGAATCATTGCGCGTTTCGGGATAATTCCTGCGCTAAGTTCTTCTATTTGCTCGCCGAGTGATTGTAACGACGGTTCCGCCAAAGTCACGCCGAAACCAAGGACGAACGCGAAGGCAAGCACTAACCACATTGGAGCATGTCCAGGGAGGTTTATGCCGACAGTTTCGCCAAGGGGAAGCAGGCCTATTTTCAGTCCATTAGAGAAGATAACGATACCAATAACAGTAAGTGTGAGTCCGATGAAAGTTTCACGGGGATTCTCCAGAGGCACTCGCAAGATGAATCTATTGAATAATAGCAGCAACAGTACTACAGGAAGAACACCTATAAGTGCCTCGATTGAAGTTGAATAGACATTTTTCACTTGATTACATGTACCTCCTTCCAAAGGGAACAGTATTAGGAATTCATTCTATAGTATAGCATGATCAAGAAGCTTAGCAACAGCACGGACTGCCTCAACTGCTACTCAATTCTATCTGGTAAGCACAAATTAGGTTTGAGAAATATTTACGAAAAAGAAGGATTTTGGAAACTCTTGGAGAAGTGTTATTTTGGCAAGGTTGTTGGACGTCCGATGTGTAGGAGTGCTGGGAGAGTGTAAAGACTGTTGCAATCCAATAGATGAGATAACCTCTAGCCATAGGATATGCCCAACAGCTATTTTGTTTGATTGGGGTGGGAAGTTGAGGATTGAGAGGATACACCGAAAAAAAGTATGGGAGGAAGCTGCAGATAAGCTTCAGGCTTTAATCGTGGAGGGTTATTGGAAACAAGGAGAACGCCTACCTGGAGAGGTAGAGTTAGCGAACCAATTTGGGATTAGCCGTTCTACACTTCGAGAAGCACTTCGTCAACTGGCCTCCATAGGTTTGATTGAAGTTCGGCATGGTGAGGGGAACTATGTCTCTTACCCAAGTCTGGAGAATTTGCTACCACCTTTCATGCCCATATTGCTAAGTGAACGGGAAGACATATTGGCCATTATGGAAGCCCGTAGCATGATAGAAGTAAGAACAGCCGGCCTAGCTGCCAGTCGGGTCACAGAGGATGAATTAGAGAGGCTTAAGTTACTGTTAGACAGGATGATACTTCACAAGGGAAATCCTGAATCCTTTGCTAAAACAGATCATGCCTTTCATCGTCAAATAGCACTGGCTACAAAAAACAAAGTAATAATAAAAATTTTCGATGCCATAGATGTGTTTCTGGTCAACCAACAGCTGGAAATAATAAAGTATGAAGGAGCCTTTGAAAGGGGGATTAGAGATCACCAAAACATTTTAAAGGCTATTGTGGCCAAAGATGAGGATGATGCCATTGGGGCTATGCATAGACACATGGACAATACCCGTAAAGCTATCATAGAAAGCTTAAGCTCATCAAACTAAGTTTGATGAAAAAGAGACGCTCCTGCAATAGGATGGTGTGCTAACTACCAGGAAAGACACCATCCTAAGAGAGAAAGCGTCCCGTACCATTTATAATATAAAAATTACGATTGATTTGCAAATGAAAATTGGGACGTTGTCGTCGGCCTCTGATAATGTCACCCCCATATATTCAAGGAGGTGCAAGACACGATCATTTCATTGGCTCTTGACCTAGATAAATATCAAAATGCAAGTTGCCGGCAAATGTCTGAACTACTTGCCCAGTATCAAAACATCAAGGTTTCTGCTAGATCCATTCGTCGGATATTAACTGAAGTCGGAATCTCTACCATAGATGAGGCTAATACCTTCCTCCCAGAATTTATCTCTAGATTCAATGAAAGATTCGCTGTAAGTCCCAATCAATCTAAATCTGCTTTTCGCCCTTACCTTGACAAAGACCTCGACCTTATCCCTCTCACGCCACCTAAGGAAGAACCCTCCACTGGCTACTGGCGTGAGAAAGCCTATCGGAGGAAGATCTATGCTGAAAGATAAACCACAGGAAACCACAATATTATCTTGCCCCCCAAAAGTACCCATGTGCCTTGCGGCCACCACCCAACATGCTCACCTTAACACTAAGGGTGACATTTTCTCAGTGAACGTATTTAGGGGTGACAGTTTTACCGGCCGTTGACAATGAAAATTAGGACGTTAGTAGCTCGAGTTGGCATCGGAAACATAACAGTCAGAAACACAACTCATCGGAAGAGTCATGAGCATTAAGGAGGGGTCATTATGAAAAGACTGGGGTTCATTGGGTTAGGACTCATGGGTGAACCCATGGCGAAGAATCTAGTTGCCGTGGGGTATGAGTTGACAGTTTATGATATCAATCCACAACCGGTTAAGAGGCTTGTGGATCTCGGGGCAAGGAAAGCCTCCTCGCCTAAGGAGGTGGCAGAGAATAGCGACATTATCTTGACTATGCTGCCTAACGGACCCGAGGTTAAAGAAGTAGTGTTAGGTAAGAAGGGTGTTATCGAGGGAGTAAGAAGAGGACAGATTCTGATCGATATGAGTTCTATCGCACCCTTGGTTTCCCAGGAAGTTGCGAAAAGCCTTGCCGACAAAGGAGTGTCAACACTAGATGCTCCAGTAAGCGGTGGTGTAGAAAAAGCGAAATCTGGTACCCTCGCTTTTATGGTGGGTGGTGAGGAATCAACATTTGAAAAATGCAAGAAAATTCTCGATGTAATGGGTGGTTCTGTAACACTAGTAGGTGATGTAGGGGCCGGTCAAACCACTAAGCTTGTCAATCAAATGATTGTGGCTGTCAATATTGCGGTAGTAGCCGAGGCTTTAACTTTTGGTAAAACAGCAGGAGTTGAGCCGGAAAAGATTTTCAATGCTATTCGCTCTGGGTTGGCGGGAAGCCAGTGCTTGGAAGATAAAGCTCCAAGAATGCTTACTGGCAATTTCGAGCCTGGTTTT
Source organism: Firmicutes bacterium UBA5449 (assembly GCA_002424305.1). Lineage (GTDB taxonomy): Bacteria > Bacillota > SHA-98 > UBA4971 > UBA4971 > UBA4971. Next base: position 32,429 of record DIQZ01000095.1, read on the forward strand.
AGAATGAACCTGCATATCAAGGACTTGTCAAATGTTTTTGAAACAAGTAGGAGTCTGCATACCGCATTACCATTGACTGCCCAGGTGATGGAGATGATGCAGACAATAGTCGCTGATGGACATGCTTCTGTGGACCATGGTGGCTTAGCTTTGTTTTATGAAAAACTGAACGGGATATCTCTCAAGAAATAGACTGATGGAATGAGGTGACTTGCGTTGGGAAATAGAGACATAGTGTACCTACAAGAGAAGGCTAAGATAATAAGACTAGGCATTTTGGAAGCACTCGGTGTGAATAACAAAGGACACCTAGGAGGCTCTATGTCCGTTGCAGACGTAGTTGCCGCGCTGTATTTTTACAAGATGAACCACTCACCCGATAGAATGCATGATTCTGATCGAGATCGGTTCGTTCTTAGTAAGGGACATTCAGCATTGGCTCAGTACGCTGCTCTAGCCGAATGCGGTTATTTTAGCAAGAGCGAGTTGGCTAAGACTAAAACCTTGGGTGCTATGCTCCAAGGACACCCAGAGAGAGACTATACTCCCGGTATAGAATGTAACACCGGCTCCTTGGGACAGGGCTTATCTATTGGGCTGGGAATGGCATTAGGTGGAAAGCTCGATGGAAGAGACTATAAAGTATATGTGATTTTAGGTGATGGTGAGCTTGGGGAAGGTCAGGTGTGGGAAGCTGTTACAGCTGCTAACTTCTATAAGACAGATAACCTAGTGGCCATCATAGATCACAACAAGCTACAGGCAACAGGTCCCATTAAAGAGTGCATTGATATTGGAAATATTGGTGCCAAGTTTTCAGCCTTTGGATGGAAAACTTTCGAGATAGATGGTCATGACATGGAAGCCATTGTTGATGCCCTAGATGAAGTGGACAAAGTTAAAGGTGTTCCTTGCGCCATTATTGCCCATACGGTAAAGGGTAAGGGAGTATCTTTTGCAGAGAATGTCCCCGGCTTCCATAACGGAGCACTTAATGCAGAACAGTTCAAACAAGCCAAGTTGGACATATCCAATATGTGAGGTGAGTGACATGGCAAGACTTGAATGTCTCAGAAATGCCTATGGAATGGCATTATTAGAAGCAGCTAAAAAGAACCCACGGATAGTTGCTCTTGATGCAGACTTGAGTGGCTCCACAATGTCTCGATATATTAAGAATAATCTTCCGGATAGGTTTTTTGAAATGGGTATTGCCGAACAGAACATGGTCTCTGTTGCAGCAGGTCTCTCATTGACAGGAAAGATTCCATTCGCGCACTCGTTTTCCGTGTTTATCGTCGGTAGGGCATATGATCAGATCCGCCAAAGCATCGCCGTCCCTAAGCTCAATGTTAAACTGGTCGGCTCCAGTTACGGTTTTTCAGACTCTGCGGATGGGGCAACACATCAAGCAATTGAGGATGTAGCAATAATGCGTGCCGTCCCGAACATGACCGTTATTGTACCAGTTGATGCCGTTGAAGTAAGGCAGGCAGTTAAGGCCATCATAGAATATGAAGGCCCAGTTTATCTCAGGATCAGTCGCAGTGAAATGCCTGTGCTCACCAATGAAGAAGATGAATTCGTGATTGGCAAACCAAGATTGATTTCTGAGGGGAAAGATATTGCGGTATATGCAAATGGATTAATGGTGTCCATGGCCTTGAAAGCGAAGGAGATGTTGGAGAAGAAGAACGTTTCCATCCGAGTTATCAATGTCAGTTCACTTAAACCACTGGATGCAGAGGCAGTAAGACAGCTAGCACGGGGAGTAAAGGGAATTGTAACGGCAGAAGAACACAGCCTCATCGGGGGATTAGGCTGTGCCATCTCCGATATTATTGGGGATTCAATCCCCATTAGGAAAGTGGGAATAGCTGATAGATTTGGCCAATCGGCACCGAGTCATGAGGATTTGTTAGAGCACTATGGGCTAACACCTGAGGCAATAGTAGAGAAGGTTCAGGAATTGCTTAGCTAGATAAATACTGACAAGAGGGTGAGCTAGTGTTAAAGGCATTCAGTCTTGAAGGCAAAGTAGCAATTGTGACTGGGGGAGCTCAAGGCCTTGGAGAATCGATGGCTATATGTCTAGCTCAAAGCGGAGCTGACGTAGTCATTGCAGATCTCAACGAAGAAAAAGGCCGAGATGTAGCAGCTCAGATACGAGCCTTAGGAAGACAATCCACGAGCTTCTGTCTGGATGTGAGTGATCGTGATACTGTCAACAATATGGTGAGTCAAGTTAAGTCCGATTTTGGCAAGATAGATGTCTTGGTTAACAGTGCCGGCCTAAACAGGCGCTATTGGATGAAGGACATGACCAGTGAAGACTACGATCTAATCATGAATGTCAATCTCAAGGGAACCTTTAATACTTGTCAAGAAGTTGGCCGTATCATGATTGAGCAAGGGCACGGAGGTTCCATTATCAACATTTCATCAATGTCTTCCCTGATAGTTAACAGAAGACGTGCCGTAGGCACATATTGTGCATCCAAAGGGGGCGTCAATATGTTAACCAAGGCTTTTGCCGCAGAGTGGGCGGAGTTCAATGTTCGGGTCAATGCCATTGCACCTGGATATTTCAAAACACCACTAAATGAGCCTTGGATACATACTGAACAGGGACCCGATGCACTATCCCAAGTGCCAATGGCCAGATTTGCAGAACCTGATGAGATAGGGCCTACAGCTGTATATTTAGCATCAAACGCCTCAAGCTACGTTACAGGACATATTTTGGTAATCGATGGTGGTTACACCATTTGGTAATTAGCCTTGAAGGGGGGATAGAGTGGATTTAGAATGTCTTAACTAACGAGTTGTGCTAGTAGACAATTCTAGAGGAGGTATTTGATAGTGAAAAGAGTAGTGCTTTTAGCCTTGACGGTACTATTGGTATGCAGTTCCGGAGTGTTGGCTTCTGATTGGCCTTCGAGAATTCCTGTAGTAACTGTTGGCTTTTCTGCAGGCGGTGGAACCGATACTGCTGTAAGACCAATTATAGCCAAAATGTCTGAATACTTAGGCACGACGATTAATGTTGTCAACATGCCTGGAGCATCTGGCGGAATTGCTGCTTCTGAAGTCTTGCAGCGCAAGCCGGATGGGTACAACCTGTATGCAACTGGCTCCGGTCCATTTGTGGGACTAAGGGTGTTTGATTATGTGGACACCGATTGGACTGACTGGGTAAGTTGGCATCCATTTTCCGGACCAGCTGGTTTAATCGCCAAACCAGGGGCCTATGAAAGCTTCGATGATGCCATGGAGGCTCTGAGAAGTGGAAACTGCAATGTCGGCATCTCAGGATTTGGTGCAGGCCCACATGTACTAGCAGAAGTGCTATTTGGGGTAGCCGGTGTTTCAGATGTTAACTATGTAACATTTGACTCTTGCCATTCTGCTGCAGTTGGAGTCATTGCCGGTGAAGTGGAATTCGCTATGATTAGCTTCTCTGCCGGAGTTGACTTTGCAGAGGCAAATCAGATTGAGGCAGTAGTTCTAACATCCTTTGAACCGTACAAATTGGCCAATGGCAAAGAACTTCCGGCTGTTGTTGATGTTTTGGAGGGCAGTGAACATATCCCACTGCTTTCTGAAACCTGGCCTATCTTCATCCGTAGAGATACTCCACAGCCAATCATTGATAAGCTGACAGAAGCCTTTGTGTGGGCAATGGAGCAACCAGAAATTGCAGAATTTGCAGCTTCTCAGTCACTGAATATCGCCGGTTACTATGGCGAAGAGGCTGATAGATTCCTGTCAATGCATGAAGCTGGGTATGCTTGGGCGATACACAATGCAGGATTGGCCCAGGTATCCCCTGACAAACTGGGAATCTCAACCATAGACGAGTGGGATTGGGAAGTTGAAAAACAGAAGATCAAGAAGTAAGAAGTTAATCCTTAGCCGGCAAAGGGACTTGTTCCCTTTGCCGGCATCCTAGGGGAACGAAGGGGAGGGATCGCTTTGTCCAAATCCAAACCGAGCCGAATAAATGCCGCCGATGTGGTGGTGGGCATCTTCTTCCTAGTACTAGGACCGGTGCTTGTCTATTCATCTTTGCAAATGAGAGTGTACGGATCATTTCTCGACGCTCCTGGATTTTTCCCGATGATCCTAGGTATTATCTTTACCATCATGGGAGGAATTCTACTAAATACGGCAGTGAAGAGAAACGGGCTCAAAGAACTTAAGGAAGTCATAAGAAACAAAGAAATCGTAAAGGGCCTAAGATCTGATACTACAACTAGGGCTCTCGTCCTAATAGCCCTTATGGCAGTGTATATTTTTGGATTGATTGGCAGGGTCCATTTCACCATCGCTACTTTTCTTTATCTTGTTGTGACTATGCTATATCTGAAAGCTACTAGTGTAGTCAACATAGTTCTCATTTCTATTGGAACCGCAATTGCTATCAGTTATGCCTTTAGCAATTTCTTTCGTATACCTTTACCTTAGGCATAGGGAGGTAAGAAGATGTTAGAAACTATAACTCGCGAGTTTTCTTTGTTTTCGCATGTCTTTGGCAGTATTTTAACAGCGCCCAATATACTAATGATGATTTTCGGAACCTTGGGAGGCATTGTCATTGGTGCAATTCCTGGATTGACGGCGACTATGGCCCTGGCTTTGTTGATCAATGTCAGCTATGGAATGAACATGGACTTGGCCCTTTCCTTTCTGCTGAGTGTTTATGTGGGAGCAGTTACAGGCGGGTGTATATCGGCTACCATGATCAATATTCCCGGGACACCTTCAGCTGCAGCTACAGCCCTAGATGGTTTTCCCTTGGCTAAGAAGGGTAAGGGTGGTTTAGCTATCGGAGTTGGTATTATAGCTTCATTCTTCGGGATGATTATCAGTATTATATCTTTGATAGTACTAACCCCAATAATCTCCAAGCTAGCCCTGAAATTCGGTCATTGGGAAATGTTCTTGATCTCAGTTTTCGGTATTATGATCTGTGGCAACTTAACCACAGAGGATGCGCCCGTAAAGGGATGGATTGTGGGGTTTTTGGGTATTCTCACCGCCATGGTGGGTTTGGATGCTGTTTATGCATATCCACGATTTACCTTTAACCTGCTTCAGCTAAAAGGTGGCATATCCCTTATCCCGGCACTGATTGGACTATTTGGAATTTCTGAGGTCGTATCGGTGCTACAGGAAAAGGAGCCCTATAAAATAGAAGGCAAAGTTGGCAGAGTGGTTCCCGACTGGAAGGATATTAAGTCCTTGATTCCTATATCCATTCGCTCCGGCATTATCGGGATGCTTATAGGAGTAATCCCAGGTGCTGGTGAAGACATTGGTGCTTGGGTTTCTTATGATGTAGGCAAGAGAAGATCTAAGCATCCTGAGAGGTTTGGAAAAGGGTCAATAGAAGGAGTTGCCTGTGCTGAAACGGCAAACAATGCCGTGGTTGGCGGAGCGATGATTCCCTTACTGACACTTGCAATTCCCGGAAGTCCGCCAGCAGCTATGGTCCTTGCAGCCATGTGGCTACATGGAGTACGCCCAGGGCCTCTTCTCAACTTTGAATTCCCGGGTTTTCTTTATGCAGTGGCAATAGTGTTATTGCTGTGCTCAGTATTCATGTTGATATGGGGGCTAGCTCTAGCTAAACCTATGGTCTCTGTGCTAAAAATCAAAAGGGAGATCTTGATGCCCATCATTGTCCCTCTGACAGTGATAGGGGCTTATGCCGGTGGAGTTAGAATCTTTGACGTATACGTAATGTTCTTCTTCGGTTTATTAGGATATGTACTCAGAAACTTAGAATATCCGATGGCACCGTTAGTCTTAGGAATCATCTTAGGTCCCATGGCTGATGTGAGCTTTAGGCGAGCAATGATGCAAACAAAGGGTTCTCTTCTACCATTGCTGACTCGTCCCATGGGTTTGGTCTTTGTGGTGGCTATCATATGGATAATATACAGCGGATATAGACGAACCCAGCAATTGAAGAGACTTGCCAGTGAAGTGGCTAGTGAAGCGTAGCTATACCACTACAAGTCAAAGGGCTTGAGGGAGGGAATGCTCGGTGAAAGCTTTAGTTTTTAGAGGCGATGGAATAATGAAACTCGAAGAAGTAGCAACTCCTACTCCACGAGATGATGAATTACTGATTCGAGTTAAGTCAGTGGGAATATGTGGCTCAGACATCATGGATATCTCTTTAGGTTATCACCAGAAATATCTTGGGAGCATGCCTGTATGGCAGAACCGCTTTCAGTAGCGTACCATG
>DIQZ01000095.1:38862-39089 GCA_002424305.1 Firmicutes bacterium UBA5449
TGAAGCTGTGGGGTTAGGCGGTTCTGCAGCACAATCGCTGGCAGTTCTCAAATGTGGTGGTACAGCTGTATGGATTGGTAATGCTCAGAAAATCATTGAGGTTAACATGCAGCAAATCGTCACTGGAGAGCTCAATGTCGTTGGCAGTTATGTTTTCAATGAAGAAGATTTCGCTGTTAGCATAGAACTGATTGAGCAAGGTAGGATTGACCTGGACTCCATGCTCA
>DIQZ01000095.1:39312-42963 GCA_002424305.1 Firmicutes bacterium UBA5449
GGTGAGAATCCGGATATTATCAAGGTGGTATTAATGATTTAGTAGCCTTAGCTAGCTCAGAGGGCCATTAAAAGGGTCATAACCTCGATAACGGTTCCCCCCTTTGGTTAGGGGCGATTGCTTTGTCCTCCCACACCCATCAGGGGCAGGTAATCGGTTCTTAGTCGATCTGACTGGGTGGTGGTTGCGTATACCAAGCACACCGAGTTGCCAGAGGAATTGAAAGTTTATGAGATTTACAAGTAGTGCCATATTGGCATAGCCCCGGAGATATTTTTATCCGGGGCTTCTATGTTAGCAGTATCCGCCCGGCGGTTCAATCTAGACCTCAATGTTTACTACGAAACTAAGAACCAGCAGGGCAAACACCCAAAGGTTGCAACAGGAGCAGTGGCGCGACGCTTGGTTCACACAGTCTACTCGGTTTGGACTCGAGAGCAGCCGTATTTTTCTATTGACATTTCATAGCACGTCTAACCCAAGTGGGGAGAGTTCACCGATTGGTGCATATTTGAGTTAGGGGTGGTTATGCATGAGAGAGAGACGAAGTGCTGAGTTTAGAAAGCAGCCTTAGAAGAAACGATCTATAATATGTCATGGAGGTTTATTAGGGGTACTTATTGTAGCCCGATATCCTAATACAGTCTACACGTTGTGGGCCTTGAGTCGCATTGAAGAGATACGGTTTTTGTCCAAAACAGAATCTGCAAAGATGGTGAACTGGAAATGGCTAAAGAAGATATCATAAGAAGAATGGCGCGTGAGCTTTCTCTGAGCTCAGCTAATGTATCCAGCACAGTTGCCCTTCTTGAACAGGGGAATACTGTTCCGTTTATTGCCAGGTATCGAAAAGAGGTTACCGGCTCCTTAGATGAAGTGTTCATAAGGTCAATTGAGGAACGGTTAACATACCTTTGTAATCTCGAGGATCGTAAAGAGGTAGTGATAAGATCCATTGATGAGCAGGGTAAATTGACGGATGAGCTTCGTGCCGCTATCCTAGGCGCATCCACTTTGCAAGAGGTGGAGGATCTCTACCTGCCGTATCGACCTAAGAGGCAGACCAGGGCTACGAAAGCCCGTGAACGGGGACTTGAGCCTTTCGCCATGTTGATGCTGGAAAAGCAGGACATGGATGGCAATGTACAGGAGATAGCAGCCAAGTACATAGATCCTGAAAAGGATGTGATCACAGTTGATGAGGCCTTAGCCGGGGCACGTGATATCGTAGCTGAAATAACGGCTGAGGATGCTAAAGTCCGGGCTGTGGCCAGGCGATTCTTCCGCGAAGCAGGCTTGATCGAGGCCACCGGGACACAGGATGAAGAGTCATCCGAATATGAAGATTACTACGATTATGAGGAGCAAATTGCAAATATGCCCCCTCATAGGATCCTGGCAATAAATCGGGGAGAGTCCAGAGGTGCCTTAAAGGTCAAGTTGTCGAGACCTGATGAAACGCTTCTTTCAGTTATTCTGGGCGAGTTTATCGGCGAAGACGACGGCATATTTAAAGAACAACTGGATCTTGCAATTGAGGACGGATACTTAAGGCTGCTGTGTCCTGCGATGGAGCGAGAGACTCGAGGCGCTTTGACTGAGCAAGCAGAAGGTCATGCAATTACGGTATTTGCAAAGAATCTGCGAAATCTCCTGATGCAGTCCCCCGTTAGTGGAAAAACCATCTTAGGTATTGATCCCGGTTTCAGGACAGGGTCAAAGATAGCAGTGGTAGATTCTACCGGTAAACTACTTGATACTGCCACTATATATCCGCATCCTCCGCAAGAACTTCAGGAGAAATCTGAGACGATTATCCTAAGTCTTGTCAAGAAGCATAATGCTGATATCATCGCTATCGGCAATGGTACCGCCTCCCGCGAGACTGAGGCATTTATCAGCGATATCATAAAGAATGCAGCTTATGATCTTCACTACGTAGTCGTGGACGAGGCAGGCGCATCTGTCTATTCTGCATCTGACATAGCGCGGGAGGAATTTCCTGACCTTGACGTATCTATCAGGGGAGCAGTCTCAATTGCCCGCAGACTTCAAGATCCCCTTGCTGAGCTTGTGAAGATTGATCCCAAATCAATTGGGGTAGGCCTCTACCAGCATGATATTAATCAGACCAGGCTCGGGGAAACCCTGGAAAAGGTCGTGGAATCATGCGTCAATCATGTGGGTGTTAATCTTAATACAGCTTCAGCAGCTCTTCTGTCATATGTAGCAGGAATTTCAAAAACAGTTGCAAAGAATATTGTCTCGTTTCGTGAGGAGAATGGCTCATTCAAATCCAGAGACGGCTTACTTCAAGTTCCTAGGCTTGGGCCGAAAACATTTCAACAAGCAGCCGGGTTTCTTAGGATATGGTCGGTTGAGGATCCTTTGGCTATTACACCCATTCACCCTGAATCCTACCGCGTAGCTGAAGCTCTTCTCAGTCGGCTTGGATCTCATCCGGAGGAGCTTCTCTATCCTGAGAAGGTTACTCAGTTGCGACGTAAACTTGTGGATATTGATATTAAATCTCTTTCAGAAGAACTGGAGGTTGGTGCTCCGACCCTGGAGGACATAGTAGATGCCTTGAGACGTCCGGGACGAGATCCCAGGTCAGAGCTACCGGGCCCTGTGTTCAGAAGTGATGTTCTGTCCATGGAGGATCTCACGCCCGGTATGGTAGTCAGTGGTACCATACGCAACGTGGTGGACTTTGGGGCGTTTGTTGACATCGGGGTTGAACGAGACGGACTTGTCCACATTTCTGAGATGAGTGATTCCTTTGTGCACAATCCACACGATGTGGCGGCAGTTGGTGACATTGTGAAAGTGAAGGTAGTGAAGATTGATTCTGATCGCGGGCGAATATCGCTTTCCATGCGCATTTAAGCTTTAGTTTTTGAACTATTGGTATCCTCTTTGTATCTGTGTGGGTTGCGAGTTGAGATAGGGCAAGACAAAATCCGGGGACATAGAAGACCATGAAAAGAATGCAGCAGAACCTCACGGAGACATAAACGAGCACAAATGAAGCAAGAAGACGAAAGAAGAAGGAAGAGGGTGGGGGTTTTGGAAGGTACACATACCAGACGGAGTGTTCTCTTTACTACGAGGACTGCCATATTAATGGCATTAACCCTGGTAATTCAGATGATGGGCATGCCACAGTATGCAACGGGTCCTCTCGTTAATACGATGCTATATATTGCTGCCGTATTTGTGGGAATCTGGGGAGGAGTGGCGATAGGCCTTGTCACCCCTGTAATCGCATTTTGGCGTGGCATTCTACCTGCTCCGTTGGGACCGATGATCCCTTTTATTGCGTTAGGGAACGCCGTTTTGGTCATAGTTTACGGGCTTCTTGAAAAACGGAGCAAATATGTGGCTGTGATTATCGCGTCAGTAGTCAAATATCTTGTGTTGTCCGGCGGAGTGAGGATCTTAGGTGACTTGCCTCCAAAGATAGCTAAAATGATGCAAGTGCCTCAACTTATTACCGCTCTTGCAGGTGGCGCCATTGCAGTTCTGCTTTCTGAAATACTAATCCGTAGAGGCACTTTGAAGCCTCTGTCTCACATGAAATTTAAGGAATAGCAGTTTCTGCAGGGTCGACAACATCGAGCTACAATCTTTATGATTCCGATAGGATGT
>DIQZ01000095.1:43195-47735 GCA_002424305.1 Firmicutes bacterium UBA5449
ACCTGCCTAAGAAAGGTCTTAGGAATTGATACGCTTACAGAGCATGCAGTCATATCAGGAGGAACCAGGATACCATGATACTAAAAGAGAATCTATTCCTTACAGGGCGGAAGCATGTAGGTAAGTCTACCATCTTATTTTCAACGCTTGAAAAATTCCCTGTGGCTTTGGGCGGATTTAGAGTGGACAGGGTATTTCAAGGCAAGCGTTTGCGCGCCTTTCGCATTATCGATTTGGATTCGTCTTCATCAGCGAAAATATCTACAGCCCGCAAAGGTGGCTGGGACATTCATATCGATTCATTTGAAACTGTTGGAGCGGAAGCTATTAAAAATGGCATTCGTTGTGCGGAACTCATTGTCATGGACGAGCTCGGCCGTTTTGAGATTACTGCTTATGGGTTTAGACAAGCGGTAGCGGAAGCTCTTGATAGTACAGTGCCTGTCATAGGTGTTCTTAAAGAAGACGACAACCCCTTCTTAAATGAAATCCGCAGTCGAGACGACACTGAGGTATTAGAAGTCACCGAGGAAAACCGTGATGAAGTTAAACGGTATGTGGAAAACTGGCTCAGTTACGTATTGGCATAGGAGTAGGTGTATGCTGTTTGAGTTTCACCTGGATCGGGGATAAAATTGAGTAGTTTGTCAGGGCGCTAGAAATCGGTGAATACCCACAGGTCTTCCTGCTGATCCTCGAAACTATGCTTGCAATGTCACACCTCACAGATACGTCTCTCGCAAAAGGAAATTTGAATATACGCTGTGTCGAATCAACCTGGGAAGACCGGCCGGGTTCTCTATTGGCACAAACCTCCTATCGACCGATAATTCCTACTTGAGGACGCGAGAATTGTCGGAAGGGGGTATTTCACCATTGAGGAGCTTCTGACATTTGAATTGAGGGGGCCCGAGCAGTAAAATGGATATTGAATTGTGGAAAGGATATTGTAAAAGGGCATAGAAATTTCAAGAACATGAAGTCTGCAATAGAAAACAGGACACGTACCCTGAAAATGGTGTAAACTCATAGCAAATAATCTATCTCAGATGTGTAACACGGATGTATGGTACATGTATGGAAGGAGTTGGGATCCTTTGGACTGGAAGCTGCTTGGACTTACTTTTGCTACAATCTTTCTTGCAGAGATCGGAGACAAGACGCAACTTGCAGTATTTACACTTGTGGCACAACACCAGAAGATAATGCCAATCGTTATCGGAGCATCGCTTGCGCTTGCCAGTGTAAGTCTGATAGGAGCTCTCTTCGGGAGTGTCGTTTCGAAATTCGTGCCTACAGAATACCTTCAGGTTGTCGCCGGATTGCTTTTTGTGGGAATGGGGATTGTAATACTCATTCGGGCTTTCAGTAATATACTTGTGTAGGCCGCAGGGCTTAGTAATGGTGATATCGGTGCCTATTGGTACCTGATGAATACATTTCACATGCGGTTTTGGATAGGAAGGGGAGGGCCTGTTCATGCTTCTTGCGCTTGACATCGGCAATACGCACATTATGATCGGTGTTTATGACACAGCTCAACTTGTGACGAGTTATCGCATTGCGACAGACAAACGTAAGACCTCAGACGAATATGCGATGATTCTGTCTGCTCTATTCACACATGAAGGAATCAAGTTTGATAAAATTCATGGGATCGCGATTTCATGTGTTGTTCCACCTATCATCGGTGTATTCGAAGATCTTGCTAAGAGGTACTTCAAAATAGAGCCTCTTGTAGTGGAACCTGGAATTAAGACCGGAATGGTGCTTCGCTACGAGAATCCGAGAGAGATTGGGGCAGACCGTATAGTTAATGCTGTTGCAGCTTATGAAAAGTACCATTCTTCTGTAATAGTAGTGGATTTCGGAACAGCGACTACTTTTTGCGCAGTTTCGGAAGACGGGGACTACCTCGGTGGTGTGATCTGTCCGGGAATTATGATTTCCAGTGAGGCACTTTTCTCTCAGGCAGCGAGACTTCCCCGTGTAGAGTTAGTTAGACCGCCAACTGTTATCGGACGAAATACAGTTCGGAGTATGCAGGCAGGGCTTGTTTATGGGGCAGTCGGTCAGGTCAATGAAATCGTAAGGAGAATGAAAGAGGAGCTTGGAACAGGTTGTAAGGTCATCGCCACGGGCGGCCTGGCACCGCTGATTGCCAAGGAAGCGCAGGAGATCGACGAAATCGATGTTAACTTGACGCTTGAAGGTTTACGCATTATATACGAGAGAAATCAGGCCTGAGAGCGTATCCGTAGTGTCCGGGCGGTATCGGATTAGTCCCCACAATGAAAGCCCTGTTCCAGGAGTATTCGCGTATACTCCTAATGCTCAGGGATGTCGATGAATTTGAGGACGTCGTCTTCCAAGGAATGTATCCCCGGACCTATTGGAAATAGCCAGGCCCGGGGATTTTTGCTGATTTTATCAATAGTGTCCTAACAGGCCGCGATCTCTTGCGATATTCTCGCAATAGGAGAATATGATTACTCCGATGACAAGGTAGAAAACGCCTACTGCCAGAGCAGTGAGAATGCTCTCAATCGGAAGCTCCCAAAGACGTGTCCCGTCCACCATCACGTCATAGATGAGGGAGTTCCCCAATGAAAGCGGGAGGAATTTGGCCCAAGGCACTCTCTGCGGGATGACGAGGAACCCAATGAACACAAATTGAAGTATCTGAAAGATAGCCTGTATTCTCTTGAATATGAGGGCAAGACCGCCGAGAGCAAATCCGAATCCATATGAGCCGAGGATTGTGATGAGCAGCAATGGGATGAGGCTGACGAAGTTAAGATTCAGCCATTGTCCTGTGGTGGCCATCATTACGACGAGCAGTATCAGAACAGGGATGAATTGTAGCACCAAACCGGATATCATTGTGCATCCGCATACCCATTTGAATCCGCAAGGGGTAAGATAGAGTTGTTCCAGTGTGCCGGCTTGCGCTTCACCTGTGAGACCCCAAGCCAGCTCCGAGAATCCCATTACAGTGAAGGTCCAGACGAAGAACCCGATGACAGTGCCTTCCATCGATCCCTCAAGCGCTCCGGTGGCAGCGTAACCTGAAAGACTCTTCAAGCCCAAGAAGATGAGGAGAAAGATCACGTATATTGACACCAGTGATGAGACAGTGTTGACGATGTACGTCCTCATCATTGCCCAATCCCGTCGAATGACTGTGACGAAAATGCTACCGAGATTCATCATTATTCCTCTCCCTCCTGACGATCTCCAGGAATGCTTTCTCCAGATCGGTTTCCTCGTGAGAGATCTCATCTATGATCGCTCCTGCGTCACGTAGAATATCCATAAGGATGTAGATATCATTATCCTCAAGCAAATTGACTTTGACTTCTGTGCTTGCCCCGTCGCAGGTTGCTGTTATTCCTGTAAATTTAGATGTCAACGCTTCCTCCAGGCCATCGGGAATGGATCCTCGGAGAGTTAGGCGGTACGCCTTAGTCTTGAAAAAATTTACTAGATCGCTGACACAGTTATCTGCTACCACCCGTCCTTGCGACAAGATAATTACGCGTTGGCATATGTCTTGTATTACGTCCATATTGTGGCTGCTTACGATGATTGTGCGATTCTCTTCGGCGGCCAGTTGCTTCAATACAGCTCGGAGTTCCAGAGAAGTCTCCACATCCAGTCCGAGGGTAGGCTCGTCCAAAAAGACTAATGGGGTGCGTCGTGCCAGTGCGCATACGATACTGGTTTTCTGTTTCATGCCTTGCGACAATTTCCTCACTTCGACATTCCTTTTGTCCTCCAGTGAGAAGAGCCGGATAAGATGCTCAAAATGTGTCTTATTATCACGAGAGGTAACCCCGTGAAGTCCTGCAAAAAAAAGGATGTTCTCCCACACCGTCAGCCGCCAGTATATATTCCTACTGCCCTCCAAAACTGCGCTCATGTTATTGAGTATGCGTGGATAATGTGACTGTGCGTCATCGCCAAAGACGGAGATGTGACCTGAATTCGGACGCATTATGCCCAGGATGCATTTGATTGTTGTGGTCTTGCCTGCGCCGTTCGGGCCGAGTAGTCCTATTACTTCGCCCTGTTTTACTTGGAAACTGACGTTGTCTACAGCCTTGACCTTTTTCTTTCCACTATCGTGAAATGCTTTCGTAAGGGATTTCACCTCAAGGGCAACATCTGTCTTGTTCAACGGAACTCACCTCTGTATGCTGAATTCTTGGGTCTTGTCACCGCTTGATACCATATTCCTTCATCTGATTGCTTCCTAAGATCGCTGTCTTAGATACTATGAGATAAATTTCATTACTTGATACAATATGGAAAATTGGCTCGTCTTAATTATATTAAAGCTTGACATTAATAATGTCAATACATTAATTGATAATATGTATTATGCATTTGCTGTGCCGTCATATCATTGACTTGTGTTGGAAGTTTGGAAGAGACCATCCGGTTTTGTGGATCCCATTTCGTTCTCTTGTGTTCTCTTGGGTGGTCGAATTCCTACCACAGTTTTCGTATGAGTGCTTCAATTTCGACCCCCCTTTCG
>DIQZ01000095.1:47957-48905 GCA_002424305.1 Firmicutes bacterium UBA5449
GGGGGTGCTTCAAATTCGACCACCAAACCGGTTTTGCTGCACTATTTTAGAGCACACTTTTCATAAGAGTGCTGCATTTTCGACCACCCGGTTCTAAAAAGTGCACATGTCAGGTGGTTCATAGGGGTGCGTGCTCCAAAAACAAGCACGTTTTCAAAAAGTGTGCTCGTTTTTAGAGCACCTTTTTCAAATATGTGGTTGAAAACCGAGCACCCTGAAAAAGGTTCTGAGATGCGTGTGCTATTTTAGAGCAGCGTTCCCAATTGGGTGCGCCAAATTCGCGCACCTTACCTGAGAATTTAGGTTCTTTTGGCCTGCAATCTCAAAACAGTAGAGATCTTTACTGTCTTAAAAGGTTTTTCGGAAAGATGTGTACTATTTTCGAGCACAGATCCAGGCTTAGGTGTACGAAATTCGAGCACGTTTCTGAAAGGGGTGGTAGATATCCGAGCACCTCAGGTAGGCTAAAAAAAAGGTGCTCTAATTTCGTACACCTATTAGGGTTGAGACGTGTGCGAACCTAGAGCACCGTGTCTAAGAACTTGGATCTTTTCTACATGCAGTCCCTAAAAGTAACATTGGCTGCCCACGAGATGACTCCTCTTTTGGGCTCAGAGAACATGTAGGATTAATCCTACATGTACCAGGTGTACCAGGTGATCGAAAATAGGACAGCATTTCGAAAATGGGACAGCATTTTAAGAATAGGACACGGTCTTAAGAATTTGTGAGGGGTTGTTCAGAACCTTCATAGGCACAGGGAATAGAGACTTAGTAGGGCATAAACCGCCGGAAAGGACTGTAAGATAACAGTCAGGAGACTGGATTCGGTATTCTAAGAAATGTAATGATATTGACATGAGCTAGGTGCCTGGGACAAGAGGGTGCCAAGAGTGACGACAAAAGCGACGACAAGATGGGTGCGAAGAGTGACGACAAAAGCGACGA
>DIQZ01000095.1:49083-50278 GCA_002424305.1 Firmicutes bacterium UBA5449
GACGACAAAAGCGACGATACGATAAGGAAGACGACATGACAAGACGATAGTCAAGAGGAAACGATAACATGAGGAAAGGATGGAGGGAGGATCAAGAGGGTGATGGAATAAGGAAAAGATCGATTAGGTAGGCGACAGAACAGTACGACATAGATGACACGACTTGAAAACACAGGTATCATAAAGAGACAGGAATGCCCCTGTTTTCCAGATCGGCAGGGGCTTCCGGAGGTATTGTCGGAGGTGAACGTGCTCTGGAAACTTTTCCTGAAAAAGCAATTGCTGTCGGGCTTGAAATGCCCGGCACACAATGGTGGGAGACTGAGGATTCCATTAATGAACTATCAGAATTGGCTGCTACTGCCGGCGCTGAGGTTATCGCAAAACTAATCCAGAAACGTGGGAAGCCTGACCCGGCGTATTACATAGGTGAAGGGAAAGCAAAGGAACTTGCTATCCTTGTCATTACAACTCATGCTGACCTCATAATATTTGACGATGAGCTCTCTCCTGCTCAACAGCGCAACCTTGAGAGACTACTCAAAATTAAGGTGATTGACAGAACCTGGCTGATACTGGATATATTCGCGTCAAGGGCTGCAAGTAAAGAAGGGAAAATCCAAGTAGAGTTGGCCCAGCTTTCTTATTTGCTTCCGAGATTGGTTGGCAAGGGAACTGCCCTGTCAAGACTCGGAGGCGGTATAGGCACCAGAGGGCCCGGGGAGACGAAGCTTGAGGTTGACAGGAGGCGCATCAGGAAGCGTATTTCGATTCTTCGGAAGGAGCTTGAGGAGATAACAAAAAGGCGAGGTCTCCAGAGGTCGAATCGAAGAAAATCAGGGCTACCCCTTGTCTCGCTTGTTGGGTACACAAACGCAGGAAAATCCACGCTCTTCAACGCCTTAACAGACGCACAAGTGTTTGTTGAGGATAAGCTTTTTGCTACGCTTGACCCGACTATCAGAAGGAGTTACCTGCCTTCCGGTGATTTTATGTTGCTTGCGGATACTGTCGGCTTCATAAAAAAACTCCCCCACGACCTTGTAGCTGCATTTCGCGCCACTCTCGAGGAGGCAGCTTACTCTGACCTATTGCTTCATGTGGTAGATGCGAGCCATCCCGGAAAGGACGAGCACTGTGAAGCCGTAGAAGAAGTTCTCAAGACTCTAGGTCTTGCTGACAGGCCTGTTATTAC
>DIQZ01000095.1:50648-53302 GCA_002424305.1 Firmicutes bacterium UBA5449
ACTATGAATATCAGGCTAAAGATCCAAGAACTCGCACAGCAGTAATAACGCCTACGGTTCGAACAACGTCTACGGTTCCAGCAATGCCTGCGGCGCGAACAACACCTGTAGTATTGGAAACACCTGTAATACCCGGAACTGCTGTCCGACTTGTTATCGGAGGAGTTGACTTCACAGCCAGGGCTCCTGTCGCGCTGGCACCTATGGCCGGTGTTACAGACGGGTCATATCGACTCATTGCAAAAGAGATGGGTTGTGCTCTTGTTTATACGGAAATGATTTCTGATAATGCGCTCATATACGGAAATGAAAGAACTGAGCGTATGCTGAGGATCTCAAATGGTGAACGGCCAATTGCGGTTCAGCTTTTCGGGAATGATCCCAAGACTATGGCTTGTGCAGCCAAACTTATTGAAGAATTGGCCTCCCCTGAGATTATTGATATTAATATGGGTTGCCCGACTCTTAAGATTGTGAAAAACAGGGAAGGAGCAGCCTTGATGCGGAATGTGCCTCTTGCCCGGGATATTGTTGCATCCGTTGTCTCAGCAGTGAATGTACCGGTTACAGTCAAGATGAGGTCGGGCTGGAGTGGAGAGTTGGCCAATGCAGTTGAACTTGCACAGGCGGTAGAATCAGCCGGGGCTTCTCTTGTGGCAGTGCATGGACGAACCCGAGATCAATTTTACTCCGGCAGGGCTGACTGGAACATAATCAAAGATGTGAGAGATGCGGTATCAATCCCGGTTATCGGTAACGGCGATATTCGTTCACCTGAGGATGCCAAGAGAATGCTTGCTGAGACTGGTTGCGATATGGTCATGATTGGCAGAGGAGCCCTGGGTAATCCGTGGCTGATTAGGGATGTTGTTACATTCCTCAGTACAGGGACGCAAACCCCGCCCCCGACGTATGAGGAGCGAATGACATTAGCCCTTAGGCATCTTGAGATGCTTATTCAACTTGTAGGTGAGCAAAGAGCTGTGCTCAAGATGAGAAAACATGCAGCATGGTATGTCCGGGGTATCCCCGGTGCCGCTACAGCCCGTAATTATATTAACTCAGCCAAGACCGGAGATGAGATGGCAAGTGCCATAAGAGTTGCATTCTCAGGAGAGCTTTGCTAGAATAAGGTGTGCACAAATATGTAAACACTGTTTCCGGCAAAGCAATCTAATTAGCGGGAGGTGGAATGCTCTGGAATTTGTGCGTATAGGAGAGAAACTAATAGATAAGGGTCGCCTTTTAAATACTGTCGAGAGAATTCTGGATCTCAGGTCCAATGGATTGTCACAGCAAGAGACTGCAGATAGAGTCGGCATAGATAGAGTCTTTGTCTCACGTCTGGAGAGCCTTGGGGAAGTCCGTAAAGGCGGGAGAGTGGCTCTGGTTGGCTTTCCTGTCGGCAATAAGGATGAGGTTCAGCAAATCGCCAGGGAAGAAGGTATAGACTTCACGCTGCTCATGGATGACGAAGAGCGATGGAGATATGTCCGAGAGAGGTCCGGCATTCAAGTCCTCAATGAAATAATGGCAATCATAGGTAAGCTAAAAAGCTATGATGTCGTGATCTTCATAGGGTCAGACATGAGGTGTAATCTTGTAGAATCAATCCTTGGGAATCGTGTAATAAGCATTGTCATTGGCGAATCACCTATTAAGCAGGATGCGCACATAAATCCGGAGACCATCCGCAACATTATTCGAGAAATCTCTGTAAATTAACACAGAACTCTATTTTGGAATGGGGGCGGGGTCATTTGAAGCACGTAGTCGGTGTGAGCCTTGGTTCCACAAAACGTGATCACAAGGCGCAAATAACGTTGCTCGGAGAGGAAATTACTGTTGAACGCCGCGGGACTAACGGCGACGTTCAGAAAGCAATAGAACTCATTCGCAGTCTCGACGGGAAGGTCGATGCCATAGGACTGGGCGGGACAGACAGATGGTTTTTCATGGGGAATAAGCGGTACACTTTATGGCAAGCTGAGAGGATGGCAAAGACAGCGAAAGAGACTCCGGTTGCTGACGGGAGTATGCTAAAGGGGGTCATCGAGCGTAGAGCCGTTCAATATATTCGTGATGAAGAGAACATGCCTCTTGAAAATAAGAATGCCTTTGTTGTTTGTGCGGTAGACAGATACGGCATGGCATCCACCCTTGTTGAGTCCGGATGCAATTTAAGAATTGGCGATCTCGCATTCGCCTTAGGAATTTCCATTTTTCCGTCTACTCTCTCAACACTGAAAGTAATTGCTGCCGCACTAATGCCGATCATTAGTCATATGCCTATAAGTGTATTCTACCCGACAGGCAAGAGCCAAGAGGAAATAGTACCAAAGTTTACCTCCGTATACCAATGGGCGGATATTATCGGAGGTGATTGCCATTTTATAAAGAAGCACATGCCGGAAGACCTTTCAGGGAAGCTTATCATCACAAATACAGTGACAAGAAATGATGTTGAGGCTTTTAAGTCGCGAGGAGTCAAGACTCTTGTTGTATCTACCCCTGAGTTTAATGGGAGGTCTTTCGCCACTAACGTGATAGATGCGGTGCTGGTAGCTCTCACAGGGCGTAGGCCTGAGGATTTCACGCCCTCTGATTACCTGGATATTCTGACTAGGCTGGAGTTCCGTCCCAGGGTCGAGGTG
>DIQZ01000095.1:53545-64433 GCA_002424305.1 Firmicutes bacterium UBA5449
GTCAGAAGACATAATATTGGCATGCGATTGGGCGTCGCGCGGTGGGCACAGTATCAAGCATTATTAAGCTTGGCTGCATTGCGCGATGCCAAGATGTACAAGGACGATTCATGATTAAGGAGGCATCAGCAGTATGGCGCAGAAGGTAGTTCTTACCCTGGAAGGGCTCAAGAAACTTGAAAAGGAACTAGGGCACCTTAAGACTACCAGGCGGCGCGAAGTTGCAGCTAGAATCAAGGATGCTAAGGCTTTTGGCGACATTACCGACAACTCAGAATATGAGGACGCCAAGAATGAGCAGGCATTTGTTGAAGGGCGCATTGCCCAACTGGAGGCTATGCTCAGAAATGCCGAGATCATTGATGAAGACGAGCTTGACACAGATACTGTCCGCCTAGGGTCAAGGGTAAAGCTAAAGGATCTGAATGAAGGAGATGTCTTTGAGTATATAATTGTCGGTTCAGCGGAAGCTGATCCCGGCAATTCCCGTATTTCCAATGAGTCCCCTGTAGGTAAGGCAATTTTAGGTAAATCCGCCGGTAGTATTGTGGATGTCTTTGCGCCTGTAGGGACTCTCCAGTTCCAAGTCTTAGAAATTTCGAGGTGATAAGATGAACCTGGAAAGCAACGGAGGGAATGACGGAGAATTATCTTATCCACAACTTGATAACGAACACATGCGCGTTCGGATGCAGAAATTGGAAGCCCTCCGGGCCAAGGGTGTGGATCCTTTTGGAGCCAGATTTGAGAGAACGCATCTTAGTAAGGACATCATAGACGATTTCCAAGATCTTGACGGGAGTGTCGTGAGGATAGCAGGTCGACTAATGGCCATGCGGAGTCATGGTAAGGCGACTTTTGCGGATGTCCTTGATCTTTCCGGACGCATACAAGTGTATACAAGGGTTGATGCTCTCGGTGAGGATGATTATGAACTTTTTACATCCCTGGATATTGGGGACATCATAGGCGTAGTAGGTAAGGTCTTTCGCACCCGTAGAGGCGAAGTAAGCGTTGAGATAGAAGGATTCGTTCTTCTTTGTAAGGCGCTTCGACCTTTGCCTGAAAAGTGGCATGGCCTGGTCGATATTGACCTTCGCTATAGGCAGCGCTATCTTGACCTTATCGTTAATCCTGATGTGCGTCGAGTGTTCCTTCAGCGTACTGCCGTGCTCAAAGCAGTCAGGGAATACCTTGATTCACGTGGCTTTATTGAAGTTGAGACTTCGTCTTTGCACACGATTCCCGGAGGGGCAAGTGCAAGGCCTTTTATTACACATCACAATGCCCTTGATATTGATCTTTATATGAGAATTGCGCTGGAACTCCACTTAAAGCGCCTGATAGTAGGCGGACTTGAGAAAGTCTACGAGCTTGGTCGGGTATATCGAAACGAAGGCATATCTACTAAGCATAATCCCGAATTTACTATGCTTGAACTATATGAGGCGTATGCGGATTACACTGACATGATGAATATTGCGGAAAATCTCATCCACCATGTTGCAATGAAGGTGCTCGGAACATCGACTGTAGAGTGTCAGGGCAAAGAAATAGATCTTACGCCGCCGTGGTCGAGGCTTACTATGGTTGAGGCGGTACTAAAACATACAGGCGTAGACTTTGCTAAGATCGAGACAGACGAAGATGCCGAGAAAGCAGCCAAGTCGCTTGGGGTCGAATTAGGAAGTGACCGTTCAAGGGGTGCTATCTTGGCTGAAATCTACGATAAACTGGTTGAGCCGGAACTGATAGTGCCTACTTTCATCACAGACTATCCTATAGAAGTATCGCCATTGGCCAGAAGGAGAAAGGATGACCCTCGTTACACATATCGGTTTGAACTGATTATTGGCGGTCGTGAAATGGCGAATGCTTTTAGTGAGCTAAATGACCCTATTGATCAACGAGAACGTTTCGAAGCCCAAGTTGCGTTGCGTGACATGGGCGATGACGAAGCCCATATGATGGATGAGGATTTCTTGTTTGCTCTTGAACACGGTATGCCACCTACAGGAGGCATGGGTATAGGCATTGACCGACTAGTGATGCTTATAACTAATCAGGATTCCATAAGGGATGTAGTCCTATTCCCGACGATGCGCCCTAGATCATAGGTGGAATACAGGTGAAATACATCGGATACCATAGTTCCGCCGCTCTTGACTTAGAGCGGCGGGATGTGCTAGTATCTCAACGAGAACTTAGTTCCTAAAGGATAACTCAAAAAGCGTAGAACATCTCTGAAGTGGGGACGTAGCTCAGTTGGGAGAGCGCGTGAATCGCACTCACGAGGTCGGGAGTTCGAATCTCCTCGTCTCCACCATTTGTGTTTTCACTGTTCGTATTGCGCCCTGAAAGGCGCTTTTTTGTGTGCTTTTGTTGCGTCCTGATAGTTCCTATTATCCTTCTTTTCCGCGAGGCGGAGATGATGGGGTTCTCCGCTCAAAAGGCACAGGCACGTATTGGACAGAAGGTCTACGCTGGGCAGGCTGTGGATAGAGCTCCATAAGCCCATATACCTCGCCCGGCATCTCGTTACACACAGCAAGGCCCATATCACGTAGCATTTTACACGTAATTGGATAATCGTGAGTCCAGCGGCCTTCTGTTAGGGTTCTGGCAATGTCTTGTGCTTTATCCTCAGGGAATTTCTCTAATAGCAGGTTATAGACACTTTCATAGACTTGAACCATGGCTTTTGCAGCCATATCCCCCAATATCAGGGTAGTATCATCCAGTGAATTCTTCTCTTTTTGCTCAATAGCTTTAAGTATGGATACTGCGGGATAATTGCCAAGTTGGGGGTCTATTGGGCCTAAGACTGCATGTTCATCCATGATTATCTTGTCCGCTGCAAGCGCCAGAAGAGTGCCTCCTGACATTGCGTAGTGGGGTACAAATACTGTGACGTTTGCTTCATGTTCTGCTACAGCCCTTGCAATCTGCTCAGCGGCTAAGACCAGGCCACCCGGTGTATGAAGAATGATATCAATAGGCACATCTTTCGGGGTGCGTCTTATCGCTCTTAGAACTTGCTCTGAGTCTTCAATATCAATATGACGGGAAATGGGGATCCCTAAGAAACTAAAGGCCTCCATCCGATGGATCATTGAAATAACCCGTGAGCCTCTTTTACGCGACAAGGTGTTGAGAAGTCTCACCCGAGCTAATTCTGTTCGCCTCCTGTTGAACAAAGGAGAGAGGAGACTTGATACTATTAACACTAGCCACAAGATATTAAACAAGGAACCGGCCATATCAGTAACCTCCTAAATTGATCGTAAAATGTGCTATGCGTCCATGTGTTGATAAGGTGTCCATAATTTCAGTTTATCCAAAAGATAACATACATTCAAGCCATGTCCGGAGTCTTCTATCTTCCCCCATACTACCATGAAACATCCACAATCACTTAGGCGTCCTTGCTAACTGCGCCGCCAGGGTATAAATTAGAGTTAGTATTTCATAGGACACACGTCTCTTATGTAGAATCTCAAGATGCTATAGGATGAATTGATGAGCTAATGAAAGCGTTTGAGAAGTTTTTGAGTGTTATGGAGGTTTCGCTGATGAAATCCTGCTTTGATTTTAATAAGATAGTTGAGCGTCGGGGCACAAATTCTGTTAAGTGGGACTTACGGGATGACGATGTAATTCCCATGTGGGTTGCGGATATGGATTTTGAGGTGCCTTCTGAGGTGCAAGATGCAATAGTTAAACGAGCCACGCACGGTGTGTATGGTTACACGATCGAAGCGGATAGCTTCTCGAGCGCAGTGACAGATTGGGTTCGTCGCCGACATAGCTGGACCATAGAGCAAGAATGGGTAAAATTCAGTCCAGGTGTTATGCCTGGGATACGTGGGCTTCTTCAAGTTCTTACTCGCCCCGGGGACAACGTGGTTCTTCAGTCTCCTGTATATCATCCTTTTTATGGCGCAATCATGGATGGCGGCTGCCATATACTTAATAATCAACTGAAGCTTGAGAACGGCCGCTACACAATAGATTTTCTTGATCTCAAGGAAAAGGCTAAAGATCCAAGGACAAGGGCCTTAATTCTTTGTAATCCTCATAACCCTGTGGGGAGAGTATGGACGAGAGATGAGTTAACAAAGCTAGGGGCCATTTGCCTGGAGCATGAAGTTGTCGTGATTTCAGATGAAATCCACTCTGACATTATATATAGAGAGTATACTCATACACCTTTAGCTTCTATTTGTGATGAATTCGCGCAAAACACCATTACATGTATAGCCCCTAGCAAAACGTTTAATTTGGCCGGGTTGGACACGGCATGTCTTGTTATACCGGATCATAGGATACGCCGAGAGTATGCCGGCACAATCCTGCCAAAACAGGCGACAATTTTCGGAGGCATAGCGCTTGAAGCGGCATATGCTTACGGAGAAAACTGGCTTGATGCGCTATTAGACTATCTAAGAGGTAACCGGGAATTCTTAAAAGGGTACATGAAGGCAAGGATTCCCCAGATCAAGATAATAGAGCCTGAAGGTACATACGTGGCTTGGTTAGATTGCAGGGAGCTTGGGATGGACAATGAAGCTCTCGAGAAGTTTATGTTGGAGAAGGCTAGGCTTTGGTTTAATCAAGGTTATCTTTTTGGGAGCGGGGGAGAGGGCTTTGTCAGAATGAACATTGGTTGTCCTCGTTCAATATTAGAGGAAGCCCTTGGCAGATTGGAGGAGGCAGTAAGCAACCTTGTTTAATCAGGCTCACTGTAGTAAAATGGCAATGGAAATCTGAACCCAATGGAGGGACCACAAAGATGGGGAATAGGTCATCAGTTGAAGCCAAGAGGGCTATTGCGGAGAAGTTCAGAGGCGGCGTAATCATGGATGTTACCACTCCTGAGCAGGCAAAAATTGCAGAAGATGCCGGCGCTATTGCAGTAATGGCATTGGAACGAGTGCCTGCAGACATAAGGGCTCACGGTGGAATTGCCAGGATGTCAAATCCTGACATGGTACACTCTATTATGGAAGCAGTAGAAATCCCTGTCATGGCCAAGTGCCGTATCGGCCATTTTGTTGAAGCTCAGATTCTCGAAGCCCTTGGAGTTGACTTTATAGATGAAAGTGAAGTTCTGACCCCTGCTGATGAAGAGCACCACATAGACAAGCATCAGTTCAAGGTTCCTTTTGTGTGCGGGTGCCGTAATCTGGGAGAGGCGCTTCGCCGTATTGCTGAAGGAGCAGCAATGATGCGCACAAAGGGTGAGCCGGGTACAGGAGATATAGTAGAAGCTGTTCGACACATGAGACGTGTGCAGAGTGAGATTCGTAGACTTGCCGGGATGCGTGACGATGAGCTTATGGCAATAGCCAGGGATATGCAAGCCCCATATGAATTGGTTGTATGGGTAGCCGGGGAAGGCAGACTTCCGGTAGTTAATCTTGCTGCCGGTGGAGTGGCTACTCCTGCGGATGCAGCCCTCATGATGCAGCTAGGCTCTGAAGGGGTATTTGTCGGGTCAGGAATATTTAAGTCTGATGATCCGCCTGCAAGGGCTAAGGCGATTGTTGAAGCTACCGCTAACTACAACAACCCTGATATCCTCTTGAAGATATCAAAAGGGCTTGGAAAACCTATGGACGGGCTGGCGGCAGCGACTCTCAAAGAAGAGGAGAGACTGCAAGTCAGGGGCTGGTAGACTATTACGTAGACTGGGTAAACCCTTGGAAGAATCATCCCAAAGGGGAGGGCATAATCAGTGTACAATATTGTTAGAGCCATTGACCCGGAAGTTGCTGAAGCATTGCAGGCAGAAACGGAACGTCAGAGGTGTAACATTGAGCTGATCGCCTCGGAGAACTTCACAAGTAGGGCGGTCATGGAAGCGCAGGGGTCGACTGCAACCAATAAGTATGCAGAAGGTTACCCCGGTAAGCGCTATTATGGTGGATGTGAGTTTGTCGATGTTATCGAGACCCTTGCGATAGAGCGGGCAAAAGCTTTGTTTGGCGCAGAACATGCTAATGTGCAACCTCACTCAGGGTCACAGGCCAACACAGCCGTTTATTTTGCTATGCTTTCGCCGGGCGATACTGTTCTTGGGATGGATCTTTCACATGGTGGACATCTTACCCATGGCCACCCCATTAACCTCTCAGGTAAGTACTTTAATTTTATCCCTTATGGAGTCACCAAAGAGACAGAAACTATTGATTATGATGCCCTTATGAGGCTTGCCAAGGCACACAAGCCGAAGATGATCGTGGCAGGTGCCAGCGCATATCCTAGAATTATTGATTTTCCGGTAATACGTCGCATTGCTGACGAGGTAGGCGCTCTTGTGCTAGTAGATATGGCTCATATCGCAGGGCTTGTGGCTACAGGTCTTCATCCCAGTCCGGTTCCTTACGCTGAGTTTGTTACTACTACAACACACAAGACTCTTCGCGGGCCACGAGGCGGATTGATTCTATGTCAGGCGAGCTTCGCAAAGAGAATAGACCAGGCCATATTCCCGGGAACTCAGGGAGGACCGCTGATGCACGTGATTGCAGGGAAGGCTGTCGCTCTGAAAGAAGCTGCTTCGCCTGGGTTCAAAACCTACCAGACACAGGTAGTAAGGAATGCAGCAGTCTTTGCCTCTGCGCTTATGAATCGCGGTTTCCGAGTTATTTCCGGAGGCACGGACAACCATTTGATGTTAGTGAGCGTCAGGGAACATGGGTTAACCGGGCTTAAAGCTGAGAAACTCCTTGACAGTTGCGGAATTACTGTGAATAAGAACACGATCCCATTTGATCCTGAGAGGCCTTTTGTCACCAGTGGATTGAGAATTGGGACTCCGGCAGTGACAACGCGAGGTATGAAAGAATCTGAAATGCAAGAGATAGCCGGGATTATTGCGGACGTTCTGGATAACCCCGATGATGAAAACGTGATGGAGAATGCCAAGAATAAGGTGGAAAATCTGACGAAGCGTTTTCCCTTATATCCGGAACTGATCTGAGAATAAAACTGCTTGGAGAATAACTTCCAGTATTAGATATTAGAATACCTAACTATCCTGTAATTACGGGGTAGGTAGGTATTCTAATATTTCACCTGTAAAGAGATCGACAACTCTTGACTTGTTAAAATCAGGGTGAACATTACGCTCGTAAACATATACTCTCGTTCCGTCTACGTCCAGACGTATCGTGGCATCACGGCGCGTGAGCGCAGCTGAAAGCCCATCTATCAGTTTCAAAAGGCGTAGCATAGGCTTCAGGTGATTGGGGAAATCACAAGGAAGCTGAGTTTCGTCATGATGATGGTGCTTGATCAACCATATGACATCATCGTCACGATTGTAAAAATGAGCTGCTATGTCTGCACTCCTTAGAGCATGGGCATGGCTTTCCTCAAATTCATCGAGGGGATCCACAGTTTGTCCTATTTCAAACTGGGGTTGAGACTTGCCCAGATCATGAAAGATGATGCTTTGAACAAGCACGTCTTTACTTATTCCGAGGAGTGACATAATACCCTTATTGTTAAGATCCGCAAGCACTTTGAGGGCGTTTACTACGTGCTTATAACCTCCGTCAGTAATAACCTCGGTTATTGTGATATCTCCGGAGTCAGGATCATGACTATCCCTGTATTCCGGTGTGTTTTTTAGTTTGTGTTCAACTCTGGAATTCGGGAGTGTCAGCGCAAAGGCCCGGTCCAGTTCATCCCGGGAGGACAGAAGTTGAGCCCGCATCTCTTCTTGCCCGGTAATATCTCGAAAAGTTTGGATTACGCCTCCTACCTTACCGTTTTCCAGCATCGGGACATAGTTTACAGAGAATATGCGTCCATCTGCAAGCGGACTCATCACGTTAAAACGCGGTTTACCTGTCTTCATCACTTCAAATACAGGTGACTCATCCCTGCTGACAACCACCGCCCTACTCCCTAGTCTCTCAGAGGCTTTAGCACCCAGAAGCTCTTCTGCAGCGCGATTATACTCGCGGATTATCAAATCCTTATCAATCATGATGAGGCCTTCATTTATGGATTGAAGAATGACACTTGAGCGTTTTTCGTGTTTTTCTTGATTTTCCATTGACGAGAGGGCCTTCGTCATCGCTGTCAAGATCGAACGTAACGGTAAGGATCCCACTAAGCGGCCGTTCTCAATTACCGGGAGCTCTTGAAGATCTCTGTCCTGAAAAATACGGATTGCGTCATGTAGGTGAGTTTCAAGGTTAAGGAAGGGGATGTCTTCCCAAGGGGTCATTAGCTCTTCTGCTTTTGTGCCATGGTTTGTCGCTTCAGACCTGAAACCCGGTGTAAAAGGCAGAAAGGCCTTATAGACAGCGCCAATAGGCATACTGCCACCAGGCGGCATAACATATGCGACCTCACGTTCTGACAAAATTGGTATAAGTGCAGTAATTTCTGTGTCGGGACTAACAACTTCAGGCTCAAGCAGGTATAACGAGTTCACTTTAATACTACTACTCGTGGTTTATTCACCTGCCGTTTCATGTAAGTTTGAAAAAAATCAAAAACATGCGTATGAACTGGATGCCAGTGATAATCCACATGTAAACCTGCCTATTATGATAACATACGCTAAATGCAAAGTAAATCCAAAAATTCCTATCTATGATGATTTCCAAGTTGAAGATGCATAAGTAGACGGGATGTGCTAGAATATATTGTGTGTGTATTCACAATGTGCCTCAAGGTGTATTGAGACATACCGAGGCTAGGTGGTAACAATATTAACGCACATGTGAGGGGGACAGGCTATGGCAGAACTTCTAGAAATTCGCTGGCACGGAAGAGGCGGCCAAGGCGCGAAAACCGCAGCCATTCTGCTGGGAGAAGCAGTCTCGGCTTCAGGTAAGTATATCCAGGCATTTCCTGAGTATGGTCCTGAGCGTATGGGTGCGCCGGTGCTTGCATTCAACCGAATTAGTGATGAGCCTATCAGGTTGCATTGTCAGGTGGCAAATCCCGAGATGGTTGTGGTTCTTGACGAAACATTGCTCGGGAAAGCAGACGTGACTGCAGGAGTGCCCGATGATGGATTGTACATTATTAACACTAACAAATCACCAGAAGAGATGAGAGAACAACTTGGCCTAACCGGTGGTAAGGTGTATACTCTCGACGCAATGCAGATATCAATGGAGACGATAGGAAGACCTATTCCTAATACCCCGATGATGGGGGCCTTAATTAGAACGACCGGTCTGCTATCAATTGATGAATTTATAGCAAATAGCAGAGACAGGCTTGAGGCCAAGTTCCGCCCTGACATAGTGGAGAAGAATATCCAAGCTATTGAAAGGGCTTACCAGGAGGTGCAAGGGGAGGAATGAGTGCTGTAGAAAAAGGATGGAAGGATGTTCCCATTGGCGGGTTAGTCCTTGAAGCCGGCAGCGCTAAGAAGTATGAGACCGGGGACTGGAGGACATATAAGCCTGTCTGGGACGAAGAGAAGTGCAGTAACTGCATGCTTTGCTGGATTTACTGTCCGGATGTGTCTATCATTGTGAAAGACGGTAAGGTGTCCGGAATAGACTATAAGCACTGCAAAGGTTGCGGAATATGTGCTCATGAGTGTCCCAGGAAGTGTATACAAATGGTGCTGGATACAGGAGAGAACGGGGAGGCTGGTGCAGGTGAGTAAGAGAATTGCAATCACCGGTAATGAAGCGGTAGCAGAGGCTATGCGCCAGATTAATCCTGATGTTGTGGCAGCCTACCCAATTACCCCTCAGACTGAGATCGTCCAGTTCTTTGCTGATTTTGTGTCAGACGGCAAAGTCGATACAGAATTTGTTACTGTAGAGAGCGAGCATTCTGCAATGAGCGCAACAGTTGGCGCTTCAGCCGCAGGTGCAAGGGCGATGACTGCCACATCTTCACAGGGGCTTGCGCTTATGTGGGAAGTTCTGTATATTGCTGCAGGGCTTAGACTTCCTATAGTTGCTCCGGTTGTAAACAGAGCGCTTTCTGCTCCGATTAATATCCATTGTGATCACAGTGATACAATGGGGGCGCGGGATTCAGGATGGATTCAGATATACTCAGAGGATGCTCAAGAAGCTTATGATAACCTCATCCAGGCAATGCGTATTGCAGAGCACCCTGATGTGCTGCTTCCGACAATGGTAACGATGGATGGTTTCATTGTCAGTCATGGAATGGGTAACGCAGAGCTTCTTCCAGATGATGTAGTGAAGAAGTTCGTGCGTGAGTATGAACCTGAGCATTATCTGCTCGATGTTGAAAACCCCATTACAGTTGGGGCTCTTGACTTTTCTGACTGGTATTTTGAGCACCGCCGCCAAATGGTGGACGCCCATACTAACGTGAAGGACGTTGTGCTTCAAGTAGCCAAGGAGTTCAAAGAAATTTCAGGCAGAGAGTACAAGTTATTCGACTCATACAAACTAGACGATGCTGAAGTTGCGATTGTAGTTATTAACTCCGCAGCGGGGACTGCTAAGACAGTCGTAGACAAGTTGAGAGAAAAGGGCCTTAAGGTAGGACTTCTCAAGATTAGGCTGTTCAGACCATTCCCATACGAGGAAATTGCTGAGGCTTTGTCTGATAAGAAAGCCATTGCTGTGCTTGACAGAGCTGACAGCTTGTCCTTGATGGGAGGCCCGTTGTACATTGACCTTCGTGCTGCAATGTATGATTCACCCGGCCCAAGGGTCAAGATGGTGAACTACATTTACGGTCTCGGAGGAAGAGATCTTAATATGGATCAAATAGCCGGGGTATATGATGACCTCATGAAAATTGCTGAAACAGGCGAAGTAACTGAGCCCATAACATACCTCGGAGTTAGGGAATAGGAGGCGGCATATATGGCAAGTCTAAAGGAACTTTCAATGAAGGAACAGCTCCTGTGCGGCGGACA
>DIQZ01000095.1:64688-73937 GCA_002424305.1 Firmicutes bacterium UBA5449
GTTGTGGTTGGATGTGCTACCGGGTGTCTGGAAGTCACTACAACTATCTACCCGTTTACTGCGTGGAACGTGCCATTCATCCATAACGCATTTGAGAACTCTGCAGCGACTGTCAGTGGCGTGGAGACCGCGTATAGGGCACTGAAGAAAAAGGGTAAGGTAACCAGGGATATTCAGTTCATAGCCATGGGTGGCGACGGCGGCACATATGATATCGGGCTTCAGTCTTTGTCCGGAGCTATGGAGCGGGGACACGACATGGTCTATATCTGCTACGACAACCAGGCGTATATGAATACAGGTATACAGCGTTCCAGTGCGACTCCGAAAGGTGCGTCGACCACGACGACTCCTACCGGGTCAGCTATGCCAGGCGGGAAAAAGCAGATTCGTAAGGATCTTACACAGATAATGGCTGCGCACCATATTCCATATGCAGCCCAGGCCTCACCTAGTAACTGGAAGGACTTCCTCACAAAGGTAGAGAAGGCCTTAGCAGTTGAAGGCCCTGCATTTATCAACGTGTTGGCGCCTTGTAGATTAGGATGGCGCTTTGATCCTGCTGAAACCATAGACTTGATGCGCTTGGCAGTATCTACTTGTTTCTGGCCGCTCTACGAAATAGAGAACGGTGTGGTAAAAGTCAATCACAAGCCCAGGGCGAAGAAACCTGTGAGCGATTGGCTGAAGAAACAGGGTAGATTCCGTCACCTGTTTGCTCCCGGAAATGAGCAGGTGCTCGAGGAGATTCAGGAAGATGTGGATCAATACTGGAATAGACTCCTGGCACGTGAAGCTATGGGATAAGGTGTTGAGTTGAGGTTCGTCTGATGATATAATAGGCACAAACTCAACAACAGATTCTCATTGCGATGAGAAGGAAGAGTAAGCTATGGCTCAAATGCCAAAGAGAGCCGGGTATAGTGGGAACCGGTGCAAAGCCAAGCTGAATCCACCTTGGAGCTGCGGGTTGAAAGGTAATCTAAGATACCGAGTAAGCCTGGCCGGATGTACCCGTTAACGTACGATGGAGTGGGTCTGAGACATATTATGTCTGAGGCCAAACAGGGTGGCAACGCGGGAGGTAAGCCTCTCGTCCCGTTATTTGAGGGGACGAGAGGCTTTGTTGTATGGTTATACTAAAATGCGTATGGGTAATCCTGAGGGTAATGGAGGGGTATTTATGATAGACATCAAGACCATCAGAGAGGATCCTAAGCTTATCAAAGACAGCCTCACCAGGCGTGGCGAGGATAGTAGTGTAGTAGATATCTTGCTTTTGAATGACGAAGAAAGAAGAAGGCTTGTCTATGAAGTGGAAAAGCTTAAGCAACGACGTAATGAGGTGTCAAACGAGATAGCGAAAATGAAGAGAGAAGGCCATGAAACCAAAGGCGCTATCCTTGAGATGCGAGAAGTGGGAGAGCGGATAAAGGAGATGGATGGCGCTATTCGTCAGATGGACGAGAAGGTATCAGGTATTCTTCTCTCTATACCGAACATACCCCACGAGTCAGTGCCCTTTGGTAAGGACGAATCTGAAAACGTGGAAGTCAGACGTTGGAGAGAACCGACAACCTTTGACTTTGAGCCAAAGGCCCACTGGGACATTGGAGTTAACCTTGGTATCTTCGATTTTGAAAGAGCTGCTAAGATATCAGGCGCAAGATTTACTGTGCTTCGTGGAGCCGGTGCGCGTCTTTCGCGGGCACTTGTAGCGTTCATGATAGATCTCCACACCGGCGAGCATGGCTATACAGAGATCTATCCTCCGGTCTTGGTTAACACTGAAAGCATGATAGGAACCGGTCAATTACCGAAATTTGCTGAGGACATGTTCCATTGTGAGGGAACGGATTATTATTTGACCCCCACAGCGGAAGTTCCGGTCACTAATCTCTACAGAGACGAGATCTTAAGTGCTGATGACCTTCCCATATATCATGTGGCATATACAGCCTGTTTCAGGGCAGAGGCAGGCTCTGCGGGCCGCGATACCAGGGGACTTATCAGGCAACACCAATTTGACAAGGTTGAGTTGGTGAAATTCGTAAAGCCCGGAACGTCCTATGATGAGTTGGAGAAATTGGTGGGCAATGCTGAGGAAGTGCTGAGACGGCTGGAGCTTCCCTACCGGGTTGTTATGATGTGCACAGGAGATGTGGGATTTGCCGCAGCTAAGAAGTATGACCCGGAAGTCTGGATGCCAAGCTACGGAAGATATGTGGAGATATCTTCGTGCAGCAATTTTGAGGACTTTCAGGCAAGGCGCGCCAATATTCGTTATCGGCCTGAGCCGGGCACGAAACCCGAGTATGTCCATACCTTAAACGGGTCAGGGGTTGCAGTGGGCCGCACCATCGCAGCAATTCTCGAAAACTACCAGGAAGCTGATGGTTCAGTAGTTATTCCTGATGCGTTGAGGCCGTACATGGGAGGGCTTGAGCGTATCGAGTGCAAGTAGAGAGCAATCAAAGCCTCAAATCCCTTCGGTGGAGTTTGAGGCTCTTGCGCTACGGTTGACCACCGCTTGCCTATGAGATGGGCAGGTGCTATAATTACGTTACTGGGTTCCTGGGGTCTTGCCTTGAGAGTAGGCCTGTATAACCCCTATTTAACCCGGTGTTCTACGGAGGAGTGCCCGAGTGGATGAAGGGAGCGGTCTTGAAAACCGCCAAGGTCTTTCGGCCTTCGTGGGTTCGAATCCCACCTCCTCCGCCACTAAATTATAGCTTCTACTTCCTCAAGAGGAGCCGTTCTCTGCGACGATCTCAACGGTTCTTTAGACAAGTTTTTGTGTATTCCCAAGAGATGATGAAGCGTTTCCCAAATTTCGGCAAACTTCGGTGATTCGGAAGAACGTGGTCTTGGAATAGGATTGTCAATTACAGACAGAATCCGTCCCGGTTGCGGGGACATAGCAATGATTTTATCTCCTTGAACGATTGCCTCATCAATATTGTGGGTCACAAACAACACGGTTACCCCGGTCTTCTGCCATATAGAAGCGAGTTCTTCTTGGAGCGCCTTTCTTGTGAAAGCGTCAAGGCTTCCGAAAGGTTCGTCCATTAGCAGTATCTTCGGTTGAACAGAGAGAGCCCTGGCTATTGCTACTCGTTGCTTCATCCCTCCGGAAAGTTGATGGGCATAGAAACCTTCATATCCTGAGAGCCCCACAAGGTTTATATAGTCTCCGGCCAGAGTGCGGCTGAGGGCCATGCCACGCGTAGTATCGGTGACGCGAAGAGCAAAAGCCACGTTTTCCAGTGCAGTGAGCCAGGGGAAAAGCTGATCAAGGCCTTGAAAAACCATCATTCTGTCTATACCCGGACGGTTCACTTCTTGTCCTTCCACTTGCACAAATCCTGTGGTTGGACGTTCAAACCCCGCGATGCAGCGAAGGAGCGTAGATTTCCCGCAGCCGGAAGGTCCGATAATTGTGATGAATTCGCCTTTATTTACAGAGAGATCTATATCTTGCAAGGCGATGAAATTACGTCCTTGAACCCAAAATCCCTTTGTCAGCTTTGATATGGTAAGCGCGAGTTCCATAACGTCCCGTCCTCCTATTTCTTGTCCTCCTATTACTCCAGAGTCATTCCCCACCGTCTGACTGTACGTATTTCAATTTGCGCAAAACCAATTCTCTCTACGATGAGGCCAATGAGCACTATAACAATCATCCCTGCAAAAACCCCGGGTACCTCCATGAAGAATCGTCTTTTGTATATGAACCAGCCGAGCCCCCCATCACCGCCGCACGCCCCAAAAACCATCTCTGAAGCAACGAGAGCCTGCCATGCACGGGCCCAGGCTACTCTGAGGCCGGATAGGATATGTGGGAACGCACCCGGAATAAGAACGGTTCTTACTAAACGAATCCCTCGAAGGCCCAGATTGCGTCCTGCCTCTATTTGAGTTATTGGGACTGAGCGCAAGCCGGTATGGAGATTTGCGACTAATGGCCACACTGCTGCAAACCAAATAACCGCGGAAATTGCTCCAGTGCCGGTCCCCAGCCATAATATGACAATAGGGAGAATGGCTATGCCGGGTAATGGGTGAAGGATAGACATGAGTGTTTCTATACACTCTGACGCCAGTGGAGAACACATGGCGAAGGCGGTGGCCAGCACCGCTGAAATTGTGGCAAGGCCAAGGCCTGTTGCCACGAGATTCAGCGAAAACCATGTTCTGCCCAGGACTTCACCGGTTAGGGTCTCTTTGATAAGCGTCTGGATTACGTGGCTGAACCTGGGGAAGAGCAAGGGGGGTACGTAGCCCGTCATTGCCACCGACTCCCATACAGCGGCTAGTACAGTCATAAACAAGACTTGTCGGACGGTCCTATTAGAGAACAGAACGGTAAACCGTTTTGCTATGTCAATATCCTTCATGAATCGGTCACCTTTATCGCATATTTTGACATACTCTCAACATCGCCTACAGCACATCTATGGCATCTGTTTAGCCTATTACGTGCATTATGCTTGGTGTATTCCCAATATCTACCACACGTATCTTGTCTAACACGTCTGTTGCGTCTATTGTTCCGATTTTATGGCCCGGAGGGTTGCCGGTTAAACCAGTTAAGGTGTTACTACTCAGAATACGTAAGATATAGTCGGTTTCTCAACATTTTCCCTAAGGCGTCGACGACCGGCAACCCCGGCGTTAAGGCAAGCTCATGTTTTCACAGGTTACGATTGGACCATACCTACGATTCTACAGTGAGGAATTGGGCTACTGACGATACTGAAGTTTTTCTATAGGCGACAGACCGCCTGCCCTATTTCCTACGAATGCGAGTAGATTTTCCCAGGCAATGTCACTGAGATCTTTAGGGACGTTGCTGATGTAGCCTGCCTCTTTCATGAAATCTGCGAAACCCAAAAGACCATATGGGGCAGTGGTATAGTCCATGCCGGGCCAGGTCATATATGTGTATGTTTTCTCAGGTGTAAGTCCGAATTCCGGTGCCAGAATGGCGGCTGCTTCCATCTTGTTTGCATTAATCCAAGCCATAGCTTCACTGACAGCTGCAACAAAGCAAGCATAGGCTACAGGGTTTCCGTCGTGGAACTTGTTTGAGGCAACACCCACATTGAAGCTGAATGGTTGGCCGAAGGCTTCAATATCGTCGACTATTATATGAAAGTCGGGTTGGTTGAGCTCTTCGAATAGGTAAGGGGGTGTAGTGAAATGTGCTGTAATACCTCGCTTTGAGATTAGGGCAGCTGCTCCGTCCGGGTGTGCCATGGCAACAAGATTTCGGTCGAGAGCCGAAGCAGAACCCAACTGTTTTTCTGCAGCCATTGCAAGGAGGATATGTTGGACACTTCCCGGTGACGGCAGGGCAATCTTGTGAGTGGAATTGAAGTCTTTGAGACTTTTGATGGATGAATCATAAGTTACAAGACCCACTGGGATGACCACGAATCCTAGGGCTGCTTTCCAGGGACAACCCTTATCCCAACCAATGAGGAACGGTGGAATACCCATGAACCCTACGTCTACTTCCCCTGATACTAACCCTTCACGAACTGCAGCTCCTGATCCATATTCCTTCCAAACAGGCTTGAGACCGTACTTCTCGAAGATTTTATGCTTCTGCGCGATCATGAGCGGGGCATATACCAACCCAAATTGACCTGCAATACGAATCTCATTGGTTGCTGCAGCGAGTACGGGACCAAAACCGGAAACGCAGAGACCGCCAAAAAGTAAAGCAATACACATCACGACCCCAATAAATCGTCTCATTACAAGAGTCCCCCCGGTTTCATTAGTGGAATAGAAGTCCTGCCCATCGGTCTTACTGATAGAAGAGAATTCCTATATGATACATAGGGCACCTACGAAAAGAAAACCACACTATCATTAAGTATGAGACCGCAGGTGTTGTTGTGCAGGACCACTTAGGGAAAGTTAGCGGTATCCGAAGACTCTAAGAAGAAGCGCGGTGATCCCGGCGGCAGCCAGAGGCCCAACAGGAATTCCGCGAAGGAGAGTCACTCCTACAATGGTGCCCAAGATAATGCCTGCTATGACCTGAGGATGTTCAGATAGAAGTGAGATACCCTGCCCGCTTATGTAAGCTGCGGCTGCGCCTCCGATAATCGCGACAATGCCCGGCCAGGTAGAAAACGTATCAATGATTTGCTCTGTGGTTATGCGTTCCACAGCAAGAGGAGCCAGGACTGCAATAGTAAGAAAGAGAAGGCCTAATTGGAGCGCTCTTTCCTCCAAGAAAATGACAGCGCCGGTAAAACCGGCTGATTTCATGAAGAGTAAGGCTGCCGACGCCCCTGTCACAAGTGAATTCCCGGAGACAAGGCCTATCATGAGGATAATAATAAGGGGCAGACTACTCACTCTACGCCAACTCCTCCTTAACGTAGTAACTTCGTAGCTTCCATGACATGTCTATTCGTACAATGCCAAAAAGAGACTGCCGGTAATTCTCCTGACCTAAGCAAACCATTCAGGCAAATTGCGTTTGCACATTACCCAAGGAAGCTTCATAATCAAATCCTTCGGATAGATTCTCTATGTTCTTTCCCTTGAAGATGAACATCTATCATCCCGAAAAGGCGTCAGCCCGGATAGGGCTTGTACGCTAAGATAGGACGAAGATTCCCAGCAATTTAGCTACATGATATGGAAAGACTATAAGGCGGATAAAAACTAACTATGTGTAATAGCTTAAGGAGGGTGCGAGAGGCACAGAAGTACAGATGGTGCGCGACGAGGTGGTAGAAGTCAGTGAAGCCTAAGAATGTTCTGCCTTTTGCGATATTGTGCAGTGTTCCTTTTGTCATGGTGCTGGGTAATTCCATGCTCATCCCTGTGCTTCCAAAAATCAAATCCGTTCTTCATCTGACTCAGCTTCAGACCGGTCTTATTATCACCGCTTTTTCTGTTCCTGCAGGTCTGGTTATTGCATTCGTTGGCATTCTCTCTGATCGAATCGGCCGTAAGAAGGTAATCTCTCCGGCTCTGGTAATATATGGCCTAGGGGGAGCAGGAGCTGCAGCAGCCGGGGTACTCCTCGACAATCCATATCCTGCTATTTTGGTGGCTCGAGTAATTCAAGGTATAGGCGCTGCAGGAACAGCGCCTATAGCTATTGCATTAACAGGTGACATATTCCAGTCAGAGGAAAGAAGCAAAGCTCAGGGCTTACTTGAATCTTCAAACGGGTTGGGAAAGGTTCTGAGTCCTGTCCTTGGGGCAGGTAGCGGGCTTCTTAGTTGGTGGGCACCTTTTGCGCTATATGCTGCTATTTCAATACCGGCAGCCATTGCTGTTTGGTTTCTTATCCCCGAACCAAAGCAGAAAGGACAGAAAACGCCGATACGCCAATACTTTCACGATCTTTGGGAGATCCTGAAGAAGAAAAGTTGGTCTTTGGCCGCTTGCTATCTTGCAGGCGGAGCAGTGCTGATGATCTTGTTTGGTGTGTTGTTTTATTTCTCTGATTTGCTTGAATCGCGATTTCAGGTTACAGGACTGCTTAAGGGGATCATAATAGCCGTTCCAATACTGGTCATGTCAGTAACTTCGTTCTTAGTCGGACTTTTCATGGAGACACATAGGAATCTGTTAAAGGTTGCGACCTGGGTAGGATTACTGGTGATTGCAGCAGCTCTTGCAGTATCAGCGCTCATAACAGAAGCCTTGTGGCTTGGCGTTACCATGGCATTTGTTGGGCTAGGCAGTGGGTTTGTGCTGCCATCCCTTGATACTATGGTAACCAGCGCAGCCGGTGGGCAAGCCAGGGGAATGGTGACGTCAGTGTATGGTGCTGTGCGGTTCTTTGGCGTAGCGTTAGGGCCTCCGGCCTTTGGATTGCTTATGGAACACGGACGCCTTGTTGTCTTTGTTCCACCTGCGTTGTTAGCAGGCATTGCAGCGGTATTTGTCGGCATCGCATTGAGGCTCGAACTTGTGACCCCGCCTGAGGCCAAGGATCCGGCCAATGATTCGGCCTGAGAGCAAAACACATCTTTCACTACACGTTTTTCTGCCTTCCTGTGACGGTTGCTTTCTTCAACGGCGGAAAATCATCTATGCTTCATTTGGTGGGGATTCGATCGTTTTGTCCTAAACATTGGTACACAATCGAGCACACAGTCTACCGGTTCTCCTCAAATGACTCTGAGTTGCTCTTATATGGATAAGATTAACAGATGCTTTGCATGTCGTTGCTCTGTTTTCGATCACCTAGACCCTGATCCGTGCTCGAAAACAGAACACCTTATTCTAAATCTGCTTAGGTTATTAGGTAGTTGCTCTATAATCGAGCACAGTTTCTAGAAACGTGCGTCAAAAACGTGCACCTTTTCAAAAAGTGTGTA
This sequence comes from Firmicutes bacterium UBA5449, assembly GCA_002424305.1. Taxonomy (GTDB): domain Bacteria; phylum Bacillota; class SHA-98; order UBA4971; family UBA4971; genus UBA4971. The sequence continues at coordinate 73,049 of DIQZ01000095.1, forward strand.
AGAATTTCGAGCAGGCTATGCTGATACTTTCTAAAATATGGGCTTAGTGCTCCACTTTCTACCACTAAAACGAAAAACGTGCTAGAAAAACGAGCACCCCAACCTTCTAGTATGCTCTATTCTCGACCACCCTCAAGCATTTCTAGGCTAATTCGTGAAAGTGTGCTCGAAACTAGAGCACTCATACGAAAAGTGTGGTCGAAATTCTTACACTCGTTTCCTGGAGTATGCTCGATTCTCGGTTGCCGGCAATCGCCCCAGGTTAATTCGGAGAAACGTAGTCAATTTTATGGCGCTTTCAAGTTTGACCGCAAATGCAAATTTGACTGCAAAAGCAAACTTATCTGTGCAGGTAGGCTCAATCGTTAAGATAAGCTCAGCCGTGTAGGTAGGCTCAGGTGTGCAGGTAAACTCTACCGCAGAAGCGAATCCAACAAAAAGCCTGTTAGCTTCGCTACTACATACGTTATGGCGGTCGTCACGGGGTTGGATGAAGCCCGGGCTGACATTCTTCAAGAAAGCTTACAGGATGGTAATATCGCAGAGGCGTTACAGGATGGCGATAACATAGATACTCAACATTAGTAAGAGTGAAACTTGACGAAAGATTAATGATGAAAAAGTGCAAAGATCTTGCTCTTAGACACTGGATATGCTATATTATCAAGTGCCAGGGCAGAACCTGGGAACGGATGTTGCTCCGGAGAATGCAAACAAGTTAATCTGAGCGGAGAGATACCCAAGTTGGCTGAAGGGGAAGGTTTGCTAAACCTTTAGGCGGTTCAAAACCGCGCGGGGGTTCGAATCCCCCTCTCTCCGCCATTTTATGTCAAGTGCGCCCGTAGCTCAGTGGATAGAGCGTCTGACTTCGGATCAGAAAGTCGGGGGT
>DIQZ01000053.1 GCA_002424305.1 Firmicutes bacterium UBA5449
AAGGAGGGGTCTACCCCCTCCCTCAACACAAGTTTCTCGTCGTTCAGTTAAATCATCTTTTCAGGATCTGCATGCCCAGTGCATCTAGCTTAGTCCATCTAGCTCAGTCATTCACCGGCTTCGCTACACGAGCCATAGTTGCCCTGATAACTTCGTCTTGATAAGTGTACCCTCGCCTGAACTCTTCCACAACGGTATCTGTGTCTACATCCGGATCGTCGCACACAGCCACTGCTTCATGGAATCTAGGATCGAACGGCTGACCCACCGATTCAATTGCTTTGACTCCTTCAGTCGCAAGGATATCTAAGAGCTTTCTCATGATCATTTCAACCCCCTGGTGCAAGGCTTCGTAGTCAGCCTCAGCAGTCAGGGCCCGCTCCATATCATCAACAACAGTGAGGAGCTTAAGAACCATATCCTTCTTACCGGACCGTATGTGAAAATTGAGATCCCGCGCCATCCTGCGCTGGTAGTTATTGAGGTCAGCTAAGGCGCGTAAATACATATCTCGGTTCTCGGCGGCCTTCGCTTCAGCTTCCGCCAGCTTTTGCGCTAAATCATCTCGTGTTTCGACTTCCCCTGTCAGAGTATCTTCAGTCACAACTTCCTCCGTCACATCACTTTCAAACGCCGGTTCATGGGCCTTCTCACACTCAGCAAATGTATCATGTTCAGATTTCATATCCGAATCCCCGACGCCGGCTCTGCCGTCGCCGAATTCGGTGTTTTCCTGCTTTTTGTCTGCACACAGATCTTGCTCGTTTGAGTTCATTTGCCACACCACCGTCTGTTATTCGTGTATGCCTTTGCCTTCAATCTACAGTCTTAAAGTCAGCATCAATAACATCGCCATCATCTCCGCCGGGTGAGTCCGCTTTATCGGCCTCGGCTGCACTGCCATGGTCAGTCTCACCGGCAGTGTGGCTATCCGGAGATGCCTGTGCAGTCTTATAGAGCTCTTCGGACATTTTGTAAGAAGCCTCTTTCACTTCTTCCATGAAGCGCTTGACAGCTTCCATATCATCATCAGCGATAGCCTTCTTGAGGCGTTCAAGTTCCGATTCTATCTGTGACTTTGTCTCCTGTGGAATCTTGTCTCCTGAGTCCTTCAAGGCTTTCTCAGTTGTATACACTAAAGTATCGGCAGCGTTCTTTAACTCCACCTCTTCACGACGCTTCTTGTCTTCCTCGGCAGTCTGTTCCGCAGCACGCACCAGCTTGTCAATTTCTTCCTTGGAAAGCTGAGTGGAAGCAGTGATGGTAATGCGTTGCTCCTTACCCGTACCAAGATCTTTGGCAGTCACGTTAACTATGCCGTTGGCATCAATATCAAAAGTTACCTCAATCTGCGGAACTCCGCGGGGGGCAGGAGGGATTCCGGGCAACGTAAATCGCCCAAGTGTCCTATTGTCCGGCGCGAACTCGCGCTCGCCTTGGAGCACATGGATTTCAACGGACGTTTGACCATCTGCGGCAGTTGTGAAAACTTGGCTCTTACGCGTAGGTATAGTAGTGTTTCTCTCAATCAGCTTCGTAGATACGCCACCAAGGGTCTCGATACCCAGCGAAAGAGGAGTTACATCCAAGAGGACTACATCTTTCACCTCACCGGACAGCACGCCTGCTTGAATGGCTGCACCGACTGCTACAACCTCGTCCGGATTTACGCCTCTGTGAGGTTCCTTGCCTGTGAGATTCTTCACGAGAGCCTGTATGACAGGCATACGGGTGGCACCACCCACAAGAACCACCTCATCAATTTCGCCAATGGAAAGCTTCGCATCGGCAATAGCCTGCCTAAATGGTCCTTTGCACCTTTCGGTAAGGTCTGCAGTAAGCTCCTCAAACTTTGCACGGGTGATCTTTGATTCCAAATGCTTCGGACCTGTCTGATCCGCCGTGATAAACGGAAGACTGATGTTGGTTTCAAAGACTTGCGACAACTCTATCTTAGCCTTCTCGGCAGCTTCAATAAGTCTCTGTAGAGCTTGACGGTCTTTCCTCAGGTCAATACCCTGTTCACGATGGAATTCGTCTGCGATGTGCGTTACAAGTCTCTGATCGTAGTCATCTCCGCCAAGGTGGGTATCACCGGCAGTGGATTTAACTTCGAATACACCTTCGCCCACTTCCAGTATTGACACGTCAAACGTGCCTCCGCCCAGGTCCCATACAAGAATCGTCTCATTCTTCTTCTTGTCAAGTCCATAGGCTAACGCAGCAGCGGTAGGCTCATTGATAATCCTGAGAACCTCAAGCCCTGCTATACGCCCTGCATCCTTAGTTGCCTGCCTCTGTGAGTCATTAAAATATGCAGGAACTGTAATAACCGCCTTGTGAACGGATTCACCTAGGAATTTCTCAGCGTCCGTCTTCATCTTCTGAAGTATCATTGCTGAAATTTCTTCAGGAGAGTAGTCTTTTTCCGTAGCCGGAATATCAAACTTCACCCCATGACTTGGACCTGTGTTCACTTTGTACGGAACGCGCCCTCTCTCTTCTTTTACTTCGTCGTAGCGACGTCCCATGAAACGCTTGATAGAGTAAACCGTGTTTTCAGGATTTAGCACAGCCTGCCTCCTGGCAAGCTGACCCACCAACCGTTCGCCATTCTTGCTGAAACCTACTACTGATGGGGTTAACCTCGCGCCTTCTGCGTTTACGATTACCGTGGGATTTCCACCTTCCATTACGGCGATTGCTGAGTTTGTTGTGCCGAGGTCAATACCAACGACTTTCCCCATGACAATTCTCTCCTTCCGTTGCAGAGCTTACCTTGTATAATAATTGAAACCCACCTTAAAAGCGGTCATCACCCTCATCAAGGTCAGAATCTTCGGAAACTCGCCGGGTATGCTCGATAATCTCGCGATACTTAATTTTCATATTTCCTATTTTCGACTCCATCTCGAGGATGAGCTTGACTCCTGCGAGGTTGACGCCCTCTTCAGAAACCAAGAAACGGATACGCTGTAGCAACAGTAGATCATTCTCAGAGTACAGCCTGGTGTTGGCGTCAGTGCGGTGGGGTTCCAATAACCCTTCGCGCTCAATCACCCTCAATGTTTGTGGGCTGACTCCGAGCAAACGAGCGGCCACACCAATTGTATAGACTGGTTCATCAGGGCCATGTAGCCTCAACTTCGGTCACCTCGGGTATTTCGGGTTCCTGTGAATATTATAACCTATATAAGGGGACTATATCAAATATATTATAGCA
>DIQZ01000038.1:0-4720 GCA_002424305.1 Firmicutes bacterium UBA5449
TTCAGTAGGCTTGTTGGACTACCATCATGATGCTGTCCAACATATAATAATGCGATAACACACTTACGTCCGGTGGAAAATCGTTGGCGTAAAGACATAACCTCAAGGAGGTTTACATATGAGCACAAGCGAGTTTCTATCCATAATTGCCTCGGAAGAAGCATCCCTGGCCGGCATTCTATCGGCTGAGGCAGTCAAAGCCGGTGAGACGGCCCGTTGGATTACGCTCATCTCCGATTCTGACCTTTTGCAGCAGTCGCCCGGTGAGATAATTGAACACATAGTTAACGTGCAAAAATCAGTAAGTGCTGTCATTAGTTCCACAGCTGATAAGGAAATAGCAATTGCAGCGAAAACATGTGCGCTTTTAGGAAACAAGTGTGCTCCCATTACATGGCAAGTGATTCGCTGTGTCGAGCCTTGTCCCTGTCCAACCGAGATGTGCCCTAGTACGGGAAATGTCATTGTGAATGGAGATTTTGAAGACATTGGAGCTGATCCTGCGAATCCGGTGCTTGTAGCATGGAACGCGGTTAATGCCAGGCCCCGTGTGCGTAACGGACAACCGATCTCCACGTTCTTTTCCGGGGACGTTGTGGCTGTTCTCGGCTCGCCAAATGTCAGCGGCGATGCTTCCATTTCTCAGAGTGTCCCTGTGAACGGAGGATGCCCCTATCAGCTTGCCTTTGCAGGGTCGGGGAATCCTGCCGGTCCCATCGTCACGGTGACAGTGGAGTTCCGTAGCAACGGGGTGGTTTCAACGTTGACCAGACGTATTACAACGCTTGGTTCAGGATATCACACTTATGTGTATGTCTTGGATGCCCCTGAAGGCGCGACTTCAGCCACTATCACGTTTTCAAAGACATTGTCAGGTGAGATCTTCATTGATTTGGTGACGTTTAGCGCACAGTAGGGTTGGGAAGTACAGGCCAAGGCACAGAAAGCACCTAAGTGGTGAGTCGGGGACGAGATGGAGAGTCTCGAAATGAGAAGGGGGCATGACAGATGCCCCCTCAAGACTGATTCATAGCCTCCGTAGCGAAGGTGCTGTGTAATGAAGAGGCAATAAACAAGATGCGGCAGGATGGCATTCAGCTAAGGCTCGCACTGCAAACGCAGTCGCTCTTATGAGAAATGTCGCCGTGACTATGACATCAAGAACCTGGTATGTAGCTCCACATCGTGATGTCCTAACAATAGTTGTATTCTGATCAATGTGAGTGGCTTCACTTTGAACGTGCATCCCCGCACGCACCCCTTTAATGTGAGCAGAGACCATGAACGGGATTTCAAGACTGGTATGTCGAACCAGACCGTCACAGGATGCGTAAACAATGTCCACTTGGAATACGCCTTCTTTTACTACTTTATCCTCAAATACTGTGTCAACGGGGCCGACTATCTCTACTTGGGCGGTAATGATCTTTTTCACAAGTGAACCGCACACCGGGACTGCGTGGGCTGCTCGTTCCACCGTCTGGACTTCTGCTTCTCCTATCAGTTTCATTACTTTTACCGGTTCACACCGGGTCTCCGGTATTTCTCGAAACAGTGTTTTGATGACCCTCTGTCGATTGACATCATTCATAGAGGCCAACTCCTTGTACATCAAGTCGGATTATTCTATGCCTTAATCATTAACGTTGTGTCCAAGGATCACCTTGTTTCATATCATGGACTAGACTGCGCTTTAGGAAGTGCAGTGAAAAGGACATATGTAGGGAGGTTTGACTACGAATGCCAAGTAACGAAATTATAGCCAGGATCCTGAGCATAGTCGCAGACGAGCAAGGATATCTCGCGTCTATTCTGTCTGCGGAGGCAGATAAGGCTGCTGCGTCTGCTGCTCTTATCACCCCACTTACGTTCGAAGGCGAAGACCCCAACGTTATTCTGAACAAGGCCTTAGCGATAGAAGATGCTGTGGTCGGGGTAGTTGGGGCAGTAGCGTGCAAGGAGTTTGCAATTGCTGCGAAAGTCGCTGCAGTGCTGGGAAATACAGTAGGCCCTATAGGCTTGACTGTAGGACCATGTATTACTACAACCGCAAGAATCGCAGGCTGCTAACATACAACGGGTTGGGCGAACCCTCGCCCAACCCTATCCAATTATTCACGGAGGTCTAATGCCTATGAAGCTTAACAGAAAAGTGGCTATTCTAACAAGTATCTTCGTTACAGAAAACGATAGGATAATGTTTAGCGGGGCTGATCGGTATCTCGTGCATCTGTATGGACTTCTTGAGGAGCTAGGGTACGAGCCGTGCGTATGGCAGGTAGGTTCAGAGGCTCGCGTGCTGAATGGAATGAAAATTCAAGGGCTTCCCAAGGGTAATGCCGAATATGGAGGGTTACCTGATCTCAATATTCAGTTCTTCGAGCACACGGTGGGTTACGGTCAGGCCATCTATTTTGCTTTGCCCCTCGCGTTTCCTCGGGTAAGGCCAAGGTCAATTGTGATTTCTCACGGAATAGGTTGGGATTATCCTGCTCATCCATGGTCAACCCTGTCAGGCCCGCTGAAAGACGAATGGCTTCGTAGGCTGCATTATGCTGTGACCGCCTCTGATCTGGTTGTATCAGTGGATACGAACACCGTAAATTGGCTTCGAGCTACGTGGCCCGGATATGAACATAAGCAAGTCTATATTCCCAATTTTGTGGATAAAGAAGAGTTTTTCCCGAATAAGAACAGCCAAGACAGGCAGGGAAGGGAGCCCTTGATAATTCTCTATCCCAGGCGATTAACTTGGATTCGAGGGCTTGATGACGTGAAGGTCGTTGCTGAAAGGTTAACACGACGATACAATTTTCTTGAATTCCATATTGTGGGACGCGGGGGAACCGATGATGCTGAAGCAAAGATGCATCGTTGGGCGGAGGAAAACCCAAGGTGCTTATATTACTGGGTCTCCATGGAGAATATAGCCGATCTTTATCGTAAGTCAGATATTGTCCTCATTCCCACTCGCGGAGCAGAAGGCACTTCACTTTCATGCCTTGAGGCGATGGCTTGCGCAAAGCCGGTAATATGCGGGCATGTAGGCGGACTGACAGATCTCGTGATAGATAAGTATAATGGCATTCTCATTAACGTGTCTCCGGAGACTCTCGAGGCAGCGATTGAAAGCCTCATTGCGAGTCCGGAAATGAGACAAACACTTGGCCGGCGAGCTCTTGAAACAGTGGAAGCCTTCTCGTTGGAGCGGTGGAAGGCGAAATGGGCGGAAGCGTTGACAGGAGTTTGGGGTGGTGACGGAAGGTGAAGGAAGAGTCTTACCGTATTGCTATTCTAACTGACTACATGCTACATCCTACAGATGATAACTTCTCAGTTATTGAGGAGAACTTATCCCTCCTGAATCTCATACGTTTGCTTACAGACGAACTATCGTGGGATGTGGACGTATTCCAAGCATCTCCCATTGCCAAACGTGTGTTCAACGGGGTAGATGTTTTCGGCATTGATTCAAAGCCTGATCGTCTCTCTATGTTTCCCGGGCTGAACTCAGTATTTGCGCAGAGAAGTCTCGAGTATGACCTCAGAATTTACTTTCATTGGCATGTTGCCGCTCCAAAGGTGTGCAATAGATCCATAGTGGTGTCCCACGGTATCTTCTGGGATGCGCCTTCGACTTGTTTCAACCGGCTTCATTCCATTGATAAGCACGAGTGGGAGAAACGATTGCTATATAGCGTAACCGCGCCTCAGGCTTTTGTTGCAGAGGATCGCAACACAATAAATGTAATCAAGGCAATGTGGCCCGGCTATGAACACAGACTGCTTTACATCCCACCGGGAATAGATCTTGAAGAGTTCAAGCCGTCAGATGTAAGGGATGAAAGTGGGGGTGTACGCATCATCTGTCCTCAGGATTTCACTCATGAACAAGGGATCAATGAGATTCTTGCTGTGGCAGCCATGACTTGGACGCAAAACGTTGAAGTTGAGTTCCATATTGCAGGCCATGTGAAAGATTCAAAAGATGTCTCTGTTATGGCTGACCACATTCACTCACTCCCTAACTGTAAATTCTATTCTGTTTCTGCGGAAAGGTTGGCTGACCTCTACCCTAGGTTTGATTTTGCGCTGATGCCGTTTCGGGCTACTGAAGGCGCGTCTCTATACTGTCTTCAAGCCATGGCGTGCGGACTTCCTGTAATTGCCGGATTTGCAGGAGGGCTTTCAGAATTCATTATTCACAGGTGGAATGGCTATCTTGTAGCTCCTGAAGTGGAGAATCTGTTGGACGCAGTGCTCGAACTCTCGAGTGATGCGAACTTGCGTCTTACAATGGGTGAGAATGCACGTAGATTAGCTGAGGGCTATCCGGAATCGTCGTGGAAGCAAAGATGGAATAACCTTCTTGAGCAGATATTGAAGAACAATAAGAAGGGAGGTGACCGGATTGAAACAGTGCTATCCATGCCCTCCGAACCCTCGTGAGAGGATTCTTGAGGCAATCGCAATTGAGCAGGAGCAGCTTGCGCGCATTCTGACTTCACTGGCAGATAAAGCGGAGAAATCCGCGAACTGGCTTCCTGATACTGCGCCGAGCGAGCCCTTCAATGTGATAGTAGACAAGGTGAGAACTCTGGAATGTGTGATAGCTCAGGAAATGAGCGCAGCAGCTATGAAGGAGGACGCAATGAAAGGACTTTTGCGGGCAATAAGAACAACTGACGACAATTGTTTGCCTTGTCCAAGTCCAAGTCCA
>DIQZ01000038.1:4907-9860 GCA_002424305.1 Firmicutes bacterium UBA5449
AGTCCAGGTCCGAGTCAGTGTCCACCATGTCCTTGCGTGCGTTTCCAAGTCTGTAAGATCACGCATCAGTGTCCATGGGTATGTCGCGTGGGCTTTCAGTGTCAAGACCCATGAGACTAGAAACTCAGCATGTTGTCATAAAGGCGCCCGGTGTCCACTGAGGCGCCTCATGTTTGTTTGCTTGCCCGGCATGTTTGCTGAGCCGACGGACTGAAAGAAGCCCTGTATCATCCGAAGAAGCGATAACTCTAAACAAGCGGAAGTGTAAGGGCGGAAGGATGTGATGCAGGGTGACAGATTATGGTCAAAAGCCGAAACAGTTGCGAAGGGATGACGCCAGGCTGATCACCTGACGCCACCCTATAGTGCTCTATTTCTCTTGTTCCTGCTTCAGCTTTTCGATTAGTTGCTCACTGATAGCTGCAGGAACCTCTTCGTAATGAGAAAATTCCATTGTAAACGAACCGCGTCCGGCTGTAATAGAACGTAGGTCTATGGCATATCTGAACATTTCCGCCATAGGAGCTTGAGCTTTAATAACCTGGTTGCTGTCTTGAGGTTCCATTCCCATGATTCTCCCGCGTCGCTTGTTCAAGTCGCCCATTACGTCACCCATCTGGTACTCAGGCACAGTTACCTGTACATTCATAATAGGCTCAAGCAGAACAGGAGAAGCCTGCAGGATGCCTTTCTTAAGAGCCATAGATGCTGCTATTTTGAACGCCATTTCAGAGGAGTCTACAGGGTGATATGAACCATCATAAAGGGTAACCTTAAAGTCAACCAACGGATAACCTGCAAGCATACCTTCATCCAGTGATTCTCTTATTCCCTTTTCCACTGCAGGTATATACTGTCTTGGGACAGAGCCTCCGAATATCTTATCTTCAAATTCGAAATCGCTTCCTGCAGGCAGGGGTGAGATTTCAAGGAATACATGTCCATATTGCCCGCGTCCGCCTGTTTGCTTCTTGTGCTTACCTTCAACCTTGGCAGTGCCCCTGACTGTCTCGCGATAAGGTATCCTAGGTGTTTCCAGGACTACCTCAGCTCCGAATTTCCGCTTCAGTCTGTCTGCAGTGACTTCCAAGTGGACTTCACCCATTCCTTCAACAATTGTCTCAGCGGTTTCGGCATCACGACGCACTATAATGGAGGGGTCTTCTTCGGTGAGACGAGCAAGACCGGTACCAATCTTATCTTCATCACCTTTTGTCTTTGGTTTCATTGCCATGGCAAGTGTAGGCTGAGGGAAATCGATGCCTTGTAATACAATGGGATTCCCTTTGTCACAAAGCGTGTCGCTGGAAGCAGTTGCTCCCAGTTTTGCGATGCCGGCTATATCGCCTGCGCCTACTTCGTCTATAGGTTCTTGTTGTTTACCTTTCATGACGAAGAGTTGTCCAACTCGTTCTGTAGCATCTTTATTAGAGTTGTAGACCTGCGAATCTGAGCGAATAGTGCCTGAGAACACACGAAATAGGCTGATCTTCCCAACAAATGGGTCAGCCGTAGTCTTAAAAACAAGCGCTGCCAGAGGAGCATCGTCTTTGGGTAGCCGTTCCGTAGTTTCATCAGAGCCTGGTAGCTTGCCTTCAACCTTGCCGTAATCAATAGGGGAGGGAAGATATGATACTATAGCGTTAAGCATGGGTTGAATAGCGATGTTCCGGAGAGCTGAAACACATACTATAGGATATGTTTTTCCTTCTACTACCCCTTTGCGGAGGCCGTACCGAATCTCTTCACTTGTTAGCTCTTCACCTTCAAGGTACTTCTCAATCAACTCATCATCGTTTTCTACAGCTGATTCAACAAGCTCGTTATGATATTCTTCAGCAGCTTCTTTCAGATTATCAGGGATATCTTGTTCTTCCGACTCAGTCCCGGAGTCACGGTTGTAAACGATAGCTTTCATTGAGATAAGGTCTACAATCCCGCGGAAATCTTCTTGAGAGCCAACAGGAATTTGGATAGGGACGCACTTTGTGCCAAATGCTTTTCGAATAGCATCTACAGTTTTGAAGAAATCAGCATGCTCTCTATCAATCTTTGTTACCGCGATCATCCTGGGAAGGGACCTTTCTTCAGCAAATTGCCATACATTTTCGGTTCCGACTTCCACACCGGCAGTAGCACAGACTGCAACAACCGCGGACTCCACAACACGAAGGCCACTCTTAACTTCTCCGATAAAATCAGCGTATCCGGGTGTGTCCACTAGGTTGATTTTGGTGCCTTGCCATTCGCATGGCGAGACCACAGTCGATATGGTAATCTTACGCCTAATTTCGTCAGGGTCGTAGTCAAGCGTACTTGTACCTTCATCGACCTTACCTAGCCTTTCTATAGAACGGGCATCAAACAGCATGGCGTCACCAAGGCTGGTTTTTCCCGCTCCGCTATGAGCAATTAGGGCAACATTCCGGATATCCTCAGTCCGGTACCTTTTCAAAAGAATCTCCTCCTTGAAATCCTCTTACGGCGCTGTTATACCTTCACTATTTTACACTTGCCACATGTCAATTTCAAGGATACATGTTTCATGGCGTTCACGGCCTGATTACTTGAACGCCTTTTGGGCACCTTGAGAAGAGGCAATTCCCGACTACGTCTTGGTACGCTATCGTGTGCCAAGTATTATTAAAACAGCTCCACACAGTGTCATAAGTAGCTTGGCGAAAGATATGCGTCCCACAAGACCCCATAAACCTAAGGCGCTCACCGCTATCAGAACAACGGGGCCAAGGAGTCCGAGAATAGCGTTGATTCTGAGCGCTGTTTCAACTGTGTTTATCTTTAGCATAAGAATGGCTGCTGCTACTTCAAGTCCTGCTCCGATTAGGCGAAGGTATGACATTAGAACCACCGGGTTTTCATGAGAGCCCATAACATCACTGCCTTCAAATAGCACTTACAACAATCGTATGACATCTCGGGGACTTTCTTGCCCGACATTAGTCCGTTCTTGTTCATCAAATTGCGCCAAGAGGTATCAAGCGACAAATCACATGAATGCGCTGCCCTGTCCCGAATTATGCCGTAGCCGGAATTGTTGCAACAAATATTAGCATATGTTATACTTTGGCCATAGAGCTTTCTAGTTATCGTCGCTGCAAGAATTGTAGGTAGAGAGTGGGGGAACCCACTCTTTCATGTTGTGCAATGGTTTTTTGTCATGCGCTGATGTTGCACTAAGTCCGGATAATTGCCGGGAAGTGTTTGCCAGTGGGTTGTGACCTGCAATTGTTGCCGGGCATGCAGAGAGGAAGATGTAGTTGAACCCTAAGGATATTGAAGACCTGGTAACTGGGATGCTTAATGAGATAGTGAAAGATACGAATATTGAAATCATAGACGTTATGTTCGACAAAGAAGGAGGCCAATGGTTTCTCAGGGTTTACATTGATTGTCCCACCGGTGTTTCTATGGACGATTGTACGTTCGTCAATGAACAACTCGGGGAAGAATTGGATACCCTTGATCCTCTTCCACACAGTTACGTGCTGGAGGTATCGTCATCAGGGGAGAAGCCTCTTAGGAAAGAATCAGACTATGTCAGATTTCGTAATCGAAGGGTGCTTGTTAAGACATACGCGCCAATAAGTGGGAAGAAATCATTAGAAGGCAAACTCCTTGGATTGGTAGATGATTGCATTAGCCTGGATATGGATGGGGATATTGTTGATATTCCCAGAAGTAAAGTGAGTCAGGCCAGGCTTGTTGTGGAAATCTAGGAGCTAGGCGGAGACAGAGTGGGAATCAGTGATAATTCGCCTAATGGCGAGGAGGGTTAGGATGAATTTCGAGGTTGTCCAAGCGCTAAAGCAGCTTGAAAAAGAACGGGGAATTCCTAAAGACGCTGTGATCGAGGCGCTAGAGGCTGCTCTTGTCTCAGCATTTAAGAGAAACTATGGGACTTCCCAAAATGTTAAGGTGCAGATTAATTCAGAGACAGGACAGATATCTGTCTTTGCGTATAAGTCAGTAGTCGAGGAGCCTGACGATACCAGACTGGAGATATCATTGGACGACGCCAGGAAAGTTAACCCGGAACATCAGGAGGGTGACGTATTTGAGGTAGAAATTACGCCCGGCGAGTTCGGAAGGATAGCCGCTCAAACTGCTAAGCAGGTTGTTGTCCAAAAGATCCGTGAGGCAGAAAGAGGAGTTATCTACGAGGAGTTTAGTGACCGAGAGGGAGAGGTAGTCACCGGTATCGTGCAGCGTCGCGACCAGAGGAACGTAATAGTTGACCTAGGTAGGGTCGAAGCCGTTATGCCTCTGCCCGAGCAAGTGCAGCGAGAGACTTACTCTTACGGCGATAGAATCAAGGTGTATATTCTTGAGACACGTAAGACTTCTCGCGGCCCCCAGGTAATTGTGTCACGGAGTCACCCCGCGCTTCTAAAACGACTTTTGGAGCTTGAGGTGCCTGAGATACATGATGGGCTCGTGGAGATCAAGGGTATTGCCAGAGAAGCGGGTAACAGGTCCAAGGTTTCAGTTCTTTCCTACGACATGAATGTTGATGCGGTTGGTGCGTGTGTAGGCCCTCGAGGCATGAGAATTCAGAGAATTGTCTCTGAGCTAAAAGGTGAGAAGGTTGATATTATCCAGTGGCATAATGATCCGGGCATATATGTCTCTAACGCGCTGAGTCCGGCAAGGGTTATCCTCACTAGGATAGATGAGGATTCTCATATAGCAAAAGCTATTGTTCCGGACAATCAGCTGTCTTTAGCTATAGGCAAAGAAGGCCAGAATGCGCGTTTAGCTGCAAAACTGACCGGTTGGAAGGTAGATATCAAGAGTGACTCCCAGGTGCGTGCTCTGGAGGAAGAGCAAGAGCGACTGGCTGAATTAGAGAAAGAGGCCCAGGCAGAGTCACCGGAGGAGCTTCACGAAGAGCCTGATGATATTATCCCTGAAGATGACGCTCATGTCGAAGAC
>DIQZ01000038.1:10108-17264 GCA_002424305.1 Firmicutes bacterium UBA5449
TAATGTCGAAGATGACGGAAGCATTATTGATGAACCGCAAGAAGAGGCTGCAGTGGAAGACAAATTCCAAGTCGAAACTGAACCTCAAGAGACAAAGCGGAAGAAGAAAAAGGACCTCAAAAAGAAAGACAAAGTGGATGAAGACGGCGACGGCTCAGTGAAACGACGGAGTCCCAAGAAGTCAAAACATGAGGTTTATGAGCCGGACGACGATGAATGGAATGGAGAGCCAGACTTCTAGCCCACAGCAAAGGTGAGTGACTCGTAAATGGCTAAGGGGAGATCTCAACTTAAAGCAAGGAAGATCCCGCAGCGCACTTGCGTTGGATGTAGAGAAGTTAGGTCAAAAGGGGATCTTATTCGAATTGTGCGTACTCCTGAAGGAGTCGTTGAGATAGACCCTACAGGGAAGTTGTCCGGGCGCGGCGCGTACGTTTGCCCAAACAGAGAATGTCTTGATCTGGCTATACAGGGCAAACGTCTGGAAAAGGCTCTTGAAGTCGTAGTATCTGATAAGATAGTTAAGGAGTTAACTGAATCAATGGTACGACACGAGAAACCTTAGACCCGCCCGCTTCACGGGAAGAAGTCTCAAAGGTGGTGGATATATGGCAAAAAAAACCAGGGTATATGAGTTAGCACGTGAACTGGGCAAGTCAAGTAGAGAGGTCCTGGACTTGCTTGCAGATTCCGGTGTGCGAGATAAGAATCACATGAGCGCCCTGGAGGATAATGTTGTTAGGTTTATAAAGAACCGATTTGCTGAAAAGGACGGCAAAGTATCTAAAGCAACTATTGATAAGAGCGCTTCCCAGGAGCAAGAGGAATCTCGTCCGTCAGAAGAGGAGGCCTCAAAGCCTAAGCAACGTGTAAGAAAGGCAAAGCCTCGGGGTGCTGCAGGAATGCTTTCAGGAGCGAAACATCCTACTGCAAGCGCTGATTTCAAGAGGATGCGGAGTACATTGCCAAGTACGAGGCGAGGAGCGCCAAGCGGTGCAAGAAAGAGTCCCGGCGCAAGCTCAGATAGCACAAGGCGGTATAAGAATGGCAGTCGAAGATCTACGTCTACACCACGTGGTAGATCAGCGCCTGATACCAGGCATAGACAAAGAACGCGACAATGGCCTACTCAGATTGCGCCAACAATACCTCCACAGGGAACATCAGGTGAGGGAAGACCTCAAGCGGATGCAATAGCGAGATCCCGGGCTGCGCGAGCAAAGCAAGCAGACTTATCAGCACGCGAGGCAATAAAAGCAGAAGTTCAGGAGGAAGCAGGCCTTGAGATGTCGAAGATAAACGAAGTCAAGGCAGAGGCGGTAGAAACCGCAAAGCTTGAGACAGCAGAAGTTCAGGTTTCTGCACCTGTGGAATCTGAGGTCGTGGTTGCTCCGGCCGAACCTGAACAGCCTGTCAAGAAAGATGATACTCCCCAACCTAAATCGCGAGAGAAGGTAGATAAGCCAGTGTCCAGGCAAGCAGTAGTCACCCCCCCCGAGGTGCCGGATATAGGTCCGGAAAGAGGAGCGATAGAGAGAAAACAAGAAACAAAGCCCGAGAAACGGCACAGACCGCCGGCTATGCATAAACCGACTACTCATAAGCCGACTGCTCCTAAGCCAACTGATGAGAGGAGACTTGAGCTTATCAAGGGCGGAAAGGGAGCTGCAAAGCTGAGAGAATCTCGCGCAGAGGCCATTATTCGCAGCCGAAGAGGGCATCGCAGGGACGCTTCGAGAGAACCGTCCAGAGATACTCAAGCCAGAAGGCGGGCTCAAGCTGCGAAGAAGAGCATAGTTGCTCTTCCCGACAGCATTACCGTAGGTACGCTTGCGGAGCGCCTTAGCATTAATCCTTCAGACATTATTAAGACTCTGATGGCTATGGGATTGCTTGTTACGATTAACCAGGAAATAGAGTATGATGCTGCGAGCTTGGTAGCGGAAGAATTAGGGTTCGAAGTTGAACCCCTCGAGAAGAAGGAAGCAAGAGAGTTTGGTATCGAAGATACGCCTGATTCTGAGGAAGAGCTTCTCTCGAGACCTCCGGTGGTGACTGTTCTCGGTCACGTAGACCATGGAAAGACATCACTGCTTGATGCTATTCGAGAGACAAACGTCACATCTCAAGAAGCGGGTGGCATCACTCAGCATATAGGGGCTTATCAGATTGAGCTTAATGAAAGAAAGATCACTTTCATTGATACGCCGGGGCATGAAGCCTTTACTGCGATGAGGGCGCGCGGTGCTCAAGTGACAGATATTGCAATTCTTGTTGTGGCGGCGGATGATGGAGTAATGCCTCAGACTGTTGAAGCTATTAACCATGCAAAAGCCGCGAAGGTGCCGATTATTGTTGCTGTAAACAAAGTGGATAGACCTGACGCGCAACCCGACAGAGTCAAGCAACAGTTAACAGAGCACGGTCTTGTGTCTGAAGACTGGGGTGGGGATACTGTCACAGTTGAAGTGTCTGCCCTCCGACACCAGGGTATTGAAGACTTACTTGAGATGATCTTGCTTGTGGCTGATCTTAGAGACCTTAAGGCTAACCCCAACAGGCTTGCCAAGGGCACAGTGATTGAGGCAAAGCTTGATAAGGGTAGGGGGCCTGTAGCTGCTGTCCTTATAGAACGGGGAACGCTTCATATAGGAGATGCCATTGTTGCAGGTGAAGTTTCCGGCAGGGTCAAAGCTATGAACAGTGATCAAGGTGAACCCGTGGAAGAGGCAGGCCCTTCAATGCCTGTTGAGATCCTGGGCTTTGCCGAAGTTCCTCAGGCCGGCGACATTCTTAATGTGGTGTCCGAAGATAGGTTGGCAAGACAACTTGCTTCCAGACGATCTGAAAGGAAACGAGCCGAGGAAATCCAAGTTGCTCGGACCATAAGTCTTGACGATCTATTCGGCAAGATAAAAGAGGGAGAGATCAAGGAGCTTAATCTCATTATTAAGGCAGACGTCCAAGGTTCTGTCGAAGCTTTGAGACAATCTCTTGAGCTCTTGTCTACTGATGAGGTCAGAGTAAACGTGATTCATGCAGGCGTAGGCGCTATTACAGAGAGTGACGTCATGCTGGCCTCAGCTTCAAACGCCATTATTATCGGGTTCCAGGTAAGGCCTGACGCAAATGCTAAGGGAGTGGCCGAACGGGATCAGATTGACATACGTCTTTATAGAGTCATCTATGATGCTACCCGTGATATTAGAGCAGCCATGGAAGGACTGCTTGATCCTGAGACTCGTGAGGTGGAAATGGGAGCAGCCGGTGTCCTGAAGACATTTAAGGTTCCAAAGGTTGGTATGGTTGCAGGGTGTATAGTCAATGAAGGCAAGATTACGAGAGATGCCATAGTCAGGATTGTCCGAGATAACATTGTGATACACGAAGGAAGGCTTGCGTCTCTAAGAAGATTCAAGGATGATGTAAGCCAAGTAGCATCCGGTTATGAATGCGGGATTGGTATCGCAGGTTATCAGGATATCAGGGCAGGCGATGTAATAGAGGCGTTTAAGATAGTTGAAACGCCGAGAGAACTCTAGGACGGTACAGAGAAATGGTGGTTGGAATCCTCAAGGTGGAGGCATTCATAGGATGGGCTACGTCTTTGAAGGACAAGAGACGTGTTATAAGAGGTATTTGTGATAGGATAAAGTCAAGACATAATGTAGCTATTGCAGAGGTTGACAACTGCAATTTATGGCAAAGATGTACTCTGGGGATAGCATGTGTCTCTAATGACGCGCGGGTTGTGGAGAGTATGCTATCCCGGGTATTGCAGGATATTGAAACTAACGCGGAACTCGAAGTGACTGATTTCGAGAAATCTGTAGTGTAAGCTTGGCAGGTGGTTACCTTTGACTCGCTTGAGAGTTAAGAGGGTTGCTGAGGCAATTCGAGCTGAAGTAGCTGATATTTTGGCGAAGGACATGAAAGATCCAAGGCTTGGTTTTGCCACGGTAACTGATGTGGAAGTTTCAGGGGATCTTAGACATGTCAAGATATTTGTCAGTGTAATGGGTGATGAAACACAGGTTTCTGAAACTATGGCTGCCCTTGACAGCGCGCAAGGCTTCATTCGCAGTGAGATTGGGAAACGCATAAGGCTCCGTCATACGCCGGAAATTTCATTTCGGCATGATACCTCTATCCGACATGGTGCCAGAGTTTTTGAACTCTTGCAGGAAATCCGAAGGGAAGAGGGAGGACGGGAGTAGTGGAGAGCCACGAAGACATAGCCAGGATTCTCTTGCGGTATCATAGGTTTCTCATTGTTGCGCACGTAATGCCTGATGGTGACGCTATAGGATCAATGCTGGGTCTAGGTTTAGGGTTGCAGAAGAAGGGGCGTCAGGTGACATTGACATGTCCCGGAGGAGTCCCTGAAAACTTACGGTTTATGCCGGGTTCGGACCAAGTAATATCTCCTGATGAGGTTCGCTCTGACGGATATGACATTGTGGTGGCCTTGGATTCATCTGATTTAGGCCGCATAGAAGGAGTCTATGAGAAAATTCCTTCGGGTATACCGATTGTAAATATTGACCATCATATGACAAACAAGGGTTATGGGACGTATAACTATGTTGATAGCGCATCTGCCGCTACAGGTGAGCAAGTTTACAGGATCCTCATTGCCATGGATGTCCGCGTAGACCCTGATATTGCAGTAAGTCTCTTTACGGCAATTGCAACGGATACAGGATTCTTCAGATTCTCTAACACAACCCCTACAACATTGCGGATAGCAGCTAGACTAGTGGAAAAAGGGGCGGATCCCAGCGGAATTTCTGAACAGGTCTATGAGGCAAGATCCTTAGAAAACCTCAAGATGCTTGGGCGAGTTCTTGATACTCTACAGGTGGACAAAAGCGGTAAGGTGGCCTGGATGGAGGTCTACAGCCACTGGCTGTCTGAGCTTTTCCTTGATGAAGGGCAGACTGAGGGATTTGTGAATTACGCCCGCATGATAAAGGGTATAGAGGTTGCCTTGATCTTTAGGGAAAGTGCTGATGGAAAAATACGAATCGGTATGAGGTCAAAAGGAGACTTCGATGTTGCCGCGCTTGCCGAGACATTCGGAGGCGGTGGGCATACAAGAGCAGCAGGATGCAGTCTGGATAGTCAATCCATCAGCGAAGCAAAGGAGCTAGTGTTCGAGAAAGTTTATGAGATAATGGAGTTAGCAGGTGACTGATATTTGACTGTAAGTGGCATATTGCCTGTGGTGAAGCCGGTTGGAATGACCTCCCATGATGTAGTCACATTTATCAGAAGGGCGATACGCATGAGAAGGGTGGGGCATACCGGGACTCTTGACCCTGACGCTACAGGTGTATTAGTCATACTCCTCGGCAGGGCGACTCGTGTGATGCAATTCATGGTGACACTGGGAAAGACATATGTGGCTGAGATTGTTTTGGGTATCACCACTGATACGCTTGATGCTTCCGGACAGGTCATTGCGAGGACCGAAGATACAAGAATTCCAAGAGAGCGCTTTTTGGAGGCGCTTTTAGATTTTCGGGGTGAAATTTGGCAAACACCCCCTATGGTTTCGGCAGTCCATTACAAAGGCAGAAGACTTTATGAGCTTGCTCGAGAAGGTCTTGAGGCGCAACGAGAGCCTCGACTGGTTCACATTTACACGCTTGAGGTTCACACATGGCCTGAAAACGAGTTCTTGACAGTAGGTGACAGAGTATCAGTTTTGGTTGAGTGTTCCTCCGGTACCTACATTCGCCAACTTGCAGCAGATTTGGGCGAACGCCTTGGGTGTGGAGCTCATATCGGCTCACTGTCTCGTACTAAGGTCGGCGATTTGGACATAACTGCCTGCTACACGCTGGGGGAGGTAGAGAGCTCTGTAGCAGACGGAAGCTTTTCTGAAAAAGTTTTGCCGATTTCGCGAGGCCTATCACATTTGCCTACCATTGCGTTGACTGAAGATGACGGGGATGCAGAGAAGAGAATGTCTGTCGGTGGATTTGTCCGGGCAAGAGATGTGCTTCAGAGGGTCGGACAACAGGAAACAGGGCGGATTGAGGATGGAGATTTCATCAGCGTAATCCGAGCTTCCGGAGATATTCTTTGTGTTGCCAGGTTAGAGACAACTGAAGATGAAGTCTATTTGCATCCGTCTGTTGTTTTCGCTTAGGTGGAAATTAAAGTGGAGGTTAACCTGTGAGGGTATTTCGAGATACTTCAGAAATACACTTTGGTGACATACCTGAATCTGTAGTTGCTCTGGGTACATTCGACGGTGTACACCTAGGACATCAAGAAATCCTTAAAAGGTGCGTATCCTTAGGAAGACAGGAACGCATTGCGACTGTCGTTTTTACTTTTCATAAACATCCTTTGGAAATCATAAGACCCCAATTCGCCCCGTCGCTCTTAACTGATATTGAGGACAAGCTTGCTATTCTTGGACAGATGGGTATAGAAAATACAGTCATGGCTCGGTTTGACGATGAAATGGCCGGAGCTACCCCGGAGGAGTTTGTCCGTGAGATTCTGGTAGACTCTCTTAGAGCTAAATGTGTGGTTGTTGGGTTTAACTATACATTTGGATGGAAGGCTCAAGGGAACGCGAAAACGCTAAGACACCTGGGCGAACAATACGGATTCCATGTGGAAGTCGCCAAGCCTGTACTTGTCGGTGGAACAGTGGTTTCCAGCACAAAGATTCGCTCAAGCCTTGCCGAGGGAGATATGGAAGCTGTGGAAGCCATGCTTGGAAGGCCGTTCTCCATTAAGGGGAAGACAGTAAGGGGAGAAAGCCGCGGGAAGAGTCTTGGCTATCCCACGGTTAATCTGGACATATCTCATGGAATGTCCTTGCCTCAATGTGGTGTTTATGCTGCAAGAACTTGTGTCAAAGGACGTATGTTTGACGCAGTAACTAACGTTGGGATGAGACCCACCTTTTCAGGTGAAACCATGAGTGTAGAGACTCACATAATAGATTTTGAGGGAAACCTATACGGGGAGACTTTAAGAGTGCTTTTTGTCAAGAGACTCAGAGATGAGATCAGATTCCCCTCCGGCGAGGCCTTGGCATGCCAAATCTCACAAGATGTAGAAAGGGCCAAGGAAGTTCTGAGACATTGGAACGCGTGCACGAAAACTCCAGACGTCTCTGAAGATGCTTCGT
>DIQZ01000038.1:17505-56576 GCA_002424305.1 Firmicutes bacterium UBA5449
ACAAAATAGACCCGGCGCTAGGATTCTTCGAACCTCCGACGAGTTTCTTGGCAGCGGGGGACATGTATGATTTCAGGAGGTGTAATGACATGGCTTTGCCTGTCGAAGAAAAACGTGTAATTATTGAGAAGTACAGAATCCATGAACAGGATACGGGATCACCGGAAGTTCAGATTGCCATACTAACTGAAAGGATAAATGGCTTGACTGAACATCTAAGAGAGCATAAGAGAGACCACCATTCCCGACGAGGATTACTAAAAATGGTAGGTCAAAGACGCAATCTTCTTAACTACTTAAGAGACAAAGATATTGAGAGATACAGGGCAATTGTGGAGAAACTAGGTCTAAGGAAGTAGTAGTTGATTTTGAGGAGGATCGATTAAATATGGAATACCACTGCCTAGATATGATTCTGGGCGGGAGGAGACTTTCGCTTGAAGTTGGGAAGGTTGCTAAGCAGGCTAACGGTTCTGTTTTAGTTCGCTATGGTGATACTGTTGTGCTAGTGACAGCATGTATGTCGAAGGAACCCCGTGAGGGGATCGATTTTTTTCCACTGCTTGTCGATTATGAAGAGAGACTTTACGCTGTGGGAAAAATTCCGGGTGGTTTCATAAAACGTGAAGGTAGACCTTCAGAGGTCGCAACTATCTCAGCGCGAATGATAGACAGGCCTTTGAGACCACTGTTTCCCGATGGGTTCAGACATGACGTTCAGGTAGTTTGTACAGTGTTTTCAGTGGAACAAGACAATGATCCGGACATAACTGCTCTTATTGGTGCGTCTGCGGCGCTTGCCATCTCTGATATTCCGTTCAGAGAGCCTATAGGTGCGGTCAAGGTAGGTAGGGTGAATGGAGAATTCGTGATTTGTCCTACTCTTTCTCAAGCAGAGGAAAGTGATTTCAATCTGACAGTTGCCGGCAGTAAAGACGCTATTCTTATGGTTGAAGCAGGAGCTGATGAAGTTCCTGAAGATGTCATTCTGGATGCGATCTCCTTCGGTCACAAGTCGGTTGCGGAGATTGTTGGCCTCATTGAGGAGTTAGTGTCCAAATGTGGAAAACCAAAACGTGAGGTGCCTTTCTACGCGCCCAATGCCAACGTTGAGTCCAAAGTAACAGAGCTTGCCAGAGGAGATGTTTCCAAGGCTCTTAGAATCGCGGACAAACTTACTCGGGAAGAGCGGATGGAGGATATTAAGACACATGTTATTCAAGAACTTGCAGATGACTTCGGAGAGGATCTGCATTCTCTTGAGATAGATGTATCTGCTGCTCTCAAGGCAGTTGCCAAAGAGGGACTAAGGAAGATGATCACAGAGGAAGCTGTTCGTATCGACGGACGTAAGTGGGACGAGATCCGTCAGATATCGTGCGAGGTTGGTCTTCTTCCCAGAGTCCACGGTACAGGGCTTTTCACCCGTGGCCAGACCCAGGTTCTCACCAATGCTACCCTAGGCGCAATTGGCGATGAGCAGCTAATAGACGGACTTGGAGATGAGGAATCCAAACGATTCATGCACCACTATAATTTCCCGCTCTACAGCGTGGGTGAAGTACGTCCCATAAGAGGACCGGGTAGACGCGAGATAGGTCATGGCGCGCTTGCTGAACGGGCGCTGTCTCCGATGATCCCTGATGAGGTAGAGTTCCCGTACACTATCAGACTGGTTTCTGAGGTATTGGAATCCAACGGCTCGAGTTCTCAGGCCAGCGTGTGCGGTTCTACACTTGCGCTGATGGATGCAGGAGTTCCTATCAAGAGACCTGTAGCCGGTATAGCCATGGGCCTGGTTAAGGAAAATGATAAAGTCGCTATACTGTCTGATATCATGGGAATCGAAGATGCCCTAGGTGATATGGACTTTAAGGTCGCAGGCACTGAGAAGGGAATCACTGCCCTTCAGATGGACATCAAGATTCAGGGAATTGCCGGTGACACTATGAAGAGGGCTCTTGCGCAAGCAAAAGAAGGACGTATGTTCATCCTTGGCAAGATGCTGGAGGTAATATCAGAGCCTCGGGAAGAGCTTTCACCATATGCCCCGAGGATTATCATCATGAACATTGATCCTGACAAGATCCGTGATGTTATCGGACCCGGAGGCAAAATAATAAGGCATATCATTGATGAGACCGGCGTGAAAATTGACATCGAGGATGACGGACGGGTCTTCATAGCGTCTCAAGACGGAGAAGCCGGTGAGAAGGCCCAGAAAATGATAGAGGACCTTACTGCAGATGTAGAGGTAGGACGGATATACACCGGTACTGTCACAAGAACCACCAACTTCGGAGCATTTGTGGAAATTCTTCCGGGCAAAGAAGGGCTTGTCCATATTTCCCAACTCGCTCATTCGCGTGTCGGCAAGGTGGAAGATGTAGTTGAAGTAGGGGATTCAGTTATTGTCAAGGTAACGGAGATTGACGGGTTGGGCAGGATAAACCTGTCTCGTAAGGATGCGCTTCCGAGGGAAAATAATCCCGAACAAGACTCCGGCTCCGGACAGCAAAGAAAACGTCCCAATTTTCAGAGATACCGTCGTAAGTAACTGGAAGCCTGTATGAGTTCTACATGACAGAGGAATAGGTCGTAGAGTATCAAGCCTGACTTGGAAGCATCTGATTTGCTTCTGTGGCGGGCTTTTTTATTCTTTCGTTTCGGGATTGCAGGGATTTGCAAATGAATTGGAGAAAGATGAGGCAGCAATTACAAGGGGGCGCTAACATGAGCATATCCACTATTGCCGTGATTGGTGCTGGGCAAATGGGTTCAGGAATAGCGCAAGTGGCAGCGGCTTCCGGTATGACTGTCATTTTGTGCGATTCAACCTATGAGCTTGCCCAGCGAGGATTCGGTCAAATTCGTAAGGCACTTGCCAGGGCAGTAGAGAAAGGCAGACTCAGCCCGGAGGAGAATGAGCTGGCGCTTGCAAGAATCCATCCTGCAAAGGAGTTATCTGCTGTCCAAAACGCCGATCTGGCTATTGAGGCAGTTGTGGAACAAGTTGACGTGAAGCTGCGTGTCATGGATGAGCTCGATTCATTAATGAAACCTGATACAATCATCGCATCTAATACGTCTTCCATATCTATTACACGACTCGCGGCTGCCACCGACCGTCCGGATAAGGTCATAGGGATGCATTTCTTCAATCCTGTTCCTGTCATGAAGTTGGTAGAAGTCATAGTTGGTCACATGACCTCCGGAGAGACTCAAGAAATCACCTGGTCCCTTGCAGAAAGATTGGGGAAGACACCTGTATTGGTAAAGGACTCACCAGGGTTCGTTGCAAACAGGCTCTTAATACCCATGATTAATGAAGCAGTCTACTGTCTTATGGAGAACGTAGCTTCTTTGGAGGATATTGACCGAGTCCCGTGCCTCGGCATGAATCATCCCATAGGTCCGTTGGCTCTTGCAGATCTCATAGGCCTTGATGTATGCCTTGCCATCATGGAGGTGCTTCACGAGAATTTCGGTGACCCGAAGTACAGACCTTGTCCGCTACTTAGGAAAATGGTGGAGGCAGGACGCTTAGGTAGAAAAACCGGTGGAGGTTTCTATAACTACTGATGAAGGAGAGATTATGAAGCGCAATGAAAGACCACGCCTGACGAACGAGGAATTAGAGGTTATCCTCAACTCTACTTACGATGGAATGGTTGCCGTTGATGCGCGCGGTGTTATCACAGTATTCAATGTTGCCGCAGGTAGGCTCATGGGAGTCGACCCCGGGGACATGATAGGCGCTTTTGCCAAGGATGCAATCCCCAACACCAGGCTGCATGTTGTGCTTGAAACAGGCGATGCTGAGCTCAATCAGAAGCAATTGCTAAAAGACATGACCATTATCTGCAATAGGATGCCGGTAAGGGACAGCAGAGGCACAATAATCGGAGCCGTATCTGTTTTTCGGGATATCAGTGATGTGCTATTGTTGGCTGAGGAGATAACTAATCTCAAGCATATTCAAGGGTTGCTGGAGGCAATAATTGACTCCTCACAAGATGCAATTTCCGTTGTGGATGAGAATGGCTTCGGGATTCTGATTAATCCTGCCTATACCAGGTTAACCGGGTTTGTCGAGGAGGATGTCATAGGCAAACCTGCTACCATAGACATTTCTGAAGGTGAGAGTGTCCACATGAAGGTCTTGCGCACCGGGCTTCCTGTTCGGGGTGCAAGACTCAGAGTCGGACCGGGGCGGCGTGAGGTGATGGTCCATGCAGCGCCTGTCTTTGTCGGCGAGGAGCTTAGAGGAAGTGTGGCAGCTATTCATGACCTAACCGATATACGCAGATTGACAGAGGAGTTGGATAGTGCAAAACGCCTTATCAGGACTCTTCAGGCAAAATATACCTTCGATGACATAATTGCGGTCAGTAGAGGCATGGCTTTAGCTGTTGAGCAGGCTAAACGTGTCTCCTCTACACCTGCCACCGTGTTGCTCCGAGGAGAGAGTGGCACAGGAAAGGAATTATTTGCCCATGCTATTCATAATGCCAGTCCCAGACGGCACAAGCAATTTGTCAGAGTGAACTGCACTGCAATTTCCAGCACCTTATTCGAGGCTGAGCTCTTTGGATATGAAGACGGTGCCTTCACGGGAGCGAAGCGAGGGGGCAGACATGGCCTATTCGAGGAGGCAAACGGGGGCGCTATCTTCCTTGATGAAATCGGGGAGATACCCTTATCCCTTCAGGCAAAGCTACTTCGCATACTGCATGAAAAGGAGATTGTGCGGGTCGGCGGAACCCACGCAATACCTATTGATGTACGGATCATAGCAGCCACCAACAGTGATCTGGAGAAGGCTGTGAAAGAAGGAAGGTTGCGAGAAGATCTCTACTATCGCTTGAATGTAGTTCCCTTATTCATACCGCCACTGAGAGAAAGGCAGGAGGATCTGCCTTTTTTATGTGAAGCGTTAATTCGCAGGTTTAATCAAGCATACGGACGTAATGTCACTCATATATCTCAGGATGTCATTGAGTTGCTATCCATGCACGATTGGCCGGGGAACGTACGAGAGCTGGAAAATGTCCTCAGCAGGGCTATCATAAACATGCACTACAGCGATGTGGAGATTCTGCCTGAGCATTTTGCTCAGCGCTTTCAGAGGCCTACGGAAAGGACTGCAGCACGGAAGCTACGGGAAGTCGTGGGAGATGCTGAAATGAGAGCAATTTTGAATGCACTGAGGGTTACAGGCGGTAATAAGCACATGGCTGCGGACTTACTGGGAATCAGCGTAAGAAGCCTTTATTACAAACTCAATGACCATGGCATTAAGTGATTCATTAGACTCTCAAGACGATAGATACCCACAAATCCAGCGTGGTGTGGTATTGCAATATGTTGCAATATATGCCCCGTTGTAGTGCAAGATATTGCATAGATAAGTCAAGCCATGGTTGACTTATCTGTCGTATAGTCAACTATAGCCCACTTAATAGCCACATATGACTACTTCAATCGGTGTGGCATCTAACTTGCATATGTATGTTACCATCAGGCCGGGAGGTGGCTGTCTATGCAAGTTCTTGTTGTCAACCCTGGCTCCACCACGACGAAACTGGCACTCTATGATCCTTCGGGTCCTCTCATTGAGAAGACGATTACTCACGGTACGAAGATACTGGCTGCCTTTCCCGACGTAACGTCGCAACTTGCAGCACGTCTCAACGACGTGAGTGTGGCAATCAAGGAGGCGGAGATGAGTTGTGACCATATCTCTGCAGTAGTAGCTCGGGGAGGGCTTATCCGACCTGTTGAACCCGGTATTTACCAAGTAAATTCAAATATGCTACAAGACCTCAGGGCTCAGATACAAGGCCCACATGCTTCAAATCTCGGGGGGCTGATAGCCGACGCTATCGGCAATGAAATGAGTATACCTGCATATGTGGTAGACCCGGTATCATGTGATCAATTCCAACCCCTTGCGCGCATATCCGGTCTGCCGGAAATTCCTAGAAAAAGCTTGAGTCATGCCCTAAACATCCGTGCCACTATGAGACTTGCTTCATCAGAGTTAGGTTGCGACTTTGAGAAGGTGAACTACGTTGTTGCCCATCTGGGAGGAGGCATATCAGTAGCTGCATGCAGAAAAGGAAGGATCGTTGATGCCAACAACGCAAACGAGCAAGGTCCGTTCAGCCCTGAGCGAACAGGGGAGTTACCCGCCTTGGATGTGGCCAAGATGGCTTTCTCAGAAACTTACACAAAAGAACAGCTCATCGGGAGGTTCTTGGGCCAAGGCGGACTCGTAGCATATCTGGGTATCAGTGACGCAAGACAAATCGAACAACGGATTGCAGAAGGTAATGAGTACGCAGGCTTAGTATACAGGGGAATGGCGTATCAGATTTCGAAGGAGATTGGATCAATGGCGTCTGTCTTGTCAGGAGATGTAAGAGCCATTCTCATCTGCGGTGGTTTGGCTGGATCTAAGTTGCTCATTGACACTATACGGCAGCGAGTCGAATTTATTGCGGAAGTTCGGGTATATCCCGGAGAAAAAGAGATGGAATCTCTTGCTAATGGTGCCTTTAGAGCGCTCTTAGGAGAGGAAGAGGTCAAGACATACGGGTAGAATGTGAGGTGGTAGGCATGTTAAGGTCGCTCAGTGATATTGTGGGAGTGGCAAAGTCGCGGGGCACCAAGACTTGTGTAGTGGTGGCTGCGGAGGATCCTGATGTGCTGCTTGCAATGGATGAAGCGGTTACCCATGAAATTGCCAGGAGTATCCTTGTAGGAAGCCGTCAGAGAATAGAGATAGCTGCCACTATCGCCGGAGTGGATATATCCAAACACGAAATCATAGAAGAAGATGACCCAGCCACTGCGGCTCGCCGCGGGGTCCAATTGGTCGCAGCAGGCAAGGCTGATCTGGTAATGAAAGGCCTGGTTAGCACGTCTGATGTCCTGAAAGCTGTTCTATGCAAAGAGGGAGGGCTTCGAACTGGCAGGCTCTTGTCACACTTATCTGTGTTTGAAATGCCGGGCGCTGACAAGCTGGCGATATTCAGTGACGGAGCTATGAATATTGCACCTTCATTAGAGGAGAAGGCGGAGATTACCCAAAATGCTATTGATATAGCTCATTTACTGGGCATGACTGAGCCTCGGGTAGCAGCTATCGCAGCTATCGAATATGTGAACAGTGACATGCCTGCTACGATTGATGCAGCATGTATCAGCAAAATGGCAGAGCGAGGCCAGATTAAAGGCGGTATTGTTGATGGTCCCTTAGCGTTGGATAACGCAATTTCTGCGGAATCTGCCGGCATCAAGAAAATAGTAAGTCCGGTAGCAGGCCGGGCAGATATCCTAATAATGCCTGATATAGAAGCAGGGAATGTTTTTTATAAGACCCTGGTGTACATGGGAAGCGGTTGCTGCGCAAGTATAGTTGCAGGCGCAAAAGCACCGGTTGTCTTGACCTCAAGATCAGATTCTCATGAGGCGAAGTTTTATTCTCTTGTACTGGGTATAGCCGTAAGCTAGTCAGCAAGTAGATGACAGGCTGTCTATCGATGCCAGCGTCAAGGTGGGCGGTGTTGCGTTCGGGGGACTGCGCTTGCACGGCGCATCCCGTTCGAGTTTGTTCTGCCTATGTAACGGAAATGGAAGGAGATGAGCGTCAGGTGAGAGTGTTTGATGAAATGTCCAAGTATGGGTATGAGCAACTGATTTTTGCAGCCGATGAAGTTTCGGGATTGCGTGCAGTCATAGCTATCCATAATACAACCCTTGGTCCTGCCCTTGGTGGGTGCAGAATGTGGCCGTATGAGTCAGAAGAGGAGGCTGTCATTGACGCGCTGAGGTTGGCAAGGGGGATGACTTACAAGAGCTCGGCTGCAGGACTTGACCTTGGCGGGGGAAAGGCTGTCATCATTGGCGACCCTCGTAAAGACAAAAGTGAAGTGCTGCTACGGGCATTCGGGAGATTTGTGGATACACTGGGAGGGCGGTACATAACCGCTGAAGATGTCGGTATTCGCGGGGAAGACGTGGAGATTATTCATATGGAGACCCAGCATGTGGTTGGACTTCCATCAGGTCCCGGTGCAGGAGGCGACCCATCGCCTGTGACTGCGTACGGCGTAATCCGCGGAATTACAGCTTGCTTAGAGGAGACATTCGGTGAGAGTTCATTCTCCGGCAGGAGAGTAGCAGTTCAAGGCGTTGGTAATGTGGGTTACTCTATTGTGAAACATCTTGCACAACAAGGTGCCACCGTCTATGCGGCTGATGTATTCGAGGAAAGGGTAGATGCTGTAGTCAAGGAGTTTGACGTACAGTCTATTCCTGTCGATGAGATCTATGACGTGGAATGTGACATATTCTGTCCGTGTGCTCTTGGCGGAGTGATAAACAAGGAGACTGTGGAGAGACTGAGGTGTAAGATTGTGGCAGGCTCTGCCAATAATCAACTTAAGGAAGAGGGTTATGCCAATATTTTGGAAGACCTTGGCATCCTTTATGCGCCTGACTACGTTATCAATGCAGGAGGGGTTATCAACGTAGCAGAGGAGCTTTACGGTTACGACAGAGAGAGAGCCTTGCGTAAGGCAGGCGCCATATATGACAGAATCAAGTCGGTTATTGAAACAGCTAAGCAAAAGAGAATCTCCCCGCATGAAGCAGCGTCTCATCTTGCAGAGGAAAGGATCGCGAAGATAGGCGGAATCCACAGGATATACGTGCCTGAATAGGCAGTATGATACGGTGATGTGGAATTAACTGACTGCCGGGAGGGGACGCATAATGGGGTGTATGAAAAAATCGATTCCCGAGGGAACAGACGGTCATCCGGCTATCTACAAGATACTGGTGATAAACCCCGGCTCCACTTCAACAAAGATTGCTGTATATGACAACGATGTTTTGAGTTTTGATGAGGTAATCAGATATAGGGCTGAAGAACTGAACATGTTTGGAAGTGTCATGGACCAGTATAAGAAGAGAATTGAAGACATATTTGAGATTCTGGCAAGACGGGGATGCCTAGTGTCAGAGTTTACAGCGGTAATTGGAAGAGGAGGTCTGCTGAAGCCTGTAGAAGGCGGGGTTTATGGGGTAAACGATGAAATGATAGCTGATCTCATCGGTACAGGCAAGATCCCTCATGCGTGTAATCTTGCTGCTCCAATGGCCCTCGAGATCGCAGGTATCATTGGTGTCCCTGCATTTATTGCAGATCCCCCTGTAGTTGACGAGTTTGAGGAAATAGCAAGGTTATCAGGTCTTCCTGAGATATCTCGAACCGTCATTTTTCATGCTCTCAATCATAAGGCTGTCGCCATGCGGGCAGCCAAAGTAATAGGGATTCGCTATGAGGATGCTAGTTTCATAGTATGCCATCTGGGTAGTGGCACTACTGTAGGTGCACACAGAAACGGTAGAGTCATCGACGTCAATAATGCACTGGACGGAGAAGGGCCATTCACTCCTGAGCGATGCGGAGGGCTACCCCTTCTTGGTCTTGTAGAAATGTGCTACTCAGGTCTGTACTCACTGGAAGATATTAAGAAGAAGCTGGTTGGAAAAGGCGGGCTCATGGCATATCTTGGAACAAACAGTGCAGTTGAGGTAGAGAAGCGTATTGAGGCCGGGGATGAATATGCACATCTCATATATGAAGCCATGGCTTACCAGACTGCGAAAGAAATAGGTGCGCAGGCCACTGTCCTTAACGGAGATGTTGACGCCATAATCATAACAGGTGGGGTAGCCCATTCAAAAATGCTTATTGAATGGATTAAGGCACGTGTCGGATTCATAGCGCCTGTCATTGTATATCCGGGTGAAGATGAAATGCAGGCGTTGGCAGACGCGTGTCTTCGTGCACTTCGTCATGAGGAGGAAGTAAAAGTCTATATGTAGACGTAGGAGGTGACGCAAAGTGGCCAGAGTTGCATTGGACGAACGACTTTGCAAAGGTTGTGAGCTGTGTATTGCCTTTTGTCCCAGGAAACTCCTGGTTATGGCGGAACACTTCAATGCTAAAGGATATCATCCGGCTACCATAGTTAACCAAGAAGAATGTAATGCCTGCACATACTGTGCCAGGATGTGTCCTGAAGTGGCAATTGAAGTATACAGGTAAAGGAGGGACGGAGTTATCATGGGAGAGAAGGTATTGATGAAAGGGAACGAAGCTATCGCAGAAGGGGCTATTTTAGCCGATTGCAGACACTTCTTTGGTTATCCGATAACCCCCCAGAACGAGATTCCTGAGTACATGTCCAGACGCATGCCTGAGGTCGGGGGAGTGTTTCTTCAGGCAGAAAGCGAGGTCGCAGGCAGCAATATGGTTTACGGGGCTGCATGCGCAGGCGCAAGAGTAATGACTACATCTTCAAGTCCGGGAATCAGTTTGATGCAAGAGGCTATCTCATATGTTGCCGGCGCAGAGCTTCCCTGTGTTTTTGTGAATATTGTCAGAGGGGGACCCGGGTTAGGTGGCATACAAGGGTCACAGGCTGACTATTTTCAGGCAACTAAGGGAGGGGGTCATGGTGACTACAAGCTGATAGTCCTTGCCCCCGCAAGTGTGCAGGAACTTATGGATCTTACTGTTGAAGCTTTTGATTTAGCGGATATGTATCGCAATCCTGTCTTGCTGTTGGGTGACGCTATCCTAGGTCAGATGATGGAGCCTGTTGTTATTAGAGAGAGGGCGAAAGTAGATTTGCCGCCAAAAACTTGGGCTACGACAGGAGCAAAAGGTAGGCCAAAAAATGTAATCACGTCTCTCAGTCTTGACCCGGCGAAACTGGAAGAACATAACCTGAGTCTGGCTGAGAAATATGCACGAATTTCCAATGAGCAAGTCAGGTACATGACCTATATGGCTGATGATGCTGAGACGCTGCTGGTGGCGTATGGAACATCCGCCAGGATTGCGCAGGCAGCCATCGACATGGCGAGAGAGCGTGGACTCAAAGTCGGACTGTTTCGGCCGATTAGTCTATGGCCTTTCCCATACGATGCCCTGCAATTGACAGCCCAGGGCAGTCTACGTGTCTTAGTTGTTGAAATGAGTCTTGGTCAGATGGTGGAAGATGTGCGCCTTGCAACAGGCAACTCAAAATCAGTGCACTTCTACGGCCGTACAGGTGGAATGACGCCGACACCCAGGGAGGTTCTGAACGAAATCGAGCGGATTGTAGAGGAGGGGATATAGGCAATGAAACAGGTATTTGGACGCCCCGAAACGCTAACAAGTGTTCCCACCCACTACTGCCCCGGATGCACCCATGGCATCATCCACCGTTTGATTGCCGAAGTCATTGATGAGCTTGGTGTGCGCGAAAAAACCATCGGGATTTCGCCTGTGGGATGCGCGGTGCTGGCCTATGATTACTTTAACTGTGATTTTGTTGAGGCTTCCCATGGCAGGGCGCCGGCAGTAGCTACGGGAATCAAAAGGACTCTCCCGGATTCCGTGGTCTTTTGCTACCAAGGCGACGGGGATTTGGCTTCAATCGGGGCTGCTGAAATAATTCATGCTGCAACACGAGGTGAAAAAATCACTGTAATCTTTGTAAACAACGCGATATACGGTATGACCGGGGGACAGATGGCGCCTACAACATTGCCGGGACAGAAGACTACGACGTCTCCAAGGGGCAGGAATGTGGAAAGCGCAGGCTACCCCATAAGAGTTGCAGAACTTCTATCGTCATTATCAGGCGTAGCCTACATTGCCCGAGTCTCTGCTACCAGCCCTGCTAATGTGACGAAAGCTAAGCGTGCTGTGAAGAAAGCCTTTGAGACACAGATTAACGGGAAAGGATTCAGTCTCGTGGAGTTTCTTTCTACCTGTCCAATCAACTGGGGTATGTCTCCGCTTGAGGCCATGAAGTGGGTAGATGACAAGATGTCTGTCTACTATCCCCTCGGGGACTATACTCGCGTTCCGGAGGTGGGCTAGCAATGCAAGAAGAGGTAATCTTTGCAGGATTCGGCGGACAGGGCGTTTTACTGATAGGACAGTTGGTAACGTATGCAGGAATGATAGAAGGTGCGAATGTAAGTTGGATGCCGTCCTATGGCCCTGAGATGAGAGGAGGTACTGCCAACTGCACGGTGGTAGTGTCATCTAGGGAGGTGTCCTCCCCTCTTGTGGTTGAACCTACGAGTCTAATTGCCCTTAATAAGCCGTCCTTGGACAAATTCACCCCGTGGGTAAAACCGGGCGGGCTCATCATTTACAACTCGTCTCTTATTGAATCACTACCCGAAAGGACGGATGTGAGGGTGCTGGCTGTCCCTGCCAATGAAGTTGCAAATGAGATTGGGGACATTCGTATCGCTAACATGGTAGCACTGGGAGCTTATCTTGCCACAACCAGGGCAGTAGGCTGTAATACAGTGCTTGACGCCATGAAAAAAGTGCTGCCTGAGAGGCGCCACAATCTGATTCCTCTCAATCGGCAAGCGCTTGCTCGTGGTATAGAAATAGCTTCAGTATGGCATTCACGAGATCAAGGTGAAGTTAGCGGGGCCCAATAAGCTCCGCTTGTCTTTCCTGGGGAGTATCGATGCTTATGTGGCCTCCGATACTCTCCCGCTTTTTACCTTCAATTAGTATTTGGACACGAGCAATCCCGGAAAATTCTGTGAGTGTGTTTACTATCGATCCAATAAGCAGGGCTTCATTCAAGCTACCGCCTACGAAGTTGGTTGCGATCTCTCCACTGAAATCTACCGTGGCCAGATCGCCTCTTATTGTAAGGTTTCTTATCTCTGTTCCTTGAGGTACAGTCCTCTCAAGTCCGCTTTCAGGCAAAGGCCCTCTGACAAGGAGATCCAGCGCGCCTTTTATGGGCTCAGCACCGACGGCTGCTCTTTGTCGCACAGGAACCAAGTGTGATTCAGTCATTGTGCTTCTGGCATAGTATACTGTAACCTCAGGCCCCAACCCGGATTCCTGAGTTGTCTGGATTTCTGAGACTCGGCGGGACAAAGTGGCAAGATCTTCAAACGCCCTGTCCAAGTCCCTTTCGATCACTGTAATACCCCGGGATAGCCTTGTTGTCACTCCCACAGACCATCCTGACAGAGCTAACGCCACAAATATAGCTACCCAAAAGTGCCATTTTTGCACAGGTATTCCTCCTCGAATTATCAATGACTATGATGTCCCCTGTGAGGGAAACATATTCCAGGCAAGTTCAGAGTGATATAGCTTTTCTGCTCTCACTTATGACTATACGACAGTGTAATGTCGTTTCCCTGCTATAACCGGTACAACTTGCAGCTAAAGCTCGAGAGAAGACTCTTTTTGGAGGTATTCGGAAGATGATAAGGGCAAGGCGGGGTTTTGTTACGGCAGTCAGAAGACTCCCTTCCGGCGTCCTTGAGGCAGATGTAGCATGCGAAGAGAAAACCTCAGTTGCCATATGCTATCCGGAGCTGACCGGTGCTGTGGAGCCCGGTGATTCGGTGATTTTGAATACCACAGCTATTGAGCTCCGGCTTGGGACAGGGGGGTACCATTTTGTCATATGGGTGGAGGGCAGGGAGTATTTTGGTGAGGTGCATGCTCCGGGACATACTATGAAGGCGCGATATACTCCATTTCAGGTGCGTTGTCTTGCTGCTGAAGAAGAGGGTAGCCCATATCATGAAGCGCTTCGTGAGTTCACGTCTATCCGCGGTGTGCCTGTTGTCGCTTGTGAGCTGCACAGTATGCTTGCTCCTGTAGTCGCAGGTATAAAAGAAGTGGCAGGAGATAAGGTGCGAGTTGCTTATGTAATGACTGACGGCGGGGCATTACCGCTTTCGTTTAGCAGATTAGTCTCAGACCTACGTGACAGAGCCCTGATAGACACAATTATCACCTGTGGTCATGCATTTGGCGGGAATTTCGAAGCTATAAACCTTTACTCAGCTTTATGCGTGGCAAAAGCGTGTGCTGATGCTGACGTAATAGTTGTTTCTATGGGACCCGGTCAGGCAGGAACAGGCACAAAATATGGGTTCTCCGGTATTGAACAAGGGCAAGCAATAAATGCAGCACATTCTTTAGGCGGGACTGCAATCATGGTACCCCGAATCAGCTTCTCTGATCACCGCAGGAGGCATTTGGGGGTAAGCCATCACACCATGACCGTCCTTGAGAAAGTAGTGTTGACACGTTGTATAATAGTTCTCCCTGAGATTTCATCTGATAGATGGAATCTGCTAAAAGCCCAGCTTAATACGGAGAATTTAGCTGAACATCATGTCATTGTCACCGAAACCGGATTGCCTGCGCTGAAAAGACTTCAAAGTGATGGAATTGATGTCACTACAATGGGGCGGACAGTCCAGGAAGATCTCGAATTCTTTCTCGCACCGGGTGCTGCCGGTGTCTTCGCAGGGAAACTTGCCCTCAAGATGAAGGGATGCGTTTAGCTGTACAGAAGAAAGAAGATCGCTAAGGGTTGCATAGACTTTAGACAAGTTTGAAATAACCTTCAAGACTTCAGCAGGCTTCCCTGAGATATGAATGGAGTTTTTCGAAAACATGATGTTCATAAGAGGACATCCCTCCTTCCGTGGTGTATATGATATGCCAAAGCGGGCAGTGTTATTCCAGTATTTGAGTATGGCTCCACTAATTGCTGCAACACCATTGGATCTGATGATGCTGGGGTGGCAACCTAATTAGTGTCATAGGAGGGAAGCATGTTGAATTGCGAAGGCTTACTGGAAACGAAGGTAAAGTCAGATATCGTTTATGAAGGAAAGATAGTAAACCTCCGTGTGGACCAGGTGAAATTACCGTCAGGTAACACAAGCACCAGGGAAGTCGTGGATCATCCCGGGAGTGTGGGCATTGTAGCTATTGATGAAGACAGGAAGATAATACTGATTAGACAGTTCAGATACCCGGTGGGAGAGGTTTTGTGGGAGATTCCTGCAGGCAAACTGGATCCCGGCGAAAGCCCTTTAGATTGTGCCAGGCGTGAACTCGAGGAAGAGACATCCTATGTTGCAGGTCATCTTGAGAAGATAGTCTCATTCTACACTTCTCCCGGTTTTTCCAGTGAGATGTTGCACCTATTCTTGGCAACCGATCTTATCCTAGGATGCGGTCAACCGGATGATGATGAAAACATAAGGACATATCGTCTCTCACAGGAGATTACTAAGGGAATGATCGAAACCGGCAAAATCCGTGACGCCAAAACCCTTTTGGGACTGGCAATAGTTATGTCGAGGGGGATTTTCTAGGTGACTGAGTTTTTTGTTGATTTGCATGTTCATATAGGCTCTGACAGCCAAGGGCGGCGTGTAAAAGTGTCAGGTTCGAAGAAACTGACGTTTGAAAACATAGCTAAGGAATGCTTCTATAGAAAAGGCGTGGACATAGTTGGAATTGTGGATGCAGCAGCTCCCGGTGTAATCCATGATATAGAGAATCTCCTTGACTCAGGGGAAATGACTGAGATCCCGGGTGGGGGTATCGGATACAAAGATCGAGTTGTTGTTCTGTTGGCCGGCGAGGTAGAGACGAGTGAGGAAGACAGGGGACACTCCCATCACTTAATTCTTCTCCGGTCTCTTGACATGGCGAAGGCATTTTCTCGTGAACTCCAAAGGTGTGTCTCCAACATTTTCTTCAGCACGCCTGTATGCGCAATGCCGGCAAAGGATCTCTACAAGATGGCTATGGATCTGGGTGCAATTCCGTTCCCGGCTCACGCTTTCTCCCCGCACAAAAGTATCTATGGAAACTGTGTGAGAAGGCTTGAAAGTGCGTTTCCCAAGGATATTCTGGACTCTATTCCCGGGATTGAGTTGGGTCTTTCTGCAGATACGGATCTGGCTGATACTATTGCTGAGCTTCAGCGGTACACATTTCTATCTAATTCCGATGCCCATTCGTTACCGAAGATCGGGCGTGAATACAATGTCATGCTCCTTGAAAGCCCGTCCTTTGACGAGGTAATGAAAGCCCTAACTCGGAAAGACGGTAGGCGAGTGCTGGCGAATTACGGGTTGGATCCGAAACTCGGCAAATATCATAGGACATATTGTCCTGAATGCGATAGGACTTTTCAGGATCAGGCGCCGCCGGTTCTCTCGTGTCCTGAATGCAACAAGACATCCGTTGTACGAGGAGTTCTTGATAGAATTGTGGATATCCGGGATTATCCTGTTGCCAAGCACCCTGACCATAGGCCTTCGTATAAATATCAAATACCCCTGGAATTCGTGCCGGGAATTGGCCCTAGGTCTATAGACAAATTGATTTCTAAGTTTGGAAGTGAAATGGCCGTTTTGCACAACGCGAGAGAAGAAGCGCTGGCAGAGGTTGTGGGGAACAAGGCAGCCCATCTCATAATTAAGGCACGTGAAGGAACTCTTCCTCTTGTTGCAGGCGGAGGAGGACGTTATGGCAAGGCACTCATTAAAAACACCTGAGGGATTATTTGTTCTGCTTCATAGCTGCGGTTGTCTTGTTCCCATGACTGAGCGCATATCGCGGTTAGAATGGACATACATATTAAAGGAGGTGGTTTGAAGGAGGGGCGGAAATGCCTTTAAGACCAGAGCCAACCCTGGTGTCCGGTGGCTATATGAGGAAGCACATGCCAACATATACTATTGTTATTGTTATGCTAGTGATGGGAGTAGTCTTTGGCGCATTGGCCGCAAAAATTCTTCCGGAGAGCCAGAAATCTGAACTTGCACAGGATCTTACCGTGTTCTTTCGCGGTTTTGGTGATACTGCTCAGGTGTCTGCTGTTTCTGCCTCACGTCAAGGCTTCTACAGTAACGTTAAGACGATTTTCATCGGGTGGCTCCTCGGTCTATCCGTGATAGGCGCTCCCGGAGTAGGAATTCTCATATTTTTGCGTGGCTTTGTGATTGGCTTCACGGTAGGATTTCTTGTGTCACAGATGGCTGTCAAAGGAATAGTGCTTGCTGTCGTATCCGTACTCCCTCAGAACATATTCATAATTCCTGCGTTGATTTTCTCCTGCGAATCGTCCTTAGCATTTGCAGTATCAGTAATTGAAGATCGATTCAGGAGCACGCGAGTGCCTCTCTATCCTCAATTCTTACTCTCCTGCGCGATAATCATAGGCGCACTGGTATTGCTTGGAATTGCCTCTATTGTTGAGGGCTTCATAACCCCGGTTTTCATAGAGTTAGTATCCAGGCGTTTCATGTAATTGCCTCCCTGCCAGGGTCATGCTATACTGATGAAAATGGCGTTTTCTGCAAAACAATCGGTTGTATGCCAGGTTCATGCTTGTTTTGCGTCTATGCGGTATTTTACCGGGGGGTAGGCTGTTTGACGTGGATAGACGAATTCCTCGCATACCTTAGTTGCGAGCGAGGCCTTGCTCAAAACACGATAGAGTCATATGCGAGAGACCTTCATCAATTTGAAGCGTTTGTTAATGATACCTATGGTGTTCAGCTTGAAGATGTTGATGAAGATATTATTCTTGCTCATATGAAAACTATGAGAGATCAAGGAAAAGCAAACTCCAGCATTTCAAGGGCCGTATCTTCAATTCGAGGATTCTACGGTTTCATCAGGCATGAGGGACTAATGGAAGACGATCCTACAGCAAGTATCGCTTCTCCTAAGCAAAAAAAGCCGTTACCCCAAGTCTTGAATCAGGAGGAGGTGACTACTCTTCTGGAGGCACCGGCCACCCACACTCCGCCCGGTATTCGAGATAAAGCTATGCTTGAGACTATGTATGCTACCGGGATGCGCGTATCTGAGCTGGTATCATTGGATCTCGGAGATATTGATACATATATGGGTTATGCCAAATGTGTCGGAAAAGGGTCCAAGGAGAGGATTATCCCCATGGGTAGTGTCGCTTGCCTCTGGGTAGAGACCTACCTTCGATCATCCAGGAGACAATTGGTGAGAGATAGAAGAGAGAAGGCTCTATTTGTGAATTGTCGGGGGAAGAGACTGACCCGACAGGGTTTTTGGAAGATTATCAAAGGCTATGCAACCAAGTGCAATATCTCTAAAGATGTAACCCCGCATATCCTTCGTCACTGTTTCGCTACACATCTCTTGGAGAACGGGGCGGATCTACGTTCTGTTCAAGAGCTGTTGGGACACTCAGATATTGCTACTACAGAGATATATACTCATCTTTCAAAAGGAAAACTAAAAGAGATATATGATAAGACTCACCCTCGCGCGGGGGGAGAAGGGGAGATAGGTCAACGTGAGAGTCTATGACATTATTCTAAAGAAACGCCGTGGCCATGAACTGTCCAAAGATGAAATTGACTCTATGATTAATGGATTTACACGCGGTGATATCCCTGACTATCAAATGTCAGCTTGGTTAATGGCCATATTCTTTCAGGGAATGAATGTGCAGGAAACACGCGATTTAACAATGGCTATGGCTCTCTCCGGGGAGACTGTGGATCTGTCTTGTATTCAAGGAGTAAAAGTGGACAAGCACAGTACAGGTGGGGTGGGCGACAAAACTACTCTGGTTCTGGCACCGCTTGTCGCAGCTGCCGGGGTTCCTGTGGCAAAGATGTCAGGTCGAGGGTTAGGACACACAGGTGGCACCCTGGACAAATTAGAATCCATCCCTGGTTTTACAGTCGACCTGTCCAAAGATGAGTTTGTTGAAGCTGTCAATACCGTAGGAATCGCTGTTGTAGGACAGACAGCTTCTGTGGCACCTGCTGACAAGAAACTCTACGCGCTTCGAGACGTGACCGCTACGGTGGATAGCATACCGCTAATAGCCAGCAGTGTGTGCAGTAAGAAGCTGGCTTGTGGAGCAGATGCTATAGTCTTTGACGTGAAAACAGGCGCAGGAGCGTTTATGAAATCAGAAGATGATGCCTTCCGTCTCGCTGAATTAATGGTGGATATTGTGAAGGGGGCAGGTAGAAAGGGAGCAGCTATAGTCAGTAACATGAGCCAGCCTTTAGGATTTGCAGTAGGCAATTCCCTCGAAGTTAGGGAGGCTATTGATACCTTACGCGGAGCGGGGCCTCGGGATCTCACAGATCTCTGTTTGTCCCTGGGGTCGCTCATGCTTGTCCTGGGTGGCAAAGCTAACGACACTGAAAAGGCCAGGGCAATTTTGGTAAATACCTTGGAAACCGGGGCTGCCTTAAGTAAATTTGCTGATCTTGTATCTGTCCAAGGCGGTGATGTAGAGGTTGCAAGGACACCTGATAACATTCTTCCGTCTGCCAGATGTCTGGAGGCAGTTCCAAGCCTTCATTCAGGCTACGTCAGCAGTATTGACGCAGAGAGAATCGGAGTGGCTTCCATGATTCTAGGTGCAGGACGTAAAACAAAAGATGATACCATAGATCCTGCTGCCGGCATTATGGTCCTGAAGAAAATCGGCCACAAGGTAGAGCAGGGTGAACCCTTGGTAATGCTTCACACGAATAATTGGGATACACTGGAGCAAGCTGCTCAGCTAGTGATGTCAGCATATGAAATCTCTCGGGACAAGCCTGATGTTCCCCGGCTCATAACACGGGTTATTGAAAATTAAGGAAGCATCTTCCGTACTTGTCCGATTTCCTTTTTCGTGCGGGTGGGGTATATTGCCCCACCCGCACGAATATGTACGTGAACAGATACGGATTTATCACGTGCTACGACAGGGAGGAAGTAGAAGTGGGCAAGAGAAGTGTCGTAGCGAGGATATTCCTTGCTAGTATCATTGTTATCACGATTTCAATAGCACTATGTGCTCCGGTGAATAAACATGCGTGGGCACAGACAAAGTATCCGACTCTTGTACCAAGTATCCCTATCACTGCTGAGTCGGCTTTGCTCATGGAGTCAAGTTCCGGAAGGATTCTCTATGAGAAGAATTCGGATAAGCGACTGGCTCCTGCCAGTGTCACAAAGATCATGACAATGCTTTTGGTCATGGAAAAAATAGCGCAAGGTAGGGTCAGCCTTAGTGATATGGTAGTTACCAGTGAGAGAGCCATGAAAATGGGAGGCTCTCAGATTTGGCTGGAGGTAGGGGAAGAAATGTCCCTGGAGGACCTCATGAAAGCAATTGCTGTTGTCTCTGCAAACGATGCAAGTGTTGCAGTGGCAGAGCATATTGCAGGTAGTGAAGAAGCTTTTGTGGACATGATGAATAAGCGTGGAGAAGAGCTGGGGATGACAGGGACTAATTTCGCGAATGCATCAGGACTGCCTCATCCGGATCACTACACAACTGCAAGAGATATTGCCATAATGTCCAGGGAACTACTGCGTCATCCTAAGGTTCATGAGTGGTTTACCATATGGATTGACTATGTCCGTGATGGAAAAAACATCTTAGTGAACACAAATCGGCTGCTTAAGTCGTATGAAGGTGTTGACGGCTTCAAGACGGGTTTTACGGAAGAAGCAGGATATTGTCTGTCAGCAACTGCAGAGAAGGGTAACCTCAGGCTAATTTCTGTTGTGCTTAAGGTTGCTGACTCAAACACCCGCTTTAATGAAGCAGCAGCTCTTCTTAATCTCGGATTCAGTCAGTTTACCGCGGTTGAATTAGCCAAGGAAGATCAGGTTATTGCTGAAGTGGAAGTTGTCCGAGGAGTCATAGACAAGGTAAGCATAGTCTGCGAAGACAGACTAGTTGCTGTTGTACCTCGGGGAGAAGAGGATGGGGTAAGTCGAAGAATCGTACTGCCAAAGAAGATTGATGCGCCTGTTTTAAAGGGCCAAAGGATCGGTGAAATACTGGCCTTGGCTGAAGATGACTCAATCATAGGGCGGATTAATCTAATAGCTGCGGAAGAAGTAAGGCGCGGTAATATGCTGCGAATTGTCTTTCGTATCACCCGGAATCTACTCAGGGCGTTATTTCAGGTTAACCGAGAGTAGGTGCCCAAATACGTGTCTCTCCACAGCCCTGCGGGGCTGTTTTTCTTTTTCTTGAGTCCTGGAAGGACTATGTGAGAGATCGGAGAATAGGGAGGGGACAGTGACAACAGAAGGAGGGGTGTGAATGAAAACTGAGGTCAGGGTGATTGGTCGTGTGCTGATAGTTCATATCAGGGGAGAACTCGACTTGAATACGGCACCGAGCTTCCGCAGTGTAGTTGAACAGCAGCTCGACGCGAATCCTGATGTAACCAACATTCTTCTTGTGATGAGTGACGTTGATTTTATTGACAGCTCGGGGCTGGGAGTAATTCTTGGCAGGTACAAAAGGCTTAGGTCCCATGGTGGAAATGTCATAGTAGTAGCCCCCTCGCCACAGGCGCGAAAGGTACTTGAATTATCGGGCTTGGCAGGTATTATTCCCATTTGTGATACAGAAGATGAGGCATGGGCCAAGTCTGTGGGGGTGTGACCTTATGACCATGAAAAACTATGTATCCCTGGAATTCCCTGCAATTGCTGAAAACGTTGAATTTGCAAGAGTAGCAGTGGCGTGTTTTGCGTCGCAGATAGATTCGTTTACTCTGGAGGAAATAGATGACATCAAGCTAGTGGTGTCAGAAGCTGTATCCAACACTGTACTCCACAGTTACAGCGTTTCAGGGGGCATTATTCGGTTGTCTGTTATGAGAGACGGTGGTACCCTTACTGTCACGGTTGAGGACTTCGGGAAGGGAATAGAAGACGTAGACCAGGCAAAGGAGCCTGCTTTTACCACTGACCCGGATAGAATGGGTATGGGATTCACGATAATGGAGGCCTTGTCAGACGAACTCCGGGTATCTTCTGTCCCCGGAGAAGGGGTCAAGGTCGAGATAAAGAAGATTCCTCATGGGACGGCGAAGGACAGTGATGAACAGGAGGTTTAGTCAAATCCAATTGCCCTCAGCGCCTCTTCTCACCAATGAAGAGGTGTATGAGCTGAAGAAGCGTATCCGCGCAGGCGATAGTGATGCGCGTGGGGAATTGGTTTCCCGAAATTTACGCCTGGTGATGAGTTTGGTGAATAGATTCTCACGAGAGGCAGGTGACAAGGAAGACTTATTCCAGGTTGGATGTATTGGACTTCTGAAAGCAGCTGATAGGTTTGACGAATCATGCGGGACTCGTTTCTCTACATATGCCGTCCCGGTTATCCTCGGGACGATTCGGGAACACCTTCGTTCTACCGGGCGACTTAAGATTGGAAGAACACTTAGGGATAGAGCTGCCAAGGTCGATGAAGCCTTAGACATTCTGAGAGCACGGTTAGGACGAGAGCCCGGTATTGATGAAATTGCCGAAAAAACCGGCTTGTCTAAGGAAGAGATAGTTGAGGCTCAAGAAGTATTAAGGCCTGTAATGTCTCTCTCCGAACCCGCATCCTGCGACGATTCGCTGTATCTTGAGGATAGAATTGCCTCAGCTTCCTTTGTAGATGACAAGATAGACTCAATTGCTCTTCAACAAGCTATGATGTTCCTCGACTCTACTGAACGCGCCATAATCGAGATGAGGTTTTTCAGTGAGCTAAAACAGATGCAAGTAGCTGAACGGCTTGGTATCTCCCAGCCACAAGTCAGCAAGATTGAAAAGAACGCGCTGAAGCGTTTGCGCCGGGAACTCGATGTCAGCTAAGATCTGCTGCAGTTCTTTGCCATGTCTTCCTCTTCCCCACGTCTTGTCGACGTCCGCTTGATTAGCAACCAAATCCCTTTGTTTCTGAGAGAATTAAACTCCTACCTCATGCGCATAATTAGAAAAGAGAAAGGGGGGCACAACAAGTGTCAGTAGTTAAGGTTGTAGAACTATTGGGTGAATCAACGACAAGCTGGGATCATGCGATACAGGAAGCTATCAGCGCAGCATCTGCCACCATTAGGAATATCACAGGGGTTGAAGTTCTGAATATGACTGCTTCCGTGGAAGACGGCAAGATCAAGAAGTATAAAGCCAATGTAAACGTGGCTTTCTCTGTGGACGGTACCTAGCAGATATCTCATATTGATCAGGGGGTATACGTAGGGTGCCATCACAGAAAGCCAGACAGCAAATAACGAAGATGCCTGAGACTATCCAGGCGGCCCAGGAGCAAAAGCGCAGACAAAAGGTTTATGAGCAGCTGGTGGCAGAGAAGAAGCCAAAGCCTCCATATGTCCGAAACTTCCTTGCTGCATTCGTGACAGGAGGCACAATTTGCTTGTTAGGTCAAGGTGTCTTAAGTTTCTTTGTGCGGCGAGGCATGGATAACGTCGCTGCGACAGCTCCTACTCTTACAGTCATGATTCTGCTGGGAATTGTGCTGACCGCATTTGGGGTCTACGATGAACTGGCGGAATTTGCCGGAGCCGGGGCCGCGGTGCCCATTACAGGGTTTGCCAACACCATTGCTGCGTCTGCCATTGA
Organism: Firmicutes bacterium UBA5449; assembly: GCA_002424305.1. Classification (GTDB taxonomy): domain Bacteria; phylum Bacillota; class SHA-98; order UBA4971; family UBA4971; genus UBA4971. The sequence continues at coordinate 40,823 of DIQZ01000038.1, forward strand.
CTTTAAGCATGAGGGTTGGGTCTTAGGAATGGGGGCTAAGATGTTCATCATCGCAGGACCGGTAATAGTCTATGGTGTTTTGAGCGGTGTTTTTGCCGCGTTCGTGAAGTTAATTACTAAGTTGTAACGTGAAGGGACACACAATACTTTGGCATCAAAGAAAATTGGCAAGGCAACTATTAAGTTTACGAACCCTCCGGTAATTGCCGGGACAGGCACTATAGTAGGACCTATGGAAGGGCGTGGCCCCCTTGCCGATGATTTTGACGTAGCGCTGCCTGATATGACCTGTGGGGAGAAAACTGCGGAGAGAAGTGAACGGAAACTCCTGGAGCAAGCGGCTCAGATCGCATTAGAACGCTCAAGTGTAGATAAAAGTATGGTTGACTACTACATTGCAGGGGATCTTTTGAATCAGATTATCTCAGCAAGCTTTTCCGCAAGGCAGTTGGCGATACCTTTTTTGGGAGTCTATGGGGCATGCTCCACTTGTGCTATGGGGACAGCCCTTGGTGGGATGATTTTGGATGGTGGATTTGCCAACTATGTTCTAGTTGCTTGTTCCAGTCATTATCAGGCAGCAGAGCGCCAATTTCGGTATCCGATAGAGCTTAATATTAAGCATAAGACCACGTCTCAGTATACCGTGACCGGCGCAGGCGCTCTGGTTCTTGCATCTTCAGGGGAAGGTCCCAGGGTTACCTGGGCTACTACCGGTAAGGTGATAGATCTCGGGGTGAAGGATCAGTGTAACTTAGGAGCTGCTATGGCACCCGCTGCTGCAGACACATTTTTGCGGCACGTAGCTGATACGGGGCACGCCCCGGATACCTATGACCTGATTCTCACAGGAGACCTTGGGAGTCTTGGTAGTGAACTATTTAAGGCACTGGTGAAAGATGCAGGCTGCAACCTGCAAGGTAATTATAACGATTGCGGCCTTATGATTTTCGATACCAAGACTCAGCGGGTAGGGGCAGGGGGAAGTGGATGCGCGTGTTCAGCTGTTGTTACGTTCGGTCATGTATTGAAGCAGATGGAGAGGGGAAAACTCAAGAAGGTCTTACTCATAGCAACCGGTGCCTTGCTAAGTCCGTTAAGCTTCCAACAGGGGGAGAGCATTCCCGGAGTAGGTCATGCCATTGTAATAGAGCGGTAGAAGGAAGGTTGAACCTGTGGCCTATTTGATCGCGTTTCTCATCGGAGGGACAATCTGTGGTCTGGGCCAGTTGATTCTGGACCTGACAACCCTCTCGCCCGGACATGTGCTCGTAATGTTCACAGTGCTTGGGGCTTTGGCAGGGGGCTTTGGTATTTATCAGCCTTTCCTCAAATTTGCAGGAGCAGGTGCACTGGTACCGGTCACAGGGTTTGGGGCGTCTATCGCTAAAGGTTCTCTTCTGGAGGCACAGAGAATTGGTTTTATCGGACTTTTCACAGGGGCGTTTGAGTTTACAGGGCAGGGATTGGCGGTTGCTGTATTCTTCAGCGCCATTGCTGCCATTTTTTTCAATCCTCGGTCCTAAGGATACAATCAACTTTCGCTCTTTTTCGCTTATGAGGATGGTGAGAATCGTCTTTGAGAGAGACCATAGGGTTTCCCCGAGCTCTTCTATTTTATTATTACTATCCGGCTTGGAGAGCATTCTTTGAATCCTTGGGTCAGATCTGCGTAGTCTCAGGCGAGACAACAAAGGCCGTAATTGACTCAGGGATTAAGGTTACAGTAGATGAAGCCTGTTTGCCTGTGAAAGCCTTCCACGGCCATGCGCTGAGCCTTTCTGACACATGTGACAGAGTATTCGTTCCAAGACTGGTGTCTGTAGAGAAAAAGGCGTACATATGTCCGAAGTTAATGGGCCTCCCTGATATGGTGAGACAGAATTGCTCCGGCATTCGGCGCATTCTTGACCCTTGCATCGACATGAGTCGCAACTCCAGGGCATATAAAAGAGAGGTCTATGCCACAGGCAGGCTGTTCACAGGAAACGGACGGAAGATACACGCAGCGAGGGAGAGAGCAAAACAGACATATCAAGCGTTTGCCAAGCTCCTCCAGGGGGGTCTTGCGCCGATTGACGCTATGACAAGGCTGGATCTACTTGACACGCCTGGAGATAATGGTTCCCGCTCTTCTTTAGGTATTTCGACACCTGCCAAAGCTGAAAACAACCGACCCCTGGTCATCGGTCTTTTGGGCCATCCTTACATCATCTATGACTCTTTTCTCGGGATGAACGTGATGGAAAGACTTAGATTAATGGGTGCACATGTGGTGACCATGGACATGCTGTCGCCTCAAGTGATTGAACAGGAGGCAGCAAAGTCCAAGAAGCGAGTGTTCTGGACAATAGGTAGGAAGCTGCTTGGAGCAGGTTACTACTTTCTGAAACCCGGAATTGTTGACGGTTGTCTCCTTATGAGCTCGTTCGCTTGTGGGCCTGATGCTTTCATCGGCGAGTTTCTTCAGCAGGAGTCTATCAGGAGTGAGCGACAGGTTCCATTCATGACTATCACTGTGGATGAGCACACCGGAGAAGCCGGGGTTCTTACGAGACTTGAGGCTTTCATAGATATTTCTGAGAGGTCGATGTTAAGGTGAAGCTGACCTTTGCACGTCTGGGTAATTTGCATATAGCAGGGAAAGCCATTTTTGAGGCACTGGAAGTCGATGTAGTGTTGCCTCCGCCTCCTACCAAACGCACAATGTCCCTTGGCTCGCTGCACTCCCCTGAATTTGCGTGTCTTCCCTTGAAAGTGAATATTGGAAACTACTTGGAAGCCATGGAGAAAGGGGCAAATACTATTGTAATGGTGGGCGGCATTGGGCCGTGCCGTGTCGGATTATACGGTGAAGTCCAAAGGCAAATCCTAGAGGGTCTCGGGCACGACATCAAGATGGTTGTGGTAGAACCCCCACAAGGGAGACTTAGCGGGGTATTACGGCAGTTGCGAGAGCTTACAGGAGCACAGACCATCACGCAGTACATCAAAGCTGCAAACATAGGTTGGCGAAAGCTTACCGCCATTGACGCCTTAGAGAAGCTTGCTCTCAAAGTGCGTCCGTTTGAAGAATCGAGAGGCGACGTTTCATCTGCCCTGAACACTGCTTTGATGCTGCTGGATGATGCTGATAACCCGAAAGATGTGGCTTGTGCCCTTGAAAAAGGGAAAACGATAATAGAGGTGTGCCACAAAAAGGACGACTCCGACAGACCGCAGATTGGTATTGTTGGAGAAGTGTTTATGGTTCTTGAGCCTTTTGTTAATTGTGAAATTGAAAAGTGCCTGGGCGAGATGGGAGTCGTGGTACATAGATCTATCTACCTCAGTGACTGGATAATGGAGCATGTAGTAAAGGATGCATTTCGCGTCTTGCGAAAATCTAAGACTCCGTATGAGCTTGCCAAGCCATATCTGTGTCACTTCGTCGGGGGCCATGGCGTGGAAACCATAGCATCTACTGTAGACTATGCCAGGCAGGGATTGGACGGCGTAATCCAAATAGCTCCATTCACATGTATGCCGGAGATCATAGCTCAAGATCTACTTCCTACGGTTTCAAGAGATCTCGGAATTCCCGTAATGACTCTTGTCTTAGATGAGCATTCATCCGGCACCGGGGTCTTGACACGTCTCGAGGCTTTTGTTGATTTGGTTCAAATGTCCCGCTCTTCCAGGAGGTGATTCAAGGTGACAGGCTCAGGGTATCTCGGAGTGGATGTAGGCTCCGTCAGTACTAACGTGGTGTTGACAGATGATAGTGGAGCATTGCAGGAAAAGATCTATTTAAGAACTCAGGGAGACCCAATAAGCGCTGTGAAAGAAGGGATGAGGCGTCTTGCCCCTGTTGCCAAGGATATAGAGATTCTGGGGGTGGGGACATCAGGTAGCGGTAGAAAGCTAGCCGGAGTCGTTCTCGGAGCAGATTGCATTAAGAATGAGATCACCGCTCATGCAGTGGCAGCCAATTACGAACTGCCGGGTGTCAAGACAGTGATTGAAATCGGCGGCCAGGACTCAAAAATTATCATTCTGAGGCAGGGAGTTGTCATAGATTTCGCTATGAATACCGTATGCGCGGCAGGTACAGGCTCTTTTCTAGAGCAACAAGCTGCCAGACTGGGGATAGCCATAGATAGATTCGGAGAACTTGCGCTCGGATCCAGAACTCCTGTAAGAATCGCCGGCAGATGCGCGGTATTCGCCGAGTCAGACATGATACATAAGCAGCAAATGGGTCACAGAATTGAAGATATTATTTTTGGTCTGTGCGAGGCACTTGTCCGGAACTACCTGAATAACGTAGGCAAAGGAAAGGTTATTGAGCCGCCTGTAGTTTTTCAAGGCGGTGTGGCAGCAAATGCCGGTATGAAGGCCGCTTTTGAAAAGGAACTTGGCACACAAGTGGTCGTACCCGAACACTATGATATGATGGGTGCCTTGGGAGCAGCATTAGTCGCTGCCGAAGAACGAAGCCGCAAAGACAGGCAATCCAGGTTTCGCGGTTTTCATGCATTTAACCGAGACTACGCGACTAAGACCTTCGAATGCAAAGGTTGCCCGAATCTTTGTGAAGTCGTGAATATTACCATGGACAATGAAACGATTGCAAGATGGGGTTCAAGGTGTGGCAAATGGGATTCGCTATTAAAGGGCGGAGACTCTCTTGACCCCAGGTAGCTTGCATGCTATTATGTGAAACAAGCTGGCGCTTGGATTAAAAGGGAATCTAAGGTATAGGCAAGATCCACTAGGATCAGTATTAATACACGTAAACTTGCGGACAGAGTGGGATGGTTCGCTGTTTTTGGATGGGAGAGGCGAAATTGGAGTTATATGGGTCTGTACAGATTGCCGAGGATGGAGAATTAAAGATAGGTGGTTGTCGTGCCACTCGCCTTGCAAAAGACTTTGGCACTCCCCTTCACATCATGGATGAAGATGTGATACGTACTAAGTGTCGCGAGATGAAGACATCGCTTCTGAAACACTATCCAAACATCTTAGTGGCATATGCCAGTAAGGCTTTTTGCACACTTGCCATGTGTAGACTTGCCCATGAAGAGGCCCTGGGTCTTGATGTGTGTTCCGGAGGGGAGCTGTTTACAGCGCTTGAGGCCGGGGTTCCACCGGAGAATATCCTATTTCACGGAAACTGCAAAACCCGGCAGGAGATCGAAATGGGAGTCAGGGTCGGTGTTGGAAGGTTCGTCATAGATAACCTTGAAGAGCTTGATTTGCTCTCTGAGATATCACGAAGATTCAGGAGAAGAGTGCGTGTTCAGATTCGCCTTAACCCGGGCGTTGAAGCACATACACATGACTATATTAAGACAGGCCTCATAGATTCCAAGTTCGGGCTCGGAGTGATTGACGGGCAAGCGATGACAGCGGTGGAACGAGTACTTGCGTCAGAGTATCTTGTTCTTGAAGGCGTGCACAGCCATATCGGATCTCAAATACTTAATGTAGAACCGTATGTTCTCGCAGCTCAAGTGGTTATGGAATTTGTGGGAGATGTGAAAGAGAAATACGGGTATGGTTTACGCGAAGTAAACTTGGGAGGCGGATTCGGTGTCAGATATAAATCCACTGATACCCCGCTGCAACTGGATGAGTATTCAAGAAGAATATCCCAGGTAATTCGTGAGTCATGTCATACCCAACGTCTGGATCTTCCCTGTATAATGGTGGAACCGGGACGCTATATCGTAGGTGAAGCAGGTACCACGTTATATACTATTGAGGCAATCAAAAACATACCCGGAATCCGAAAATATGTTATGGTAGATGGTGGAATGTCAGAGAACCCCAGGGTCACATTGTACCAGGCCAAGTACGAAGCCATTGTGGCTAACAGGGCGTTGGAACAGCCTTCTGAGATAGTTTCCATAGCAGGGAAACATTGTGAAGAAGGGGATATGTTGGTTGTAGATACCAAGCTGCCACAAGTCAAACCCGGTGATTTGTTGGCAATCCGTACTACAGGGGCTTACCACTACTCCATGGCGAGCAACTATAATAGATATACAAGGCCTGCCGTGGTATTGGTAAATGCAGGTGTAGCTGATCTTATTATAGAAAGGGAAAGCTATGCCAACCTCATAGCAAGGGATAGGATACCGACAAGACTGGCTCAAGGTGGCACCGGGGAGATTGGTCCTCATTTACCGGCAGCGGGTATAACCAATGCTAGGATAGCGCCTGCTTAATGACATTTTGTCTTAGCAGAGCATTCGTGCCCGGCCGCAGTACATGACCGTGCGGAGGGAGATATATGGCTAACTTATCTTCGATGCTTTTGACCCTACCCATAATATTATTGTCACTCACAGTTCATGAGTTTGCTCATGCTGCGGTGGCAAATGCTTTAGGAGATCCGACCCCGCGCTGGGAAGGTCGCCTTACCCTTAATCCCTTGGCTCATCTGGATGTTTTCGGTACTCTGTCGCTGATCATTACCCGTAGATTCGGTTGGGCAAAACCTGTACCGATAAACCCCGCATATTTCAAGAACTGGCGGCAGGGAATGGCATTGGTAGGCGTGGCAGGTCCGATATCCAATGTTATTCTGGCATTTCTGTTTACTCTGCCATTCAGATTGGGTATAAGGCTACCGTCTTACCTGGATCTTATTTGCTATTTTGCGGTTATCATTAATCTCGGCCTTGCATCATTCAACCTCATTCCTATACCGCCTTTGGACGGTTCCAGATTACTTCTGGTGTTTTTGCGAGGCAAAAACCTTTACGTTTATCAGCAACTGGAGCAATATGGGCAGTTTATTCTGCTTCTCCTGATATTCACAGGAGCCACATCCACTTTAATGCTGCCAATCATGAGGTTCCTGGCCTTTCTTATTTCAGGCCGGAGGCTTTTCTAGACGAGGGGAGATAGACGCATGTCGAAACCAAGAATATTCAGTGGCATGAGACCTACAGGGAGGCTCCATCTAGGTAATCTCCTGGGTGCCCTTGACAACTGGGTCAGACTGCAGGACGAGTATGAATGTGTTTTTGCTGTTGTGGACTGGCATGCCCTGACCACAGGATACGAAGATACAAGTGAAATTAAGGAAAACATCAGAAACTTGGTGATCGATTACCTGTCTGCAGGAATAGATCCTGCAAAAAGCTTAATAATCAAGCAATCTGATGTCAAGCAGCATGCTGAGTTATCTCTTCTTTTGTCCATGATTACGCCTCTTTCGTGGCTGGAAAGATGTCCGACCTATAAGGATCAGCTTAGGGAGCTGGAGGGCAGGGAGATCATGACCCATGGATTTTTGGGGTACCCGGTTCTCATGGCTGCTGATATCTTGGTTTACAAAGCTCAAATCGTGCCGGTTGGCGAAGATCAATTGCCTCACATAGAACTGGCAAGAGAAATAGCAAGGCGTTTCAATTTCCTCTACGAGCAGGTTTTTCCGGAACCGCAAGAGCGCCTTAACGAGGTCGTCTTACTTCCCGGTACTGACGGAAGAAAAATGAGTAAGAGTTACGGGAATATCATTGAAATGTCAGCAAGCACCGAGGAAGTCAATAGTATCGTGGCAAATATGGTTACAGACCCTCAGAGGATACGACGGAAAGACCCGGGTGACCCTGATGTTTGTTCCGTATACGCATTTCATAAGGTGTTTTCTAAGCTGGGTGTGGACGATATTCGACAAGGATGCTCCAGCGCAGATATAGGATGTGTTGATTGTAAACGAAAGTTGGCCTCTACACTCAACGAATACCTAGAGCCTATTCGCGAAAGAAGAGAGGCCATCAGAAGAACGCCCGGGGTTGTCGACGAAGTCTTGGATGATGGAGCGAAGAAGGCCGGAATTATCGCTGAGGCAACTCTGGAAGACGTTAGGAAGGCGATGAGAATTTGAAGGATACCCCTCATGAGCGCCTACAACCTATTAGAACCCTTGAAGATTTGGCGCGGAGTCTGGAGAGGGGAGAAGTAGACCCTTTGTCTGTCTCTGTTCATGATGTTCTCGAGGAGACAATGCATGAGATGGAGCGAACTCAAGGGATGCCTGACTTAGATTATGTCGGAGATTATCTTTCAGCAGCCGGCACTGTCATACGGGCAAAATCAGAGAAGCTCTTGCCCCCTGACGAATCTGAAGATGACGAGGCTGAGGATGACAATGAGGCTCAAGGAGACATAGACTCTGCCTCCGACTGTGATGAAGAATGGTCCAATGAAGCGCTTTTAGCACACCTAATGGAATATCGGGTGTTTCAAGATGCAGTTGAGGAATTGGCCAGGCGTGATGAGGCCTGGCGCGGCGTGTTCCCGAGGAGCCGTCCTTCAGAAATCAATATAGAAGAGCCTATAATATCCACTGAAGTAGGACTGGCCCATCTGCTGTCTGCCTTAAAAGACATCTTGGAAGATGCGCCTGAGGAAGAGTTTTCTCATGTTCCCCAAGATGAGCTTATGCTTGAAGAAGGTATGGGCAGTATCCGTTCGGTTATCCAAGAAAACGGTGAGGCAACTTTCCGCGAACTTTTTATAAAACCTGTCACTCGTTCCAAAGTCATAGCGGTCTTTCTTGCTCTTCTGGAGCTCATTAGGCTTAGAGAGGTAGTCGTCAGACAGAATCAGCATTTCGGTGAGATAATTATATCCTTTGTGCCGGAGACATAAGCCTATGGAATACAGTGAGGCGAGGGCAATAATTGAGGCCTTGATTTTTGCGTCACCAGGACCGCTTTCGCCAAAACGGGTGGGAGAGATTCTGGACTTAGACTCTCGTACGATAGAATCCATCATACGAGACATTAAAGATAAGTATCATCGAGACAAATCAGGTATTCAGATAGTTTTTGTGGCAGGCGGATACGAAATGACCACAAGATCTGAGTACGCTGATTACGTAGCTAAGCTCAACGTAGGAGTCAGACAAACCTTGTCACGCCCGGCCTTGGAGACGTTGGCAATAATCGCGTACAGACAACCTGTTACCAGACCTGAGTTGGAGAAAATCCGTGGTGTTAGGGTAGACAGTGTCCTAAATACACTCATGGAACGGCGACTTGTACGTGTGTCGGGTAGAAAAAAGGCACCTGGACGGCCTGCATTGTACTCAACTACCTCAGGATTTCTTCGATGGTTTGGTCTTGCGTCCCTCGAGGAGCTTCCACCGCTTGCGCAAGACTTTGATTCCCTCGGCTTCTGATTTATTAATACTTTGCTGACAAAACACGCCGTATCCTTGGAATATCAAATTATCGGTAGGGAAAAGTATTACTATAATCTGTCAGAGTGAGATAAGTCGATGAAATGGGTGTTTCTGTTTTCCACTCTCAGTATAGCGTTGTTTGCCTTAATTGTGTTTATCACGTCTGTACATGTTCGCATCCAACTTGCCCTTAATAGAAAGCAGACGTTTGTCTCAGTTAGCTTAGGCATCATAAACGGGCTGATATGGTTTACTGCATACAGGAGTGATGCAGTAACACACTTGGATCAATCAGGTCAAGGAGAATTACTAATCGGTACCCTCGAAGACCTCATTAGGCATCCTGAGAATGCCTTAGAACTGCTATGGCATTTTGCAGGCAGACTAGCCGGGCGTGAACTTCAGCACGAAGTGTCAAACGATAACGGCGAGAAAAGCGCGACCCCTCAAGACAGGTTCCTCTTGCCCGTTATTCGTCAAGCTCTCGAGAGGGGTCTCGACGTAGTCCGACTTTGCGTCAAGTTGCAATTTGGGACCGGTGAAGCGGCGACTACCGGTATCACGATAGGTTTAATATACGGTCTGGTAGGCACTGCCATGGCTGTCTTTTCAAAGAGGCTGCGATTTCTAGATGACCCACCGGATATCAAGGTCGTACCTTGTTACAATGAAGTCTGTGTTGACCTGGAGCTTGATAGTATTATCCTATTGAGGCCGGGTAATTTTGTTTTCCGGGCAATTTTTGGGCAAGACTACCGATAGATTAAGCCTTGTTTGAAAGGAGAAACAGATATGGCGGATCACCCAATTGATATGCTGATAAAGACAACGATGGACAACATAAAAGAGATGATTGACGTCAACACCATCCTGGGAGATCCGGTAGAAACTGCGGACGGAACCGTAATCTTGCCGGTATCTCGAGTGTCTGTGGGGTTTGCTGCGGGTGGCAGCGAGTTTCAGAGTGGAAAAGAGAGGCCTGAGGGAAAAAACGTTTCAGACGGCTCCACAGATGGGAAGGGTTTTCCCTTTGGCGGGGGAGCAGGAGCAGGACTTAGCATCCATCCTGTAGCGTTCCTTGTTGTCAATTTGGGCCAAGTTAGGCTCATGCCTGTTGAAGGTATTGGCCCGCTGGATAAGTTGATTGATTTTGTGCCGTCTCTCTTGGCAAAAGGGACTTTTGCAGGGAAGCAAAAGAACCCGGGTGGAACAACCTGTGGACCTAACATACAAGGGGATGCTCACTGACGTCATTTGGCTTTCAAAAGCGGTTGCATTACCATAAATAATGTCGTAAGATCGTCCTGACTCCAGGGTTAACATATGATGATTCTCTGTGTCTGACGATATTATTCTCGTGGGAGATGGTACTATGCGACAATTTGCCGTCATCGGTCTGGGGAAATTTGGTGCCAGTGTTGCCTGTACGCTGGCAAAACTAGGATATCAAGTGCTCGCTGTTGACATAGATGAAGACAAGGTTCAGCGAGTAGCTGACGAGGTTACCCATGCTGTTCAGGCAGATGCAACTGATGAAGACATTCTCAAATCCCTTGGTATCCGCAACTTCGATGTGGTTGTGGTTACCATCGGTCATGATGTGCTGTCCAGCATACTTACATGTCTGATCCTAAAAGATCTGGGAGTCTCTTGCGTTGTCGGGAAAGCTACTGATGAATTGCACGGAAAGCTCCTCGAAAAACTCGGGGTAGAGAAAGTGGTTTACCCGGAACGGGACATGGGCGCAAGATTGGCTAGTACCCTCACATCCTCGAACATTCTTGAGATTATTGAACTCTCTCCGGATTATGGCGTTGCTGAAATCTTAGCTTCTTCACAACTTGGGGGAAAGACTCTTCGTGACCTTAATCTTCGTGCCAGGTTCAACATAAATATCGTTGCAATTCGTCGGACTGACAGTGAGGTTCAAGTATCACCGGGCCCCGATGATATCATTGAGGAAGGTGATGTCCTTTTAGCCCTTGGTTCCACAGAGAGTCTGGGTAGGTTGGAAAACGTAATGTAGCGTCTTTTTTTGGTTGGTGGTTTCACTATGGAAAGATTGCAGAAGCTTCTTGCAAATTCAGGTGTCGCTTCGCGTCGGGGCAGTGCCATGATTATCCAGGAAGGTCGAGTTACTGTCAATGGGAAAGTCATATGCGAACCTGGTGCGAGATTTGACTCGTCCAAGTGTGAGATAAAAGTTGATGGAAAGCTCATTGCTGCTAATGATACGAAAACATATATCATACTAAATAAACCTAAAGGCTATATCTCTACAGTCTACGATCCTCAAGGTAGGCCCACAGTACTAGACCTTGTCCCGTCCATGCGTATACGGCTTTTCCCCGTAGGAAGACTGGATCAGGATACAGAAGGGCTGCTTCTTCTGACCAACGACGGCCATGCAACTAATGCCTTGACTCACCCGAGATTCGGGGTGAGTAAGACTTACGTAGCTTTGGTTACAGGAGTGCCCGGCGGAGACGGACTCAGCCGGCTGCGTAATGGAGTGAGATTATCATCAGGGCATATGTCGTTCCCAGCTATTGTGAGATTGATTGAAACGCGCGGAAGTAATGCTGTGGTCGAAATCAAGATTGGGGAGGGTAGGAAACGCCAGGTCCGTGAGATGTTTGATATCATCGGACATCAGGTGGTGAGCCTTACCAGGACTCATCTTGGCGAGTTATCCATAGGAGACTTGGCAGTGGGTTCGTGGAGATGCCTTACTGCATCTGAGAAGACTTGGATCCGGGAGATGGCAGCAAGGTCAAGAGAAGGGATAGAATCTTGCAAAAACATATCATTATAATAGGAGCAGGACCTGCAGGCTTGATGGCGGCAGGGAGAGCTGCATCTTTGGGGACAGCGGTAACTCTGCTGGAGCAAAACAACAGACCGGGTAGGAAGCTTCTTATTACAGGCAAGGGCAGATGCAACTTTACCAATGACACAGATGTGGATGGGTTGGTAGCCGGTATGCCGGGCAACGGAAAGTTTATGTATTCAGCTTTCACACGGTTCGACTCTTACCGTCTCCGTGAATTTTTTCGGCAGCTTGGGGTTGAAAGTAAAGTAGAAAGAGGCATGAGGGTGTTTCCTGCATCCGGGATATCTAAGGATGTACTCAGAGCTTTGCTCATGTATGCAAAGAAGAGCGGAGTTCAACTGAAGTATAATTCTAAGGTACGAAGTGTTGTGGCCGAAAACGGCAGAGTCCGAGGAGTGCTAGTCAGCTCGAGTGACGGGACGACTGAGTTTGTACAGGGTGACGCGGTAGTAATTGCCACCGGAGGAATCACATATTCCGCTACCGGTTCAACAGGTGACGGTTTTAGGATGGCGAGCGAGCTAGGACACAGTATCATCCAACCCAGAGCTTCTTTAATCCCAATTGAGACAATCGAATCATGGCCGCGAGACGTGGCAGGGTTGACTTTGCGTAATGTGCGCGCAACTTTACTGGTAGACGAGTGTGAGGCCGAGTCAGAATTCGGAGAAATGCTATTTACTCACTTCGGAGTTTCAGGCCCTATTATCTTATCCCTGTCACGTCAAGTGGCAACTGCTCTGATTTCCGCTAAGCCACCAATAGCATTGGTAATTGACCTTAAGCCGGCTCTCTCCTATCAGCAGCTGGACGATAGGATTCTGCGTGACTTTCGAAAGCATTCAGGGCAAAGCATACACAATGCCCTGGTTGACCTCTTGCCCAGACATCTAATTGACGTAATTGTGCAGGAAGCCGGGGTAGATGAGGCGAAACACATATCTCAGGTAACTAAGGACGAGCGACTTCTGATAGGTAAGACGTTGAAGGGGCTTAGATTGCACGTAGCTCGACTAAGACCCACTGATGAGGGGATTGTTACTGCAGGTGGTGTAGACGTGGGCGAAATCGACCCCGGCAGAATGGAATCAAGGCTGATTGAGGGATTATATTTTGCAGGCGAAGTAATTGATATTGATGGTATGACCGGTGGGTTTAATCTTCAGGCCGCCTTTTCCACAGGTTACGTTGCCGGTCAATGCTCAGCCGGAGGAGGATATTAAGCGTTATGGGCTTGATGTTCGGTGAAGGGAACGAAGCTGTAGATAAGCTGTTACGTCTTATTGAGACTGTATTTAGTATAATGTTATGTTTCTTCCTGGTTCTCACAGTGTTGGGGCAGGTCATATTGAGTACCCCGGAAGGAAGATCCAGTCTTAGCAGGGCTGAACGTCTTGAAGGTGTAAGGCTGAATGTAGACATTCGTTCAGATGACGATTTTGACTGAATACTCATCTGACTATATGTACGGGATGTATTACTGAGAGATTTATTGGGAGAGAAGAGGAATCTGCGATGTATGCGTCGAATAGCGTAAGAGCTGATGAGAGCGATCCGGGTCCGGTTATCGCAATTGACGGGCCGGCAGGCGCAGGGAAGAGCACAGTAGCAAAGGCTATAGCAAAGATGTTTCGTATCGCTTATGTCAGCACAGGCCTTATTTACCGGGCTCTCACTCTTAAGATGTTACGCCTTGGAGTTAATGTTTCAGAAACTCAATCTGTAGTTAGACTGGCTCGGACGACTCAAGTTTCGATTTTGCCTGATGATGAAGGAGAGTGCTGCGTCTTTCTTGACGGTGAGGATGTAACAGGGGAACTGACATCTCCTGAGGTTGGTGCTTACGTATCTCAAGTAGCCGAGATTGCAGGAGTAAGGGACGCCCTCTTAGACATACAACGAGCTATCGGTAACAAGGGTAGTGTAGTAATGGACGGAAGGGATATTGGAACAGTTGTTATGCCTGACGCAGATGTAAAAATATTCCTTATGGCGGATCTTGATGAACGAGTGCGTAGGCGGGTGATTCAAACCCGTGAGCGAGGATATGACGTGGTAGAACAGACTATTGTTAATGAAATCATGCATAGAGATAAGGTTGACAGTGAGCGAGCAGTAGCCCCCCTTAAGCCGGCACCTGATTCTATTATGATTGATACAACCGGAAAGACCCCGGAGCAAACCATCAATGAAGTGGCCGGTGTCGTTAGCACAGTGATTTCTAAGGCTAAGGAAGCTAAAAATGGATCAGATAACAAGGGGGACACACCTTGTTTTACGTAGTTATTAGGGCAATTCTCAGATTCATAATGAGAATTGCCTTTAGTATGCAAGTTGAAGGAAAAGACAACGTTCCAAAAGAAGGCGGAGTGATCTTGGCGGCTAATCATTCGAGTCTTCTCGATCCTGTAGTGGTGGGATGTGCTACAGACAGGCGTATTCGCTTCATGGCGAAACGTGAGCTATTTAACAACCCCCTTTTAGGGGCACTAGCTTCCGGTCTGGGTGCTTTCCCTGTGCAACGTGGAAAAGATGACAGGAACGCGTTCCACATAGCTCTCCGGGTACTTAGAGACGGTGAAGTATTAGGAATGTTTCCTGAGGGTACCAGAAGCCCTGATGGCAGACTCCAGAAGGCGTACTCCGGGGCAGCGATTCTTGCAGAGAAGACCGATGCTTATTTGGTACCGGTTGGAATTATAGGTACAGGTAAGGTTATGCGTAAAGGTACTATCATCCCTCGTAGGGAACGGATTTGCGTAAGATTTGGGAAGCCCATCAATCCTGCTGAGGTATGCTCTATGGTTTCTCAAGAAAAGTGCTCTCAGAGGCCGACTGAGGCTATTACCAATCTTATGATGGAACAGATTCGTGTATTGGTTACCGACCATTGATGAACGTTTGGTTAAGTTTGGTGTGATGTTGGGAGATAATAGGGAAGAAGGTAGAACAGGTATTGCAGGTTGTAGTTGGTGAACACAGCGGATTTTGTTTTGGGGTTAAGCGTGCAGTGGAAATTGCTGAAGCAACAGGTGCTGAAGGCACTGCATTCACCCTTGGACCCCTGGTTCATAATCCTCAGGTTATTTGTAAGCTGAAAGAAACAGGGGTAATTCAGGTATCAGATTTGGATGAAATCTCAGATGGTTGTGTGATTGTGCCGTCTCACGGACTACCGCCTGATGTCATTGATGAAGCTCGGATACGTGGGCTGAGAGTTGTACATGCTACCTGTCCGTACGTGAAGCGTATACAAACGCTGGTTGCTGAGTTAAACAAAAAGGGTTACCAGATATTTATTGTCGGTGATGAAGGACATACAGAGGTAGTTGGGCTGGTAGGTTGGGCTGGAGGTAATGCGAGAGTCGTCACATCCGGTGAAGATGTTGCATCCGGTTCCGTCGAGCCCAGGGTCGGTGTTGTTTGCCAGACCACCCAGACAATCGAGGCTTTTCGCCAGGTTCTCGCCGCCCTTGCCTTGAGGGCGAAAGAGCTTGTGGCCTACAATACAATATGCAATTCTACTTGGAAAAGGCAGGAAGCTGCGCGCAAGCTGGCACGATCAGTTGATGCCGTGGTCGTGGTCGGAGGACGGACCAGTGCCAATACGCGAAGGCTTGTAGAGATCTGTAAGGCGGAAAGCGCTAAGGTCTTCTGGGTAGAAGGTCCGGGAGATCTGAATGCCCCGGACTTTTCAGGACTCGAAAGGGTGGGGTTAACGGCGGGGGGGGCAT
>DIQZ01000038.1:56715-57754 GCA_002424305.1 Firmicutes bacterium UBA5449
GGTTAACGGCGGGGGCATCAACGCCGAATTGGGTTATCGAGGAGGTCATTGAGAGGATGAGCGCACTGGATGAAGAAAAGACAAATGAGTTGGAGGTAACAGAGATTACTGAGGACAAGATTGAAGACAAAGTAGAGACCATCGAGGTAAATGAAACCGTTGCGGAAAATGAAGAGCAAAGTGCATCAGTTGATGCTAAGTGCGATGACGCTGCAACGGAAGGAAATCATGGAGATTCAACAGAACGTACTGAGAGTGAAGAGGCAGACAACGAGGGTCCACAAGAAGCCCCTGAGACTTTGCAGGTTGAAGAAGAGCTGGAGCCTATAGGACCTGAAGAAGGGGAGCTTACGACTGATGATATGCCAATCCAACCCGCATTTGCGGAGGGTGACATAATCCAAGGCATGGTTGTCGCGGTCGAACCCGAGCGGGTCCTTGTCGATATTGGACTTAAGTCTGAGGGCGTAGTGCCAAGGAATGAGATCTCCAGAAGGCAGGTCCAGTCGTGTGAAGGAATAGTCAGTGTCGGCGATCAGATAGACGTATTAGTCGAGAAACTTGAGGACAGTGAGGGCCAGCCTGTCTTATCCAAACGGAAGGCCGATATTGACAAGGCATGGGATGCGATTTTTGGTGCCCTTGACAACGAAGGAATAGTTGAAGGTGAAGTAACAGATGTAGTCAAGGGCGGCATCGTGGTGGATGTGGGACTCAGAGGCTTTGTCCCGGCTTCACATTCGAGCATTCGTCCTATGCAGGATCTTGGAACCCTTGTTGGCACGACTCTCCGTATGAAAGTTCTTGAAGCAGACAGGGACAAGAAAAACGTGGTGCTTTCCGCACGACAAGTGCAAGAAGAGGAACTGGTAGAGGCCAGGGAGCGAGTTTTTGCATCTCTGAACGAAGGCGTAATTGTGGAAGGCATTGTAAGGCGCGTAGTTAATTTTGGCGCTTTTGTCGACATAGGCGATGGAGTGGAAGGGCTTTTGCACGTTTCAGATATGGCTTGGACCAGAACAGAAGATCCTAACGACGT
>DIQZ01000038.1:58033-71507 GCA_002424305.1 Firmicutes bacterium UBA5449
GTTACAACAAGATACCCGGTGGGTAGTATTGTCAAAGGCACAGTAACCAAGACTGTTGATTTTGGAGCTTTTGTTCAGTTGGAACCTGGGATTGAAGGCCTTGTGCATATCTCGCAATTGGCTGATAGGAGAGTTGGAAAGCCTGAGGAAGTGGTAAATGCCGGGGATGACATATCAGTAAAAGTCATCAGCGTAAGGCCAAGAGACCATCGAATCGGTTTGAGCTTAAAAGAAGCCCAGTCTGACGAGGAAAAGAGAGTTTACAAAAAGTACGCGGATAAATCTGACAGTCAAAGCCTTACGTTTGGTGACGTGTTTGGCGATATTTTGAAGAATTCGCAGGAATAATATAGAACACACTCATCACATAGCATTGGCATTAACATGTGCTGAATGCAAGTAGACATGACGCCGATGGCAAAAACGCCGTCGGCGCTTTTCTATTATCAGTGAAGAATAACCCTTGAGATATAGGGAGAAGCTACTTTCCAGGGTGTGGAAGAGAAACTGTCTCCACAGACGAAGGGGGCTTTGGCATGACAGTTGGACTTATTCTCCTGCTTGCCGTAAGTGTCATCATTTTTCTAGGGCTTGCCCACAGGGTTCTTGATAGAATGCACCTCAATGATAAACAAGCCTTGGTAGCCGTATTGCTGATTCTTGCAGGTGGTTTCATTGATATTCCCGTATATCGCGGCACTCAGATAGTCAGTGTTAATCTTGGGGGATCTGTAATTCCTGTGCTCATTGCCTTGTATGTGTTGGCCCGCGCAGATACCCGTGTTGAAACCGGAAGGGGCATTTTTTGTGCCGTGGCCACAGGAGTAGCCCTGATTGCAATAACAAAGCTGTTTACATTCGAGGAAGGTAGAACCATAATTGACTCCATATATGTTTTCGGGCTGGCAGCAGGGATAATCGCATACTTAGTCGGTAGATCGAGGCGAGCAGCGTTTGCAGGTGCAGTGTTAGGTGTAGTGTTCCTGGATATTGCACACTTGGTGGAAGTGGTAATACGGAGGATGCCGGCTACAGTGAACTTGGGCGGAGCCGGAGCATTTGATGCAGTAATAATTGCAGGTATCATAGCTGTAGGGCTTACAGAAATATTCGGAGAAGCCATGGAGCGGCTTCAAGGGGGACACATTCCTGATGTATCTGATGATGAATCCGAAGAATAGGCAACTCTGTGAACCTTCGGCCGGGGTTAGGCATGAAGGTCATATGTATCCGGGGCATCGCCTCTTGTATATGGTTCTTTGGCTGATTACCGCTATTGTCACTTGCAGCGTAGTATTTCCAGGAAGCGCCTTTGCTGAACTTGAGTTAAGTGACGGTTACTTCACATTGCTTGATGAGGCTGATAAGGAAATTTTTCACACCGCTATTGTGCTTGTTCCGGGCGACATGTTTATCAGTGAAGATAACAGCGCTTACGAAGTTGTCACAATTGAAGGGCGAGTTGCTCGTGCCAGATTTGTGGAAACAGTCACTTTGGACGATAACCATAAGACTTCTGAAAATGCTATGATACAAATTCTATCCGCCTTCGCCAGAGGTTTGAGTGAGTTGTTTCTCGCAAGGCCTCAAACAGGTGGAACTGTGGTTCTTTATAACACACATAGTGACGAATCCTATGAGGCTTCAAGTGGTGCGTCATCAAAAGACTGGGGTGATGTCTACAAGGTTGCTGCTGTGTTTGAACAGGCTCTCAAAAAACACGGTTTTGACGTGGTAAGGTCTACTGCTAATCACAATCCTCATGATGGTGGAGCATACGCTCGTTCGAGGCGAACTTTGGCCCAGTTACTGAAGGAACAGCCGGTGGCAGCTTTCGACATTCATAGAGACGCTGTGCCTCCTGAAGCTTACAACGCAACTGTATCAGGAGAAGAAGTGACGAAAATAACGCTGGTCATAGGGCAACAGAATCAGACCAGAGGACAGAACCTCAATTTCGCAAAGCAACTTAAATCAGCCACTGATTCTAAGAGCCCGGGTCTCATTAAAGGGATTCTATGGGGCCAAGGGAACTATAATCAAGACATGTTGCCCAGAGCAGCCCTACTGGAAGTCGGTGCCCACACCAACCGCTTGGAAGAAGCAGAAGCGGCCGTGGGAATGTTCGCATCTTCTATCGCGTCGGTGCTGGCAGCAGCCGCACCCGAAAGCGGTCTCGAACCCGGTTCCCCGGGTAGGTCTATAGCATGGATCATCGGGATACTGGTCGTAACAGGTGTCGGTTATGTCCTAATAAACTCCGGCAAACGGCAGAAGCAGTAGGTTATTGACGTGGGGGTCCTACGAACTTGAAGGTAATTTATTGCTGCTATGGCAGCTCCCACTCTTCGGTGGTAGCTGCAGCCATCCACCTTGGAAATCTGTCTGCTCAAAGCGTACCATGCGCCCAAGATATTTTGAGTCTACCATATTATGATAAAGCAACTACAGATCAACTTGGCACTTGCGCATACATGGGAACTGACGATATGGGATGCGATGTCTATATTCTTGGTACGGGTCCTGCAAGGAACATCGTAAAACGTGTCATAGAAAGCGCATTTCAGATCTGTGGTGTGTCACGGGATTCATACATGCTGATAGACACCTTGAAACCAATAGGAGTGATTACAAAGATAGGGGGATTCCTCTCCAGAAGGCTGAATCTTACGGGAATTGGGAGACCAATGACTATCTGGGGCATACGCCGAGCTTATCCTCGCCTTGCATCCATTGTGACGAGAGTCAAATCAGATTCTCGCTATCGGCAAAGAATCTGTCAAGGATGAGTTTGTGGTGACACTACCACAGGTTGGAGATATATGCGCAGTTATGGCGCAGTTATGGCGGTTGACACCGGAAACCTGGTATGGTACACTAAACGCGTTCTTGTGCAGCGTGTGAAAAGGGAGGAACCAAGGGTGAAGAGCAAAAACTCGCTTAGAGTAGTCATTATTCTTGTAGTTGTAGGTCTCGTGGTAATTGGTGCCTTGTGGACTTATAATGACCAGAAAACCGTTGCCAGAGTAAACTCAACGGACATCACGTGGAAGCAATTCAATGATGCCCTGAAGAAACAGGGCGGCAGCCAAATGCTTGCCGGCTTGTTGCGGGACGAACTGATTCAGCAAGGGGCAAACCAGCATGGTATCGAAGTGACCGATGAGGATGTTGAATCTGAGGTAGACAATTTGGCAACCCACTTCGGATCGTCAGCCGGTCTCGAACAAGCGCTGACCCAGTACGGAATGACTGTTGATGACCTTAAAGGACAGATTAAGAGCACACTATTACTTGAAGCTATAGCAGCAAAAGATGTGACCATAGAAGAGGAAGAGCTAAAGACCTATTATGATGAGAACAAAGAACAGTATGAAGAACCGGAGCAAGTCAAAGCCAGGCACATCTTGGTGGCAGATGAAGAAACTGCAAAAAGTGTGTTAAAGAAGCTTGAGACAGGCGAAGATTTTGCAGAGATTGCTAAAGAGATGTCAACGGACCCAGGGTCCAAGGAAAAAGGCGGAGACCTTGGATTCTTCGAAAAAGGTATGATGGATCCCTCATTTGAAGAATCTGCTTTCAGCCTTGATATAGGTGAGACCAGCCCTCCGGTGAAGTCTATGTTTGGTTATCACATAATCAGAGTTGAGGAGAAGAAACCTGAGAGGCTTCCTCCTTTTGAAGAAGTCCGTGATGATGTTGTACGGCAAGTTACAAAGCAAAAAGCGAAGTCCACATCTACTGTGTTGATGGAACTGAAAGATGCAGCACAGATTAAGATCAACGATAAAGAGCTGGAAGAGGCTATTTATAGCATAGTATACTGATGCCTTGCGCCAAGTGAGGCCCTGCGACCGGAGAAGATGAGTCATATCTGGCTTTTTATGACGCTGTTAGATATTATGAAGAGGAGGGCTAGTCCCTCCTCTTGTCATGAACATGTATATGCAACTGCAGGTTATAATGAAGACATGGATGAACTCATTATGAATCGAATAACGCCTGTGCAAAAAGGGGTGACCTTTCATGGATGGCCCGATAGTGGCTATTGTGGGTAGACCGAACGTAGGTAAATCTGCGCTGTTTAATAGAATCCTAGGCACACGTCATGCGATTGTTGAGGAAACCCCGGGGGTTACAAGAGACAGAATATATGCACACGCTGAGTGGAGCGGACGAGTTTTCACTCTCATAGACACAGGCGGTATCCATGCAGCGCCGTCATTTGATTCAATTGAGGAGATGACAATTGCCCAGACTGACATGGCAATCACTGAGGCCGACGTAATTTGGTTTGTGGTGGATACGGCTTCAGGCTTAATGCCTCATGACCATGATGTTGCCGATGTCTTAAGGAGATCCGGTCGTAAGGTAATAGTTGTGGCGAACAAGGCAGAAGGGGCTCGTTACGATCACCACGTGGAGTTCTATGCCTTAGGTCTCGGTCAGCCGCACCCTATCTCTGCAACCCATGGAGTAGGCATAGGAGATCTCCTTGATGAGACCTTGGAGCTCCTGCCTGATGCTCCTGTTCAATCCTGGGAAGAAGATGCTGAAAATGATACAATAAGATTCGCGGTTCTTGGCCGACCCAACACCGGTAAATCGTCTCTGGTCAATACTATCCTTGGAGAGGAAAGGGCTATTGTTACAGCAATACCGGGTACCACCAAGGATGCTGTGGATACGCCTTTCATGTGGAATGATAAGCCTTTTACTATAATAGATACTGCCGGAATTCGGCGAATGTCAAAAATTGACAGTGCCGTAGAGCGCTACAGCGTTTTTCGTGCACTTCGCGCAGCAGACAGATGTGACGTGGCTCTTGTTGTCATAGATGGCTCAGAAGCACTTGCTTCACAAGATGTAAGGATTGCCGGGTATGTGGAAGAAGCAGGTCAAGGCATAATCATTGTGCTTAACAAATCTGACCTGCTTACCGAAGGTAGCAAAGAGAGATCTCATCTGGAGAAGCGCGTCAGGACTGAAATGGCATTCATACCATATGCGCCTGTGGTATTCGTATCTGCCCTGAAGAACCAAGGGATTACTACGCTCATGGAAGCTATCGAGAAAGTTGCTTTAAACCACAGAAGACGAATTCCAACTCCTGTTCTCAATGACGTCCTGAAAGAGGCCCAATACAGGGTGACGCCACCCCATGACAAAGGCAGGCAGCTGAAAATATATTATGGGACTCAGGTATCAATAAGCCCACCGTGTTTTGCCCTTTTTATGAATAACCCTGGTTTGATGAATTTCTCCTACAAACGTTATTTGGAAAACATCTTGAGAGAATCTTTTGAGTTTCAAGGGACACCGCTAAGGTTTCTGCTCCGAAGAAGAGGATAGACAGGAACGGGGGAGAAATTGTGAGGTATGGTTGGCTTCTTACAGCTATAGGTTTAAGCTATATCATAGCGTCCATTCCATTCGGTTATATCATAGGCAAAGTATGGAAGGGGGTGGATGTGCAGACAAAGGGTAGTGGCAACATAGGAGCAACTAATGTCCTCCGAGTATTGGGGTGGGGTCCTGCGCTTCTTGTTCTGTGTTGCGATCTCGGCAAAGGGGCATTAAGCGTGTATTTGGGTATTTTGGCGTACGGGACGCGCGGCGGAGCCATGTGTGGGATTGCAGCGGCGCTAGGCGGAACGTGCTCTGTGTTCTTGCGGTTTCGAGGTGGCAAAGGTATTGGAGTCGGCGGCGGCATTGTCCTCGCAGCCATGCCTATGGTAGTGGTGGTGTTGGCACCAATCTGGGCGGGTGTAGTATGGCTTACAAGATATGTATCCCTTGGATCAATTGTCGTGGCAGGTCTTGCACCTCTTGCAGCCTACGCACTGAAGTACCCCCCGGAATATGTTATACTTGCTGCTACTGCAGGCGGACTGGCTATAATAAAACATCATTCTAATATTAGACGACTGGTTTCCGGAAAAGAAAGAAAGTTAGGAGAGAAAGCTAAGTGAGAGTAGGGATTATTGGTGCAGGAGGCTGGGGAACAGCCTTAGCTGTATTAATGGCTGAAGAAGGTTATGTGGTAGACTTGTGGGCGAGAGAACAGGAAGTGACTGATGAAATAACCATATGCCGCACAAATAACACCTTCTTAGAAGGCATTTCCATACCGGAAAACGTGGGTGCTACCTGTAATATGGAGGAAGTAATTGAGAGAAACCGATTTCTCTTGATGCCGGTGCCTGCTCAGCATATGCGGAGTGTGATTAGGAAAGCCCGACCATTTCTCACAAAGAAGCACGTCCTAATTCATGCAGCCAAGGGTATTGAAGAAGGAACTTTAATGCGAATGTCAGAGGTAATAACACAAGAGCTCCCTGGTGAACTCGCCAATAACATAGGTGTCATTTCAGGTCCGAGTCATGCTGAAGAAGTAGCTCGCAAAGTCCCCACTGCAATTGTTGCTGCTTCTTGTCATGAACCCGTCGCTAAGAGGGCTCAAGAAATGCTCATGTGCTCGACTTTAAGGGTTTACACAAGTGGTGACATAATCGGAGTGGAACTCGGGGGTGCCTTGAAGAATGTAATTGCCCTCGGCACCGGAGTTTCTGACGGCCTCGGATTTGGCGACAATACACGAGCTGCCCTTATGACACGGGGTATTGCAGAGATGGTTAGGCTTGGTACTGCTCTTGGTGCCAATCCCATGACTTTTGCAGGTCTTTCAGGTATGGGTGACGTAATAGTGACATGTATGAGTATGTACTCAAGGAACAGGAGAGCCGGGATGGAAATAGCCCATGGTAAAAGTGTTACCGGTGTAATAGGCTCCACAAGTATGGTTGTGGAAGGGATTTCCACTACCGGGGCAGCAGTGGCTTTGTCAGAGAATTGTGATGTAGAGATGCCCATTGCATCTAAACTGCATTCTGTTCTTTTCTCAGGATTGGATCCACGAAAAGCAGTGGAAGACTTGATGCTTAGAATGCCTGTTCCTGAAACCAGACTGAAGTTTGAAAACACTACAGAGCAGTGAAGTTGTAGACTGAGATCATTATCATAGCATTACATAGCAGGGGAGGGAGCTGGAGTCATAAGGGCGCAAAGATACGTCTTTCCAGCGGACATGATATGGAAACAACCGGTATCAGTTGGCCGATTATTATTGCGACTATAGCAGGAGGAGCGTTGTCGGCTTTGTGGGTTTTCCAGGATGGGCGCGGACGGGATTACAATCCTGTGCTTTGGGCAGTAGGATGTATTTTTTCAGCGTTGACAGTAGGTCTTTATGGCGTGCTGGCTGTGCTCGTGGCATATTTCATTCTACGACCTCGTGGGGAGCTTCTTATATGCCCTCACTGTTCCAAGAAGTACATCTACAACCTGGCCTTTTGCCCTCATTGCAGAAAGCCTGTGAAAAAGGAATGCTTGAAATGTCACGATCTTATGGAGCTTGACGCAGAGACTTGTCCACATTGCAGAACGAGGACTGCCTAGACACAAAATAAAAGATTGGCCAACCGAGACCAAGACAGGAGGAATAGATCTGCTCGCGTCGAACAAGTAACGTGTTGTCGCCGAGCTGCTTGCTAGCGCACGGCGTATTTTTCCCTTCATGCTGATTCTTAGGTGGCCGAATACGTTATTAAATCAGGTCGCTATCAGGAGATGGGGGGATTCCACATGGTTGACGGTATTGATAAGATTGATATTCTGGTTCATCAGTTGTCTCAACTTGAAGAAGACTTGGACAGGCTCGATAGTGGCAGTCAGGAGCCGGCCAGGACTGAAGTTGCAAGTGTGAGGAACGAAATTGTGGATCTCCTGATGCAGGCGCTTCAAGAAGGAGATGTTTCAGCCAGGCGTGGAGCAGCCTATGGCCTCAGCAAGCTACCGGATAGCAGAGCTGTTAATGTCTTAATCCATGCTCTCGAGGACGAGGACGATTCAGTAAGGAGTTGGGCGGCAGAAGCTCTCGGAGAAATCGGGGATGAGTCTTCGTTAGAATACCTTGTGAAGGCACTCAAGGAAGAAAACCCGTATGTTGCATATAATGTCACCAGGGCGATAGGGAAATTTCCAAAGGGAAAAGTTGTTGAAACGGTCAGTTGTGCTCTTGAAGTATCTGATAGAAACACCAGACGAAGAGCGGCTAAGCTCCTGGGAGAGTTGAGAAACAAGAAGTCTGTTTCGCGCCTATCAGCTCTGCTCAGCGATGCTGACCCTGCTGTGAGATATGAAGCAGTTGAAGCTCTGAGAAAACTCGGCGACATTAAAGTGCTGGGACGTCTGATTTCTGCACTGGGTGATGAATCTACAGATGTTCGTTATGGGGCCATACAGGCGCTTCGGACACTAGGAGATAAGCGGGCAGTGGAACCGCTTGTAAGGATATGTTTTGAGAACGAAGACCTTAGAGTGTATGCATTGGAAGCCATCAAAGAGCTGTGTGGAGAGGAGTCTCTAAAACCGGTATTGGAAGCCCTTAGCGAGATGCAAGTCCTTATCCATCAAATCTCTGTTCGTGTTTTGAATTTGCGAGATAAATCCTCTCAAAGGGCAAGCAGTTGATGACATTGTACTTCACATGTCATCTTGTCTTGTGTACTTGCACTTATATCCAGATCTTTATGCTATAATTAAATTTGGCTTGAGACACCTGTAAAGTGTCAAGTGATGGGGAGGTGATCGAGTGATCTCCCAGAGCGAGATAATGCTAAGGCTTTTTGCTGCCATTCTATTCGGCGGCCTTATCGGACTTGAGCGAGAGAGTCATAAACGACCTGCAGGCTTCAGAACACACATTCTTGTATGTGTGGGATCAGCTCTTATAATGATAATTTCGCAGTACGCTTTCTTGGAGTTTTCAGGCAAACTAGGTTACGATCCTGGACGAATTGCAGCTCAAGTTATTAGTGGGATAGGTTTTCTCGGAGCGGGCACGATTCTTCGCGAGGGATCCTCGGTTAAGGGGTTAACAACTGCAGCAAGCCTTTGGGTCGTGGCAGGAATAGGATTGGCAGTCGGTACAGGATTTTACGTGCCCGGTGCGGTTACCACGGGACTGGTTGTTGTGGTGCTTGTGGTATTTGATCGTTTTGAGCGAAGATTTATTTTGTCAAAGCGCGATGCCCTTTTTGTGCAGGTAAGCGATAGACCGGGACAGTTGGGCGCTATTGCGTCAATATTAGGCAGGTATGGTGTCAGCATTAAAGAAGTAGACATGGAAACCCTAGGTAAAGGACATGAAGCTGCCATCCATCTTAGTGTTGAGGTCCCATTCTCAGTGCCTAAGGATAGATTACTGGACGAAATCACTGAAGTCGAGGGTGTAATTCATGTAGGTTACGAGGAGTGAGTGCTGAGGGTGCGAATTCTAGTTACTAACGATGATGGGATTCTTGCTGACGGGATACGTATATTAGCTCAAGACCTCGTGCAACTCGGTGAAGTGAGGGTAGTGGCTCCTGACAGAGAAAGAAGCGCAACCGGGCATGCTATTACCGTGCTTAGGCCACTTAGAATAGAAAATATCGAATTCCCTGACTCTCGCATCCGAGCATGGGCTGTTGACGGAACCCCTTCAGATTGTGTTAAGTTAGCTATTGAGGACCTTCTTGAATGGAAGCCTGATGTCGTGGTTTCCGGCGTTAATCGCGGGCCGAATCTAGGGACTGATGTGTTGTACTCAGGAACAGTCTCTGCAGCTATTGAAGGGGCAATATACGGAATACCCTCTGTGGCGATGTCTGTGGCAGCATTTGACAAGTGTAATTACTCTATGGCGTCTGAATTTGGAGCAAATGTTGTGTCAATGGTGGCCAAAATGAGGCTGCCTCCTAAGACATTGCTTAACGTTAATGTCCCGTCTGTGGAGAAACGGGACTTAGCCGGGGTTGCAATAACACGGTTGGGTGCACGAGTATGGAAGGATGTCTTTGATAAGCGAATCGATCCCAGAGGCAGGACATACTACTGGATGGCAGGAAGTGTGGAAGAGCACGACGATGATCTTGATATTGATTCTGTGGCTGTCAGACATAACATGATTTCTATTACCCCGATTCACCTGGATCTCACCAAGCATGACTTCATAGAAGAACTCAAGACTTGGAAATTCCAGAAGTGAATCTTAATCTCAAATCTCCGGCAAGAGACATAGAATATATAGAGTCTTTTTCTCTTGTCCGGGGGTGCAATTATGAGTCTTGTATCAATAGTGAAGTGCGCTGCCATTTTATCTCTGGTGATAATCCTTGAAATGATCTGGGTCATTTCTGCCAGCCGATCCGGAGGGGTTTCAGGAGGGGTTTTCTCACTCGCTGTACGTATTGTTGCTGCTACGATTGCTATATATGTTTTTCTATTCTCCATTATTGCAGCCAGGGTTATGGCGCCTCTCTTTTATCAACTGTAATTTCATAAGCTATATCCATAAATGATTACGGGTAATCCTATGCACTGATTATGCTAGGATGCGCAGGAGGACATCATGAAGAACAAAGTTGCACTTATTTGCGGGGGAAAATCTGAGGAAAGAGAAGTATCATTACTTACAGGGAGGCAAGTCCGTGGCGCTCTCATAGAGACAGGCTTCGATGTCACAACGCTAGATCTCAATGACAACCTTGTAACCGCCTTGAAGGAAGACAGGCCTGATGTGGTTTTTATCGCCCTTCACGGAAAGTACGGGGAAGACGGGTGTCTTCAGGGTCTTCTGGACATACTCGGACTTCCATATGTAGGATCCGGGGTTCTTGCCAGTGCCTTAGCTATGAACAAGGCGATTTCAAAGAAGCTGTTTCGACTTGAAGGACTCCTTTGTCCGAAGGATGTTTTGGTGTCCAGATACTCGTTACAGCAGCCCGGACTTGAGGGAGCAATAGAACAAATTGACAAGAATCTGACTTATCCGTTAGTGGTAAAGCCCAATAAACAAGGTTCCACCATCGGACTAATGGTAGTGCGTACCCGATGCGATCTTGAAAACGCCATCTTGTACGCATTCAAGTATGATGACGAGGTCCTAGTTGAGGAATTCATATCAGGCACAGAGATCACTGTCGGTGTATTAGGTAACGATGAACCTCAGGCATTACCGGTAACTGAAATCCGCTCTGTCACGGGTCTTTATGACTACGAGGCTAAGTACACTCCGGGCATGAGTGAACATATCATACCTGCTCAAATAAGTGATTTTGCTTATAGGACAGCACAGGACGGGGCGCTGAAATCTCACAGAGCTCTGGGGTGCCGTAGCATCTCACGATCTGACTTTATTGTTACACCGGGAGATAAGACGTATATTCTTGAGGTGAACACGATTCCCGGTATGACCCGTACCAGCTTAATCCCTGATGCTGCTAAGGCCGCAGGAATTGACTTCCCTGACCTTATCGCTTTACTTGTAGAGCTTGCTCTCGAAAAGTAGCTGCAAGACTTATTATCCGGCTGCGGCAGGCCGAACAATCCTGATGCTCCATTGAAGGGAAATTAGGTTCCTTCCAGAAGAGTACCGGTGCGACGCCCAAAGATCGGCGGTCACCACTCAGGGGGGATGGTCATGGATGTGAAGGGCACGGGACCAAGCAATTTGAATATGGAAAGCGACTCCACAAGACTTCTTCAAAACTTTCATCTAATCCTTGATTCCATAGATGAAGGAATTCAAGTAGTGGACAAGAGTGGAGTGACTGTTTTCTACAACAGGGCAGCTGCTGATCTTGACAACTTGAAGCCGGAAGAGGTAGTTGGCAAACACGTATTAGAGGTATTTCCATCACTATGCCGAGAAACCAGCACCCTCCTTCAGGTGCTCAAAACCGGGCAACCCGTATCGAACAGAGAACAAACTTTCATGAATTACAAGGGAGATACGATAACTACAGTAAACTCCACTCTCCCTGTAGCCGTAGGAGGAAGGCTTGTTGGGGCTGTGGAGGTTTCTCGGGACATTACGCTCATACAAGAGATGGCCCATCGTATCGTCGATCTCCAAATGGAGTTATTTGCCAAGCGTGAAGGTAGAAGAGATGTAGGTTCTGATCGGGCCCACTATACATTTCGAGACATAATAGGCGAGAGCGAATGTATGCTGGACTTAAAGAGAAAAGCTGCAAAAGCTGCGGGAAGTATGTCAGCGGTGTTGATTCACGGGGAGACGGGAACCGGGAAAGAACTATTTGTTCAAGCAATTCATAATGCAGGCCCCAGGGGAAAGGGGCCGTTTGTTGCGCAAAACTGTGCAGCGCTACCTGAAGGCTTGTTGGAAGGGATACTGTTTGGAACGACAAAAGGTGGTTTTACCGGTGCTCATGACAGGCCCGGTCTTTTTGAGCTAGCTGATTGTGGTACAATCTTCCTTGATGAAATTGATTCCATGCCTTCCAACCTTCAAAGCAAACTGCTAAGGGTTCTTTCAGAGAAGCGCATTCGTCGTGTAGGTGACACAAAAGAACGCATGGTGGATGTACGAGTTGTAGCGGCCATGACCAGGGAGCCGGAAGAAGCTGTATCCCTGGGATTATTAAGGAACGACCTCTACTATAGATTAAATGTCATCTGTTTGGGAATTACACCTCTTCGAGAAAGACGTGAGGATATACCTCTCCTGATAACACACTTCATAGACAAATTTAACAGCCAGCTGATAATGAATGTTAAAGGCGTCTCAAAAGAAGTCTTCGAAGTATTTATGTCGTATGATTGGCCCGGTAATGTCCGCGAACTCGAGCATGCAATTGAAGGCGCTGTGCATATGTTGGATGGGGATGTGATCGTCCTTGAACACATCCCTGAACATATAATGAGGGTTCCGTCTGCTCCGAAGCATACGCCGGACCAACTTCACAGTGTTATTGAGGGCCTGGATTTCGACGGTGATTTCCGCGAGACCATTACAAAGTTGGAAAACTCACTTATCCGAAGGGCTTTTTCTAAGGCCGAAGGTAATGTTTCTCAAACTGCTCGCGTTCTTGGTATACCTCGTCAGACTCTCCAGTACCGCTTGAAAAAACTCGGCATACAAACGGATAATTAATAAACGGCCTAAAGCTGGCTTTCACTGCTTCAATCAGTAGATGAGTTACATCTTTGGGAAATGAGGGCACTTGTATTGCGGTATGTGCTTATTGTGGCAAGGTCATAATATCAATAGCTGCCTACTGATACCGCTTTATTGTTTGGAGGTGCCCATGTTGAAAAGATATAGAGACCTTGTGATTCATGAAGGAAATCAACCGCTGGTTGATGCCTTGGAAATGTCTGTTCTATCTCTTCTTGCAGGCAGGCCTATTCACGTTCATGTAGAAGGACTTCGTGGTACCGGGAAGACCACTGTTGTTAGAGCGATGGAAAGCATTCTGCCTGCTATAAAAAGGATTAAGGGATGCCGGTACAACTGTGAACCGACTACCCCCCACTGTCCAATGCATCGGAATTTACGGCATGACGAGGTCTCTGAGCTTGGCACAGAGTCTATTCCAATTCCATTTCTTGAGATATCTCATGCTGC
>DIQZ01000038.1:71776-84566 GCA_002424305.1 Firmicutes bacterium UBA5449
GCGTTTAGGGGCATCATTTTCGTTGACGAAATTAACAGGTTAGCAGATACCTCTCCTGAACTTACAGATGTCCTTCTTGATGTCATGGGGACAAAACCGGGACGGATTCAGATAGAGGAGACAGGCCTGCCTACTTTCACCATGCCGGTCATGTCATGTGTGTGGGCTGCCAGTAATCCTGATGAAGAACCGGGGGCGCTCGAAGACATTAGGAGACAATTATCCGATAGATTTGATTTTGTGATAAACATGGGACGACCGCAAAACCACGATACGGTAAAGAGAATCCTTTCGGGAAGTGAAACATCGGGTGAATCCAAATGGCTTCAACAAGGGAGCTCTGTCCCTCAAAAAGCAGGCCTTCTGCAAAAGATAGTACTGCCGGATGAGTTGGCGTCTCTCCTGGCTGAGTTGTATATAAGTTTCGGTGTGGAAAGTCTGAGAGCCGTGGAAGCGATTTCTCTCGGAGCACGGGCACGGGCGGCTCTGAACTCCAGAACTACAGTGTTACTTGATGATATTAGAGGTGTATTGGCTTTTACCCTTCGTCATCGGGTTGACGGCGCAACACTTATCAATATTAGTAAATTTCTTGACGAATATGAATCCAGGTGTGGCAGACACAGGTATTCTGACAAAACACCGCAAGATTCAAGGGGCAACTCAGGTGAGGGGCAATCCTGCCCTCAGAGTTTGAAAGAGACAGCGAAAAACGAAGATAGTCCGCTGAAGCAAGATTCCCTTTGGGATAGACTGATGAGGGGCATGGGACTTATTCGCCCCGCTGGATCGAGAGCTCCGGGTAGTCTACATCAAAGAGGACTTGCATCAGGTAGCGGCATGCCGGGAAGACAGAAAGGTTGTGGAGGACGTTATTCAGCAGGAGGAGGGACAAGTATCGCTGATCCCAAAGATATTGATGTGTGCGCCCCACCCGGCAAAGCCAAGTCTCTTTTCCAACTTGCAGGCGGCGATATCTTATTTACCGAGGAGGATCTCAGGATAAGATGAATGATTTTCGCCACTTGGCTTTCTTGCGGTACGACAGTCACCGCCTGGTGAAGTTGATGCTGACTGAGTTTCGGATGGGACGGGGTCTCAGGATTGGTGAGACTACTGTGATTAGCCGTAGAGTACATGTGATTTATCCAAACAACCCCGGCGAGATAAAGATTGTCATAAACCAGGATGCAGGCGCTGCTTTTTACTCGAGGCTGAAGAGAAACGAGATACTTCACATAGACGTCTTCCATGAAATCCGTGAAATCGATCATAGAAGAATTGCGGAGGCAGTCAGACAGTCTGTGCATGAGTATTTTCGCAATCCTATGCTTCATCATGCCAGAGGACTTCTGTTCCCTACAGCAGGCGAACTCATAGATCTCATTGACATGCAGACAGGGAGCGGCGGTGGCAGACTCAGCGGGTCGCTGAATTACGGCAGGAAGTACTCTCTAAGAAAAGCCCACTTCAACCATGTGCATTTAGCTGCAATGTTGCCTGATAATTGCCTGGCAGTGGTGTTCTATATTGTAAGTGCTATAGAGGCGGAGCTTGCGTACCAGGGGATTGAAATCCGCAAAGTAGAACACGTCTCTCACATAGAAGGAACAGGAAAGGCTGACCTTTCTCCGTATTCCAGCATCTTCGACTCATACCTGAATGAGTCCGGACGAAGGCCAACCGGTGAAAACTGGGGTTCTCTAAGTCAAGAGTCCCGGGTAGATGCTGTTGCATCAATGGCAGAGGAATTCGGCGGGCGCGTTAACATGGCAAAACTCCTTGAAAGTCTCACATTATCAGGTAGCATTCCTCCGGATATTCGCACTGATGTCGGAGATCTTGATGAGGTAGTGGAAAGACTTACTTCTTTTCAACTAATAGCCCGTGAAATGGGCAAGTTTACGCTAACTCCTAAAGGCACTGAAGTAAAAAGTATCTTGACTACATGTGCATCTGAAATAGAAGCCGCAATAAGACGCCTTATTAGGAAAATGCCAATAGTAAGGAAGTTTCCTCGCTACGAGGAAGGTCATTTTCGTAGGAGATCTCGGGGTGAAGCACCTAGGATCGCAAAAAATGTGAAAGCGCTCAATGAGAGAGAATGGTGTGACGCTATCGCAATTCCTGAGACTATTATTACTTCGGCAGCAAGACATCAGGTGGAAGGGGCTGCCTCACCCAGATTTCTTCGTGACGATATCCGGGTGTATCGACGTCGTCCAACACATCCGCCGGAAATCTGTCTCTTGATAGACGCAAGCGCAAGCATGGTGGGAAGGCGAATTCGAGCTGCTAAGTATCTGATACACCACTTAACTATCGCATGTCGGGTGAAAATCAGTGTGCTGACATTTCAAGAGCGTGATGTCAAGATACACATTGCATCTACCAGGAGCAAGAAGGTTATTGAAGAAGGAATACGCAGAATCCAGCCTGCAGGCCTTACTCCGCTTGCTGCAGGTATTTCCGATGCCCTGGATTTCATCAAAGCAAAAAAGTTGAAAGATGTCCTTCTCATTCTCATAACTGACGGTATTCCCACAATGAACCGCTGGACTGCCGACCCTGCAAGGGACGCTCTCACCGCTGCAAAACGCATAGCAGACAGTAAGACTGCTTTTATGTGTGTAGGCCTTCAACCAAATCGCGATTTCCTCTCACGCCTTGTTGATGTAGCTCATGGTAAACTCTATATAGTGGACGAATTTGAGAGGGATATTTTAGTCAACCTGGTAAGAGCAGGAAGGCGAGAAAGCGCGAAAGGCAGTAAGCGCTAGAGGCAGGATTTCACAGGCAACTTGACGAATATCCCCAAAACACCTATTCGGATTGCCTTATGCTTTTGGAGTAAGGAGATGATATCCGTTGCTTGCCATTGCCATAGTAGCGTTGGCGTTTGCTGTTCTTGTGGCAATGTTTGCCATTCAAAACTCTGCTCTGGTATCTATTTCATTCTTTCAGTGGCAGCTCAAAGATGTTTCTTTAGCGATAGTCATTTTAGGCTCAGCTGCAGCAGGCGCTCTGGCTGTCGGCCTGTTTAGTATCGTTAGGGAAATAGGTCTTAGGCTCTCACTTAGGTCATGTCATTCAAAATTGGATGTTATTGCAAAAGAATTGGACGAGACACAAGAAACCAGTCTGGAATTAGAGCAAGAGCTGGGGAAACTTAAAGGAGAAATCGATCTGAAGACTCAGGAGCTTCAAACCGGTAAGCGCCTCATAGAAGCGCTGGAAGTTGAACTGGAAGCTACAAGGGGCATGGAGATCCTTCCTGAGCCTATAGATGGGAAAGACGAACCGATTAAATAAAAAAGATGTAGCATGTACGCGGATAGGATGAAGTAGTTTGGAGAGTGAGAGATTGACCCATTGTATATGGAAACTATCTGAAACGTCTGAGGAGGTCCGCTCAAAGAGTAGAGTTATTAGTGATACTCTTGGTATTCCTTTGCTTGTTGCAGACTTAATGGTTCAAAGGGGAGTTCGGAATACCGATGATGCAGAGGCGTTCCTGCGTGCGGATCTTAGCGGTCTTGAGGATCCGTTTCTCCTTCCTGACATGGAGAAGGCCGTGTCCAGACTGATTCAAGCAATAGAAGACGGCGAGAAAATCCGGGTGTACGGTGATTATGATGTAGACGGCATTACGTCCATATGTGTTGTCATGGACGTTCTCAATAGTCTTGGAGCAGAAGTCGACTACTACATCCCGGATCGTGTTGACGAGGGATATGGGGTGAATCCCGAGGCAGTCGCCGGTATAGCTGAAGACGGCGTATCTTTGCTGATTACAGTGGACTGTGGTGTTACCGCATCCTCTGAGGTTGAGCTTGCACACAGTCTTGGGATGGACGTAATTATTACCGACCATCATGAACCCCACGGAGAACTCCCCGGCGCTGTTGCAGTTATTAACCCAAAGTGCGACAGCGGACAATATCCGTTTCGAGATCTTGCAGGAGTAGGTGTCGCTTATAAGTTAGTCCAAGCCCTCCTTATGGCAATCAAAGGCACACCGGACGCAGTGAACCCACCGGGTCGGCTTCTCGACCTTGTTGCGCTTGGTACCATTGCGGACGTATGTCCCCTTACCGGGGAGAACAGGATATACGCGAAACAAGGCCTGGCGCAGATGAATCGAACTGAGAATTTGGGACTGAAGGCCCTGATTGACGTATGTGGTCTCACCGGCCGCAAAATCAGTGCCGGAACAGTAGGATTTGTAGTTGCACCACGTCTCAATGCCGCAGGCAGGATTGGCGATGTATCACTCTGCATTGAACTCTTAACTACCGCGTCACCTAAGAGGGCTATGGAAATTGCACAATTCCTGAACCAAGTCAACGTACAGAGGCAGACTCTGGAACAGCAAATATTTGACGAAGCCTCCTCCATGGTTGAGACCTATGACGGTGAAGCTGTCGATAGCGTTCTTGTTTTGGCAAACGAAGGATGGCACCCGGGGGTTATCGGGATTGTAGCATCCAGGCTCGTGGAGCAATTCAATCGTCCTACGATTGTGATATCGCTTGACGGTGATGAAGGTAGAGGCTCCGGGAGAAGTATCCCTGAATTCGATTTATATAAGGGACTCACTGAATGCCGTGGAACGCTTCTACGGTTTGGCGGACATAAGCACGCTGCCGGGATTGCAATATCCCGAGATATGATTGATGTGTTCCGTCACGAGATAAATGAAGCAGGACGAAGTGCTCTTCGAGAAGATGATTTTGTGCCAAAGATCCTGTGCCACCAAGAGGTGACTTTGGATGCGATTGATCTGGAAGTCGCGAAGGGTATAGCTATGTTGGCGCCATTTGGTGTGGCAAACCCTACCCCATTGTTGCTGTCAACTGAAGTCGGGCTTTTGGAATACCGGGGTGTCGGAGCATCAGGCAGGCATTTGAAACTTAAACTTTTTCAAAACGGTGTCGTACATGACGGTATAGGATTTGGTCTTGGCCACCTGGCGTCTGAACTGTATTCTCGACGCATCAGAGAGATTGATTTAGTGTATTCAATTGAAGTCAATGAATGGAATGGAACAATTCAACCACAACTTAATGTAAAAGGTATGAGAGCCACTGAAAGTCGGGCCTAGTTGATGTATAATTAATCAAAGGCATACAAGCCGGAAGATGACAGACAGAGTCTTGCAGCCTAATTAAGCCGGGTCAGGGTATAGGTGGTATCTATGGGAGTAACCATCGAGGATATACTTGATAAGATAAAGCAATATGCTCCTAATGCCCCTTTTGACACTGTGACGCAAGCTTATGACTTTGCTTCACGTGCACATCAAGGACAGCGACGTGACTCAGGGGATTGGTACATTTTTCACCCCCTTGAGGTTGCGCTCATCCTTGCTGAACTTGAAATGGATGTCACCACAATTTCTGCGGGGTTGCTTCATGATGTCATTGAAGACACTGATGTGACTCTGGCTGAGATTAAGACGATGTTTGGCGATGAAATCGGTCTTTTGGTCGACGGGGTCACAAAGCTCGGCAGAGTACCGTTAATGTCAAGAGAAGAGCAGCAGGCAGAGAACCTCAGAAAGATGTTCCTGGCAATGGCTCAGGATATTCGGGTAGTTCTCATTAAGCTGGCTGACAGACTTCATAACATGCGAACCTTGGGCCATCTCCCTTGGGACAGACAATCAAGAATAGCCAAGGAAACGTTGGAGATCTACGCACCACTGGCTCACAGACTTGGTATGTGGAGGATAAAGTGGGAGCTTGAGGATCTTGCTTTGAGGTATCTGGAGCCGGGTGAGTATTATAAGCTTGTTGAGAAAGTTGCACGGAAACGGAAAGAACGGGAAAGCCTTATTGATGAGGCGAAAGAGATCCTTCGACAGAACCTTACTGACGGGGATATTCCTTGTGAATTGCAGGGGCGGGCTAAGCACTTCTACAGCATATTCGAAAAGATGCGAGTAAGGGAAAAGACCTTTGATGAAATCTATGATCTCATCGCAGTACGAATCATTGTCAATAACGTAAAAGATTGCTACGCAGCTCTTGGTGCTGTTCACTCTCTCTGGAAACCGATACCCGGTCGGTTTAAAGACTATATAGCGATGCCTAAATCAAACATGTACCAATCTCTTCACACTACCGTGATAGGCCCGAAAGGCGAGCCTCTTGAAATCCAGATTCGCACCTGGGAGATGCATCGAACCGCTGAATACGGTATTGCAGCGCACTGGAGATACAAGGAAGGTACCCAAGCCACCAATGAGTTTGAAGAGAAGCTTTCATGGCTAAGGCAACTGCTGGAATGGCAAAGGGATATGAAGGATGTTCATGACTTCATGGAGACATTGAAAATCGATCTCTTCAAAGATGAAGTCTTTGTGTTTACCCCTAAGGGTGATGTGAAAAGCCTTCCTGCAGGATCCACCCCGGTGGATTTTGCTTACAGTGTGCATACTGACATAGGTCATAGATGCACAGGCTCACGAATCAACGGGAAGATGACGCCCCTGGACTATCAACTTACTAACGGCGACATAGTAGAGATAATTACGTCTAAAGGACTGGGTAGCCCTAGCTGGGACTGGCTTGCCTTTGTTAAGACGTCGAAGGCCAGAAGCAAGATACGTCAGTGGGTTAGGGAGGAGCGGCGTAGCGAGTCATTGCCACGGGGCCGGGACCTTCTTGAAAAAGAACTGAGACGACAGGGTTTAGAGGTCCACGAAAACCTAAAAGAAGACAAATTGCAAATTGCTGCCGAGCGCTTGGGGTTTCAAGACGCTGACGATGTCTTAGCTTCAGTCGGTGACAGCAAGATCTCAGCAGGTCTCGTAGTCGGTCGACTTATGCCTGACAGACCTGAAAAGGGGAAAGAAGAGAAAGAACCGACACAGCTTACCCCGCGGAGGAGACCTTCAGAAAGTCAAGGAATTAGGGTAAAAGGTGTAGACAACATTCTGGCTAGGATGGCCCGGTGCTGCAATCCTGTTCCGGGAGATGAAGTTATCGGCTATGTTACCAGGGGAAAAGGGGTCTCAGTGCATAGACGGGATTGCCCCAATATCGCTTGGCTGAAAACATCACCTGAACGTTGCATAGAAGTTGAATGGGAGTTCGGAGAAGAAAACTCATACCCTGTGGAGCTTGAAATTGAGGCGATAGACAGGGTCGCGCTTTTGACTAATATAATGAATGCTATCACAGGGCTCCGCGCGAATATCAGGGCTGTAAATGCTCAAACCGGCAAAGACCACGTAGCTGTTGTTAACGTGGTTGTAGAGATTACCGGTACCGACCATTTGAATTCTGTTTTGGAAAGGATCAAACGCATAAAAGGGGTAACCGCAGTGCGCAGAATTCAACAGATGAGTGCACATGTGGGGAAGTCAGTTTCAGTTTAGTCCTATGGTTCTAACTGACAGAGTGTGAGGTTTTAATGAGAGCTATAGTCCAAAGAGTAAAATCTGCTAAAGTAACAGTCCAGGACAAGATAGTTGGGGAGATCGGACCCGGGCTTGTGGTTTTCCTAGGGGTCGGAGAAGACGATACCGAAGATGATTTGAGCTACCTTGTTGATAAGGTCACCAATCTTCGGATCTTCGAAGATGATGACGGAAAGATGAATCTTTCTGTTATGCGATTGGGCCTGCAAGTGCTAGTAGTCTCCCAGTTCACCCTGTGGGGCGATTGTCGCAAAGGCAGACGTCCCAGCTTCAGCCATGCTGCTCCCCCCGAGAAAGCCGTTGAAATGTATGAGGATTACGTCACGAGGCTTAGGGGGACCGGTCTTAGAGTAGAGACCGGAGAATTCCAAGCTATGATGACTGTGTCAGTAGAGAATGATGGTCCAGTCACTATACTGCTTGACAGCAGCAAGTTATTCTGAATTACCGGTCGTGTGACAATAGGGCGGGCTCACCCTAACCGCCGCACGTTTGGCCTGTGTTGTGGTATGGTATTGCTATACAGAGCTGCATACATCAGTGCCTGTCACGAACTTGATATTGGA
This sequence comes from Firmicutes bacterium UBA5449, assembly GCA_002424305.1. Taxonomy (GTDB): domain Bacteria; phylum Bacillota; class SHA-98; order UBA4971; family UBA4971; genus UBA4971. The sequence goes on from DIQZ01000038.1 coordinate 79,769, forward strand.
GAAAGTCACCCGCTATGATTACTGCGAGGCGTACTGGAAAGGGGTTAGTACATTAATGATAATTAGAACAGTGCGTGTCGGAGCATTCGAGACCAATTGCTATATTGTCGGATGTGAACAGTCAAAGGAAGCTATAGTCATTGATCCGGGAGACGAACCGGATCTAATTTTAAGGCAGTTGAATGCAGCCGGCCTCACATGTAAGATAATTGTGAATACCCACGGACATGTAGATCACACTGCCGCAAATAGAGCGTTGACAGAAGCTACAGGAGCTATTATTGCTATAGGCAAGGCAGATACATTGTCGCTTGAAGATCCCACACGTAATCTTTCACCGGCTTTCAGTCGTTTTGCTAAAGACAAAACAAGTCCGCCTGCGGACTTGCCCCTTGCTGAAGGTGATATATTATGTTCAGGTAGCGTATGTCTTGAGGTGCTACACACACCCGGCCATACGCCTGGCAGTATCTCGCTGCTTGGCGAAGGCGCAGTGTTTTCAGGAGATACCATTTTTGCCTCAGGAGGAATCGGGCGTACAGATTTTCCGGGTGGATCTTACGAAGACCTTATGAAGACTATTAAAGAGAAACTTCTCGTTCTTCCTGATGAAACCATAGTTTACCCGGGTCACGGCCCTTCAACCACCATTAGCCGGGAGCGTGCATACTTGAGCCGTTGACAACCACTTAGAAAGTGAATTAGAATCACAACATAGCGTTGAAGATGGGGGGAGATGCCCTTGTTTAGGGGCTTTCGCACAAAAAGAGGTTCAAGGACTATAAAGATTATTGTTGTCGTGTTGGCTATTGCCTTCGTAGGAGGGCTGTTATATACAGGCTCAGTATTTATCAGAGAGCCCGGCGGAGACGGCTACGGAGTAATCGCCACTGTTAACAAGAAGCCTATAACCAGGGAAGCCTTTGAGCAAGGGTACAGAAACGCGCTTCTTGCTGAGTACGAATACACCGGAAGGGTGCTCCCTGAGACCATCGGACCTATCCGTGCTTCCATTTTAGATCAGTTTATCGATACTGCATTGATTACCGAGGCTGCGGAAAAAGCGAAGATACGTGTTCCGTCAAAAGAGGTTGATGCAGAGCTTAAGTTGCAAGAAGAGGCTTTTCCCAGCACTGAAGCATTCCGCGATGCACTTGCGGCAAACAATCTTACAGTATCTCAATTCAAGAGCTTAATAAAGGACCGCTTAACAATCCAGAAGCTGTTCGCCCAGGTTCAAGAAGGGGTTACAGTATCTGAAGATGAGGTTCGGAAGGCTTATACGAATGAAACAGGTGAGCCTGCTGAGGGGGAAGAATTTGACGAGGCGCGCTCCGAAATTGAAGCAAGACTAAGAACAGCAGCCCAGCAAGACGCGCTTTCTCATTGGCTTGAAGGGCTTCGAAATGATGCAAGCATTGATCTCCGTGACGCTGAGCTAAGGGCCCTCAAGAACATTCAAGAAGGAGACTATGATGAGGCTATTGCTGAATATGATTCAGCAATAACACTGGACCCGGAAAATGCCTATCTGTATGTAGGGGTTGCCCAGGCGCACATGGCCAAGGACGACTTACAACAATCTACTGAAGCTTTGAAAGAGGCTGCTAGATTGAGACCTGAGGATCCCTACATGAGACTTCTCTTGGGGTTAGCATATAGAGATGGGGATTCATCTGAACTTGCTGTAAGTGAATTCAAGGCTGCTTCAGAACACGGCGGACTTGATATTCTACTTCATGTCCGCCTGGAATCTCTCCTAAAGAGCGTAGGCAGTGAAGAAGATGTCAAGAAACAGCAAGACAAGATTGAAGAAATTAGACAACTCCTGGAGAAGCGAGATGATGCTATCAGCTCTCAGGATCAGGCTGACAACTAAGGAGGCACATCCATGACATTCATCAGAGCGCCCAGAGGAACAATAGACGTATTTCCTGAGAGGCCGGAGATATGGCAACGACTGGAGGAGACGGTGAGGTCAGTATGTCGTAATGCGGGGTACACTGAGATCAGAACTCCTGTTTTCGAACATACAGAGCTTTTTCAAAGGGGTGTAGGCGAAGGCACTGATATTGTTGAGAAGGAAATGTACACTTTTCTTGACAAAGGTGAACGCAGTATTACTTTGCGTCCTGAGGGCACAGCCCCGGTTGTCAGGGCCTACCTTGAACACAAAATGTGGGCAGGGCCACAACCTGTCAAGGTTTACTACATCGGGCCTATGTTTCGGTATGAACGCCCCCAGTTAGGGAGGCTCAGGCAACATACTCAGTTTGGAGTTGAAGCGCTGGGCTCATCTGACCCTGCGTTGGACGCAGACGTTATCTCTGTACTCATCAGCGTTTACCAAAGCCTGGGATTAGAAGGCTTTGTTGTGCGTTTAAATAGTATCGGCTGCTCAGTGTGCAGGCCTCGTTATAAAGAAAATCTCATAAATCTGCTTTCCAAAGATGTAGACGAACTTTGCTCTGATTGCAGGAGGAGACTTGAGCGCAATCCCCTGCGAGTTTTGGATTGCAAGAATGAGCGGTGTAAAGAACTGGCTAAGAAGCTTCCTCCCATATTCGATCACCTCTGTGAAGATTGCGCCAGGCATTTCAGGGGAGTCACGAAACACCTGGAAGCCCTGGGTTTAGTGTATAAGCTTGACCCAACTATTGTCAGGGGACTGGACTACTACACCAAGACTGTTTTTGAGATAATTCACTCAGGCCTTGGAGCACAGGATGCACTTGGCGGCGGCGGAAGGTATGATGGCCTGGCAGAAGAACTTGGTGGGACTGCAACGCCCGGCGTAGGGTTTGCTGCAGGAATAGAGCGAGCTGTACAGGTCTTATCAGATGCAGCAGGTGAAGCATGCGAAGATGCAAGTAACATTGATGTGTTTATTGCCGCAATGGGTGATGAATCCAAGCTTCAAGCATTTCGAATAACCCACGCATTACGCAAGAAAGGCGTATCTAGTGACATCGACTACCTAGACAGAAGCTTAAGAGCTCAAATGAAGTACGCCAATAAGCAAAATGTCAAGACTGTTGTGATTATTGGTGAAGACGAGCTTGCAGGCGACTATGCTATAGTAAGAGACATGGCAACCGGGGAGCAAACTCAAGTTCCCTTCGGGAATCTAATTCAGGTTTTAGCACAGAATACAACCCTTTTGAGATAATCCAAGCTATAGAGAGAAGTGAGTAATATGCAGAAAAAAAGGACTCATATGGTGGGGGAGCTTGCAGATGAAGCTCTAATAGGAGAAGAAGTTGTTCTTACAGGCTGGGTTGGGAGGAGAAGAGACCTTGGAGGTCTCATATTTATTGACCTTCGAGATCGCTCAGGTATTATCCAGGTGGTTTTTAACCCTGAAGCCTGTCCGGATGCTCATACAATAGCCGAGAAGCTCAGTTCAGAGGATGTAGTATGTGTCTCCGGAGTGGTCGTGCAGCGTCCACCCGGTGCAGTGAACCCTTCACTTCCCACCGGCAGGGTTGATGTTGCAGCCGAATTTCTGGAGGTACTGTCTAAGTCGAAAACCCCGCCTTTTTATATTACCGAAAACTTGGACGTTGACGAACTTCTGAGGCTCAAATATCGATATCTCGATCTTCGTAGGCCGGATATGCAGAAGAGTTTCATTTTCCGTCATCGTCTGACTATGGCTATAAGGAATTTCTTGGATTCAAAGGGTTTTATTGAGGTAGAAACACCAATGTTCATAAAGAGCACTCCGGAAGGGGCTCGTGACTATGTTGTACCCAGCCGAGTGAATCCGGGTCGGTTTTTTGCACTTCCGCAATCTCCTCAGCTTTTCAAGCAACTGTTGATGGTAGCGGGGTTTGATAGGTACTTTCAACTTGCGCGCTGCTTTCGCGATGAAGACTTGCGTGCTGACAGGCAACCTGAGTTTACACAAATCGATATTGAAATGTCTTTTGTCACCAGAGACGATGTGCTTGACCTTGTAGAAGCTATGATGGCAGACTGCATTGAGGAAACTTTGGGGATATCAGTGGCAAGGCCCTTTTTCAGAATGTCCTATGCTGAAGCTATGGAGCGATATGGTTCGGACAAGCCTGACATGAGATTCGGCATGGAAATTGTCGATATTGGAGATGTTGTTAAGAACTGCGGTTTTCGTGTTTTCCGAAGCGCCATTGAAGATGGGGGCAAGGTATCTGCCATAGTGGGGCAGGGGTGCAGTGAGTTCTCCAGGCAGCAAATCAGGGCTCTCGAAGACCTAGTGAAAGACTTTGGCGCAGCAGGTCTTATGTCAATAGCCGTTTCAAACGGGGAAGACGGGGAGCCGAGCCTCAATTCTCAATTAACGAAATTCCTCACAAGAGAAGAACTTCAGAAAATCGTGGAAGTTACAGGTGCCGGGGATGGGGATCTCATCTTAATTGTGGCAGGTCCTAAGAACATAGTCTTGGAATCTCTCGGTCGGTTAAGATTGCATCTTGGAGCGGAGCTTGACCTGATTCCCGAAGACTGCATGGCTTTTCTCTGGGTTACTGAATTTCCTCTGTTTGAATTCAGCGAGGAAGAAGACAGAATAGTCGCTGTCCACCATCCATTTACATCTCCTCTGGAAGAAGACATTGACCTGATGGAGAAAGACCCTCTAAGTGTCAGAGCCAATATATACGATCTTGTTCTAAACGGTGTGGAGCTTGGTAGTGGGAGCATACGCATACACAGGCGAGATGTGCAAGAAAGACTGTTCAGAGCCTTAGGGCTTAGCGAAGACGAGGCTCGAGAGAAATTCGGATTTCTTCTTGAGGCGTTTGAGTATGGAGCACCT
>DIQZ01000041.1:0-3410 GCA_002424305.1 Firmicutes bacterium UBA5449
GAACATGGTTTAATAGGAAGGATCCTTCCACTGAAGAGAGAAACAGGTAATAGTCTCGGGTGATGATCTCAGGTTATGATTTTAGGTCATTATCTGAGGTAGTAGTGTTCGGCAAGAATTTCAGGTGTAGGTCTTAACAAGCAATTTTAGATAAGAGTTTACGTATGTGGCATCGTAGGGAGGAGTAATCTATGCAAGTTCATCTATCCCGCCCGGATATTACTGACAAGGAAATCGAAGTCGTCAACGAAGTCATTCGCTCGCCTATCTTGGCGCTGGGTCCAAAGCTAAAGTCGTTTGAGGAAGCAATTGCGGACTATGTTGGTGCAAAACACGCTATTGCAGTAAACAGCGGCACAAGCGGGCTTCATCTACTTATACGGGCCTTTGGTATCAGAGATGGGGACGAGGTCATAACAACTCCGTTCAGTTTCATCGCATCAAGCAATTGTATTGTCTATGAGCGGGCAAAGCCCGTGTTTGTGGATATTGAACCTGATACAGCAAATATTGATGTTAATCTCATAGAAGATGCAATCACCCCCAGGACAAAGGCTATCCTTCCTGTAGATGCTTTTGGACAGCCTGCAAAGTTGGATATCATCCGCGAGATCGCAAAGCGCCACGGCCTTGTGGTTATTGAGGACTCATGCGAAGCCATTGGATCTGAGTACAAGGGAACCAAGGCCGGCAATTCGGTGTTTGCTGACGCAGCGGTCTTCGCGTTCTATCCGAACAAACAGATAACTACAGGCGAAGGCGGGATGGTTGTCACAGATGATGAACACATAGCCTTCTTATGTAAGAGCATGCGCAACCAGGGGAGGGGAGAGGCCGGAGTATGGCTGTCCCATGAGCGCCTCGGATACAACTACCGCATGGATGAGCTTTCCGCTGCCCTTGGTGCAGTCCAGATGTCTCGGATAGAAGAGATTATCCCCAAGCGTAAGCGGGTAGCCGACATGTATAATAAGCGCCTTGCTGAGGTTCCCGGGGTCAAGCTTCCTTACATAGCCCCTGAGGTCACCAGAATGAGCTGGTTTGTGTATGTGATTCGAGTTGGTGCAGATGAACCCACACCTGAACGCCAAGCCAAAGTACGGGATCACGTCATGACGCGCTTCAGAGAAGCAAAAATCGGATGCCGTCCATACTTTACTCCTATCCATCTGCAGCCTTTCTATAGAAATGAGTTTGGTCTCATGGAAGGAATGTTTCCTGTTACGGAGCACGCAGGCAGAACCGGCATTGCGATTCCATTTCATAATCACATCACTGAGGACGAAGTTGAGTATGTAGCTGAGGTGCTTGAGAAGGCGCTGGATGAGGCCTCAAGAGGAGAATAGTGCCTTTGTTTTTGGATTGAGTATAGGGGGACATAGACATATATGGATTTGCTTATTGATGCTGACATTCTGGCTTGCCAGTTCGCGTATGCGTATGAAACGACCCAGAGCCTGAATACCAATGGTGACCTGGACTTGGATGATGCAGGGTGGGCCATTTCGGGATTTGATTCTGCAGTAGAGCGGATGCTGATCGAGACTGGAACGGAGAACCCGGTGCTGTGTTTTACAGGCCGGGATAATTTTAGATATTCGGTACTTCCGACATACAAGTCAAACCGCAGGGGTAAGCCCAAACCGATACTGCTGGATGCACTTATTGACCATGCTTGCGAAGTATGGGATTGTAAGACTGTGAACTGCCTGGAGGCAGACGATGTAATGGGGATTATGGCGACTGAATACCCCGGACGCTATGTAATAGCCACTATTGATAAGGACTTGAAGCAAATACCCGGGTCTCATTACAATTGGAGGAAAGAGCGGATCAAAGACATTGAGCCGTGGGAAGCCGACTACTGGTTCTATTTTCAGGTGCTGACAGGGGATTCCACAGACGGATATGCGGGATGTCCCGGAATTGGGGTGTGTAGAGCGAGGACTGTCCTCAAGAAGGGTGTCGCTCAGGATGCCCGCAGGGATACCGATAAGGGTGTGACCAACGATGTGACGAACGGTGGTGTCACGGATCCATGGGCGCGAGTTGTTGCAGCGTTTGAGTCCAGGGGGTTGAGTGAGGAGGATGCGCTGATTCAGGCGAGGGTTGCTCGGATTCTCCGTGCTGATGACTATGATTTCGAGGAACGTCAACCGATATTGTGGACACCGGGTTGAATGTAGGGTAATGATAGTATCTATTATGAAAGCCCGCAGCATCGTGAGATTTGGCGCTGCGGGCTTTTTGGAACTGCCGGTTTTAGGAGCTCTGTGTTCTATGAACGTTCTGTGCTTAGAGCTCTTGGTTGTTGGGGTTCAATATTCCTAGAACTTCATATTCAATGAGAGCCTATGGCTGTCGGGCAAAGAGTTGTGATGTTGGTACGCGTAGTCAATGTTGAAATTGGTTACTGCAAAGCCTGCTCCTACAGTGAGGCATGTTTGGCCCTCACCGAAAGAACCTCCTGCGCGAACTGCCATCTGACGGAACCGATACTCTGCGCCGACTTTACCGGTGAATCCGTTCTCGAGCACTGCATCTCCTGCAATGAGGAGATTGTCCATTGGCTCAAACGAGACTCCGAATCCAAATGCGCGATCGAAGGCATCTTTCGAGCCACCTGAGTAAGTGACGCTGCCCAGAAGGTTTCTGCCTACCACGCCAATCATCACTTTGCTCTCGGTCAACTCATATAGCATGCCAATGTCAGCGGTGAGACCTTTGCCTGAGTTTTTCGGCAAGGTTTGTTGGTAGTACTTGATCGCTCCACCGATACTCAGATCTGGGATAACTGTCCTGCCGTAACCTGCCATGGCAGTCGTTTCGACTACGCCGAAGGTACCGGTCTTATTTCCGAATTCGTCAGTTTCTTCTATTCCGGATGCGTTCAGCCTCAAGATTGCTCCTCCGATGTTCCGTCCGGTAACTCCCAAGGCGAGATAACCTGCTGCCCCGTGCTGGCTTGTGTATAGAGATGTGACGTTTATGCCATCGACTAAGGCCAGGCCGGCCGGATTGTAGTATATGACAGAGGCGTCATCTGCCACTGCTATATGAGCGCCTCCCATTCCAAGCGCCCGTGCTCCCATTCCGATGTTCATCATTGCTGCTGTGCCCGTAAAATCACTGGCGGCAAATGCCGATGACACGGGAAGCAGGGCAAAGATTAGCGTGAGCACAAGCACTGATTTCCTGATTCGCATTTTTCGCCCCTCCTTAAGGTCAAGAGAGTGTATCGAAGAGTGTTTCCTTGGATCAGCCCTGCAAGCTCAGGAAGCTTGGGCTACCGCATGTGCGGCAGCCCAAGCCCTGAACCGGGTTTATCTGTTCACTACAAGCCGTCCGACCTCAGATTTCTCTTTGCCGGCTACTACGAAGTAGAGGTAGATTCCATTGGCAACCGGCTT
>DIQZ01000041.1:3573-5077 GCA_002424305.1 Firmicutes bacterium UBA5449
CCGCCTGAATAGAGGTTCCATTCGTATGTATGCACTGTGGCTGAAAGCTCGGCTGTGTGTACGAGCCGCCCTACGATGTCGTAGATATAGAGTTTTCCATTTGTTGCGATGTCGTAGTAGAATGTGACTGCGTCAGAAGTCGGGTTCGGGGCAGCTACCACAGTGTGTGCCAGGACGATTACTGTGAATTCCTCGCTTATGGCATCTCCGCATGCATCATCCGGGTCGACTGCAGTGACTCTTATTACATACTGGCCTCCGCGCTCGAGCTGGGAGGTATCCCAGACGAACTCCCCGGTGTTGGCAAGGTCTGACGCAATGGTCTGCCAATCCTCACTTGTTGCAAACTTGTACTCAAGCGTAATCTTGAGTTCATCTGCATCGTTGTCAGGGTCGACAGCCTGCCATTCGACAGTCTCCTCGCCTGCCAAGACCTGGCCTGCTACAGGCTTAATGATCTCAACTTCCGGTGGGAGGTTGCGGACTATGACTTCGATATCATGCTCTACTGAGTCAGCTGCATTATCATCGTCTATTACTGTGAGCTTGACTGTGAATACGCCCGCAGAGCTGTATCGGTGTTCAGGGTTTCGCTCAGCGCTTGTGGCGCCGTCTCCGAACTCCCAGAAGCATGCGACTATCTCTGCGTCGTCAATGGACTCGTTGGTGAACGTCACGACTTCACCTACATCAGGAGATTCCGGGGTGAAGGCGAACGCTGCGATTGGCGCTGCATTCCCCACCTGGATGCTCTTCTCTACGGTTCCTATGAGGCCGCCGTTGTCAGTAACAGTGAGTGTGACTGTGAACTCGCCTTTCTCAGTGTACTGATGCTCCGGGTTCTCTTCGTCGCTCTCTGCGCCGTCTCCGAACTCCCAATGCCAGGCCACTATCCATCCGTCGTCAGTCGACTCATCGACAAACTCCACAACGTCGCGCCTTGTGGCAGGGGACGGTGTGAAGCTGAACGCGGCGGTAGGGGCGAGGTTGATGATTGCAAATTCGCCCGTTACGAACTCGTGGAACGCGCCTTCAGGGTCAGTGGCTTTTGCTCGTAAGCGGAAGGTTTCGCCGGCCTCTCCTACTTCGATGGTGTTCCATTCGAAGGCGCCGGTATTGGCAAGTCCGCTCCCAAGCTCGTGCCACTCCTCGTCGTCGCGAGTCCAGGCAAGGTCGATTGTGAGCTCATCTGAATCACCGTCAGGATCCGTTGCAGTCCATGTGATCCCGGTCACCCCGTGCAGCTCATCTCCGCTCTCAGGCGCCGTGATTTCGACTGCAGGAGCGGCGTTGATCTTGAGTGTCACCGGGATGGTTGCAAACGGACGGTACGGGTCATTGGCAGACACGTACAGGTAGAGCGAGTATGTTCCGTATGGAGCGTCAGGAGAACCGAGCGTAAGCACAACGTCCTGACTTCCTCCGGGCACAAGATATCCTGATGTCGGGTTGACTCTGAGGATCGATCCAATCGGCGCGAAGCCTATTGCCAGTCCGTCCTCGA
>DIQZ01000022.1:0-1554 GCA_002424305.1 Firmicutes bacterium UBA5449
CATCATCCAGCAGCTCGTTGGCTCGGTCCGGATCGAATTTTGCATAGCTACACCATCCGTAAATATCCTTCATGAGCACTCGTTCTCCGTTTTGAACATCATCTAATGAAGTTCGTGAACACAGGTGATTCTCTTTCCGGCAGTTCTATACCATTCTGAAGTCCTGCCTGTTTGCACTGCAAGAAAAATGCCATATTTCTTGGTGAGGTGGGAGGCTCGCTGATGAACTCTATGCGGGCTCTGTTCGGCCTAGCTCCCATTAAGTGGTTGAAAGTGAGGGAAACAAGCTTTTTCGCCCTAATTCTGCTTGCCTGCTGGCGCTGGACAGGCGTCAACATGATCTACTACCTATCTGGTTTGAAGAGTATTTCGCCTGATCTATACGAGTCCGATCAGATCGATGGGGCAAACGGATGGCAGCAGTTCCGATACATATCTGTTCCACTCCTCAAACCGACCGTTATCTATGTACTGACCATTAGTATCTATGGCGGACTCGCCATGTTTACCGAGAGTTACATGCTTTGGGCCGGCAATAACTCACCCAAGAGTATCGGGTTGACCATCGTAGGCTACCTCTATCGGATGGGATGGGAGCGAAACCGCATGGGATATGCCTCGGCTGTTGGCCTCGCCCTCCTAGCTGTCGCCATGATAATTAACCTAATCCAGCTACGTATCACAGGTGTACTGGGAAAGGAGCGTGATTAGGATGGCCGCTAAGAGTAAAACCCTGACATTAGCCCAACACAGGAGCTATAATCCAAAGGGCCGCGTGCTGCTTGTTGCCCTCTTCACTCTGTTGGGAATCGCAGTATTGCTTCCGTTTTTCGCCATTCTACTGGCATCGTTCAAACCGGCCTCTGAGCTCCTCCGCTATGGACTCAACTTGAGACTGGACTGGGACATCATGTCCTGGAACAACTATGTATATCTGTTTACCGGATACATGCCGGATGGCACGTATATTACCCATGACTACCTCCTGTGGTTCAGAAACAGCGTGGTTCTCACGTTGATACAGACTGGTCTTACACTGATGGTCAGTGCATGGGTGGGCTATGGTTTTGCCATGTACCAGTTTAGAGGCAAGGATCTCATTTTTGCCTGCTTGCTTCTCATACTAATGATTCCCTTTGAGATCCTCATGCTCCCCATGTATTCCCAGGCCAATACCATGGGGCTATTGGACAGCATTTGGGGTGTCATGCTACCATTTTTGGCGCAGGTGACAACGATCTTCTTCTTCAGGCAGTATCTGCAAGGTATCCCAAAGGACATAGTAGACGCCGACAGGGTTGACGGAGCCACTGAATACGGAATCTTCTTTCGCCTGGTTCTACCCATAATGAAACCTGCTATGTCGGCTATGGCTATTTTGGTTGGAATGAACAGCTGGAATAACTTCCTGTGGCCAATGCTCGTCCTGCGCTCCGGGAATAAGTACACTCTAGCGATTGGTTTGAATACACTTCTTACTCCATATGGAAACAACTATGATATTCTTATTGCAGGATCATGCTTTTCCATCATCCCCATCCTAATTCTGTTCCT
>DIQZ01000022.1:1707-1927 GCA_002424305.1 Firmicutes bacterium UBA5449
TCCTATGTGCGCAAAAAGATTTCATTGAAGGAATGACGATGGGGAGCCTTAAAGGATGATTGGTTCGATCAACCAAATGCACTTTTCAGCAAGGAATAGCATGATCCGATCTGCTTTCCTAGTATCATATAGCTACCCTCCGACCGCCAATACTGATACCATCTATTAAGGTTTGCACTTCAGGAAATGTAATAGGGTTTTTCTCTAGTTGTGCAGTGTC
>DIQZ01000022.1:2032-7183 GCA_002424305.1 Firmicutes bacterium UBA5449
GATACCATCTATTAAAGTTTGCACTTCAGGAAATGTAATAGGGTTTTTCTCTAGTTGTGCAGTGTCAAAGACGTACTCCGGTAGCATCTTTCTTGCTGCAAACAGAGCCATTCGCTTATTCGGAGTAATAGCCGGCGCGTCAACTTGGGAATTGTAGTCAAATAACACAAGACCACCTTCTTCCCATTCTAGCGGACCAAATCGCCTGTTGGGGGCAAAAGTGATCACGTGACATCTTCCGCAAGTCCGGATTCTAGTATGGCACGCCTCCGAACTTGGCGACGTGCGTAAAGGAAGCTACCCACCTGACCAATCCCTGCCAACGCCCAAGTGACAGGATAGCACATAAAGAGCACAATCATTGTAGGGTACCAGGTAAAGACCGTAGCCAACCAAACAATGCGCATGAGACAGGCACCTATCAGTGTACAGAGCATAGGCAGTATGGAATACCCCATCGCACGGGTCAGGCCCGGAAATACGTTCATCGTGCCACACGTAAAATATGCAGCCATCATGACCTTCATGTGAAGCATTCCTAATTCAATAACCTCCGGGTTAGAGGTATAAAAGCCAAGCAGTGACCTGCCAAAAAACAGTGTCGTACCGCCCAAGATAATCCAGGTGGCGAAGATTAACACCACGCACACCTCTGCAATAGTATCAATTTCATCGTATTTTTCTGCCCCCATGCTCTGTCCGGTGAAGGTGATGGCCGCGTTGTAATAGGCGTTCATGGCGGTACTGACAAAGCCTTCCACATTGCGTGCGGCAGCACTAGCCGCCACCATGACAGAGCCAAAGGAATTGACAGCTGATTGGATTAGCACATTGGAAATAGAGAACAACAAGCCCTGTAGGCCAGCCGGCAAACCGATCTTGACTATATCCTTAAGCTTATGTATATCAATCCGCATCAGATGGAGCCTGAAACGTATAGGCCCATCGCTTCTGGACAGACAAGTCATGATTAGCACAATCGCAAGATACTGTGAAATAACAGTGGCCCACGCCACCCCTTTAACGCTCATGTGTAGCACAATCACGAAGAACATATTAAGCATAACGTTTACAATACCAGTAATTGTTAGGTAATACATTGGACGGCGACTATCACCTATAGCACGTAGTATAGCTGCACCAAAGTTGTATACCATGCTAGCAGGCAAACCGATAAAATAGATTCTGATATATAGAACCGATAGATCGATAATATCTTCTGGAGTACCCATAAAGTCCAGCAAAGGCTCGCAGAGGGCTAGACCTGCTACCATAACAAACACTCCGCTGATTGCGCTGACTGCAATGGAAGTGTGAACAGACCGGCTTACTGCCTCTGGTTTACCCGCACCGTAATCTTGTGCCACGATGACGCTTGTACCCACTGATAAGCCCATAAACAAGTTGACGATGAGGTTTATGAGGGGGCCTGTCGCTCCCACTGCGGCCAGCGCTTCGCTTCCCGAGAAACGTCCCACAACTATCATATCAGCAGCATTAAACAGCAGTTGTAGAATGTTCATTGCCATGATGGGCAAAGCAAAAATCAGCATCCGACTAAACAACGGTCCGCTGTGCGTGTCCAAGTCATCAATCTTTGAGACCATAAGAATATTCGCTTCCCTTTTTATTCATCGGATTAACTATGGTGCCAATTTATCATACCATACCTACACTAGCAATTCTTGAAACGGTGGTGATCCCATTTTCTCACTATAGGGGCCGGGTCCTTGATCTTTGGAGACATAGTGGCATCTTACTGAATATAGCAGGTGGGGAAACGGTGACAGAACCCATGTTATGGCTTTCGCCATGGGTCTCCATATAGGTATTCCCATTCATGGAGTCTGTTGTAAGCTTCCTTACCCCCTTTTCCTAGATTGAGCGGAAACCCGTTTAGGAGCTTCACCATCAATGACAATAACCGGTGAGCAAAAGGGGATCAAGCACGGCGGACTTTCTATCGGCTGGGTAAGACACGTTGAATTTGAACTTATCAACGCCTCATCCTATCATAGAAAGGTTGCCACAAATACATGGCCGGTAGCCGATAAACTCCCTTTCTTGGAGAGCTGTCGCTCTTTACGTGGGGATTTTTCCTGGCCAAAAAGGGTATTCTCAACTGGCCATTGACAAAGTTTCGCAGTGATTCCATGAAGAGGACCACTCGTAATATGCAACCTGCTTTGATCGATCTGGTTGAATCTTGTCACCTACTATTGAGTGACTGTAGATTCCTGCGTCATGCTACATCGGTCAAGTCCGCTGTGCAGTAGGCACATCGAACGGCCTCAATCGGTATATCCCATAAGCAGTATGGGCACTTCCTTGTTGTCGGGGCCGTTGAAGCCACTGCTTCCCTCTGATCCGCAGCAGCCGCATCCCTTAGCTTGTTCATCCACTTCACCACGAGTTAGCATGTAATCGTAATATGTAGGGTATGAGTCAGAAGTTCTCGGGTTTCCGCGAGGATCCAGGTGATGCAGTAAAGGATCTTGTGCGGGGTAGAGTTTTCTAGGAAATGGGTTAGAAAGAGGAAACGAGGGATTTATCTCCAAGAAGGTTAGTGCAAACAAAACCAGAAAGGAGATTCCCTCGTTGATGGAAGCACTTCGAGATGAGATAGGCATTTACCTGCAAGATTTGGAGTTGGTCCTTTTTGAGGAATTACGTAAGGCGTTTGCTCAAGCGTTTCGTCATGTCCTTGAACACCTAGATATTGTGATACGGGATAAGCGTGATCCCCGGTTTGAGGTAAAGGAACGGGTTGAGACAACACTAGAGACGCTTTTGGGCGTGCAAGTTAGCTTCAAAAGAAGACGCTACAATGATACAGTTACAGGCGATTCGGTATACCTTCTAGATGAGGTTTTAGGTATGGTAGAGGGGACCCAGACAAGCCCAGCGCTAGCAAACTTGATGCTGCACTTAGCGATGATGATGTCATACAGGGATGCCGAGGAAAGTTTGGAGCAATTTTACGGTTATCGCCCGGTGTGTCACGAAACCATTCGGCAAGTCGTACTTAAGACGGGCAAAGCTCTAGAAGAGATAGATGAAGAGAAGTTGCGCAATCCGCAAGGCAAGCGTAAAGCTGACCTCATTTTCGTAGAAGCTGATGGCTTACATGTGTCTCTACAGAATGAAAAAAGGCACAGCATAGAAGAGTTTAGCGCAACTATTCATGAAGGCTGGGAGCCACGCACGCCGGGCAGTAAAGACTTTAAGCTAGTAAATCCCAACCTATATAGAACCCAGCAAGGAGCGGATTTCTGGGAGCAAGCCAGTCGTTATATTTACAGTATCTATGACATCGATGACGACACTACAGTAGTCATTAATGGAGATCGGGCATCTTGGATCAGGCAAGGCATAGACTATTTTCCAAAAGCGATTTACCAAGTGGATCGATACCATTTAAAGCGGGACATACGCAACATTTTTGGAAAAGACAGCAAGGTAACAGTCGAGCTATTTCAGGCCCTTGATTCGACTGACGTTACCGGCAGCACCTTCCTGGCCAAGTTGGCAGAGGCCAAGCTACGATTGCGTGATAGTGATAAGGCCAAAGATTGCCAGAGGCTGCTTAACGATCTTACAGATATCCCCGAGGCAACAGTGGATTACCGAAGGCGCCTAAAGGCCCTTAATCGGCCTGTAGAAAGCTTAAGAGGCCTTGGTGCAGGTGAGAGTCAGATGTCCCGCTATTCGCAGCGTGTAAAGGGCAAGCGCAGCTGGAAACCAGAAGGGTTAGGTGCGATGATGGAAGTCTTGGCTTGGCAATACGGGGAGCGCATGAACGAGTTCAATCATCGCATAAGCGAGGTTCTGAATCACGTAGAATTCACCCCTTTGGCGGTTAAGAACGTCGTCAAAAAGGCTGTCAGGAAGGTAACTTGTTTCAATCGATGGGACGCGGGCGTGCCGATCAAAAACGCTGGCAGAACATGGTCGAGTGGTATCTCGAATCTAATGCATAGGCTCAATGAAAGTGGCATGCCGATTTAATGAACCTCTCTAACACTAACATTGGAGGGAATCCCTGACCCGATAATCGTTGACTCACTCCCCGCCGGGTTAGCGGTTGACGTTATCAATGAGTTGGGGTAAAATAAAGGCACTACATGATCCAATATATTAAAACAAGACAAAAAGATATGCCCCCGTAGCTCAGGGGATAGAGCAGCAGTTTCCTAAACTGTTAGTCGCAGGTTCGATTCCTGCCGGGGGCGCCACTAGAAGGTGTCATGTCTTACAGATATGGCACTTTTTTGTTGTTGTTTCAATGTGGACTATTGGGAGGAAAGGGTTTAAGCAGGTAGAAGAAACCAATCAGTGGAAAAGTATGGGGGCCAAGAAACTCAACACAGAAGCTAATCTTAAGGGTGAAGAGTGAGATTCATGTCTAACAAAACTAAAACCTGCTATTGCAGCTTGTATAGAGACGTTGAGCAAGGCTTAGAAGGCTTGATCACGTATAGGGGAATCCTGAATGATTCGGTTTTGCAGTCTTTTCGCTCACTGGTGACCGAGCTTCGCCCAGTTAAAGAAGTAGAGACTGGTGCCAATGATTCATCCAGTAGCAAGTCAGCTTTGCCGGCTTCCAGTAATAGAGTGGCAGTAGCTTACTTTAGCTTTCTTTCTGAGCTACTAAGCAGCAGTACAACCAAGCCTTGTTTAGGTATGGGCACCCTCTGGCAGGAGCATCTTCTGGATGTGATCCTTTCCTACCCAAGCCCGGCAATAAAGGCGTTATGCTGGGAACACCAACTTCAGGGGGATGTCTATTACCAGGCGATAGAGCATGATCTTAAACTCCTATCCCGACTTTTCCGGGCTTTTGAGGATGGGCTGGGACAGCTCATATTGGAAGTCATTACGGATGCCCCTGTGCCAGAGATTGAGCTCTTGGAACAGCTTCATGGTGGTTTACAGATGAAAAAATCGCCAGGGCCAAGGATTAGGGCTTGTGAGAATATATCTGCTGAGACTTGTTTGGGGAATGCTCTTACTGATAAACAATCTCCTTCGGCCGAGGAGATCTTACATGCTGCAGCCGGCAAACTCAAGGAGAAATTCTATCAGACCTCTAATTGGTCTGAAGTGGTGCCAGCTTTAGTCGATTACCACTCTAAGTATGGCATAGGTGAA
>DIQZ01000062.1 GCA_002424305.1 Firmicutes bacterium UBA5449
ACTCGTCAAGTTCTTCAATATCTGTCTGTATCTCCGCGGCTCTGCTGCGAAGCGCCTGAAGCTCAGGCTGAATGTCTTCTGTAAGACGTATTTTCGCGCTCTTGCTGTCCTCGCTCCGTTTGAGGGCATCGGCGAGATACGCTTCAAGTTCACTATCCTGCTGCAGCCCGGGTAAGCCGGCTTGAGACAAGACCTCATCCAATTTGCGTTCCCACCCGGCGATGGAATCCTCCAGCTCTTTTTTTCTTACCAGGCACCTATGATAGCAAGCGTAAGTATCCCTTGCTAACATTAATTCAGCAAGCACACTACTAAACACACCACTTGCTCCCGCACCGGCATTATCTGCCCCTACATTAGAATCATCTGTGCCACCACTGAAATCACTTGCTCGCGCACTGACACTATTTGTCTTTGAAATGATTGTCTCTGTAATTACTTGAAGTTCAGGGGGCAAGTCTTCTATTATTGAACTGACTGCCTTTTCATAGTCGGCAATCTTTGATTGTATTTCAGACGCTTCCTTAGAGATTGCTTCACTACGTGCTTCTCGGTGCTTGTTATCGCGATATACATGCCAAAGCCTATAACCGCCGGAGAGAATAAAGACACATCCTCCGAGAGCAAAGGCAATAGCGATACCAAACCCTAAAGGAGAATGTCCTGTGATAACCCATATACATAACGCTGTCAGGAGAAAAGCTGAACCTATCCAAAAGCTAATACCCGGCTTCGCAGGTCTCGGGACAACCTGACTTGCCTCATTGTGCAACTCCGATAACCGACTTTGCAGAACATCAATGTTGCTTACAGTCTCAACCAGAGAATCCCAAGTGTCCATAGTATCCAAGGGTAGCCCGGATAATGCCTCACTGTCTATGTATTCATCCAGCTTCGCCTTATACGCAGCCTCCTCAGTCCGGACAGATACAAGCTCTGCCTTATCACGAAGAACTGTCGCAAGTTCCTCTCCCAGTGTATTAATTGACGAGCCAAGCTCGAGAAAAGCTTCATCCTCCGGAGTGAAAGCAGATATCAGATCCTGGCAAAGCCTTGCTTCACTTTGAAGACCGCGGATCTCTCTATTGATATCTTCTATCTCGTTTAGCCTATTGGCGCGGAATTCCTCATAATTCTCCGGAACATGTTGCAATTCATCAGGGATACCGACCACCTGCTCGAGTTTTACCGCTTGCTGCTTCAAATGGACGAGCATTGCAAGGTTTTCCACGTCTTTTTGGTATTTCTCCTTGTCTCGTCTGAGGTGTTGCAGTTTTTGCTTAAGCGCAACTCGAGTTGTTTCCGCATCCCTCAGAGAACAGAGATAATCCCTGATCTCATCACTTGTGATAATTCCGAATTTCGCCATGTCCATAATGACATGATCAAAGAATTGGTCGAGACATTTTTGGGGAATCCCCCCATGAAGCAGGATGGGAGTGACAAACCGCAAGGCATCCTTAATAGGAAGATCGGGTAGGTCCATACGCCGGAGGAAGCTAATGAATACTTCGCCAAGCTCCTGCTGCCACCTGGGCTCGTCTAAGCCTATGGCGCGAAGCGCCGATGTCCAGTAGTCGCCTTCCCCATACCCTATGATGCCTTGCCAAACGAGGAATGCAGCAATACTTGCAGGGGCCCTATGCCTAAGCAGCTTGAGCCCAAGCTTGGGATCAGGATCAAGTTCAGTAATGATTAATGCGTTTAGTCTTTGGACATCTTCAGAAGAAAGTTCGACTTCACCAAGGAACCTTACCCTTCGAAACTTCTCGGTAAGAACTCGCTCACAATCACCAAGGGAGACACACGTTTCTAACATAGCAAGTCCACCTCGTGTGAGGCGTTTTTTAGACGTTCCCTTGATCCTTTCGACCATTTCCCCAAATTCCCTTGCCTTGTCGGGAAATATCACTGGGTCGATCACGGCATGAAAGGACACGGCGCTTGGGGTATGGTATCCTCAAGCTACTTGCAACGTAGTACCTTTTTCGCGTCTAGAGGTCACACGATTTGACGAGTAGTCTCTTGTCGTAGGCGCTGGAAAGCCTTTACCAACACAACCATTTGCTAAGAAACCATTTATCATTGGCTCCTACTCTTCAATTTCACTACTCACATAATTCCGGCTCCCCGCAAGAAAATGCAGGCGAAGCAATCGGATCTCTCGTCGCCGCCCTTCGCACGCGCATGCGCACATCCTGTTGTAAACGGTTGATTACTACCCTCATACGATCAGAAAGCGGAGGACTTAACCTATCTACCATTGTCATAGCAATTCTAGCCACCGATGCACGAATATGTGGATCGGGAGCCGATGCTGCGGCCTCTATCCAGTCCGACATGAACTCGAGAAGTGGATTAATTACTGGTGGCCAATCCGATTCTCTTATTAACCGATTTGCAGTTGCTACCAATGCTTTGGCTTCCGACTGAGTGTGCGAGGTTACTCTCGCACGGATCATGAGAAGAGCTGATTGCGCACTCTGTTGTTCTTGAGGCATCTGTGAGCGAAGCAGCACCTCCATGCAAAAACGTGCCTGGGTCCAAGCAGCTTCTATCGGCAGGTCATACAAACGAGTCGTCACAAGACGGCAAATGTCTGACAGCATAACATCAGGGAAATATGATGAAATATTGACAATACCTTCCCAAGCCACAGCGGTACAACTTTCCCTGTCTAGAAAACCAAAGGCACTGCGCTCAGATGCAAGGCAACGCAACAGAGACCGGGCCAGCCTCAAGCGTCCTTCTCCATGTGCTGCTGTAAACAAATGCGTCGCCGCCTTGATTCCGAACATTACCTCTTCAATAGTGGCATTTTCTGCATCCCAGAGTTCATCAAGCACCTCAGCGGCCCTATAGGAAGTCTCGTCGGCAATAGGCTGACTCGGGCCAACCGGATAAGAGCTATGTCCCAACGTTAACTGCTTGCCATTCTTTCGAGAGGCTGCACGGCAATAAAGAGACTCCAGAGACTCAAGCCACAGATCAGAGATTTTGCTGTACCCTTGAGAAGAGTCAGATGTACTCAAAAAGTCAATTAAGATGTCCCTCTCTCTGTTGGATGGTAGTGCTTTCAGCGTGTTCAAGAGTATCTGGTGTTCCTCAGACTCATACCAATCTTGCATCCCCCGGTCTAGAAATCCCTGTCCTACTGCTCTTGAGACTCTGTCTATCCACTCAACACTGGAATCTGGAAGTTCTAACTTCTCGCGGACAAATCTGATAGCACGACCGACCACTGTCCAAGGCGCCCGAGTCACTGTGGCCTGAAGAATGTCGGCGTGAGTATGATACATCACCTTTCTTTTCTGCACGGCGTAACGAATCAAGGGGGTTAGATTCACCCACATTTCAGAAGTGAGATCCGCATTCCTCATCAACTCCGGCCATATGTCAAAAGTCGTTAGCCAAACACGCCCAGTCGGCTCCTGCAGTTCTCTGGTAGTCCAAGTCACTAATGTATTCAACATGGCATAAGAAATCGTATCGCCTAATACAGCAATACCCGGGTGGCCAACGTTGCCGATTCTCTTTGGGGAAATGGAGATCAACTCAAGAATCGGCTCAAGCTTGTCAGCTGTAAGATTGAGCTCAATATGAGGAAATAGGCTCCTTAGTAAGTCTTTGCTCTTGCCAGCGTAGGGTACTCCCCAGGGCAGACGCAAAATTCCGTCGAGTACAGGTTCAACAACTGTGTCGCCTTCCAGCTGCATGGTGTGAGCCAGAGAAAGACTAGTCTGCACGTGATAACCAACAACTTCTTGCCAAGACCGTAAGTACCAGCGTCGCAACGCTACTCGTTCGCCAAGAAACGCCTCATAAGGATGAAAATTGGCACGATCACTGAAGTAGAGCCTGCCATCTTTCTTAGGTTCCATGTTAGTATTCAGCAATAATGTGACTGCCTTATTGATTATTCTATACGCATCATCCTTTTCGGCTGCATCTCCAAACTCTTGCATGAAATGAAGAGGGTCATCGTCTCCCTGTTCTTTATGAGTGGTAGTGTTTGGAATTAGCCGCTTGGCTTCCAGGGCAGCCATGTAGAACTCAGACCCTGGAGGATTGGCTTTTCTTGCCTGTCTTACCGCTTTAGCAATATCATCAGGATCACCGTGAAACCAAGCGATCCACACTTTCGCTATCGCCTCGCGACCACGGTCGGGCTCCAAGTGGTAATCTCCGCGTTCTAGGGAACCATGCGGAGCCCCAGACCAAGTTCCATATCCTCTAAGACAATAACCCTGCACAGCCATCCGCCACGACAACTCTGCAAGTATCTGGCCGTAAATCGGACGCTGCCTACGTTCTAAGTCTAGCAACATACCATAACACTCCAGGAAAGACTCATCTATAGGTTCATTGAAGTAACCGAATGCCCACATAGTCTCGATAAGGTCATGCCAGGCAACTTGCTCTTCCGGCTGGAATTTGACGTTTTCGAGTTGTAACCGGTTGTCAATGAGATCTGTGATCTCTTTCCACTCGACTTTGTGCTGCCTCTTTAGAATTTGTAGGGTAAGAGAGACTATCCTCATTATTAACCGGCTGCTTCCGATAACGTCAGTACCCTTGTCATTTGAATGCCCGATAAGCATGGTCTCTAGCAGCCTCAGATCATATTCATGGTACGCCCAGTGAAGACCATAAGCCGCAACCCAAGAGGCGCCTACCATGGGTCTCTCGTTCGTCATGATATCCTGACATACCAAAGTACTCAAACGCCGAACCATGTCAATATCGCCTCGGGCATCCGCGTCGATTGCTTCATTACGAAGCAGCTTCAGGGCTGAGGTGCGTTGTTTTTCACCACGATGAGACGCTGCAGCATAGGTAATTTCTTGGTCTGAACGTCCAGAGATGGCACCAAAAGACCCAAGTGCTGAATCGTAAGTAGCGCGATCTACTCGTCTGAGTTCAACGCCCTTCCATTGAACTGGGGTGCCGGCGGGTTCATGATCAGCTGCCGGAGGCATGATTTCTTCTGGAAACGTTCTCATCAAATGCACTTCTGGTTCACAAAGGAGCCACTGCAAGGGAGGTTCATCTGGCACAGAATCGCTACAAACTGGATCCAGAAAATGGATGCCAATCGATGCACCTAGAGTGCTTAGCAGTTCATTGTAGACTTCCGCCGACCGTAAGTGGTTCCGCAGACTCTCAACTGCTGAATCTATCCTTCCATGCAAATTCGATGGTACCCTAATCTGAACCCTGACTTTTCCTTCTTCAATATGCAGTTTATCTGCTGTAAGTAGGTGTCGCAACCAGTGCGCCCTATTCATTAGGTTTCCTGCTTTGTTGGCAAACAAGGTCATACTGTCACAACGTCCGCTATCCTCGTCAAGCAAATCAACCACCGCTAGTATGGCGGCAATTCCATTGATCCTTTTCGGATCAAAGCCAGCCGCTTTGGAGCAACGCTCCAACTCTTGATAGCCTTCCTCTCCCGGCCAGTACGCGTGAGAACGCGCAAGGGATGCAACCAAACGAAATATGTGATCCTTAATAAACTCAGGATACTCATTTTTCATGAGGCGGTTCACTATCCCGTGTACACGAAAGATGTGGGTGCGCCGAATCCAACTGGGAAGATCAGCAAAACTAGACGCGTATCTTGTGCGATCTCGCTCATCCAAGTCATCCTCTCGCTGAGCTAACATACCCATGTCGTGCATGAGAATAGCCACAGAAAGAAGACATGCCTCATCAGTCGTCAGTATATCGAGCAAGCGCTTTCCATCTGCACGGGTCCAAGTCCCAACTCGCTCCACCAGGCTAGCCAAATGAGGCAGACCGTGCTCAGTGAACTCTGCTAGTTGACAATGCCGAGCCAGTCGCTCAATCTCCTCAAGTAGCTCCCTTAGGAAATTAGCGGCACACGGACACCCGTCTCTCTGAATCAAATTTGTCTCAACAGCTTTTCGACACAATCGAGAACTCAGAATATGTTCAATACTTGGCATGCTCGGCGTTCCCCCCAGCTACTCCTCTATGTACTCGAATACTGCAACACCCATCGACAAGTTCCCAACCGGATTGTTCAGAAAACACAAGTCTACTGGTATTCATACCTCTATCTGCAACTGTCCATATGAAGACACATTTCTATCCATACTAGTTAAGCATATGTCAATGCCCACTCTGCCTTATCCTTACGAGCTATCGCCAGCAAATTCGCGACTGTCTTGCTGGCACCCTCTCTGACACGTAGAAGAAGATTACGTGACGAGTCGGCAGCCGAATCAGGTTAGGGTGCTCCTTGAACGCAAAAGGATGCCTCTGGACACCAAAACATCATGAAATATTGCACTAGGTCGTTCGGCAAGACAAATAAGCTCACTTAGTTTCGGTTGCTGTGTGGTTCAAACGTCTTTGTGAGCAAATTTGGCTGAGTTCTTAGTCTTGATTTCTTCAGGCTTGCGCTGCAAACATGACTCAGGAAGAGCCTCCAGGCTGGCTTCGCCCCCTAACGGAAAGATAATTGATACGCTCTCCCTCACCTGAGAGAAACAGTAAACCATGAGAGATTGCGTCGAGGTATTCTCACCAGTTCCAAGAGCCATCCAAATTCCACCTATGGCGCACTGGAAGTCTAAGAATCCACTGAACGCTGGCAATCAAGAGCTTGCGACATGGGCCAACAAAGTCGCCAGCTTCGCGGCTTTCTGGATCTGGCGAATAGCCCAGTGAATGTGCTTCTTCCGCCGTTGCTAGTCGTACATGAATCGAGTACCGGTTCCCATGCAAATGACGAAGTTTCTCTTCGACATGCCTGTAGGGAGGATAGTATCTATGCTGGTAGTCATCAACTATTAGAACCGCGTTATCCGGCATCGGTTCCCCCACTTCAACTGCCAGCCCGATCGCGATCAGAAAGACCAATAATGCTTGAACATGCACCCACACAGAATGACGGTTAATATTGAGCCACCTCCTAATTTCGGTACCATCGGTTAACAGCAACTCCATAGCAATACCCATGTTGCCGATGTCGCCACACCTGATGAGAAGGGTCTATTCTCCTCCTCGTGAAGCCGCCTGCCATCCTGTAGGTTTCTTGAACATGAATGGACTGCTCTAATAGTCATAGATGACATGCGCCATCATCTGAATATCGCTCAGCTAACAGCCCGATCATTCTCTGCACGTTCAACGTAAACAACGCGCATCCCATAAAAAGACGGGCAGCAGTTGATGATTTAGGTACTGAGTCCAGATCAATCCGAGAGAGTAGAACATTGGACCACCCATTTTCAGGTGTGTCAATATACTTGTTTGTTGATCGTCGCAAGTCACGCCTGGCTTCATCTTGAGATTGATAGCCTAAAGCGCTCCATAGTGTGTTCGTACATGTGTAGGAATCTATTATCTGCTGCAGATCATGTGACTGAATTGCCCCAGCCATGAAATAGGCAGCCAGCAGCATACTGAGCATTTGCTGTAGCAGCGTTTTCTCGAGTGCGACCTTCCACGCAGATCTCAGTTTTTGAATGCGAGCTCCATACCTTGGACACCTCCGAAAGCCAAAGTCCTGCCACGGCTCATCCAGCAGAATCGTCTGTAAGCACTCGGCTGCAACTTGTCGAACAGAGTCCTTCATGTATGGTCACCTCTCTAAGTTCAAGTTACCAGGTGTAAACGGAGGTTCGTAGGATCTACGATAATTTTCGTCTCCCAAATGTACCCCATAGCTACCATTCTGCTCCTAACAGGTGATGATGACCGCCTTTCTCCAACAGATAGATATCTACCAGCTCAGCTAATTATAACTATCTACTGCAAGAAGCAAGGAACCCTCCTAACCGTCCAAGGATGTCCTTGACGCATACTGCTGACGACTCTTGCTGTTCTTTCGAAGACGTCTGCGTTATGGTTTTCATAGTTACTGGCGTACGCCATGAAACGATCCACATTTATCCTATCATAATACTTACGCGAGATCCTAGAAATCTCCGCAAGCACGCTTCTAGCTATTCCATAGTGCTGATAAGCCAGAAGGTCAGCCTCCCAACATTGGAGTACCTCATCCGGGGGAGGGGGACAGATCAGTCACCTCACAGAGTTATTGGCGTCATTGCTGAACATGAAGCCCGTAATTGGTGTGGAGTCTCAAGGCATTACCATTGTCTTTGCACAAGAGGAGATCTGCAATTGTCTAGAACAGGTTACCGCTTACAGCACTAGCGTTTGACAACTACGGCTTCAAGCCCGAGTTCTACCTCAGGCGGTTTGAAGTCCAGCAAGTCGTAATAGACGCGCTGTGGAGCCATGCGGACGGTGGAGAACCTCTCTTCACGCGGGTGTTCTTTGCTGTTGTCAGCCACTACCTTGGCACTCACTTCGAGGACTATAGGATGAAGGACTCGCACGCGATGCAAATTACTTTCTTCGATATCTCCGCCACCCAGGATCTCACCGCCATACGGGAAGCGATCTGGCAGCGGATGTTCGCCCTCTATGAATATGAGAACTTACGGGAAGACGTTCTGGGCGTGGTTCGCCACTACATCATGTCCCCCTTCGGGGTGACCTGCAGCGACGTGGTAGCAAATGATGCCAAGCACGTCTTGCCTTTTCTGGAGTCTGTGCTCGATTCGGACAACTACCGCGACTGCGCCTTGATACACGACTGCCTGGACCTTCTCGAAAGGCACGGCGTAGAGTTTCCTCAGAGTCTACAAGATCAGTACCGCAACGACACCTACGCACTTGCGAAGATCCGCCTCTCAGAGTGGTTCAAGAGGCGGGAACAGAACCTATCGTGGGAGGAGCACGAGCAGTACAAGCGAGACCTGTTGGAAAAGCACACAGCAGACTACACACTAGACGACTATGCTTTCTTCTTTGAGCGCTGCCTGGAGATCCGGAATACGCTAGATTCAGAGCAGAAAGAGCCTCAACTTCGGTGCGGTGTGGAGAACGCCCTGCTATTGCTGGCAGAACGCGACCCTGACCTGTACGAGCAGGTACTGCAGCATTATCTAAGCCTTCAGGATCCGTTCCAGCTTTACGGCCATCTAGTCGTGCAGAAACTCATACAACACCGGGGCTATGACGCAACACTTCACTTTTTGGGTAAGGCAGAGTTCCCTGCGAAGCAACGTTGGCTGTTTCACGTCTATGAGGTGCTTCCTTCCGACGCCATAGACGAAGAACGGCTCGGCCGCCTTTACGATCTTTATCGAGCGGCGGAGCCGACAAACCTCCCTCGCAACTGGGACTACCTGCTTAAGTATCTTACCTTGGACTCGCGAGTCGTTGCGAAGGTGGTCTCAGCGGTGCTTGAAAAGACAGAGAAAGATCCCAATATCGCTTACGCCCTGGAGATGCTGTTCAACCCTTACAAAGAAGTAACCAAGCGGTTACTCGACCTCCTCAAACTGGCTTACTTACTGGTCGAGGGCAGGCAGCACCACACCGACTATGCGGGAAAAGTGTTTGATTGCCTCTTAGATCTAGATCCTACCTTCGTCGAGGAGTATATCGCCTGGAAATACGGCAACGCGGAGTCCGGAGGGCTGCGTAGCCGCGACGATTATAGGGACTACACTCTCATTTGGATTCGGCCGGACCACCAGGAGATCATGGACAAGGTAATCGATTGTGTCTTCCGTCACGAGAAGGACCTCATGCTCATAGATCCCTACCTCAGGACCTTCTTCCGGGTCAGGGCCGGCAACCGTGAGGCAGACGGTGAGGTGCGCGAAAAGCAAGACGCGTATCTCTTAAGGCTCATCGACGAGCGGAGCGACGACGCAGAGTTCATGGAGTATCTGTTCGGGATGATATCGCAGTTTGCACCCGAGAGAAGACGCAAGTTCGTCGAACGGTTCGTCCAGCGTAATAGAAGCCTCGAGACATTCAAACGCCTCCCCTTAGAGTCCAGAATAGGTTGCTCCTGGGGTAGTCGAGTGCCTATGCTCCAAAGGAGCGTGGACTACTGGGAATGGTTGCTGCCGATCTTGAACACAGTCGACCTTCTACCGCACAAGCAGTACGTCGAGCGCCGCGTCCAGGGACTGCGAGCTCAGATCGAGCGGGAAAAGAAGAGCGATTTCATCGAAGATTAAGTGACATCGAATTTAGACGAGTAATGCAGCAAGAATCGGCGCAAGTATAGCACCAGATGCCAATGTGAGGATATATGACATGAAGATTCTCTCAGGTGCCCATGGAACGAGTTTGGAATGAGTTTTGACATCATCTTACTAAACGAGGAACCCAAATCATAGCCAATTGAGTGTTTTACACAGTACCACATGCTCTTGACATATCGATAAGCTGCTCCATATCGTGTGCGAGATGACTTAATTAAGTCCTAAAGCTGCCTCAGTTTTTCGCAGCCGTTCTAAGTCAGAATAATATCTTTCAATAGCCATTTCCGTAACGAACCTCAAATCCTCGCTTGTTCTCTTCCCTCTTAACTCTTTGCTGTAGTAAAGAGTAAAATCATAAATAGTATCAAATAGACACATACAATCACGGTTCCATTCATATATTGGTATTTCTGTTGGAGGTAACGGCAAGTTCAGACTTTGAGAATATAGGGAGTCTATCTCCAGAATAGGGGCAACAGTCCGTTCAAAGAGCTCGTCTTCTGTTAGCAATTTGTTCTTAAAGGCATTGAATAGAGAAATTACCTTCTCGGCGCATGTTATCATTCCAGATAGAACCGCTCTGGTACTTCCAATTACATGCTCTTTAGTCCCTGTATTATCTTCTGCAAAGATCTTTAATCTTTCGTAGTACGGATAAATATCAAAATGCACATCGTTAATGATAAAAGTGTTTGTGCCGTCAACTCTATACCACCAGTTCTTATCCTGATTATCATCAACCCACGTTGTGCGGCATAGAAAATTGTGGCGTAACATATCACTTTCATCACGACCAAAGTATACCTGTACTATATTTGCTCTTTGACCAAGAAGACGATTCTTGGAGATTCTATTTGTGTGCACCTCAACACCACTAACTATATCCTTGACTTCTACAGATATTTTGGCAATTTCAGCTAATGAAAAAGGATTCTTTAGAATAACTCTAGTTGCATATCTTTTACTCATACCAATATGAATAGGCTTAACGTCGTAAATTATGAATTCATCGTGTTCCTCAAATATTCTTGCGGTGCAAAAAGGAACATATTCCTGCACTTTAAAGAAGATAGTTCCGCCCACATTTGTCTTAAATATAGGATACTGTTGTTTGTCTGGATTTTTTCTGCTCCATATTTCCAAATACAGCCTAACAAGTTTCTGAATGTCATACAGAGAGACTTTCCCTTTACTTATTATGTATTTGTCCTGAAGGGCATCACATAAGAAACCTGTAAATATACTAATAGGATTATCAGGACGTCCATATGATACTTGATTCGAGCTACTTGAAGCAAACACCGCACACCCTCTGCCCTGAAATTCCGCAACTGTTTCTTCCATATTAAACTTTGCTGTCCCTTTAACCGAAAACCCACCGGAATAGCAGCAATCTAGGAATACAACTTTGCTCTTGGCAGGCATTTTTTCAAAATACTCAATAATATCTTGGATGTTTAGGCATCCATCACTAAAAATTAGATAATGATTATCATCTGAAGTAGCACCATGCCCAGAAAAATAGAACATTATAACATCATTTTCATCTACGGACTCCGTAAATTCCGATAAGGTAAGCATAAATACTTCTCTTGTAACACAACCAGAACTACCAAGCGTGGCTATATCGCGCTCCTCGACCTTTAATCCATAATGTAGAGCATTTTTCATTTCGACGATGTCGGTTAAGCACAAGGAGAGATCTGTAGCATCAGGAATACTGTAATTACTCACGCCAACAATAAACGCCTTTACTTTTCCCAATAAACATCTCCTCCAATATCGTTGATTAGTCAATATGATTGTCCTTATGATATGGACCAATAAGACAAGAGCGACAACCGACAAGATATTGCTGTAATACCGTCACTTCTATGTCCTAGACTGCTGTCATGAGGTTATCCAGCAATGATCAACTCTAGGGTGTAGGTCAAAACCATCTTTCATATGACCGTTTCGTACAGCGGCTGTCCCCAAATCTCTGCCATATCAGAAAGCATTTGGTCGGGATATCGGTCTTGCCAAAGCTCCTGCAACTGAAAACGACGTTCCTCAATTAATGCAAAAATAGCTATAGATTCAGGCTGAAAGAGAAATAGATACCGGGGAGATGCGTTCACATCTATATGTTTCCGATACACTTCAGCCAGCTCTTCTCTATGCTCATCCACAAATTCGTTTATGTACGTAATAGGTCCGCCACGAAGCTCCTTAAGAACCGGAAGCAAATGTGTTACCGTTGCAAAAGTCAAAGTCTCGTCGTATTTTACCCCCACAAAAGTCAAGAAGTGCCTCTCCAATAGAATAGCTATTCGTACAGGCTCTGCATCTGGCAAACAATCGATTGCTGTTCTTATCTGATCGAAGTGCATATCTGCCACCTCTGTAACCGCACTCAAGAGGTTCACCTGCCGCTGAATTTCATCAGGAAGCGCTCTTCCGGGTTTGTAAGCAATCAAGTGAGAAGCGTTTGCCCAAGCATCCTGATAAACCGTTCTCACCTGAACTTCGCAGATCACATTATTATACTTTTCGTGTTTTACATCCAAATGAACTGCAGTGTAACCCATACGATCAGGAGCCAATGACCATTGCTTATAGTCTTTCTTAACTACAGTAAGATTCTTCTCAACTTGCTTAACCACTCTTGGAACATCCTGACGAAATGCCGGAACAATACGCACACCTATTTTATCAAACATTTGTTCGTATGGATAGCCCGTTCGAAGGATTTTCTTAAGCAAACTCGCCGTATCCTTGACCCGCCTTGAAGTATCAACAATGGGTATGCCTGCAGTTCGACATGCAATCGCTAACGTCTTTTCAGCAAACTTCCCAAACTCACAATACTTCTGTTTGTCTTCTTCCCATTGACAGCGTATGCCTTCTAAGTCTATATCGCTCACTGACGGCCAACTCTCTTCAATTCATCAGTTACTTCTGCCCTAGTTAAACCATCTTCTATCTCCTTTAAATGAACCTTCTCCCGGAAAACGTCAGAAGGACCCAAGATCCGAATGCCACTTTGGAATTCTACCATCATCTTCTTAAGACGAGAAGCAATAACTGCCTCGCTTTTCTCAATAAGATTAATTGGTACTTCTTTCTCCCTTAAGTAATTCAAGAGATTGTCCTGGTGCTGACTTGGAATGTGATCTCTAACGAAGTCTGCCGGGGACAGATACTCTTTCTCATCTGTCATTTCTGATACTAGGTGGGTGTAGACTCTCATGCGATCCTTGGGATTAGTGACCTCTTTGTTGACGAAATTACACACCGTATCGATGAATCTTCGTGTTGCTACCTCTGAATCTACTTTGAGTCGTGCTCCAAGAAACCGGGTTAGGAAAAACCTTGCAACTTCGCGCTTAGGATTGAAGCCCATTTGGTGATCTGAAACCAATCCCTCAATAGTTCCGGCAACATCATAGAAAAGACCTACTTTAAAAACCTTAGTTTTATTCGTGAGGACAAGGTCGTCCAGTAATTGCATCACATACGTGGTTCCACCACTTTCCACATTTTGCAGCTTTGCTCGAACGCCCTCTTCTTGTTCCAACTTCACCGTCGCAATCGCAAGATCATAATTATCACACCGACACTGGGCCACCATCAAAAGACCACTTGGGCTATTGCCCGGTTGGCATGAGTATAGGTGAGTTGCCCATTCGCGAGAATGTGCAACCAGTTTTTCAGTTGTGGGTTCTGAAAGAAACTCAGCAATGTGCGTAGGAATTGGACTCGAAACCTCAGAATCTAACACAGCGGGATATGAATACCTACTATTGAGGCTACCCTGGATCTTTTTCTCCAGAAACCTTCTTTGCTCTAATTCAAGAGGCGCCTCAGTATCTGTGAGAACAACAGCTGACCCAGAAGTCCCTGCACTTGTCATAGGAACCCAATGGAGAATCGCCTTTTCGATGGAGACTTTCAAACTTATCCCCCCTACCTTGAGCTGACTTACTCACGGATTTTGGCTTGCCACGGATTTTGGTTCGCCGTTAGCAAACTTAATCCATTTGATTCCCCCGCACACACCATCGGCCTTTAGAGACGAATTTTCCCTAGTGATTACGACTCTAGTTATCCAGGTAGACGATGATAGTGAAGAAGGTTAGTCATCTCGCCAATTCAGACTCCAATTCCTGCAGTTCCATCCCCAAGGGCACCTCTTATTCTTCTCCGGAGCAGGTTTATATGTAACTCGGGGCGGAGGAGTCTTAAACTGTCCCTTTTCATCGAAATCCTTCTTTTCTGCATTCTTCCTTTGGTCTATATTGAGATTTTTCTCTGATTCTTCGATAGTATCTAAACCCATCTTCTCGAGCCAGAACTCCTTCATCTGCTTACAAGACTTTTCGTATTGCTCTTTCTGAGCTTTTGCAAGAGACCTAACGGGAACACTCACCACTATGGACAATCCCTTCTTGGTACCTCGCACCCGAAAAACTTCCTTGTGATAACTGTGTTTCGGCGTCCAAACTGTGGTTCCACCGAATTCACCATGATTAACGGTAACGGCATTGGCGTAAAGTTCATAACCTCTGGTCCAGGTAACCTGTTCAAACAAATCGATATCCTGATTACACGCCAGAATGAAAAGATGCATAATGTGTCCATAAAGATCACGCCACTTTCCGGCAGTCAGAACATCAGAGCAAATAGTGACTGTAAAACCACCCCATTCGGGATGATGAAAACAACTCCAACTGTTTCCGCACACAAACCACCACTGGGGATTGTCAGTTGCCTCCTCAAGAGCCTTTATCAAAGCGACCTCTGAAACACTGGGAATGCACTTTCGAATCCTAAACTGATATACTTTGGACGGCAAAGTAAGTCTCTTGTCTTGGTGTTGAGAATCAACTGAATCGTTATCATTAGACGATGTTTCGCCCAAGTTTGACGGGTCTTTTGATTGCGCGTCATGGTCCTCGTAGCCTGGAATCATGAGGACTGCCTCGTTAACCAGACACCTAAGTCCTCTGGCTCGAACCTGCCGAACCACTGGTACGGCTCTGGGCAACTCCGTTGGTAGCAAGCCACATAACACGCCAATACCAGTTTTAAAGCAAAACTGCCGGAAATCTCTCACGCTTCCTTTATCCGCATACCATTCAGGAAAGACTACAAGGTCCTCCCTGATCCTGCCTCCTTGATCCGCATTAGACCCTACAGATACTCTTGACTCGTCATAGGCCGCCTGAATCTCGCTCGCCATTTCTCCCCAAAGTCTCCCCATCGAGTCTCTGTTTACTACAAAAGAAGGCCGGGTTTCAGAAGGCAACCACTTTTTACCGACAGGCATCTCGACACCTTGAACAAGACGCAGGTTAAAGTGCTTAGTATAGTTACTTAGAACTTCAGGAGATTCCGCGAGAGGCTTAATAGGTGGGCTCATCAAATCCCATTTGCCTTCAGTATCCAGTTTTATATACCGCACCCAAGGATTCCTAAGTATCCTTTTCAATTCAGATTCCATCGTTTTCTTACATTTACTTAGCTGCTTTGAGATGATATCCCCCTGGGATCCCAGGGGGATTCTAGCCATTTGCTCGTATTCCAATAAAGTAAAGAAAATCTCGCTTTGCATTCCGAAAGAGTTTTCTATATTATACCAAATCCGATCCGGAACCATTAATCTTGCCCTAACATATTCACGTTCCACCAATGGCAAATGCCATGGGAAAAACTCAAACACCTGGTCCAACAACCTCTCACAGCCTTCCAATAACCATAGCAAGAGTGCGCCTTTTTCAGGGCTATAATAGTCTTCTTCGCTTCGGGGGAAAGAAGGCGGGATAATGAAGAGAGGATGAGGCGCAGGATGGTCAGGGGTCAGCGCACTCAGTGTCTCGATGGGATTATCTCCCCAGCACACTTCATAAAACTTTCTGTCATTGGTGTCGACAAGTTCCGCCTTTCGGAATTTCACCAAATTATCAAAAGCATCCTCATTAAGAACTACTGTTGATGGTGCAATGATTTTCTTATTACTTTCATGGTCGTTCAATAATCCCGTTTCCCATAACTTCCATGCCAAATGCCATTCCACGCCAATTGCAGGAACCCGGGATGGCCGCGGGAAATCACTGGAGTCCTCACCCAAGTGATAAACAGCATGATGCAAGGTTGTCTGACTCTGAGACGTTCTGTCAGATGCCATATACTGAGCCAAGTGAGGAAACCAACCCTGAAAGAGTCCTATTGGAACATGTAAGTCGTGTGCCATTAACAACCGCCTGAGAATGGCATAATCTTCAAGTCTTATGAAATCCTGCCAGACCTCGTCCAGTCCCGGCAGGTTAAGAGGCGGTGCAAATCCGATTACTGGCATCGGTTTCATCAGGGAGAAAAGAGGATCCCATAAAGATTGCCGCCCAAGCAAAGCCCACGCCCAGTCGTTAGGTTCTGGAACTACTTTTAGGGCCAACTCCTGCTTTGACGATTTTTCTCCGTCACATTTTGATATATTCCAGCATCCGAAATAGGAATTAAGCCAAACTGCCTTGGCCGAACTAGGTAAACTTGAGTTCTTCACCGTAATGTTTCTGCGCCCGTCATAACATAAAACATTTCGAAGTACTTCGCGTATCCGATCTTGGGTTTCGGATACCCCACTCAACTGCCGTGCCAGTACATAGTTCCGGAAACTCTCTTGCCCATCTGACATACGCATTAATTCTGCACACGGAGGTCCTAAGGAATTGAGAACCGCCTCTGCCGTATGTGGCACGTCTTCATCACTAAGTCCATCCACTGACAAGACTGTCAAGGCAGCCGCGTTAAGAGCTTCTGCTTCCCACCACCAAAGAAACGGCCTTTCATCCCAACACCATGTCCAATCCCCGTACAGAATTTCAGTAAACTTTCTGATATCACCAAACTGCTCAATTAACTTTCTTGCTTCTTCTGCCGTAAAGAAAGCAACCCACCCTCTGGATGACGACAATTCATCATTACCGTCTGCAATCCGCTGCAGAGTCTGTATACAATAGGTCCATTGCCGCCAAAACTGGGCTCTGTGAAAACTGGTGCGCTCACGGCAACGATGGGTCTGAGCTGTCCTGAGTCTCCCTATTTTCTCACAGAGGAAGTCTTCCTTTGTGTAAGCATCACCTACTACGCATGGGATCTCCCAACTGCTTTCAGAAGGGGAAACATCATCATCGCCTTGTTGAGACCATCTAATAAGCGGCAATACTTCTTCGCACAACCACTTAAGTCCGAGAGCTGACTCATTCTCTTTTGCATCAAACTGACAGGATGCCCTTAAAGCAATTAAGAGGATTGCCCCCCATAATTTGAACCGCCATGGATGTCTGCGCAAAGCAGTCTCCGCGATTAGCATGATCCTCTTGACATAAACCTCAGGGTCCACCACCCGATCTTCCCGAAGAACAGGACCACTACGACTTCTGTAGTAAACAGTTCAAGATTCCCTCGAGTCAAGTAATCGCTATGGTGCAAATAGTCTTGTAATGACGGTGGGCTTTTGTCTTTAACAGTGTCACAGCTACCACCTGTCTGTTTGCTAGAGTCTGCACAGACATTTTTGCTTTTAGGCCGTATGTACTCTTCTACAAAGTTTTTCACGCCATCAGGTTTGATTTTTGAAACATTAAGCTCTAATGCATCACCGGCATGACGATGCAGCGACTCACTGAATTCACAGATGGCTCTTTCTAGATCGCGGGGTTGCTTAGCTAATATGACCACATCATCTACAAATCGCAAATAGAACAGGCAATCCTCAGAACCTCTGGAATGCGTATTAGTTTTTTCTGCAAGTGCCACCATGGTCTCATCAACAGGTGTAAGGGCAACATTAAGCAAGAACCCGGAAATAGCCAATCCGGTAGGTAATCCGACATTCCTGTTGAGAATACTGTTCTGACTACAGACGCTTCCCTCTGATGACAAAGGTGCAAAGCCGTGTGGACCGACCCAGCCCCTGTCTTCGTTACTGAGCTTCTTCATACATTCCTTAATATTACAATCGTCGCGACGATTACACGGAAACCACGAATTCACATCGTCATTCCAAGCATCAGGTACTTCCCATTTCAAATAGCTAATGCTATCCAGCATGTCCATTAGATGATTAACAAGTTTTAACCTGGCATCTCCGCTATCTGCAAGATAGTTCCAAGGGTGAGGATTCGCCATACTTCTATATGGTTCGATCCAGTCTTTGAAGCCTTGTGATTTTGGGTTCTTGAGTGATGGAAAATCAGGCCTCCCATGTAACGTATACCAATCACGCAACTGAATACCCTCAGAGCCCTCGGGACAGAAACCGGGTTCTACTTGATCCTTGACAAGAGCACACATTACATCTCTAAGCATGGAACGATCCACTGAGGGAAATGCCATTGTTAGGTCTAGTCTGGCATACGCCAAGTCTGCCTGAGACACTCTATTCTTAAGATACTTCAGATATGGGAGCAGATCCGGATCTTCACCTTTTAGGTCTTGAAAGCTATCATCTGCCCCTTCTTTTCCGAGCACGCATCGATTAACAAGCCATTGAAGGAGTCTTCTGAACAGTCCATAACTGGCAGAAAATCCGGTGTAAATCCGTTTGTGGCTAAGAGAGAATGGTGCTTGAAACCAGCGCTTTCGCTTACAAGCGTTGTCACTTTTGGATTTTCCCTGACCGCCGTCACTACCCGAACTACCATAATCTTGAACTTCATGTATATCAGCTGATCCGGCTTCATCACCGTCAAGGAATTCTTCACCCGACCGAAAACCGTCGGTCTGGTCTGAGCCCTCATAATCGTCCGTATCATGTTTCTTGTGTGGTGCTTTTCGCACCCTGGGTCTGTATAACCGATTGCCAAATGAAACATTAGGCATCCTCGCCTCAAGAAACGGGCCTAGAAGAACTACAAAGACCATAAACGCAACCTGATCTCGAACTGAAGGCATCACGTAATGCCTCGTATATCCGCCTTTCTTTGGATACGGAATCTCAGGGAAAGGTCCGGGTTTGTACATGTCATTTGACAAGTCCAAGGAGAGATCTGCCAGGCGACGCCATGGATCTGCTTTCCACTCAAGCAGTTCAGCAGGATCATACCACTCCCCAGTTGAGTACCAGGTCAATACCTTATTCCAAGCAGAACGCATAACCCACGGACTGAACAACACGCTAGATTCTTCTTGGGCATACAACGTAAATTTCCTCCAGTTATGGCTTTTGTATCCTAGTCACAAATTTCGCTATGTTTCGGTAATATCCTCTTTATATGGCTAAAGTACGGGGTAAATTGGTGGTCTAGTATGCATATCCTCTCCCGAAGAGTCATGCCGTGTTTCGATGAAGTCGAATTGTAAGAGCTATTAAGCCCAAAAAATCAATTCGGGTACCGGATCTAAACTTCCGATACCCGCGAATTATCACTACTAAAACATGCTAGACATCAAGCTGGTACGGTTAACACGAGGTAGTCAACAAAGATTCGGGTAGTGGTAGAGGACGACACCAATTAGCATGTCCAGTAGACGGGTGATGGTAGATGGCTCTGTTAAAGCCGAAGACCGTCGCTGCAGATCCGTAAGAACGTTACGACGTAGTTCTCACTTGGTGATTACGTAGCACAATGCTTAAACACGGGTACGTGGAAGGAGTCCTCGACTTCGGCGCGTTGCTCCGACACTTCTTTCCCAAACTCCGGCACCGTCTCATCGAGTCTATCAACCCGGTCCTCAGCGCTTTTGACAGTAAGCGCATCGTTGATACAATTCTCCCTCACGTCGAGCGAGTCTGGCTGGAGCTAGAGAAGACCGGCAACGAGGAGAGTCTCTTCCATCTCATTGATGTTTTCTAGTTCTCCAAGCGGACCGACACGTTATTATAGATCCACGACCGAATCGACGAACTGGAGCCAGAGCCCGTCGAGATCGCCGACATCACCTTAGAGAAGGGCTCGAATGCTCTTCCCCCGCCTTCCATCTTGAGCGTACTCAGGTGGTTCGCTTTCGTCGAAGAGGACGACGTACGGATCGCTATCCACCTCCTAATGTGCTACCTCGCCAAGCGACCTTTTGAAGTCCCCATGATACTCCGAATGCTCATCGACGAGCGGAGCGACGACGCGGAGTTCATAGAGCACCTGTTCGGAGCGATATCGAAGTTTGCACCCGAGAGGAGACACGGGATCGTGGAGCGGTTGGTCCACCGAAATGGGAGCTTCGAGGTGTTCAAGTTCCTCCCCTTGGAGCCCAGCAGTTGGTCATTTAGCGGTAGTGCAGTACCTATGCTGCAGAGACGCGTAAACTACTGGGAGTCTTTGCTACCGATCTTAAACACGGTCGACCTTCTACCGCACAAACAGCACGTCGAGCGCCGCATCCGAGGACTGCGGGCGCAGATCGAGCGAGAAAAGAAGAACGATTTCATCGAAGATTGAGTGACATCGGATCTGAACGAGCAATGCAGCGTGGTGGCATAACCCGTCGGTGTACGCCAACGCAGTTGACATAGTTTAGGTGCTAGGCTTCTGCGTGCCCAGTCCACGTCACTATCTCATAGCGTCTCAGGTGCTCGTAGAAGTTCTCTCTTGTGCCTACCAAAAGAACTACTACCCTTTGCCCGTTCCTTTCTCGAATGGTGTATGCGATTTCGTAGCTGATGCCTTGGTGATTGAGATCAAACCCATATACTCCTGATAGGTCACCTCGCTTCTGGGTGCCGATGTAGGGGTCCTTCATGATCGCGAGAAAGGCGGCTCTATAGGCATCTTTAAGTGGTTTCTCCCTGAGTTTCTTCAGGTATCTCTCAGCCGCCGGACTGAAAAGGAGGTCATACATTGTCAGTCCTCCGGGTCGAAAACATCATCAAAGCGAGAGGCCGGCTGTATACCATCAGCGATTCTGTCTGCCTCCTCGAGCAACCGGTGCACTGCTTCCGTGACTCTGTAGCGCTGAGTCTCGAATTCCCTAACCAGTTCATCACCGGAAAACCCCTTTGATACCAGATCTTTTAGTATTTCGACGGAGAACTCATCATCGGTTCGGCGCAACGGGCGAATGACGATTGCCCCACCCTCCAGAGAGCATTCAACTTGGTCTCCGAGATTCAAGGCTTCATAGAACTTCAGCGGGATCGTTATCTGACGCTTGCGGGACACTCGTATCACCCTGCTGTCCATGTAGTCACGCTCCGTTACTAGTGTTGACATCAAAACCCCTCCCTCTAGTATATGTCGCAGTGCCACTCGCAATACGTAATTCCTAGATATTATTATATCAAAGAAACCAAGCGCACTCAACTCAGTCGATGTTTCCTAGCATTGCTTCAGAGACTCACGTGTAATATAATGGTGCCGCATGCAAATCCTGGAGATAATTGGCGGTTCACGCAGCCTCTGGGATTCAACTGATTCCGGTGAAGGAGTACCCGAAAGCGACTTGAAGGAGATGGTCAGATGAGACCTTGGGCAGAACAACGGTGGCTCGTGGCCGTGATCATCATTACCGCTCTTTGCGCCATGACCACGACGGTATTTGCTGCAGCGGATGCAGTAACAGGTTTCCCTGACGTTTCAGCTATTGATCGCTTCTTGGATCATCAGATGCACAAGCACCGTATCCCAGGCATCTCACTTGTAGTGTTCGAGGACGGTGAGGTGACCTACGCCAAGGGCTACGGCACAGCAGGGCATGGACAGCCCATGACTCCTGATACGCCGATGATCATAGGTTCAACCACGAAGTCATTCACAGCGGTCTCCATCTTGCAGCTGGCCGAACAGCACTTAGTCGACCTTGACTCGCCTGTCAGCGCCTATCTCCCCTGGTTCCGCATAGCGGATCCGATCGCGACAAAGAGCATCACTGTCCGGCATCTATTGAACCATACAAGCGGACTCTCTGAAGTCGGTTACAACCGCGTGCTACATCCTGACGCGACGCTTGAGCAAGGGGTGCGCGATCTCCAATCTGCCCGGTTGACTGCGCCCGTAGGAACAACGTTCCAGTACTTTAACCCAAACTACGCAATCCTAGCACTGATAATCGAGACAGTCAGCGGACAGTCCTACGGAGACTACGTGACTGAACATATCTTCGAGCCACTGGGAATGACCCACAGTTACGCCGGTAAAGAGGATGCATTGAAGGCAGGGTTGGCGGAGGGGCACAGCAAGCTGTTTGGTTTTCCTGTAACCCGCCGACCGATCTTCCGCGCATATTTGCTTGGCGCAAATTACATTGTCTCAACTGCACGCGACTTGAGCCGTTTTCTGATTGCCATAGACAATAGAGGGGTCTATGACGGCGCCAGGATTTTGTCCTCGGATAGTGTAGCGCTCATGGAGTCGCCTCCTGCCCAAGTTCCAGGCAGTGCCTATGGGATGGGCTGGAGCGCAGGATCATACCGCGGAGAGCCGGTGGGCGGCCATGGAGGCGCTGATGAGGTGTATACGTGTCAGACGGCGCTGCTAAAAGACCGGCATCGCGGCTATGCCCTACTCATGAACCAACAGCACCTCATCGATAGCGCTATACTCTCCGTCCAGCTTCAAACCGGCATGCTGGACTTGCTCCTCAGGCGACAACCCGATGAGGGTGGAATCTCAATGAAGCTCATAGGCATCATCACGTTTGTGGTCTTCCTCGTCGCGCTAGCAAGTACGGTCCGTTCCTTCCTACGCATGCGCGGGTGGAGATTAGAAGCCAGGTCTCTCACAGCCCGGCAGATAACGTGGCGAATCGCACCGCACCTCCTGATTCCGGCTCTCATCATAATCGTGTTGTACCGCTTTCTCGGTAGCGTGTTGCTCAGAGAGCCAAGAGCCTGGAATTTCCGAGTTGTGGGAGCTTACTTCATGCCGGATATCGCACTCTTGATGCTTCTCGCTATCGTGCCAGACCTGCTGCAGGGTATCTACATGATAGCAGCTGTCATAGTCGATCGCATCACCCGCCGCACGGCTCGAGCTGATGGCAACGCTCGGAGACGGCAGTAACTGCGTGTATTGCGCCTGAGCAGGGGTTACATATTGTCAGTCCTTCGGATGGTAAGATCCGTCTACTTTCCCGGTCGTGGCAAGAGTATGAATGCCACAAGAGGAGACTGCCTTTACGATATCATGACATAATATTGATAAGATTCACTTGACATGGGTCAGGAGGCTGACATGAGGCGCCAGGATAATCTGAAACCTTCGACGGAAATCCCACGTGAAGCAATGGTCTGGTTTCATTTCATGACCTGCTTTCTATACCTATAGATATCTCCACCGAGAGAACTCTTGTGATAAAACCATTCAAAACCTCGCTTTAGTAGCTCTGAATTCGGACCTTTTCGTCTCAAATCATCATCACCCGGGCAGTCAATGATGTATCCACCGTTTTTTACTACACGCGTAAGCTCCGCGAGCTCAGTTTCATAATTATCTCCGACCACATGACCGGACATTACAATATCAAACATATCATCCGGGTAAGGTATCCTTTCAACAGTTCCATCTACAACTGTTACGTTGCTAATTCTCTCTTCCTTGATTTTGTCACGCATATACTCTCTGAGCATATCAACAGGTTCACTGGCATACACATGTTTCGCCGGCGACGCTACAGCAAATGCAAGTCTTCCGGTACCTGATCCAACATCAAGCACCACCTTGTCATTGAAATCCGCAAGCTCCAGCAGTCTATCCTTATCCCAGTTATAGATGTAATTGCAGTTGCTATTCATAACATCCGGATCGACTAACACAATCGCCCAGTCTAAGACATCAAAAATAAAGTTCTCTGCAAGCCTGACGTCTTTCTCAGTAAGTCCTTTTGGAGCATCAGCTATTAATCTATCCCTCTTTTCGATTGTTTCCGGTGCTCGTTTTCCAAAATACCATGCC
This sequence comes from Firmicutes bacterium UBA5449, assembly GCA_002424305.1. Taxonomy (GTDB): domain Bacteria; phylum Bacillota; class SHA-98; order UBA4971; family UBA4971; genus UBA4971. The sequence continues at coordinate 23,975 of DIQZ01000062.1, forward strand.
ACCGTAGGGTTGTATGCTAGAATGATGCCCAAATTCTCATCAAAGTTTCGATGCTCTTCGTAGTAATGAACAATATATCGTATAAGCCACCTATCCATAAGAAGAAAGATATCGCTTGTATAATCCTCTACGTTAATCCAATTAAAAGACATTACAGACCTCCCTTGCCTACTAATGGCATATACCATATGCCAATATTGGATACATTCACTCCCCTACCTGTTTTTCCTTTAGGAACTTTCCGCTTCAAATGCCTTCGAAGAGATAATGATTGACTACAGGATTAGCCTATGCTAACATTGACTACAGACGTAGGCACGATAACGGTTGGTCAAGAAGATCCACAGGATCGTAGCACAAAGATGTAGATTCGCATACCAAATCTACATGGAGCAGCATGGGGGACATTGAAGGTGACGAAGTTACAGGCGAATCACGGAAAGAGACTGGCTGTGGAGGTCGATGGGCGTATCTATGCGCGTATTCCAGTCAGGACTCATGTCATTTCAAAAGATGACGACATCGCGGAGGTAGTTCTGAAGTATGCCGGACCTGTACTACGTGAAGGCGACATAATGTTAGTGAGCGAAAAGATAGTAGCCATAACTCAAAAGAGAGCTTATCCCATCACCCAAATCAAGCCTTCGTGGCTTGCCCGTTTCCTCGCCAGGTTTGTGTACAAGTCACCCTACGGAATCGGCCTGGGAAGCCCGTGGACGATGGAGCTGGCCATTAGAGAGACAGGCGTGTTTCGAATCATAGCAGCGGCCATTGTGGCCGGGGCTGCGAAGCTATTCGGCATCAGAGGGGTCTTTTACCGAATATGCGGAGCAAACGTTGCAGCAATCGACGGACCATGCGACTATACTCTTCCTCCCTATAACCGCTATGCAATTCTCGGCCCGCTAAGACCCAACGAAGTAGCGCAGTCTCTAAGTGAGGCGACAGATGTTCCTGTTGCAGTTGTAGATGCAAATGACCTGGACGTCTCGGTGCTGGGAGTCTCATCAGGATGTCCGGAACGCAAGTTCATAGCTGAAGTTCTTGCTGACAACCCTCTTGGGCAGTCGTCAGAGCAAACACCCATCGGAATAGTCCGTCCGGTCCGGCGTATCAGAGTTCACACAAGCAGTTCTACGATTAGACGATTTTCTCGAGGCGCCGGAAAATGTTGATGGGTTTAGAACATGGCGCGCAAGGAACCCCGGCATATTGACATCCCCTGACAGGATTCGTATACTGACTACAGATATAGTTGTATGTACATTTGCGCTAATGAGATAGGGGTGTGGCACAGATGGGAATGCCTCCTTTGGGAGATCAGGAGCTGGATCTACTGAAGTTCATTACTGAGCGTTCACCGATGACTGTGCGCGAAGCTTGCGAGGGCTATGGCAAAGATAAGGGTCTTGCCCGAACCACGGTCCTCACAATGATGGAGAGGCTCAGAACTAAGGGATACCTCACTAGGTCAGAAGGCAAAGGAGCAAACGAATACTCCGCCCGCTTGACCCGCTCTGCGCTCATGCGCGGAGTAGTCCGCAACTTTGTCGAGAAAACGCTCGGAGGCACATTGTCGCCTTTCGTAGCATACATCGCAGAGGATGCCGGCGTAGACCCACAGGAGCTTGAGGAACTCAAACGACTCGTTGATGAGCTCGAGTCGCGGGAGGATGAGCAATGAGGCATGGTCTACAGTACCTGCTTTTTATCCAGTCGCAATACTGGATCCGCTCCATGTGGAGCGCTTTTTGGCAGGGCAGTCTGGCACTTGCGGTAGTATGGGCTTTGAGCAAAGCCTTCCCACGCATTCCAGCTCGCAACCGGTGCTGGCTATGGCGTCTTGGGCTGGCAAAATCACTTCTTCAGTTATTCGCAGCTCCCCAGATCGATGTTGCAGTGTTGCCGCGTACTCGAACAGTGCTGGCACTGGTTGTGTCTGACCACTTAGCCAAGAGCATACCTACACGTGCACAGCTATCTCGGGATTTTGGCAGGCCTTTGATGATTCTCTGGCTAGTGGGGATTACCGTAAGCTTAGTGCGTATCGTGATTGCATTGGCGAAGGCGCATTACATGGCTAGGCATAGCACATCTGTGCGTAGTGAAGAACCTAATGCCTTCCTCTCCCGGCTGTGCAATCAGATGGGAATTAGCCTGCAACCGAGGCTCGTCACCGCTGGCTGGGCATCTACTCCGATGACTCTGGGAATGGGTGGAAGATATGTCATGGTCGTTCCTGAAGTATTGCTGGCGCCGGAAAGTAGAGAGGATCTTCAATCAGTGTTAGCGCACGAGTTAGCCCACATCAAGAGGCGAGACTTGTCATGGAACTGGCTTCACACGGTAGTTAAAGCGCTGTTCTTCTTTAACCCACTGATCTGGGTAGCCGGCCGAGAGCTCAGGATTGCCCAGGAGATGGCGTGTGATGAAATGGCCATACACGCCACTGGCGCAAGAGCAGCGCGGTATGGAAAGACTCTTCTCACCATGATCACTCCATCCCAAGGGGCCGGCTCAATGTGGGAAGTGGCATCAGCATCTGCAGGTGCGTCTGCCCGGGTAATGCGCAGGCGACTCATAGAGCTAAAGTATATTGAGGATTCACCCGCAAGGAGACTCTCGACATCCATAATAACGTTACTCCTCACATGCTTGCTGGTTGTGCCTTTCCAGATTGTGGAGGCTCCGCGCGATAGGGTACCCACACCGGAAATAGCAACAATCAGGGATCAGACATACATATCTGAGTCTTGGATAAGCATAGGAATTGTCCGGCCGGGCACAGAGGAAAGCTTGCTTATAGCGCGAATCAGGGCCCCCGAGACATCATGAAATCGTTTCCTCTGCACTCACGCGCTCCAAAATAGCGATCGAATCGGAGATGCCACTACTTCATTGCTTTAGTTCGGGAAATGGGAAATGGATTCTCATAAAGGATACTTGACACCTTTGCAGCATTAGCTACTAATCTGTTCATCTTCTCAGTTGTCTCCGGCGCCCGCTTTCCAAAGTACCATACCACAGTAGGGTTGTATGCCTAAACGATTCCCCAATTCTCATCACAGTCTTGCTGGTCTTCGCAGTGATGAACAACATTTCGCACAAGGCACCTATCCATAAGAAGAAAGATATCGCTTGTATAATCCTCATACATTAATCCAATTAAAAGACATTACAGACCTCCCTTGCCTACTAATGGCATATACCATTTTCTAATACCGGACATGTTCACTCTCCCATGTATTTTCCCTTCCATATCATGCACATCGGTTGCGTCAAAGAAGCACGCCTCTTGGTCGGCAAAACAGAACTGATTCCTGCAGTTACATAGATATCCATAGCAACTTACACTATGATCTGCATCCCCGCTGCGTACTACGATAACATCCGGCCACCCCTTACCGAAAATCACGAAGTGACGTTGGACAATAGCAAAGATACAGGTCAGTGAATTTATACCGAGAACTCTTACTCAGCATACTTGAAGCAAGAAAGGCGGCTCTACAGGCATCTTTGAGTGGTTTTTCCCTGAGCTTTTTCAGGTATCTCTCATAGAAAACTTCCGCTGCAAATGCTTCCGAGCGGAGCTTTGCTATTGATTTTTCCATAAAAACCCGTATAATGAGTTTAGAAAATCTCCGTTTTCTTATTCTTGGAGTGGTAGAAGGGTGGCGGATTAATTGGAAACAGTAGATGCAATAAAAAAGATCGTAGACGCAAATAATGCAATCATAAAAACTGCAGATCTGTCGGCGCTAAATATTTATTATCATAGCATACAGAAGCTACTACAAAAGGGAATGCTTAGGAAAATCAAACACGGATATTATTGTCTTGCAGAACATGCAGATGGCATGAGCGAAGCAGCTCTGGTTGCACAGCTTTTCCCTGACGGAGTTCTTTGCATGTACTCGGCACTTTTCTATTACGGCTACAGCAATCATACGCCTCTCGCCTGGGATCTCGCTGTAGATAAGGACACCTCAAAGGCACGTTTTGATCTAGACTATCCCTATGTGAAGCCCTATTATCTAGAACCGTCACAACTTTCATTTGGCATCACAGAAGCAGACTACGGTGACTGCGAAATGGCAATCTTCGACCGTGACCGGCTGATTTGCGAATGTCTGCAATATGAGAACAAGATGGACAGGGAAATCTTCAATAGCGCAATACAAAACTATGTGAAGGATAGCAAAAAGTGCATCCCGAATCTTCTTGAGTATGCAAAACTACGGAGGGTAAAAGAGAAGGTCAGGCAACGCGTTGGAGTGTGGCTATAGATGGACATGGGTGCATCGATTATAACAAGACTGAAAAATAAGGCAAAGACAACCGGTAAACCTCTGCAGCTGTACTTGCAGTTATTCTGTCAGGAAGAGTTCCTGCGGCGGGTATCCATGTCAGACTTTGCTGACAACCTTATCCTCAAAGGTGGCCTGTTCATCTACATGTTAACCAATTTTGAAAGCCGCGCAACTATTGATGTAGACTTTCTCCTGCGTCATCTACCGAACAACGTGGAACAGATACAGGACATTGTTGAGAAAATTCTCGCCGTGGACACGGGAAACAACTTCATCACTTTTGAGTCCAAAGGCTATGAGAAAATCACTCTCCAGCATAAGTATAACGGTGTCAGTTTTCAACTCATTGGACGAATCAAGAATACCCGCACACCATTCAAGGTAGATATCGGCGTGGGAGATGTAATCGTACCAAAACCGGAGAAATGGATAATCCCCGTACAGCTTCCCGAATTCACAGCTCCAAAGATAAGTACATATTCTTTGGAGAGCACTATTGCAGAGAAACTGGATGCTATTTTGCAGCGTCTGGAACTGACCAGCCGCATGAAAGATTTTTACGATATCTACTACTTAGCACATAACTTCGACTTGGATGGCCTAAAGTTGCAGGAAGCTGTTTTTCAAACCCTGCAAAATCGAGGCACAGTTTATGATAAAGACAGCATAGAAAGAATCGTTGCCTTTGCAGACCACAGCGACATGCAAACAAAATGGAGTCAATTTCTGAAACGGTCGAAACTCCCTGCCATGGAATTTGCGGAAGTGCTGAATACAATAGACGAATTCCTATCACCTGTATGGGAGGCTATGACCGAAGAGGCAGAGTTTTTCAACGAATGGTCTGCAGAAAGAGTTAAGTGGAGAAAAGAAGGTTGAGTCCTGGTACATACCCTCAGAAGCTCTTCACAAAGTCAGCCATAGCGGGTGTCAATAGCCAAAAACAACCGGAAATCAATTGACAATCCAGCATGGTTTTGGATACCATTATAGTGTGGATTAACCAAGCGTAGCTTGAAGTATATTGCGTTTAATAGCGGGAGAGGTTGAATTGTGGCGAAACCATAGGAACGAAGTCGTACACTTAGGATTGGACGTAGGTTCAACTACCGTCAAGCTGGTATTCTTGGACAAAGACAATCAGTTGATTTATCAGGATTATCAGCGTCACCATGCTGATATCGGAAGCACTCTTACTTCCCTTCTTAATCAAGCATTCAATCACATTGGGAACACGCCTTTAACTGCCATGGTAACCGGGTCAGCCGGCATATCTGTATCAGACCGGCTGGATCTTGAGCATATCCAAGAAGTTATTGCCTGCAGCCGGGCAATTGAGGCGTTTATTCCGGAAACCGATGTGTCTATCGAGCTAGGTGGAGAAGACGCGAAGATCACCTATTTCACCGGCGGTATTGACCAGCGGATGAATGGCATATGTGCAGGGGGTACCGGTGCGTTCATAGATCAAATGGCTTCCCTGCTTCAGACTGACGCAGCAGGCCTCGATGACCTTGCTTCACGCCGCAAGATGATATACCCGATTGCAGCTCGGTGTGGAGTGTTTGCAAAAAGTGATATCCAGCCTCTACTTAACCAGGGAGCAGCCAAAGAAGATATTGCAGCATCCGTCTTTCAATCAGTGGTTAACCAAACCATCAGCGGACTTGCATGCGGTAAACCCATTCGAGGCCGTGTAGCTTTCCTGGGCGGCCCACTTCATTACCTTCCTGAGCTCCGAAAGAGATTCAGAGAAACACTGAACCTTACAGATAAAACTGCTATTGTGCCTGAAAACGGCCATTATTTTGTCGCTCTTGGTGCAGCTTTGGCGTCCCGGAACCTTCCTGTCATGAGTTTTCAGGACATAATCCATCGCCTGCATTTACTGGATGAAGAGGTGGCTCCTGAAGTATGGAGACTCCCACCTCTGTTTAATAACTCCCGTGAGCTCAAGGAATTCAGATCCCGCCACGATGAGGATAAAGTTCACCGTGGAGATCTTAGTTCCTATCACGGACCCTGTTTTCTAGGGATAGATGCAGGTTCCACGACTACCAAAGCTACCTTGATAGATAAGGATGCAAATCTTTTATATGCTTTCTACACCAACAACCATGGCAGCCCTATCCAGTCGACGTTAGGGATCTTAAGAGACCTATATTCTAAGCTGCCTCCCGCGGCTCATATCGCAAACTCCGCAGTAACCGGGTATGGAGAAGGCCTTATCAAAGCCGGACTCCACGTGGATCTCGGCGAAGTTGAGACCATAGCCCACTTCAAGGCTGCTGAGTATTTCTATCCCGGTGTGGATTTTGTCCTTGATATGGGCGGCCAGGACATGAAGTGCCTGAAAATCAAAGACGGAGTCATCGACAGTATTATGCTGAATGAGGCATGTTCCTCAGGGTGCGGCTCATTCATTGAAACATTCGCACATTCGCTGAACCTTGAGGTAAGTGAATTCGCGGATTGCGCTCTTACGGCCGAATCCCCTGTGGATCTCGGCTCAAGGTGCACCGTGTTCATGAATTCCCGGGTCAAGCAAGCCCAAAAGGAAGGAGCCTCTGTAGGGGATATTTCTGCGGGGCTTTCGTATTCAGTAGTCAAAAACGCACTCTTTAAGGTGATTAAGATCCGGGATCCTAAGGATCTTGGAGACAAGATAGTCGTGCAAGGCGGTACATTCCATAATGATGCAGTCTTAAGATGTTTTGAGCTTATCACAGGGAAGGACGCTATAAGGCCGGATATTGCAGGGCTGATGGGTGCGTTCGGTGCTGCGTTAATCGCACGCAATGAATACCGTCCAGGCCATGAGAGCACAATCATATCACCTGATAAGGTTAATGCTTTTGACTATAGATCTTCTACAGGACGATGCGGTGGATGCACCAACAACTGCCTTCTTACTGTAAATCGCTTCCAAGACGGGAGAAGGTTCATCTCAGGTAACCGCTGCGAGAAACCTCTTGGTGGGGAAAAGAATAAACAAGAGCTGCCGAATCTATTCACCTATAAGTTTAATCAGCTTTTCCATTATGAGCCTTTGCCTTTGGAAAAGGCCCAGAGAGGGGTTATCGGGATTCCTCGAGTCCTAAATATGTACGAGAACTATCCCTTTTGGCATACATTTTTCACCCATCTAGGGTTTAGGGTGGAGCTTTCTCCCCCTTCCTCCCCTGCCCTTTTCGCACTTGGGAGTGAGACCATCCCCTCTGAATCAGTTTGTTATCCTGCAAAACTCGTTCACGGACATGTCGCGTGGTTAATCAAGCAAGGGATAAAGACTATTTTTTATCCATCCATCACTTTTGAAAGAAAAGAACAGCCTGAGGCTGATAACCACTTCAACTGTCCAATAGTTATTTCCTACCCTGAAGTCGCATCATCCAATATGGACATGATCCGGGAAAACGGGGTCACTTTCATTAATCCCTTCTTACCCTATGAACATAAATCCCGGTTAGCAGACCGGCTTTATGAAGAACTTAAGAGCTTTGATCTTAGTAAGGGGGAAATCAAGAAAGCAGTTGAGGCTGCCTGGCAGGAAGATGAGCGAATCAAAGATGATATCCGTAGCCAAGGCGAAAAGGTTCTGGATTATCTGAAAGCCAACCGGATGAAGGGTGTGGTCTTAGCAGGCCGCCCCTACCACCTAGATCCCGGGATTAACCACGGCATTCCGGAAGTTTTCACATCAAACGGAATGGCTGTCCTAACTGAGGATTCAGTGGCACACTTGGGGGATGTCGAAAGACCACTCCGAGTTGTTGACCAGTGGGCATACCACTCCCGGCTTTATGCAGCCGCAAGTCTCGTGGCTGAAACCCCTGAGTTAGAAATTGTGCAGCTGAACTCTTTCGGATGTGGCCTGGACGCTATCACAACGGATCAGGTTCAAGAAATCCTAAATCGGCACAACCGGCTTTATACAATGCTAAAGATTGACGAGATAAGCAACTTAGGAGCAGCCAGGATCAGGATTCGATCTTTAGTAGCTGCAGTCGAAGAACGCGACAAGATGGGGATTACGCCCAAAGAACTCTATCCCGTCCCGACAAGACACATATTCACCAAAGAAATGAGAGAAAATCATGTGCTCCTATGTCCGCAGATGTCTCCCATTCATTTTGAAGTACTGGAAGAAGCCTTTAGATCAGAAGGATACAATGCAGTATTACTGTCCAAGGTGAAACGAGAGGACATAGAAGCCGGGCTGAAATATGTGAACAATGATGCCTGTTACCCTTCTATCATTGTAATAGGCCAACTGATTCACGCGCTTAAGTCCGGAAAATATGATCCTAAGAACACCACAGTCCTGATGAGCCAAACCGGAGGCGGTTGCCGGGCTACCAACTACATAGGCCTCCTCCGGAAAGCCTTACGCGAATCAGGATTTTCTGACGTGCCGGTCTTATCCCTTAGCTTACAAGGAATCGAAGGCAATCCAGGATTCACACTCACCCCGAGGTTATTAAAAAAGGCGGTTGTATCTATAGTATATGGCGATCTTTTGATGCGGGTGCTGTATCGAGTGCGTCCTTACGAGAAGATACCCGGCTCTGCCAACCTGCTGCTTAGCAAATGGCTTGACATCTTGAGGAAAGACGTAACCCAGACGAACTACAGAAGTTTTAGAGATAACATCTACGGAATAGTGGAAGACTTTGACCGATTTGAAATCACTGATATCAAGAAGCCCAAGGTAGGAGTGGTCGGGGAAATCCTGGTTAAGTATCACCCTGCAGCCAACAACCACGTGGTCAGCATTTTGGAAAGCGAAGGTGTGGAAGCGGTAGTCCCGGATATGTTGGATTTCTTCCTTTATTCCGTTCATGACGGTATCTTCCGCCACCGCTATCTGGCAGGCTCTCTCGGCAATATGCTGGTTAGCAAGGCAGCTATCCGCTACCTGGAGCACTTCAGGCGGGACATGAAACATGCCCTCGATTCAAGTCAGAGGTTCGAAGTGCCTAAGACCATCTATCACCTGGCGGAGAAGGCGAAAGGAATTCTTTCTTGGGGTCATCATACAGGCGAAGGTTGGTTCTTAACAGCTGAGATGATTGAACTCATCGAAATGGGTGTGCCGAACATCGTCTGCGTCCAACCGTTTGGTTGTCTCCCCAACCATGTTACCGGTAAAGGCATGCTCAAGGCGCTGAAAAAGAACTATCCCGAAGCGAACATTGTAGCTATCGACTATGACCCCGGAGCGAGCGAAGTTAACCAACTAAACCGTATTAAACTGATGCTCTCAGTAGCCTTTAAGAACCTGGGACTTTCCGGTGCAATACCGGCCTCTGATAGATTGGAAAGCCTAGCTTCATCCCAATCCAGAAGATGACGGATTGTCAAGTCTGACTTCATCCAATCCAGGTGATATGGACATATCCTTCATGATATATATTCTTCATGATATGATGGACACTCATTAGAAGAACCTTGACACCGGATGAGAAGCTGATATGAAAGCCCGGATAACCTAAAGCGTTCGATGGAAATCGTAACTGAGGCAAATTTCGCCTCAGTTACGTCTTTGAAACTCAACTATTACAGGCCGGCGAAGGGAGTGCTACAAACTCGACCACCTTAGCCGGTTTGGGTGCACTATTTTCGACCACACTCCCAAGTTTTTAGCTGAGCGTGCTTCAAATTCAACCATCGTACCCCGGCAGGTATGACATTTTCTACCATATGTTCCTGAGGGTGTACTATTTCCGATCACGTTTCTCAAATCTGTGTGCTATTTTCGACCACGTTTTTGAGTTTGAACTTAGGGGTGCCACAAATTCGATCACCAAACCGGTTTCGGTGCGCTATTTTCGATCACACTTTCCGTATTAGTGTTTGATTTTCGACCACCCAGCGCGAAAAAGTGCATGTGTCAGGTGGTTCCTGAGGGTGCGTGATCGAAAAGCGAACACGGTTTTAGAAAGTGTGTGCGTTTTTCGATCACGTTTTTGGAATATGTGATCGAAAACCTTACACCCCGAGAAATGTTATGAGAACCGTGTGCCATTTTCGATCACGGATCCGTATTAGATGCGCGAAATTCGACCATCTTGCCTCAAAATGTAGATTTTCTCTGTTTTCCACTACTACGGAGAGCGCACCGGTTACTCGTGCAGAGCGTAACAGTCAGGGCAGAAAAGCGTAACAGCCGCGGCCAAAGCGACCAAAGAGCATGACGGCCGCGACTGAAGAGTGCAATAGCCAAGGCCGAAGAGCATTACAGCCGTGACTGAAGAGTGTAACCGGACCCGGTCGAAAAGCAAAACAGCCATAGCTCTATGAAAGGAGACATGAGGCGACATTATCACTGGCCGCGGCGACAGGTCTCTAAAAATATACTGGAACCACACTCACTTGAATGGTAGTATAGAGAATGAGGATACACACAAGGAGTTTAATCTGCAGGGTGTCAACAGCGTCCGCCTGTGTGCGTCCGTTGTACACATATCATATATACATACGCCGTATGATCTCTGTAATACTGCTGACACACATTATATACCGGCGCACCAAGGAGGCAAACTGAATGCAGATCGTCACAGACTACGCAGCGGACATCTCTCCTGAACAGCTTGAAGGCTTCGAGGTACACTACCTTCCCTTGACAATTACGATAGACGGCAAAATCTATCGAAGCGGAGTGGACATTACCCCTAACGAGTTCTACGAGCTACAAGCAAAGGCATCAAAGATCCCAACTACGTCTCAGCCGTCACCCGGAGCTTTCGCGGATCTCTATCGCAGTCTTGCCCAAAAGGATCCCGATATTCTCTCAATTCACATATCCTCCGGACTGAGTGGTACGGTCAATGCAGCAAGAATCGGTGCCGGTATGGTACCTGAAGCCAATGTAGAAATATATGACACGAAGACTCTTTCAGCCGGCCAGGGCTGGCATGTTGAGATGGCCGCAAAAGCCCTGCGTGCAGGATGGGAAAAGTCCCGCATATTATCTATGCTCAGACAAATCACTGAAGCTACAGAGACGCTTTTTACACTTTCAACGCTAAAGTACCTCATCCACGGTGGAAGGATCAGTCACCTCAAGGGGCTACTCGCATCAGTGCTCAACATAAAGCCTATAATCCACGTGGAAAAGGCAGCCGGCACATATGTCAACCTCGCACAAGCCCGCACGATAACCCGGGCCATTGATACGCTGGCAGATATCGTTGCCTCAGCTCATCCACCCCAAACCGCAATGCGTATGCAAATCCTCCATTCGCAATACCCGGAAGGTGCATCCCGCCTTCAAGAGCGATTGGACAAAATCTTTAAGTGCAACTGGCTCCCGCAAGGTCCGATAGCGCCTGTACTCGGTGCACATACAGGCAGAGGTCTTGTAGGCCTGGTCTTTGCCCCGGAGGAGCTGTTTCCGCAGGTGCAATAGTTAAGCGTACAATTGGATTCATCTCAGGAGGAGGTGCCTCAGGTGACAGAACACCACTTACGA
>DIQZ01000076.1 GCA_002424305.1 Firmicutes bacterium UBA5449
GAGGGGCAATAGGCTTGGCGCCTTGCTTGGGAGGCAAAGAAAGATTGATATATAAGACAAGAACAGGGATTGAGTATGATTTGACTGAGTGGCCACTAACCGAGTAGGAAGAAAGAGATTACAATTAGGTATTCAAGATTAGCTTCCAAAGGTTGGCCTCCTTTACTTAGATTTACGGTAAGCAAGATGAAACCTACGGCTCCGGATAGATTTCAATGCCATATGTTATTGCATCTTGCACTACGCTGCTAGTGTGTTTTATGCGTGCGAATTCTTCTTCAGTATATAGGGGCCCTTCCAGGTAGTATTGTCGAGCATTTCTTGGACGCACTCTAAATCCCATATGGCGTCATCAACCCAAAATCGCGCTTCTTCACGCATGACAGCTATTCCTTTCATAGGCACGAGTATGTCACAAAACAATTGTACCACTTGTGTCAGGCCCGTTCAACGGGACGATCTGGCCACCGCGACGAAACGGCAAATCAGGTATGTAACCTTTTCGGTACAGTGCCTAAGCGAGCGGCATGTGGAGACTTACTTTGACGCCACTTTGGATGAGAAAGATGCACTCAACGGCTTCTTGGAAGAGTCTCGCTCCCTATGCAGATCAAGGAGAATGGAGAAGGATAAAGCTGTAGCAAGAAGAAAATAGAAGTAATGCGATGTATCCAAGGTAAATAACGCGAGATAAGTCATAGGCCTGGTTTACGCCAATCATATGGTGCTATTTTGAAGCTGTTGCAGATATTTGAAAGGCTTATGGTGTGAGAGAGGGGCCCTAGATGACTGTCTACTATGCACACACCAACGGCACTGACAAAGCTGATTGGCAGCTTGTGGAAGACCATCTTGTATCAGTGGCGGAATTAGCTCGAGGGTTTGCCTCAGTGTTCGGCGCAGGGGAGTACGGATGTAGTACAGGCCTTCTTCATGATCTGGGGAAATTCTCTAAAGAGTTCCAACAACGCCTAAATGGAGCTCCTCTTCGGGTAGACCACTCTACTGCAGGAGCGCATGAAGCAATTACCTTGTATGGACCAGGCATTGGTACTATCCTTGCGTACGTGGCGGCAGGACATCACGCTGGCATACCTGATTACGGAAGCATAGCGGATGAGCCGTCTTTGGCTGCACGCCTCAACCGCAAGGTGCGAGACTATAGCATATATAGAAAAGCCAATCTTTCATTTCCTCAGAAAAGCGCTATGAGACTATCCATATCTCTTCTAGATGGCCAGGAGGGTTTCAGCCTTCAATTCTTCATTCGAATGCTCTATTCTTGCCTGGTTGATGCTGACTTTCTCGATACTGAAAACGTAATGGATGGCAAGAAAGCACATATTCGTGGAAGCGAGTATCCAACTGTTTCAGAACTAAGACAACGTCTTGATCAGTACCTGGCGAAACTTCTTGCCTCGGCTGAAGACACACCGGTAAATCGATATCGTGCGGATATTCTTAAGGCTTGTGTAGATAGGGCAGAACTTGAACCCGGTCTGTTTAGCTTAACGGTTCCTACGGGTGGAGGAAAAACCTTATCATCACTGGCTTTTGCACTGAAGCATGCTTCCGTACATGGATTGGAACGCATCATCTATGTAATCCCATTTACCAGCATAATTGAACAGAATGCTAAGGTATTTCGGAAGGCATTAGGGGATGAAGGTGTCTTAGAGCACCATAGCAACTTCGAATTCCCTGATGAGGATTCTGAGGATTGGAATGAAGATGTTGCCAGGTTACGTCTTGCTACAGAGAACTGGGATGCTCCTATCATTGTCACTACAAATGTCCAGCTTTTCGAGTCCCTCTTCGCAAACCGAAGCTCGCGTTGTCGTAAGCTCCACAACATCGCACGGAGTGTAATCATTCTGGATGAGGCTCAAATGCTTCCCACAGATTACCTGAAACCGTGCCTTGCTGCACTGCGTGAACTTACCGAAAACTACGGAGCGACTATTGTATTGTGTACAGCTACTCAGCCTACATTTGCGGAACTAATGCCCGAGACTGTCCGAGTCCGCGAGATAGCCCCTGATCCTCAACATCTTTATGAGGCTTTCCGTCGAGTAGAGGTGACTCAGATTGGCCCGATGGATGATAACGCCCTTGCATCTGAACTCAGGGAATACCCACAGGTGCTGTGTATAGTCAATTCGCGATCCCATGCTCGTGATCTTTACAAGCTCATTGCAGACAGAGAGGGCGCGTTTCACTTGAGCGCATGTATGTGTCCGCGGCACCGTAGTGAGGAATTGGATAAGATTCGGCAAAACCTCAAGAAAGGGGCACAGTGTCTGGTTATCTCAACTCAGCTCGTGGAAGCAGGTGTTGATTTAGATTTTCCTGTCGTGTTCCGCGCATCTGCCGGACTTGACTCTATTGCGCAGGCTGCCGGCAGATGCAACAGGGAAGGTAAGTTGACTATAGGACATGTCTATGTATTTCAACCTGTTGACCACAAGTTATTAGGTTGGTTTCAGCGAACTGCTTCTGTTACCAATATGGTTTTAAGGAAAACCGATGACCCACTGAACTTACAGGCAATCGAAAGCTATTTTCACAGACTCTACGATATCGAAAGCGATAGGCTTGACAAAGAACACATTATGACTGCGGTGCAAGAAGAACGGAAGAAATTGAGTTTTCCCTTTGCGGATATTGCAAGCAAGTTCCGTATCATCGATTCCAATACTGTCCCAATTGTGATCCCATGGGATGATGAAGCTCGTGACTTGATAGAGAAGGCAACTCGCTGGCCGTCCTACAGATTGTTCCGGCAATTACAATCCTATGTTGTGCAGGTATACCCAAATCAGTTTGCACAACTTGAACGGTGTGGCAAGATACGTACTCTCGGAGGGGAGAAAGGGGCAATTCATGTCCTTGCTGACGATTCCTGTTATACGGAAGTGGGAATTGAGATAACAGAGGCTCTTGATGCTATCGGAGGGGCATGGTTTGTGTAACATCAGTGACTACAGAAAGATTGGAGAGGAGGGAAAAGATGGGATACGGAGTCGCTATGCGAGTCTGGGGGGACTATGCGTGTTTCACGCGACCTGAGATGAAAGCGGAGCGCGTCAGCTATGATGTTATAACGCCTTCAGCTGCGCGGGGAGTCCTTGAGGCTATTCATTGGAAACCGGCTATCTGCTGGGTTGTTGACAGGATACACATCCTAAATGAAATACGCTTCGATAATATCCGGCGGAATGAAGTAGGAAGCAAGATTCCAAAGAGGAATGTAGAGCAAGCAATGAGGGGAGATGCAGTAGTATTATGCCAGTATGCGTCTGAAGATCGGCAGCAGAGAGCGTCATTGGTGCTTAGAGACGTGTCCTATGTCATCGAGGCGCATTTCGAGATGACAGATGAGGCCGGTCCGAATGACACACCTGAGAAACACTACAACATGATTATCCGACGTGCGAGGCAAGGTCAGTGTTATCACCGTCCTTATCTTGGGTGTAGAGAATTCCCTGCTTATTTTGAACTTGTTGAAGGGGCAATTCCCGTATCACCCTATAAAGGTGAACGGGATCTTGGCTGGATGCTCTTGGACATTGACTACAACGACAACATGACACCGCGCTTTTTTCGCGCTACGATGCGTGACGGCATTATCGATGTTCCCAAGATGCCGGAAGGAGGTGAAATGTCTTGATACTTCAAGCATTGTATCAGCTTTACGGTCGCTTATTGGATGAGCCTGACTCAGACATTTCGCCACCCGGTTATAGCAAAGCCGGAGTATCGTACGCTCTTAATTTGTCTGACTC
>DIQZ01000012.1 GCA_002424305.1 Firmicutes bacterium UBA5449
AGCGGAGTTGACATCACAACAGTCGTTGCAAGACTGTATACTCCTCCGAACGCTCCCATGAAAAGATTAGAATATGCTTCTTTGACACTGTAACCTGACGCCCCGATCAGAACAGCGCCTACTATGAGAGCAAGCACAACTGCAATAATTGAGTATGCAAGCTTTGACATGTCTCGTCCAAGACCCATCTTTTACACTCCGTTCCTCTCGCCGGTCATGAGAAGGCCAAGCTCTTGCTCGGTGAACTGATCTGTCGGGCGCACGTCCACTATTTGACCTTCATAAATCACCGCTATCCTGTCGGATAACTCGAGTATCTCGTCAAGCTCCGCGGATATGAGTAAGACAGCCTTACCCTTATTGCGGCTTTCAAGAATCTGCTCCCTGATGTAATAAGTAGCCCCGACATCCAGTCCCCGTGTAGGCTGGCACGCAACTACGACACTGTGAGGCCTGGCCAACTCACGGCCCACAACCATTTTCTGTTGGTTCCCGCCTGAAAGAGAGCCAATAGGCTGATTGACAGACTCAGCGCGCACATCATACTTACTTACGATATCTTCTGCGTGTTCATGGATGACATCTTCTTGAAGCACGCCGCGCTGACTGAAATGAGCATGGTGATGCATACCGAGCACGGAATTTCGGGCCAGACTAAGTGATGTTACCATTCCCCGCTTCAATCTGTCAGACGGGATATACGCAACCCCTTTGTCTCTAATCTTTCTGGTATCAAGGCCGGTCAGGTCTTGACCGCTCATGATGATCCTGCCTTTGGAAGGCCTCCGCAACCCGGTTACGACCTCCTCCATCTCCAGTTGGCCGTTGCCGTCAACACCCGCTATACCCAGTATCTCTCCGAACTTAACGTCCAGATTCACACCGTCCAACCGAGCGCGACTGCCCCCTCTTCCGGCTACTGAAATGTCTTCAAGTTCAAGGGCAGTTGCCTCCTTTGGCTGCATACGACTGTCATCATGCACAGGAAGACTCCGTCCAACCATCATTTCAACAAGGCTTTCAGGGGTAGCATTTTTGGTGAAAACAGTACCCACCTTTTTACCGTCACGCAGGACAGTCACCTTATCGGAAATTTCCATTGTCTCCTTGAGCTTATGCGTGATGAATATGATGGTAGTTCCGGATTCTGACAGAGCTCGCATTACGGTAAAAAGCTCACTTACTTCAGGAGGTGTAAGCACTGCGGTAGGCTCATCCAAGATCAGCACTTCGGCTCCTCTCATGAGCGCCTTTAGTATCTCAACCCTCTGCTGTTGGCCTACGGATATGTCTTCAACTTTTGCATCAGGATCCACTCGAAGACCATACCTTTCAGAAACCTCCAAGATGTCTTTTTGTGCCTGCTTGTAATCGAGCAGTCCATTCTTGCGAGGCTCACACCCTGCCACTATATTCTCTGTAACGGTAAGAGCTTCAGCAAGCATAAAGTGTTGATGCACCATACCGATACCTAAGGCTATTGCATCGCGAGGACCTGAGATTTCTACAGGTAGGTCATTCACGTAGATGGAACCTGAATCCGCTCGATAGAGGCCAAATAAAATTCTCATCAGTGTGCTCTTCCCTGCCCCGTTCTCCCCTAACAAACAGTGAATCTCTCCGGGAGATGCAGCAAAAGACACGTCATCGTTAGCCACAACGCTTCCAAACCGTCTTGTAATATTCTCCATCCGAATGGCGTACATAATAAGGCGAACTCCTTTTCCGGTATAGACCTGACACAACATAGACTTAACAAGGCAGGGGGAGAACATCCCCCCGCCTGAAGGAACCTATTTGTCGTTGTCTTCCAACTACTACGAGTTACTTCCCTTGGGCTTTCAGCCAAGGCTCAACCTGGTCAACATCCTCAGGGATTTCCAGTTCACCGGATGCAACTTTCGCTGCAAGTTTATCTACATCAGCAATTATGTCAGCGGGAACCAAGCTCTCTGAATAACCCAGCGCCCCTTCATTCAAACCCAACATGTTAATTCCGGGCTTGAACTCATCTTTAAGCACAGCTTCTATAGCCATATAGACTGTGTTGTCCACAAGCTTCATTCCGTTGGTCAGCATGTTTTCAGGAGCAAGGTATCCCTGGTCAGAGTCAGCGCCTATAGCATAGCGATTACGCTCCTCTGCAGCCTTGATTCCACCGAGGCCTGAACGGCCGGCAGCAAGCCACAGCACGTCCACACCCTCATCCAACATGGCATTGGCCATTTCCTTGCACTTGGCAGGATCAGCCCAGTGTCCGACGTATGCGTATTTCACTTCAACTTTGGGATTCACATACTTGGCTCCGGCAATGTACCCTGCGACATTGGCACGGATAAGCGGTATGTCCATTCCGCCTATGACTCCCACTATCTGCTTGTCTGAAACAATGCGCGGATCGCCTGCTTTAGCAGTCATCAGGCCTGCCACTGCCCCTACCACAAACCCACGCTCTGCTTCCTTATATACGTATGATGCTACATTGGGAGCATCAACTGCGGTGTCCACAATTGCGAACTTCTGGTTCGGGAACCTCCCGGACACAACCTGCAAGGCATCTGCCTGGTCAAAACCGATGGATATGATCAGATCGTATTTGCAAGTCTGAGCAAATCTCATCAAAAGACTCTCGTACTCCGCAACAGCCTGCGGTTCAGCTTGATCAAATTCTATTCCCAGGTTCTTCTCTGCACGTTTCATACCTTCGTAGGCAGAGTCATTAAACGATTTGTCTCCGAGTCCGCCTGTAGCAAACACAATAGCCATCCTGGGCTTGGCAGCGGCTGCGCCAACCGACGCGATCCCCATCACCATTACTGCAACCAAAGCGACGCTGAACAGCGCTAAAAACTTTCGGGTCCTTTTCATCTCCGAAATTACCTCCTGTGAAAATTAATATTATTGGTATTGATGTAATACTTTACTTCACTTAATTTCGACGTATATCGCAACAATCCTGCCATATGCTTGATGGACGGACGCAACGTATGTAGTTACGGAGTCATGGCAATTGTTGCTTGACTCAGGGCAAGCAGGGCTCTGAGGTATCTCTTAAGTCTCATTTGTGTCCGCTTTACCGCTAACTCTCAAAGTCAACAAGGACCTTGAGGCTCCCGCGGGTACATGCCTTTTCAAACGCGTCCTGCATTTCATCTGCTGTATAAGTTGCTTCTATTAAAGGCTCCACGGTAACCCGACCCGTCTCAAGCAATCGAAGGGCAGGCGGAAACGGCCCGCACCGTGAACCTACGCATGTGATTTCATTACGTACTATCGGTGTAAGGTTGATGGGAGTGCCTTCATAAAAAGTGCTCTTTAGCACGATCGTTCCTTTGGGACGCACTATAGCCATGGCAGTTTCAATACCTGACGGATTACCTGTGCAGTCCACAGTCACATCAACTCTGCCTGTAAACTCTCTGACGTGCGAAACATCCATACCCATGCTTTCTGCGATCCCGAGCTTTTTCTCATGCTTACCCAGGACAATAACGTGATGTCCGAAGGCGTGTATCGCCTGAGCTGTAAGAAGACCCAGTTTACCATCGCCGATGACTGCAACGGAGTCTGTAGGCAGTATGTGGACTTGCTCCAGGACTTCGATGCCCGCTGCGAGGGGTTCTGTGAAAACAGCTTGCTCATCTGTTACTGAATCGGGGACTGTATGGAGGTTACACTCAGGTAAAACCACATAATCCGCAAAACAACCCTGCCATCCGTTTATCCCCATTGCTTTGACATTCTCACAATGGCGCGGGTTACCGCTTTGGCACATGAAGCATTTACCGCATGCAATGTTAATCTCACCTACGACACGTCTCCCGACTAAGTCGGAGCTTTCCGCATCCATAACCTCACCGACAAACTCATGGCCCATGATTCCACTGTATGCCAGATAACCCCTAGTCACTTCGATGTCTGTGTTACAGATCCCCGCAAGGGAAACACGTATTAATGCCTCGCCCCTCCCCCGTTTCGGGATGGACATGTCTACCGCTTTGAGACCTTCGTCGAAAACCAGCGCTCGCACAGGCGACCATCCTTTCTCTCCCCAACCTACTTCCGGACCAACACATACTCTCCTGTTTTGACCCCAATATCTCCTGCCACTGCTTTGCATTTTGCCTTCAGCAGGAAGTAGACTGTACGCCCTGCAGAATCACTCAGAGTCTCGTAGTTACCCTGTCCTTTGCTGATTACAACATCCGCCTCGCGGTAGAGCTTCAGAAACTTCGGGTCAGCTTTGTCCAGGATTAGTCCCGGCACAGTACTCCCTGTAGACACAATGGTTGCATCTTGATCCAAGCCGGATGCGATCGCATCTTCCGCAGTGGCATCGTTTATCATGGGGACGCTGCGGACTCCGTAAAATATGCTGACTCCTTCCCCGCTCACATTCTTGATTTCAGAGATTAGAATTCGGTCGAGGACTGTCTCGCCTGCATTGTCTCCGATGATTACGACAGTTTCGGCATGCTGTAGTTCCTCACGGAGCACCTCTATGTCACCTAAGCCAAGCCCTTTAGTCAACTCCCCCTTGAGCATAGCCTCCAAATCTACTGTGCGCATGTCTCCATATACCCCGGCATCCAGGAGATTGCCTACTGCAGATACCTCCAATGCGGCGAGCAGCCTATCATCCTCTGCCTCAACAAACCTTTTCATCGCAGGATAAACATCATGTGCTATCTTGATAGCATCTTTCTTTACCTTTTTATAGGGGTCCTCATTTCCTGTACATTCCTTGACTACCTCATGAACTGCGCTTCCCATCTCCGGCGAGGTTGTATAGGAATCATACTTTGAAAGCACCTCAAGTGATTTCAGGACAATCGTCTTCTGAACATTGACATCGGTAGTCACAAGTCTGGCAGCTTCCAAAGCCTGCCTCAAATTACATTGAACACAATCCAAATGAACCTTCATGGATAACCTCCGTTGCTAAGGCTGCTGCCGGCATCGGCATTATGAGAGAGAATTCTTCACCCTTTAGCCCATGAGTTGAGAACAACAAGTACTTACCGCGCGTGAAAAATCAGTGCAGACTCACCCACTGGTAAAGTTGTCTGTACAGACATTATTTTACCAGTGACAGAGAGACAGTGCAATTTGGAGTCCACGGAAACCTCTACAAGCCGAAACTTTTCCGAATTGACAGTTGAGAAAAGATAAATTTCAACGAGGATACCATGGTTTTGCACAACGGATCGTAGACAACAAGAAATAAGCATTCCTTGTGCTGACTGATGTATCTCGCTATACCTATCCCTGTAAGACTCCGCAAGATCACCGTCAATATGGCAAAGGCGTTTGGTATTCTGCTGCCGTTATTGCAGTAGATAAAAGGAGGAATCCATTACTTTCCATAGAACATAATGGTAGTATGAACTTCATACATCATCAACACCCATTATTACAGTCTTGCGTAGCATGACGTTTTCCTACTTGCGTATACCGAAGTATTGGGGGATACAAGGTGACAGGCAGTTTTAGAGAGTTGATTCCGGATGTGTTTGTGGAGCCGAAGGAAGCGAACACCTGGCGTGTTGAACCATTCGATCACGGGTTTGTTATTGATTTCGGAACTTGGGAGGGTAGCGAGACCGTCCGCGTTCATGCGCGAATACGCATTCCTGATGATAGCATAGAAAATTTTATGGTTTCAGTAGCATCTCTGGCCATTAATTATTGTGAGCAAATGGGAATCGAGTTGAGCTACATCAAACCATCGAACGACAGCGGTGGAGAGATCTCTGAATCTCAAGGGGAGGCAGAGGATAAGTGACCCTTTTGGTGAATAATAAATGCAATGATAATGCTCCAGCTCATCACGGATGGATCCCGTGTTCAGAAGGCTTCGATTCAGAGCGCGGCACTGTGGTTGACATGCAAATATGGCGGAAGGCTTCTGAGATAAGCCCTAAAGAGAATCGAAAGATTCTGGTGTTGCTAGCGAGCTATATCATGCATCATCCTGAGTCTGACGAAGCACTACGCAAATCGATCGGAAATTGGGCTGCCAAGCCGAAGCCACGATGTGGGGTAGATGAAATGCATCAAAGTGGCGACTTACGTCCGCGGGCAGCTACAGATTTTGCAAAGCTCTTAAAGAAAAGAGACATAACTGCCTCGATTTATTGCATTCCTGATGAACGAATGCATCAACTGGTCCTTCGGGTATTGTTTAAAGAAAGGCCCTGTATTGACCAACGGGAAGCAGTGGGTGATGCCATGGCTGACCTAATGGATTGCTACCCGACATTATCGGTTGACTTGATGACATTGGATCCTAGAGAAGTAGGCTGTTGCCCCCTACCCGAACATGCTGTTAGGGTTGATTCGGAGGCGATGTAGATGGCTATTGATGAGCAACATGAATGGCAGGCTAAGCATAATGCCAAGTTGCTGGCTGAGCCTATACTAGGCCCCAAAGACACTGCATATCCAGACTGGGTCATAACCGTCGCCTTCTACAAGGCTCTTCACCTGGTAGATATGACATTGGCAGCACATGGAATCATAGACATAGGGCATCACGATCAACGTAAGGAATATATTAGGAAGCATTTACGCGGATCGTTTGGAAATTACCAAGCGCTTGAAGAATTGAGCAGAAAAGCGCGGTATCATGCCACAAAACCTACATGCGATGACATTGAGGATGCTCTTGAACTTCTTCAGCGCATTGAACAAGCAGTGTAGCGACGATGAGAATATCGCCCCAGGCTCTCCTCCGTCTACCACGTCATTTCCCTGAGCCTCACATAGTGCTCACATACCATGCCGACGAAACGATGACAGCTTCAAGGCCTCAATACTCTGCTACGGCTGCCATGACCGCAAACTCAGCATTGCCGTAACCTTACTCATTGCTGCTTGAGATCACTTCCCACTTGGCAGAGAAGGTTAATTCGGTGGCCTTACCAATCATCATAATCCGCCACTCACCCGGCATGTTTGCAGGAACAGACAGGTTGGACGCATCAACGTTCATTGTGCTTGTCGTGCTATGTCTATCGCTCCATGCAATGCTTCCATCCGGAGCGGTGAGAGCCAAGGTGAAATCGGAGGGTCCTGCCGAAAAGTTGAACCCGAAATTGATTACGGAGCTGTCTGCGGACTCGCCTGTGGTTTCCGGAACGTGTATGACCGCTATTGGAATGTCCCCGGATATCTCTCCTGCTGACATAGATGTGATTTGTGGGCCATGCGCCTTAGGGATGTCAGATGAGAAAAGGCCGACTCCTGCGCGAGAGGTGACCTCGGCCACGGATACTAGGCATAGGATGGCGACAGCGATCCAGAGCGACGCGGAGCGCCATATTGCAGAAGACGACAGTTGGTCAGCAGCGTCCGGCTTCTGCCTGGTCACCGAGGATGACTTAATGATCCTCATCATGAAGNNAAATCGGAGGGTCCTGCCGAAAAGCTGAAACCGAAATCAATTAGGAAGCCATCTCGGGACTCACCGGAGGCTGCCGGCATCTGAATTGTCGCTATTGGAAGTTCCCCCGACATCTCTTTAGCAGATATGGAAGTGGTTTGTATCTTAGCCGACTGATGAATACCCGGAGGAAGCAGTCCAATTTTTGCACGATAAGTAATCTCACCAAAGGATACTAGGCATAGGATGGCGACAGCGATCCAGAGCGACGCGGACCGCCATATTGCAGAAGACGGC
>DIQZ01000044.1:0-3471 GCA_002424305.1 Firmicutes bacterium UBA5449
CCGGTTGCCTTCATTTTCTTACCCAAAAAACAGGCCTTTTCCATGGGAGAAACTAATTTCCCCCCCCCTCCTGTAACCCGCATCATTGCTGGCTTTCGTTAACATCGAAAATGGCTCCGTTTTCTACTTTCTAATAAGTTCACTTCTCTATCCCCGGCCACCGTGAATGATGACTGCACACTTCAGGTACAGTACAAACAAAGACAGAAAAAAGAAATGAGTCGTGGGAATCATCGCAGGAGCCGGGCTGAGAAACAAGGCATTAGATGAAGCCTTTAAAGACATGTAGTATCCATCATTGCTGCCAGGAGACATAATATTGTGAGAGAAGAAGGCATTCGTGGGCTACTTAAAAGAGCACTCGTCACCTTACATGTTGTGTGCACATACCAGATACTAGGATCTTAACCTCATTGTGACCCGGCTTTTTTACGCTGACAAGTCTTACTCGTCATCCAAGCGAAATATGATATCAAGCAACCAAGCGCGCTAAGAGCTGCGGTAGTAAGAAATGCAACATTAAACCCTGATGCATCTATCAACCTTCCAACCATTGCCGGACCTACAGATGCACCCACAAAACTTAATGCATTTGCAAAGCCGGTGGCTGCATCCCAACTCTCGGGAGGAGTAGAATCATGTATGCTAGCCATTACAGAGCCAAAAGCCATGGGACTGACAAACCCGTAGATCGCAAGAGTAACGACGAGAAAAGGCCGCCCACAATTGACTAGCGGCAGACAAACCGCAAACGCGCCCAACCCAGTTGTGAGAATCGCTGTCTCAAATTTCCCCATAGAATCTAACATTATTCCCATGGTGGTTTGGCCAAGCACACCTATACCCCTGATTCCACCGTAGAGTGCTGCTGCAGATGCCTGCGTAAACCCCTTGGCTTCCGATAAGAATGAGCACAGGAAGGTGCTTAATCCCCATACCTTGATGGAATTCAACATTAGGCTAATCACAAGCAAAGCATAGGTAGCACTAATAGCTCTTTCTGACAACATGGGCCGACGTGCTCTTGAATCTGTATCCTCACCCAGCCGATTGTCTCTAGGTAGATACCTCAACATCAGTAATCCTATGGGAATACCCACCAAACCCCATACCAGATAAGCTATTCTCCAGTTCCAGTATTTAAGGGCTACTCCTGACATCGAAGAGCTTAAGACTGCACCAAGTGACGTCGCCGATAAATAGAAGCCCATAATTAAGCCCTTGTGTTTTGAAGAGCTGGAGATATCTGCTATTATGGAAAGTCCGGTTATGAAATAGACTCCGGCAGTTAAAGCCCCTGCCACCTGTAAGATGAGGAGTGTCTCATAACTATATATAAGACTTGTTGACATGAGCACAACAGCATATGCAATTGTACTAAATACTAGAATCCTGCGACGTCCCACTAACCGACTCAACATACCAACCAAAGCTTGGACAACTGCATATACCATAGAGAAAATTGTCATAAGAGCAGAACTCTGAAGATGACTAAGACTGAATTCTCTTTGGATCGCAATTAAGAGGGGTGGAAGAAGCTGTCTACCACCTTGATTATATGTCATACCGCAAATACAGAGGCCTGCAATGAATATTGGTGCCACGTACCTATCAGCTGATGGATTTGCCTCTTTTCTTAAACCTAAATGATTATCGTGTCGCGTGCTTACTTCCTCCCCTAATAGATGCTTTCAAGTGATCCCGTCCTATGATTTGACACAGGTGAGATCTTCAATATTCCGAAATCATTAGGCCTTGCCGGACGTTCCGAAGAGCCTCATCTTTGCCTTGACTCTCTCTTTCATAGCTTCACGCCCCGGCTTTAATACCTTCCTTAGGTCTATCACATTAGGATCCTTTGCAATTGCCTCTTTCGCTGCTTTCATGCATGCCTTGTTTAGCTCGGTTGCAATGTTTATTTTGCATATTCCGGCAGGAATTGCATCTTTATATCCTTCATCTGTTACACCGGATGCACCATGCAACACCAGTGGTATCCCTACAAGTTCACTTATCTTCTTTATCCTGTCTATATCCAAATCTGCTGACTGCTCACGCATGGCATGTACGCTTCCCACTGCGACAGCAAGGGAATCTATCCCTGTAATCTCTACGAACTTCAATGCCTCTTCAGGGTCAGTCATCAGTGCCTCTACGTCTTCTCTTGTAACCTGCCCTGCCTGCGGCACCTTGCCCAGCTCTGCTTCAACAGGCACATTACATGCATGGGCTATCTCTACTATCTTTTTCGTGATAGCTGCATTCTTCTCAAACGACAAGGACGATCCGTCAAACATCAAGGATGTGAATCCTGCTCGGAGGCACCTTACATTCTGGAGAAAGTCTGTCCCGTGGTCCAGGTGAAGCACCACCGGAACGGTGGCTTTTTCAGCAGAGACCTTGACCATTGCTACTATGTGATCCAAACCTGCATACTTTATAGCGCCTTGGCTTGCCTGTAGTATTACAGGTGCCTTTTCTTCTTCGGCAGCTTCAATAATTGCCTGCACATACTCTAGGTTATTTGCATTAAAGGCACCTACTGCATAGCCACGCTTTCTTGCATCTTCCAGCAGTTCCTTACCGGTTACTAAAGCCATTGCTGTCCCTCCGTATTCATCTATTCTTCTTCATTCATCGGGGTCTCAAGGAGAGATATCTTAGCTAATCTCCTTGCATGACGCCCTCCCTGGTATTCAGTGAAGAGCCAGGTCTTTACGATTTCAAGGGCAAGCTCTGAATCTATTACCCTTGCTCCTATCGTTAATACATTCGAGTTGTTGTGCTCCCTTGTCATCTTGGCTGAAAACACATCATGACATAGAGAAGCTCGTATGCCGCGAATCTTGTTGGCTGCAATCGACATCCCTATGCCTGTACCACATACTAAGATCCCTCTGTCAGCCCCTCCGCTTGAGACAGCCCGCGCCACAGGCGCTGCAATATCAGGATAGTCGCATGAGTCTTCAGTCTTGCATCCGTAATCCTGATACTCTATACTCATCTCGTCCAATATAGACTTTATCTCTTCCTTTAACTTGTAGCCTGCATGATCCGATCCAATTGCGACTTTCATTTTCATACCCCTAGCATCCGATATTACTTTTCCTCAAAGAATGCCTTGGCTAATTCATACCACTCACTTGGCACTGTCCTGGTTTCTGCTGCTAATTCCAGATCAATCGGTACTATATCGCCATTAACCATAGCAGCCATCTTACCGTAACAGCCTTTTGCGATCAGGTCCCCGGCAAGATACCCCATGCGGGTTGCAAGCATCCTGTCAAAGACTGTGGGAGACCCGCCACGCTGGATATAACCTATAGCTGAAGATCTTGTTTGCACCCCGGTTCTCTTCTCGATCTCTTGAGCTACCCGTTCTCCTACACCCTTCAAGCTAAGTCTCTCATGGCCAAATGCGTCTACTTCACCTGAGCCCACTTCTTCATGAATGGTTATGCCTTCTGACAC
>DIQZ01000044.1:3745-5130 GCA_002424305.1 Firmicutes bacterium UBA5449
CCTGCCATGCCGGTATAGAGTGCTACCCAACCTGCGTAACGCCCCATAACCTCAAGAACCAGGATTCGTCTATGTGAACGAGCCGTGTCTCTCAGCCTTTCAACAGCATCTACTGCAACTGTTACTGCTGTATCAAAACCGAAGCAAAACTCTGTACCACCTACGTCATTATCCATGGTCTTCGGGACACCGACCATCGGCAAACCTTCCTCTTTGTACAGCTTTCCCGCAACGCCTAAGGTGTCGTCCCCACCTATTGCAATTAAAGCATCCAGACCCAGCTCTCGAAAAGAGGCCTTTGCCTTCTCAACACCGCCCGGCATATTGTATGGATTCGTTCGGGATGACTCTAAGACTGTACCGCCTCGCCAAAGGATCTCCTCAACATATGCTTTATCAATTGGCCTTTCAATCTTCTCAAGTAACCCTTTCCATCCCTGCCCAAGGCCGATAACCTCATATCCTTCATTTAGGAGTCTCATGGATGCTCCTCTAATCGCAGGATTAAGCCCCGGACAGTCACCTCCGCCTGTGAGAATTCCTACGCGCTTCGCCATTAATACATTGCTCCTTCCCTCAATACTTTGCTTGATGCTTCTAATGACATCATTAAACATCAACCCCCTAGACAATTCTTAGCCCAGGGTATACCAAGTTCGTGGAGTTTGAACGTAGTTGGGATACCGTCTTCATTCCAACCCATAGATTCATAGTAGTACTTGATTGCCTGTTGGAATGAGTCCTTATCTATCGGGACTCCTTCCAGAGGTCCTGAGGTAAACGCCTCAAACATCCTCTTAGGAATTGCATCATCCTTACTGCTGAATCCTTCCCTGATGTTGAACACACGAGCCATTGTACATACTCTCTCGCCTAACTTCATGAGTTCGAAAGCGGATGTATTCCACCCTGTAGCAGCTGTAACAAGGTCGACATAGTTTACTATGTTCCAAGGTACGAACGAGCACACTACTGCTGAGTTCATAAAATGCCGCCAATTTGTTACATATGTCGCAAGTCTTATCTTGTCAGGACCGAGATCTCGCAGTTCGATGGGTTCAAGCACTCCAAGCGCCTTCCAGTCTGCTATACCTTGCTCTGTCGTGAATCCGGTGTCATGCATACTGTGGCAATGGTCTGCGCCTGTGGGAGACACTGCGTAGCCTACGCCCAAAGCATGCTTTAACCTGGGCTCATGCATGGGAATTTCTTGGCCTCTTGCATGCATGGCAAGTTCCTCTGACCCTTGTCCGATGGTCTCTGCAGCTCTCATAGACCCTTCGGCTAGGAGATCACCAAATCCCTTCCGGTGCGCTATTAACTCTATGAGCTCAAGTAGCGCATCCCCATTGCCAAAAGTGAGTTCCAGGCCACCGGTATCTTCT
>DIQZ01000081.1:0-378 GCA_002424305.1 Firmicutes bacterium UBA5449
AGGTGTCGGCACTGTCCCTTCCAGAAGGATCCTCTTTGTTTGGCGAGATGCGTCAATGGAAGGAATTGCCGAAAGAAGTGCCTGAGTATAAGGATGCAAAGGATTCTCATAGAGAGTATCTGTGTCTGCCAATTCCACTATCTGTCCTAAGTACATGACAGCCACTCGATGGCTGATATGATATGCGACACGAAGGTCATGTGTAATGAATAGATACGACAAGCCGTATTCTTCCTGGAGGCCTTGTAGCAAATTGATTATCTGCGCTTGAACAGATACGTCCAGTGATGACAAGGGTTCATCCGCCACAATGAACCTAGGGTTCGTAGCCAGGGCTCGAGCGATACCGATACGCTGACGTTGCCCTCCACTGAATTG
>DIQZ01000081.1:651-902 GCA_002424305.1 Firmicutes bacterium UBA5449
ATGATCTGACGCACTGTGTGCCTGGGATTGAGAGAGCTATATGGATTTTGGAATATTATCTGTGCCTGGCGCCTTAATGCAGTTTTAGGAATAGATCCCGGACCTGAGAGAGGTCTGCCCTGGAACAGGACTTCGCCATCAGTAGGCTCGTAGAGTCCTACGATTGCCCTGCCAAGGGTGCTCTTACCACACCCTGATTCCCCAACCAGGCCAAGGGTCTCTCCGGGAAGTATCTCGATACTCACTCCGTC
>DIQZ01000081.1:1208-3204 GCA_002424305.1 Firmicutes bacterium UBA5449
AAGCATTGCTTTGAACCTCCAGTACATTAGAGTTGAACCTAGCAGGTTCAGCACATTGAGGTTGAGATTGATAATGCTGATCTTTCATGATTCCTATATTAATACTTATTATAACACTTGGGATCAATGGGAAGAGGTGCCAATAGAGACAACATGACGGAAACGTGAGAAGTTTCCTTAGTGCAGCAGGCTTCGAAAAAGATACAGAATAGCCTTGAATTGCAGGGAAACGATTTCATTTTGACGAAGTACTTATCAAATGTATATGAACACAGAGACTATGCAGAAAACGTGTCTCTTGACACAAGAGCCGTGGAGTCTGTTCAAACAGTAGAACGATAGATTGTCGTGCGGGAGGAGTAACGATTGTCTACCAAGAAAATAACCCTCTCCCAACTGGAGAATTTCCTATTACAGGCTGCCGACATTTTACGTGGCAGCATGGATGCGTCAGAATTCAAGGAATTCATCTTTGGCATGTTATTTCTGAAACGCTTGTCAGATGAGTTCGATCTCAAGCGCAAACAGCTTGCTAATGACAAGTATGCGCATCTCAAAGACAAACCTGAACTTCTTCATGAGGTACTGGAAGACAAAACATCTTATGGAGATACCTTCTTTGTTCCTGTCCGCGCTCGCTGGCATGAGTCATGGATGGATGAGAACGGTGAAACGGTTCCGGCGCTAAAGGATCTGAAATACGATATCGGCAATATGCTCAATAAGGCAATTGCAGCCGTCGAAGATGAAAACGATGCCCTAGCTGGGGTACTCAAGAATAACATTGATTTCAATGCTATTAAGGGGAGGACCAAGATCCCCGACCAGAAGTGGAAAGACCTGCTAGATCACTTTAATCAGCCTCAATTCGTGCTGGTCAATGACAATTTTGAATTTCCTGACCTCCTGGGTGCAGCATATGAATACTTGATCAAGTACTTTGCGGACAGCGCAGGCAAGAAAGGCGGAGAGTTTTACACTCCTGCTGAAGTGGTGCGCCTTTTGGTACAGATTACCAAGCCGAAGGAAGGAAATACAATTTACGACCCCACCGTGGGATCAGGCGGTTTTCTCATTCAGTCGTACCAGTATGTGAAGGAGCAAGGACAAGACCCTAACGACCTTCACCTCTACGGTCAGGACTCCAACGGCACGGTGTGGTCGATTTGCAACATGAACATGATCCTCCACAATATCACTCGTTTTACTATTGAGAATGGAGATACCCTGGCAAACCCGATGATCCTAGACAATGGTCAGGTACGTAAATTTGACCGCGTTCTGGCCAATCCACCGTTTTCCCAGAACTACAGTCGTGCCAACATGAAGTTTCCCAACCGCTTCCGTGAATGGGCCCCTGAAAAAGGGAAGAAGGCAGATTTGATGTTCGTCCAACACATGCTGGCCAGCCTGAAGCCTAACGGGCATATGGCTACCATCATGCCCCATGGAGTGCTTTTCCGTGGCGGTAAGGAGAAGCTCATTCGCGAGCTCTTAATTAATGACGACGTTATTGAAGCTATCATCGGCCTACCGTCCGGCTTGTTTTATGGTACAGGTATCCCTGCCTGTGTACTTGTATGCAATAAGAATAAGCCTGACGACCTGCGTGACAAGGTGCTCTTCATTAATGCCGATCACGAATATGCTGAAGGCAAAGCCCAAAACAGTCTGCGCCCCGAAGATATCGAGAAGATTGACTTTGTATTTACCCATAAGCGGGAGATTCCAAAATACAGTCGCCTGGTTACTAAGGCCCAGATCGCAGAGACCCACGACTACAATCTTAATATCCGACGTTATGTGGACAATACTCCCGACCCGGAACCTGAGGATGTACAAGCACACCTGATCGGCGGTATTCCAGAGGCAGAGATTGCTGCCAGAGCTGACGACTTTGCCCGCTTTAGGATGCAACCCGACATACTCTTTAGACCTGAACGCCCTAGCTATTTCGCTTTTCGAGAGTCAGTCACTGACAGGTCTGCCATCAAGG
>DIQZ01000091.1:0-9949 GCA_002424305.1 Firmicutes bacterium UBA5449
ACAAACAAGAACTCATGAAGTTTAAGCACATGTGTTGGAAGAGGGGAGATATCTCCCATAATGATGTCTTGTATCTATCTATTCAGATTCTTGAAGAATATCCGGAGTTAATCCCTTTTCTTACTGCTGTTTTCCCATATGTTTTTGTTGACGAGTTTCAGGACACTAATCCTATGCAGACCGAGTTACTCAAGAAGCTTGGAGACGGCGGAGCTATTATCGGTGTGATCGGTGACCCCGGTCAATCTATATATGCCTTCAACGGTGCCAGTCCTGAAGACTTTAAGAGTTTCACTCTTTCCGGTATGACAGAATACATAATATCCGGTAATAGACGATCCACGGTAGAGATAATAGATTTCTTGAACGAAATACGACAAGATCCTCTGATTCAACATCCGATTGAAAAGAAGTATGGCCCTCCTGTCACTGTCCTGGTTGGTTCCTCAGGCGCTAATGCTGCACGCATCCTGCTCGAGCGATTGGAAGAAAACAAGATTGATGTTAACGAGAAGCAGTTTGCCGTGCTTGCGCGTACGAATGAAGAGGTTCTCTCAATACGCAATATCGATGGGGAAGATGTTGTGGACTTATGGAAGAAGTTTGATAACATCGATAGTGCCAGAGCATGTTTCTATAGACGCATAATAAAGTTTGTTGAGTTTGCTAGAACTGAGCGTTTCAATGAAGCAGCCTCTTGCTTGTCCCTATTATTCCCGGAAAATGGGGGTAAGATGAGGTCGCCGCTTAAGTATAATGACAATTTTCGCGGTTATGTATTCGATGAGCTGGCATTGACTCTGCTTGAGAATCTGCTTCCTCTCTGGCAAGAGCCATGCAATAAGAGCCTGTTTGATGTCAATAATGATCTCATGCATCCGTTGCTTAAGGAGAAGTATGCAATCAAGCTGCCACCCTATAAATCAGGGAAGGTAAGAGAATTTGCTGAACGAACGAAATTCACTAACCTAATTCAATCATCACAAATACGTGATGACACGGATCAGATCCGAACAATTCACAAGGCCAAAGGCGCTGAATTTAATACAGTTCTTGTCTGTTTGGAAGACGAAAATCACTTTATTAGACATTTCATTGATCGAAATGCCACAAAAGAAGAACTTCAAATTAGATATGTGGCGACAAGTCGGGCAATAGAGAGGTTGTACATACATGTGCCGGAACTTTCGGAACCATCCAGGAAGAAAGCGAAGCTTCTCAACTTGAGGGTGTTGGATATTGAGTAGATGAAGGGCTGACATCCTGGATATATGCGGGCGCGCGAATAAGTCCATGTTAGTCCCGTGATTTGATAGAATCTCTGCAAAATGCTACTAGTTGTTGACCATAGCTGCGTAAGGCGTAAGGCTACTTCATTCCTTTTGAGACTGAGAGTAAACTTGATGATTCTAATAATAGCAGTACGGAAGCATGCGAAAAAATAAGGGTATTCATTAGCTCTCAATGTGGTAATGAAAGACATAATCATGTTCGCAGAGAGCTGAAAAAGCTAATTGCGGACACAGGATTGGAACAAGTCTATCTGTTTGAAGATAGATTCAGCACGGGTGCCTAGATGTTCATCAGCATATCCCTAAGTTCTTCAAGAGGAAATGGTGTCGGCACATATGCCGACATAACGAAATTGGATGACAGAGCGATTATTTGACGAGGTGACATGGATGGCTACAAGAGTAAAGAATGCTTCGGAGTGTATCCGGACAGGCCTTCAGTATTATCCAGAAAACATAGCTCATAAATATGACAAGAATGTTCACAACCAGGTGCTGCGTTTATGTTCGACACTTGGTGATATTACTTCATTGCATAAGACCATCAATTTGGCTCAACGGATAGCCGAAGACGAAACAATCAAGATGCAGAACCTGGTTACGGACCTGATGCAAAATTGGTATGTCACAATGGAGCGTCTAGAAAATTTCTGTAGTGAAATGCGTGATGAAGGTTATAGGGTCGGCTATTCAATGAGCGGGTACTTACAGGAATTACGTGCACCGCGCGCTGAAGTGGTTCATTATTCAGAACCAGTGTTTGAATATGAAATGTCCGGGGGTTCGTACGCTTGTTACAGTGACAGTGCTGTTACACCGTATTCAGGGGAGTGCATCACACTCTATGTTAGATTCGATGGCCCCAAAGGACGAGGTCGACGCGAGAGACTATCAAGTTTGATAGGTGACATTTCGCGTGAGGTAACTAACTCATTGGTGAAAACGTCGCAATCTTTGTAGCCTTACTGGCAATATGGGGTAGCTAGGGGGTATGACTCATATGTCTCAAAATGGATCAGGACATGGCGCGTCAACGTTGGTGGTCAGACGGGACTATGAAGATCTAGGTTGGGCCAGGGCTGACGGGTCTATGCAATCTCACTCACGGCTTAAAGCGTTCTAAATGTTCCCACTAATGCAGGTTCGTGAGCACCTTAGCTTGCGTTTGGGTGTTGCGTGACACTGGTAAAAGCCTTTCATAGTATATCCGTGCAAATTCCGTAATTTCGCGTTGTAGATATTGTCTTGTTGCTTCAGGTACAACATATCCCAATCCTTGGCTGATGTTTACAATGGCTTCGTACAGGGTCTGGTCCTCGCAAATGTTTTTCCTCGCTCTAGCTTGAAGCAAAGCTACTACTCAGGATATGTTGGCGAATTCTCGGAAGAGATGAATGGACTTTCTCTGTTGGGAGTGTAGATACACCAATGAGCGTAATAAGGGATACGATATCTTGGGAGTCGTCATTGCGCTGATTCGTGTAGTCAGCAAATTGCGCACGGCGATGAGGCATATGGACGAGCAGGGGGAGCTTCTTAGCCTTAGCATACCGATAATTGATTCTCGCCCAGACGATGTAAGCCGCATTCCGGTGGCCTAGGAAAATATGCCTAATTCACGCTATGTGCCGAATCTGCATGCCGGCTCGGTGTAGACCACCTCACATATTACCAGCACACCTTCTGCGCTAGCCCTATCCAGAAAGGCTCTTAATGCAGTCAGACGAACAGGATCCGGGAGAAGCACGTCCAGGAGAATGCGCGTATCGACGGTGCTGAGCATTCCGGTAGTCTATGGTAGGTGTTGAGCTTGCGTTGACAGTAAGACGCCAATGCAAGAATAGGAGACTCTACACTTTTACGCTATGTTCTCTTTGCTAGGATAATTCAATTCATTGCAAGTAATGGTTTAATATGGTAATATGCTTCTATGAGAGTCAACCAAGAACACTGGAAATCCGAGAAGGTTGCTGACTCGATGTTCGCATTGGTACGAACTGTAGATAAGGATCGAGTTTCTTATTCTTTATTAAATCATTGCATCTTATAACAACTTATATTATATTATAAAGGAGGACAGAATAATGCCGGAATGGGTTGTTCTCCTGCGCAAAGCAATTAGAGATTCGAAATACATCATAAGTGATCATGCATTACAGCGCATGGGTCAACGCGGGATAACCATAGAAGATATTGAGCGTTGCGTAATTGAAGGCGAGGTCGTAGGTAAGCAGGATCATGGTGGGGATGTCAAATGGGTCTTGCGCGAGCGTGATGAAGAAGGCGAGATCTTTTTTGCGGTTGTAGCCCTTTCCAGGCCAAGCCCTGTCATTGTAACTGTCATGCGCAATCGCGATGACTTCAGTGATTAGTCGTCCCGAGAGACTGCGGACTGATGTGACTATGTTCACTAATGTACAAAGGGGGCCAGTCGGACATGAAATGCTACGCTTGTGGCGGGCAGATGAAGAAAGTCCACAAAGATATAGAAGCCAATTGGAAAGGCCGTACAGTGATCTTTCGCGGTCTTGAAGCTTGGGTTTGCCAGACTTGCGGCGAACAGGCTTACGAAGCGGATGATGCACGATTGATGCAGAATCTCATACGTGCTACTGAGCTAGATGCAGATCGGCCTGAGGTAATGAATGTAGAAGAAGTTGCAGATCTTCTCCGGGTCAGCAATCAGACTGTGTACAATCTAGCTCGTTCTGGCAAGCTTCCTGCGGCAAAGGTAGGGCGTGAATGGAGATTCAGGCGCGATGAAATTCTAGCAGCACTTAGTAAGGGCTGTCAGGAAGAGGGAGCATCTCAAGAAACGCCATTTTACAGGGTAGCTCGAGGCGACCTGAAGGAGGGCTTATCAGTTAGGGACGAGGCGATTATTGAGAAACACATCAGACGATTGAAGAGTAAGTAGAGGATAAGTCTCATGTCCCTATTTCCTGAGTACTATGCACGGGAAGTCAGGCATAAACTAGGTCTGTCCGGGCCTATCGACGTTACGGAAGTCGCAATTGACCTGGGAGTGGATGTATATGAGGAAGACCTTGATGGACCTGACGGTGTTTTACTGAAGGTAGATGGCACCTCGGTGATTCTCATCAATTCCAACTGCACCTATCAGACTCGCAAACGGTTTACCGTTGCTCATGAACTTGGCCACTTCTACATGCCACATCATAATCTGGATAAGTTTATGTGTACGATGAAAGATGTTCCTAGATATGTGTCTGACAGTAAGCTGGAGCGAGAAGCAGATGCATTTGCCAGCGAATTACTTTTGCCCCTTCGTGAACTAGAAAACGAGCTAAGATGCCCGCCATCAATAGATGTCGTTGCCAGAGTCGCCGACCTCTACGGTACCTCTTTGACGGCTACAGCGCTCAAGGTGATCAAAGCAACCTGTGAACCTGTTGCTGTTATCTTGTCGTCAAATGGCAACGTAGAATGGGTCAACCGTTCGAGGAGTTTCAAGTGGCATGTTAGGAATGGTCGCCTTAGTGAGAATAGCTATGCGTTTGACTATTTCATAGGTGGTACACTGCCGAAAGATCCTCAACAGGTCCGGGCAGATGCTTGGTGTGATGATGCAGAACCCCATCATATCTTGATTGAAGAGTCAATCCCGTTTAGCCATTTAGGACGGGTATTGACAATGATCAGCCTTCCCTTTCAAGAGGAGTATGACTAAGTGGGGTTCCGTAATGTCCTGAAGGGAGGGATAGGTCATACCGGGCATTACTAGATGGCAATATGGCTTCGGCATGCATGTGTGACTTACAATGAGAGAGACATCGTTTAGCGGGAGGGTTGATGAGATGAATCCTAGATTTATGTGTTCTCTTGCCGAGATTCTAATCGAAAGAGCAGGAAAGAAGCAGTACATTTACTACGGGGAAATCGGTAGAGAAATTGGGGTTAGTAATCCCCGGGCTCTCGCGAAGCCGTTAGGAAGATTGTCGCGTGAATGTATAGAATTAGGCTTACCGGCCATTTCCGCAATAGTTGTGAAGAAAGATAACCAAATGCCTGGGGACGGTTTTTATGACTACGTTGCACGATTGAAAGGTATCGGCCATTTGCCCCCAAGCAAGTGGGAGGAATTCTGGCGAAATGAAGTGGCTGAAGTATTTGAGTGTAAATCCTGGGATTTTCTATTAAGTAAACTAGACCCTGACCACGTTATGAGAACACCTTCAGATGAATTGAATGAAATGAGTTTGCAGGAAATTGATTTGGATATTGAATCGGAAATAATTGAAGAACACGGTCTACAGAAGGAAGGTTCTATTTCATATTATTACGGTAAGTTCTATGAGCGTAGTAGCCAGAATAGAAGGCAAGCCATAGAAATCCATGGAGTATCATGCTTGGTTTGCGGATTCAACTTTGAAGAGGTATATGGTTTGAGAGGAAAAGGGTACATAGAGATCCATCACAAGAAACCCATAAGTTCCCTTGATGGAAAGGCAACGGAGTTTAATCCTAAAACAGATTTGATTCCACTGTGCTCAAATTGCCATAGAATGATACATCGTCGACATGATGAAGTCCTAACAATAGAAGAGCTCAAGCAGATTCTAGATGTGGAACGGTAAACGCTGTCTAATAACCCGTCACCGCTACGGGGCGTGGACACTACCTCTTAATGTGAAATAAAGGTGCGTGATCATGAAGAGATCTCCCACATGCATGGATCTAGGCGCACCGTACCTAGCTAATCCGGGCCCGAGTGTAATCGCACTCGGACTCCACATGGGTTGATATTGCCGCTGCTTTGGGCACGACCAGACAGCGCATTTCTCGCATAGAAAGTGGCCAAGTGGGGTCAGGTCTCGAACAACCTCATATACTTTCCGTAGCCCTCGCTTTCCAGGCGGTCTTTAGGAATGAAGCGGAGTGTGGCTGAGTTAATGCAGTATCTGAGGCCACTGGGCCCGGGTCCGTCCGGGAAAACGTGTCCCAAGTGAGAGTCTGCATTTCTGCTCCTTACTTCGGTGCGCAGCATGCCATGTCTCTGGTCTACCCGTTGCTTAATTTGATCTTCCGCGATCTGCCTCGTAAAACTTGGCCAGCCACGGCCTGAGTCGAACTTATCAAGGGAGCTGAAGAGGGATTCTCCGCTGACAATATCGACGTATACGCCTTCCTCACTGTTGTCCCAGAATTCGTTCTGAAAAGGCGGTTCAGTCGCGTTGTTTTGCGTAACGTCGTACTGTAGGGGCGTCAATCGTTTCTTGAGGTCTTCTTTATAGGGCTTCTCCCAGTGACACCGGATGAAAGTGTCCCGGCCTGATCCAATCCTGTACTGCTCATAGTGAACCGGATTCTTTTTGTGGTAATCCTGGAGGTACTCCTCAGCAGGATAGAAGGCTGAGGCAGGCAGGATCAGGGTGGCTATGGGCTTATCAAACTTGCCACTTTCAGCAAGCGCTTTCTTTGAGGATTCAGCGAGGCGCTTCTGGTTTTCGTCATGATAGAAAATCGCGGTGCGGTATGATTCGCCCCGGTCATAGAATTGCCCTCCGGGATCCATTGGGTTTATCTGCTGCCAGAAGAGATCAAGAAGCTTTTCGTACGAGCAGATGGCGGGATCAAAGGTGATCTGAACTGCCTCAATGTGGCCGGTGGAGCCTCCCAATACTTCCTGGTAGGTAGGGTTCGCCTTATGACCGCCGGTATAGCCTGAAATCACCTGTTTGACGCCGGGCTGTCGCTCAAAGGGCGCGACCATACACCAGAAGCAACCTCCTGCAAAGGTTGCCAAGTTGTCGGTCCGGTCATTGTTCATGTTTGCATTATAGCATTCGTCCGTGATATCTTCCGGGTCCGGCATGGACTTTGACTCTGCCTGCACTGCCGTCCCGCTATAGCCGCCCAGACAAACCATTCTGTTTCTCATTTTCCGTGTGCCCCCTTTGCGTTATAATGCCCGGTTTGCTTTATCCTTGATGCGGGCTCGCATCATCTATAGCGCTACCCGTACACTTGTCACTATTCTTAACGGTTAGGGGAATCATAAGGTCCCATGATTACGCGGGGCATCAGCTCTTACATACTATCACTTATAGCGATTAATGCCATTCTATGCCATATTTGTGATATGATAATCATACCTAAATTGCTCTGGATTCGCAGCCCTGAACCCTGAGAACCCTGGTTTTGTCGGCAGCGACAAAGGAGAAGGAGGCGTTTTTGTGGATCCTGCAGCCCGTAAAGAGCTTGAAACTATCAAGCAAGCCATACTGGACACGGTGAGGGCTAACGAAATATATTTGTTTGGTTCCTATGCCTCCGGAACACCTGATAAGGACAGTGATTTTGACGTTTATGTGGTCATCCCCGATGATAGCATGCGCCCTATCGAAGCAATGCAGAAGATTGGCAGGGCACTCAGCCGGAAGAATATTCGGGCTGTAGATGTTATTGTTGGCAAGGAGACTGTGTTCAACCAACGTAAGGGATTGCCCACTATAGAAAGGGCGATTGCCAGAGACGGGGTAAAACTATATGGATAAGGGCAGTATAGTCAAATCATGGTGCGAGTTCGCAAGAGATGATCTGACAGCAGCAAAAGCCGGAAGATATCATCGTTCCAGGATCGCGTATCCGATAGACTTGTACCCACGCACTCTCCTTCCATACATTCTCACCAGCATTGGCACGTTTTCATCCACGTAATCGTATATCTCAACGAGGCGTTTTCCTTCATATGAACGGTGAAGCCTGCCTGCGTATTGCTGGATTATTCCCCTCCATGAGATTGGCAGCGTAAGGAATAGAGTATCAAGGCGTGCGTCATCAAAGGTCATTCTCCTTCACATCTCTTAGCCCTTTGATATTCACAGGCGTCACAATTTCGATAGGGGAATAAGAATACCAAACATGTGCTGTGCTGTGAGAGGGCCTCACCCAAACCTTTACCTGTCCCCTTGGATTCGCTTGCTGACACGATTGATTATAGCATTAACTATCATACACTATCGCTCTCTAGGGGTCTTGATACTATATGATACTATATGATAGAATGCCACGGGGTGATGAGTAAATGCATGGCCGTGCTGACGACAGTGGTCTTATGACTGTAAATGAGGTTGCCGAGTACTTTCGCGTATCTGCCTCTACCATATGGAGGTGGTTACGTGAAGGGAAGCTGGACAGCGTCAAAATTGGCGACAGCCGCAGGTTTCGAAGGGAAGACATAATGCGCATAGCAGGTGCCGAGCCGAATTTGGTTGCAGAATCCGGCCCGACATACGGTGGCTCAGGCGACTACACTGTAGTCACCGGTACTTTAATGGATAGGCGAATGTTCATTATTAATCAATTGCGCCAGCGTCTTCAGGAGTCCCGGCTCGCAAGCAAAGTGGAACAAAAGAGTACTGAAGATCTCTACCCTGCAACCCGTACCCTGGCTGAAATCAGACGCGAGAGACGGAATAGTCTGTGCAATGGGGATGATTAGCTATGCACCGAAGGAGCAAGTTTGATAACTACGTCTGTGTCGACGCAAGTCTTGTTGTCAAATGGCTTGTAGATGAACCCGATTCACCTGGAGCCCTGGCTCTTCTTGAAGGATGGACAGTCCAGGGCACAGGCTTAATAGCTCCTCATTTGCTCGATTATGAAGTTGGATCCGTGCTCAGAAAACTATCAGCCCGGGATCTGCTCCCTGTTGATAGCGCGAGGGAAAGGCTTCATCTCTATGAGGCGCTGGGTATTGAACTCCTCGCCCCTCCATTCCTTCTCCGACGGGCCTGGGAGCTGTCGGTCAGCCACGGATTGTACACTATATATGACGCGGCGTATGTAGCTCTTGCGGAGCTGACAGGAACAAGGCTCTATACGTGTGATCGCGTGCTCGTAAAGGCACTCGGCGGGGCTACTGATATGATCATTAACCCGCTCGATCAGGAATGACCGGCTGCTCTCGGTTCTGCCGGTCTTTTCCGGGTTCTTCACGAGATCTCTGAAATGCGGGTATGTGTCCGCAATGTATTGCTATGGGCAGCAGTATGGAGTCCGTCCATACTGCGATGAGTCCCGAGAAAAACCGAATTCGGAAGCGTGCGGAGAAGTATGGCGGTTACGGCAGCTCAGACACTGCTGTAACGCCCAAGACGTAGAGTAGGTTCATCCTTTGCAGAGTATATTCTATCCTGTATAATTACATTATGGAAAAATCACACCTCTGGATAGATATTCCAGTGCCAAAGTGCAAGAAGGAGGCATAGGATGTATAAGTTTCCTAAAGGATTGTATGTTGATGTTCGCATCGAAGAGACTTTTGACACTAAAATCGGTTTTAAGAAACGGACACTCGAGGAACACAAGATTCGCAACAACAAGGGTGCATTCATCCGGGTATTTGACGGCAGGCGCTGGTACTACAGCTCCACCACGGATATCAACGGTATCCAGGATCAAATTGATACCTTGGCCGAAATGGCCACCCCGAATCCGGATATCCTTGAGCATCCTATTGTCAAAGCTTTTGAAGTAAACCAAGATATAATCTTGCAGTATGATAAGAAATCAGTAACCGACATACCTGTTGAGGAAAAGCAGAACTTGCTGGAAAGCTATCTGGCCCTTATAAGAGACCCGGTAATAGTCCACCATTCATCCTTTTATGTGGACAACAAAACCATTAAGTC
>DIQZ01000091.1:10225-11347 GCA_002424305.1 Firmicutes bacterium UBA5449
CCAGTGCAACTAAGGCCGGCGTATTCTTTGAGGATCTTCTGAACCTGGAGGACTTTTTCCAAACCGAGTTCGAAAAGAGTGTGGCTTTTACCAGGGACGCTGAACCTGTGACTCCCGGTGAGTATCCTGTCCTGCTCAGTCCGGAAGCTACCGGGGTGTTCACCCATGAGAGTTTTGGCCACAAGAGCGAATCCGACTTCATGGTGGGGGATGAGACCATGAAGGCAGAATGGGCCCTGGGCAAGAGGATAGGCCGGGACCTACTCACCATCATCGATGACGGCACAATCATCGGTAACGGGTACGTTCCCTACGATGACGAAGGTACCAAGGGTAAGAAAACATATATCATCACAGGCGGCATCCTCAGCGGACGCTTGCACAGCATAGCAACAGCCGCCCAATTGGGAGAATCCCTAACCGGCAATGCCAGAGCCATGAACTTTGAGTTTGAGCCGATTGTGCGTATGACCACAACTTACATTGAAAAGGGCGAACGACCCCTCAAGGACATTATCTCTGAGATGGATAACGGTATTTACGTGGAGACGATTAAACACGGTTCCGGCATGTCCACCTTTACTCTGGCTCCGGCCCGGGCATACAAAATCGAAAACGGCAAGATTACCAAGCCTGTGAAGGTCTCGGTTGTTACAGGTAATGTATTTACCACCTTGGCAGACGTAGACGCAGTCAGCGAAGAGTTTGAGCTTATCAGCTTTGTTGGCGGTGGCTGTGGCAAGATGGAACAGTGGCCCCTGCCGGTTGGATTCGGCGGGCCATACACCCGGGTCAAGAAACTTAAGGTTCAGTAAGGGGGGAGAAGAGTGAAACAAGAGTTTATTACCATTCGGGAAAAGGAAACTGCAGCTAAGGTCCAAAACACTAGGATCAATGCTGTGCGCACCAAGGACATTGCAAAGAAGGGTGTACGGGTATATAAAGATGGGAAGATTGGCATATCCGGGGCAATTGGCGAGGTGGCAGAGGATAAGCTTGTGGAAAACGCCGTCCGGAACTTAGGCACCGGCATTTCTTATCCCTATCCCTTATCCAAAGACAGGAAAGACCACCGCACATACAATGATAACCCCATAAACGCTGAGGAGCTTATGTCTATCA
>DIQZ01000091.1:11615-12248 GCA_002424305.1 Firmicutes bacterium UBA5449
TGAAATAACAATTGAGATGCGTAATAGCGAAGGACTGGATCTGGAATACAAAGATGCGTACTTCTCCCTGGGACTAATCCTTAGGGAGAAGAAGTCTGCCAATCTATTTGATGGCCTCATCATGTGCGTCGGCCGTCAGTTTGACCCGGATAAGTTCTGGGCCTTTAACCGTTCCTACCTGGAGGCATACCGCAACCCGGTGGCCTTACCGGAAGGGGAAGTTCTGCCTGTGTTTGCCCTGATGCCGGACAATCTCACAGGCTTCCTGAACAAATCCCTCAACGGCGAACGCTTTGCCACCGGCAGCTCTATTTTCAGCGGCAAGCTGGGAGAACAGTTATTCAATGAAAAGGTTACATTAGAGCAGAACAGAAATCCCCTGTACGAACCCGGGGCTTTCTTTGACATGGAAGGCGTCGTCCTCCCGGAGGATCGCTGCGTCCTGATTGAAGACGGAAAACTTGTCAGTGTTTTCACAGATAAGAAAAACTCAGAGCTCTACAACCTGCCGCACACAGGTTCCGCGTCAGGCGCGTACGACGATATGCCTTCTCTAACCACAGTCCCTCTGCGCTTTAGGACAGACTCTGAAAACTTAAAAGATGCCCTGAAGGGGCAGCCGGCTATCCTGAC
>DIQZ01000091.1:12479-15395 GCA_002424305.1 Firmicutes bacterium UBA5449
CAGCTTCCTCTTTGACGGGGAGAAGATAATCGGCAAGCTCCCGGAATTCACCATGCGCTCCCACCTAAACAAGATGCTGGGGGAAGACTATATTGGCACCTTTGACAATACTGTCTTTTACTTAGGCGACATCCCATCCCAGGTTCAGGGATATTATATGACCATAATGAAGTAAGAACGAAATAAGGGGCCTTCATGGCCCCGTTTGCCATTCAGTGTTTGGCATGGAAATTTGGGTGTGCTGCTATCGGCCGATGCTATTTTAAATGTCATGCGGTCGTTATTTGCTTATCTATCGACATTTGGTGTTATTTAGAGTATCACATGATTGGATGGAGGGTAGGTTGTGTATTGAAAGGAGGCTTGAAAGTGAAAACACTATCCACTGCGAAACTAGCAGAAACCGTGAAGAACAGACGAGAGGAAAAGGGTTTTACACAAGAAGAACTAGGTAAGCTTACTGGAATTAACCGGTTGATGATTGGTCGTATAGAACGTGAGGACTTCATTCCATCCATTATTCAATTTGAAGCGCTAGCCAATGTTTTGGGATTTGAGATTACTGATATGTTTGTCGAGAAGCAGAGGACTGATTCGTTTGTCGCTCTTCGTAGCGAAGCGTTGAACGAAAGCGAAAAGGAAGGTGTTGACACTCTCTTTTCTATGATGTTGTCCCTTAGGCAGCAAATCTTGCTAAGGAGCAAGTTTGAAAATGAACTCATCAGTTGTTCTTAGCAAACTTCAAATTGAGAGCATCCGCAAACTAGCGCGAGATCAACGCCAAGCATTGGGCTTCGTTGGTGAAACGCCTATTGCGAACGACATATTCACAATTCTCGATAATCTCGACATCAGGTTGCTTGAATATCCCGTCAAGTCGGAAGGAGATAGGCAGGCGTTTTCTGCTGCCATCATGTACTCTAAAGAAGGCGGCCGGAAGCTTGTTTTTATTGGCCTCAATACTGCCGACTATTTTGACAGGCAGATTTTTGCGATAGCCCATGAACTATATCATTACTACTCTAAGACTGGGTCACATCTTAGCCGATTAGAAGAGGAAGAGGAAAACATAGTCGAAGCCCAGGCTAATCGCTTTGCAGCAGAGTTTCTCTTTCCGCAAAGCGTCTTGGAAAGCATCATACTTGATGAATTCAAAACGTCCTCTCTTGAGAAAATCCAGTTCAAAACGTTGCTACGCTTTATCGCAAGGCTACACTGTGCCTGGTGGCTTCCATACCGGTCTTTAGTTAGAAGGTTGAAAGAGATTGGTGCCATTTCGAACAAGCAGTATCAAGAACTCTACGCCATTAACGAAAGAGACCCTGATGGCGGATATGGCCGCTTAGGAGAAGTCATAAACCGCGATGTCTTTATCCAACTAAATACTGTCACAAACAGAGTCGGGGTATCGCCTAAGGATATTGAGATTATCATCCGCAACTTTGAAGACGGCATTATAGATGAGGATAAGTTTGCTGATACTCTGTCTCTTTTTGGCAAAAATCCGGATGATTTTGGATACAAATGTGGGCGATGTTATCAATTGCAGAACATGTTGGAGAGGAACTGCACATTGAGTTTAATGCAAAGGAACTTGCAAGCTCCTTAATGGAAGATACGGACTTCTTACTATTATTCGATCCGAGCATAGATGGCCTAGAATACGAGACTGACACGCTAGACTATCTTGGCATTGCAGCCCTCCATCCTGAGAATTGGTTTGATCTCTACAATGATGACCGTCTGTGGTGGGACTAGAGAGCGTTGAGGGTAGCGCGCGAGCGAACGAGGGATCCAATGTGACCGAACAAGCACAAGCAAACGTGGTAGAGGCTACATAGTCTATTGTTTTGGCCTTTGGAGGGATGTGAACAAGGTAGATGTTAGCGTATCCTGTCAAGTATTCTTAGAGAAAGAAGTAGCCAAAGACATCATAGGACGAGTTGTATAGCCTAGACATGACCTTAAGCAATATCACAACGGTCTTGTCTATCGTCTTGATTACGTTACTAGGGGACAGATTCTCAAATAGCATCCTCATATTGGTGTTTGCAAGCGTAGCAACGGCAATTGGCCTGTACGGCTCAAGCAGGATGAAAACTCTTAAGCAGGGAGGCTAGGATCTGTTTTTGCGAAACAGAAGGAAATAGGGTCCGGCTGTGGAAAAGTAATATGGTGATATTTACCATGAGTGTGATGGAGGCGAATAGATATAGTGGCCTCCAAAACCGTTCTTGTCATGGTCGGTTCATTCGGCAGTGGATGCTCGTACATAGCCAAGAATATACTTGGTGCAGAGGGATATGCAAGAGTTTCTCTGTCAGATTACGTTAGGGCAGAGTATGAGAAGATCAATGGCGATGCGCCTCACTGCCGCAAGGATCTCC
Organism: Firmicutes bacterium UBA5449; assembly: GCA_002424305.1. Classification (GTDB taxonomy): domain Bacteria; phylum Bacillota; class SHA-98; order UBA4971; family UBA4971; genus UBA4971. The sequence goes on from DIQZ01000091.1 coordinate 14,867, forward strand.
AAGCGGTCGGTACCAATATGCGCCTAAGAAAAGGCCCAGATTACTTAGCTAAATTGGCGTGTGAAGAGATCGACGCTCTGAAGGATGATCGTGTTGTAGTCGACAGCATCCGTAATCCTGCGGAAATTCACTATCTTAAGAATTGGTACCCTAGGCTCACAGTAATGGGAGTCTATGCACCACCTAATACCCGGTGGCATAGGATGCGGCAGCGGTATGATGATGACAGGCGTCAATTTGAACAGGATGACGCAATAGACCGTGACGAACGGATTGTAGAAGGCCAGAGAGTTACAGCATGCTTTCTGGAAGCTGATTACATTGTTGACAACTCAACCCCTATCATTGATCTCAAGAACTCACGTCCGGGTATGAATCTGATTGATCAGGTGCGCAGGTGTCTCGAGCTGATTAAAGACAGGGGTTGCCATCCTCCTTCTGACGATGAGGCGCTGATGGCTGTGGCATATGCTACCGGTCAACGATCTAGGTGTATGAAACGTCGAGTAGGGGCAATCATAGTTGATGA
>DIQZ01000091.1:15582-20906 GCA_002424305.1 Firmicutes bacterium UBA5449
AGTTGATGAACTCGGACATGTACTGAGTTCGGGGTACAATGACGTTCCTGCGTCTTTTGGGATAGAGGAACCGTGCAAAGCCAAGTTCAATCGGTGTTATAGGGATCAGATCCGGGGCAAAATATCAAAAAAACTTTGTACAGTTGTTTCTGATGAAAGGACCTTTGACAAGGTAAATGTGGCTATATGGGAAGAGCTTAAAGCTCTTGACAAGTGTAGGGCCCTGCATGCTGAGGAAAGAGCCATCATCAACGTGGCTAGATCAGGGGTTTGTGTTGATAGTAAATGTCGCATGTTTGTCACGACGTTTCCATGTAACCTTTGTGCCAATAAGATAGCGGAAATAGGATTATCTGAGGTTGTCTATTCTGAGCCATATCCTGTTACCGAAAGTGTAGAGATACTTGATAAGGCTGGCGTAAAGCATTCTCCGTTCAGTGGAGTGACGTTCAATGGATACTTTAGGTTATTGGGAGGGATGCCTAATGCGAATGTGTCTTGAATGCGGATGTGTCGCATATGTCGAGTACGCTTATCAAGTCATCGTATGCAGATCTTGCGGTAAGACCTGGTCAATTCAACAGTACGAGCGGGAAGAGCGAAGAGAGAAGACGAAAAGCTCTGGGAGGCGACTGCGTGTACGACAAAGGGAAGAAGCAGTAGTCCCGTAGTTTGTTTTGCTTTGTGTTCTTTATGCCCGCCCTAGCGCCCTAAGATTATTGTGGGTGCCAGGGCTTTTTGTTTTGTGTGAAGTTGATTCTTTTGGTGCCTGTTGTTTTGTAAGCACCTGTTGCTGGAATACAAAGTTGCTTACTTCTTCTTGGGCTGATCATTAGGGAGAGGAAGTCTGCTAATTTATTTGATGGCTTCCTCCTTGCATATTACCAGCACGCCTTCTGAAGTGGCCCTATCCAGAAGGGCTTTTGATGCGGCCAGATGAACCGGATCAGGCAGCAGAACGTCCAGGAGGATGCATGTGTCGATAGCGCTAATCACCCAGGTAGTCACCCCTCATATCACGCATGAGGTCATTGGTGCTTACCGGCGCATCCTTAGCGAGGTATCCGACAAACTCATCGAACTTGGATGGCATCGCAGTCTTCTCCTTCTCCTTATAGAATTCTTAAATGTTTCTTGTAACATAAAGCATGACCGTGGGAGAAACACCTGTGGTCGCGTAAGGGACGCGGAAGCTGAACTCCTCGACATGACGGCAGCTATCACAGGCACGACACTCGCAGGCGAGGGAAAAGGGGTGGATGCTATGAGCAATTCGGATTTGATTTTGGAGACAAAGGGGTTAACTAAGAAGTTTCGGGGAGGGTATGCCAACCGCGACATAGCCATCCACGTGAAGAGAAACAGTATTTACGGTCTCCTGGGTCCGAACGGTTCCGGAAAATCGACATTTCTGAAGCAAGTAACAGGGCTCTTGAAGCCCACAGAGGGTGAAATATGTTTCCATGGCCACCCATGGGAACGGAAGGATCTCAAAAAGATAGGGGCGCTTATAGAGAGTCCCGCAATTTATCCTAACCTCACCGCACGCGAAAATATGGAAGTTTACCGGTTATTGTACGGGCTTGAAAACTCTGAGGGGAAACTGAAGATCGATGAGCTTCTGGAAACTGTTGGTCTTATAGGTGCAGGCAATAAACCGGTGAAGAACTATTCAACAGGGATGAAACAACGCCTGGGACTGGCAGTGGCACTCTTGAATTCTCCTGAGCTCTTGATTTTGGATGAACCTGCAAACGGACTGGATCCCATAGGCATTGAAGAACTTCGGCATCTAATAAGCTCCATGCCCAAAGAGGGGATTACCGTGGTCCTATCAAGCCATATTTTAAGAGAAGTAGCTTTGGTATCTACGCACATCGGAATACTTTCAAGTGGCCGTTTGAGATATGAATCGGAGATCAAACCCGGCGAAGACCTGGAACGGATATTCATGGATGCCATCCGCGGAAATCCTGCGGTTTAGGAGGATATTCATGAGCAATATAATAAGAGCCGAATTCTTAAAAGGCAAAAGAAGTTCGATCTCAACAATCGTCATCGCTATGCCTCTTACAAACTGCCTGATTTCTTTCATACTAATGGGCTGGCAAAATGGTGCTTTCAACTGGTGGTATTCCATGCTTTCCCCTGCAACTCTGGCGCTTATTTGCTCTGCTGCGCTTTCCAAGGATAAAAACCAGGACTACAAACCCACAAGATTGTCTACAGTTTCTCAAGCAAAAATGTGGGCAGGTAAGCTCGTATACGTGGCGTTGCTGTTTTTGACCTCCAACCTTTTGTTTTCATTTGGGGTCCATATCATAGGGCTCATCGGGCAAGAAAATGTAACACTTAAGATTAACATCTACGCGACGACTGTCTTGTTTTTGAGTACCCTGTTTTTGCTACCTGTCGCGCTCTATTTATGTGATCGGTTCAACGCAGCCATGGGTGTAACCATAACTATTGCGCTTTCCATGGTACTCGGGCTTATAACCTGGAACAAAGCATTTTGGCGCGTTTGCCCTTTTGCGGTTCCGAATCGCCTGATGTGCGGTATTTTGGGTATATACCCGAATGGTTTACCCATAACAGGTGAAGCAGAACTATTCTCATCAGATCCGGTCATATCTGCAGTCCTCACAAATCTTGCTTATTTCATCGTTTTGAGCGTGATTACATCTCTTTGGTTTTCAAAAAAAGAGGTATGCAAATGAACGGGCTATTAAGAATATGCAAAGCCAACATAATGAAAATCAAAAGAACTCCCCTAATGTGGGTTCACATTCTAGTGCCTGTTACAGGTTCAGGGCTGTTCTTGTCTTACTATTCGTTTTCGCCGTGGGATGAAGTGACTAAAGTGACTGGATTTTTGGAAGCGGTGGCTGTCGCGTTTCCTTTCATCATAGCGGTGGTAACATCACTTTGCGCTGAACTGGAAAAGAGCGCGGGGGACTATAAGTTTTTACTGGGTGGCTCTGATCCTAAGGTTTTTACCATGCTGACGGAAACCCTCGTACTTTTGTTTTTGGGGCTCTTGTCTGTCCTTGCGACGACGTGTTCTTTTGGCGCAGGATTTCATCTTATGGGATACGAATACTACTCACAGTATTTCTATTTAATAGCCGGAGTCATTTTATGGTTGTCATCTTTGACAACGTATGGGATTCATGTTTTCGTGAGTTTCAGGTTTTCCAAAAACATCTCAGTCGGCCTGGGTATGGTAGAATCTCTAATCGCCGCGTTGTTCTTAACCGGTCTGGGAGATGGTGTGTGGCCTGCGGCACCTTGCGCATGGGGTGGTACATTCATATGGTGGTGGCAATATGTCAAAAGCCCTGAATACATTCTTTCGCGATATCAGGGGGACATTCAGAAAGCCTTGCGGCGGGAGTTCGCCTTGCCCTGCGTGACGGCGATAACCGTTACGGTAGTCTGTCTCATTGGACTGATGCTGTGGTTCGATAGGTGGGAGGGAAAGAGTTCCGAGGAGTGATATAGTGGCTAGAATCTTGGCTGTGGATGATGATTCATCCGTCCTGACACTCATAAGAAATGCCTTGCAAACAGAGGGGCATACGGTGACCGTATGTTCAGATAGCGCCGAGGTGCTTGAAATGGACTTAAGCCGGTATCAGCTGATTTTGCTTGATATTATGATGCCGGGGATGGACGGATTTGAGCTTTGTTGTGAGATTCGCCACTGGGTGGATTGTCCTATCCTTTTCCTCACTGCAAAGACACGGGAGGCTGATATTGTACGGGGTCTGGGGTACGGTGCAGATGATTATCTTACTAAGCCTTTCGGTATTGCCGAACTTCGTGCGCGAGTCGTTGCCCACCTCAGGCGTGATCAGAGGAAAAAACAGCATTCAGTTGTAGTCGGCCAGGTGCGTCTTTCTTTGCGAAGCAAGGAATGTTTTGTAGGCTCTGAAAAGGTGCCTTTTACCCGGAGCGAGTATGAGATCGTAGAATTCCTTGCTCTCAGCCACGGGCAGGTTTTCTCCAAAGGCCAAATCTACGAGGCAGTATTTGGTTTTGAAGGGGAAAGTGATATTTCCGTCATCCCCGAGCATATCAAAAACATACGTAAGAAGTTTTCCGAACTGGGTATGTCACCTATTAAGACAGTCTGGGGAGTAGGATACAAATGGGAAGTATGAAGAAAAGCGGGTTAAGGCAGATCTTCTGGCGATACATCCTGGCAGTTGCTCTATCCGGCGTGGCCTTGGTGATAATCACATGTCTTTTCATCTTTTTTGGAGTCGGCACCATACATTATCCTGCCAATTATACTGAGCGGGTTCTTATGGATAATGCGGAAAATCTGAAAAATGCAGACGTAATCACGCAAGAGCTCCTGACTCCCATGGCAAGGTACGGTGTTTACGGCGAAGACGGTGAATTCAAGTATGGCAACATCGAAAACCCGGCTAGAAGCTGGAATCTACACGTAAATGGATACAACAGAATAGGCGCATCGAGATATATGAAAGCGTTTCAGCGCGATGGCGAAGTGTTGCTGGTAAGTTATCCTCTTACCCTGCAATTCAAGAATGCTTTCATGCGCCGGTATTTGCCGAATGCTGAGTTGTTCTGGATTATCTGTTTCGTATTCATGTTTTTGCTTCTTGTTTATCTGTGGTCAGTCAGGTTTGCGAGGAGAATTGGCGGTGAACTCCAGGAGTTGCTCTATGGAATCGAAAAGATCGAAAGGCATGATTTGGATTTCGTTTTGGGGGAAAGCAATATCGCAGAGGTGGATCGGGTGATCGACGGGCTTAACTGTATGAAGGATGAGCTTCAAGTTTCACTGGAGCATAAGTGGCGGGAGCAACAGATCCGGCAGGAGCAGATTTCAGCCATGGCCCACGATATTAAGACACCCCTTACCATAATCAAGGGTAACGCTGATTTGCTGAAAGAAACCCAGCTTACCGATGCCCAGTATGCCTATTGCGAGGACATATCCAAGGGTGGCGACGAGATAGGGCGATACATAGAAGCTCTTTTGCTCATGACGAAGGATGGCGCTTGCACGTCTGAATCCGGCCCGGAGTGCGGTGAGGGAACGTGTGTGGGCGATCTTATTGAGGGATTCCACCGAGATGCTGTAGCTTTGGTTAACGTCAAAGGCCTTAAACTGGATTGGAACGAGGAAACAGACTGCATGCAGGATTTATTTGTGAAGGGAAGGGAAGAAGAGCTTAAGCGTGCTCTTACAAACGTCTTGACCAATGCCGTCGATCATTGCTGCGAGCGGATCCGTGTGTATTTTCGAGTGTCCGACGGTGATTCAAGGGCTGACTTAAATCTGCTCATAG
>DIQZ01000091.1:21129-23008 GCA_002424305.1 Firmicutes bacterium UBA5449
GGCTTTTCCGAAAAAATGCTTAAGCGCGGAAAAGAACAGTTTCTTATGGAAGACGATAGTCGCTCGGCTGAGGGACACCATGGGCTGGGATTATTCATAGCTGACCGGATAATCAAGAAATCAGGTGGGGATGTGATATTGAGCAACTTACATGATGGAGAGAATCGCGGCGCCAATGTGATGATGAAACTCCCTTTCGTCAGAGGATGGTTCGCAAAGCCCGCGCCACGCTATATCAAATGAGACAAAAGGTGCAAGTGGGTAATATCAGGGCGATGGTAAGAAATGCGGTGGAGTAATCGCAAAAACGGTGGACATAGAGGAAGAAGCATACCAAGTGCTCCGTGTATCTGCTTCTACCATATGTAGGTGGTTGCGTGAAGGGAAACTGNNCACCCAAACCTTTACCTGTCCCCTGGATTCGTTTCCTGACACGATTGCTTATAGCATTGACTATCATACGCTATCGCTCTCGGTGGGGGCTTGATACCATATAATACTATATGAGAGAATATCATGGGGTGATGAGTAAATGTATGGCCATGCCGACGACAGTGGCCTTATGACTGTAAATGAGGTTGCCCAGTACTTTCGTGTATCTGCCTCTACCATATGGAGGTGGTTGCGTGAAGGGAAACTGGCAGCTCCGAGGAATGCCTTCATATTCAGGCCGAGCCCATACTCAGTCAATCTTCTGCCTCGGGTATGCGCAGCAACAAATACCGGACCCCACATAAGAGGGGACAGCACCAGTGCCACAACTAAGTGAGTGCCGGGTGACATGAGACGGCCGGTGTAGTCGTGCGGGCAATAGCCGTGATAATCAAGGGAAAGAAGGAAACTTGCGATTTGGCTAGAATCATGGAAGATGCACAAAAGCCAAAGACTTCAGGATTTGCAGGAGTTATTACGGCAAATATGGACTGACATTGAAGATGTCTGCACACTAATTGGAGTTGGTGAAGATCGATCGAGTAATTTTCACACTAGTATTGACAGCAGTTGGGGGATTCATCGGACATAAGTTGGGTATACCTGCAGGCGCTTTACTAGGTTCAATGATGGCGGTAGGGACGGCAAGCCTGCTGGGAGCCAAGCCTGAGATTCCCGAGTCGTACAACATCATAGCTCAAATGGTGTTAGGAGGTTTTTTAGGATTGACCGTCACTCGGGATGTGTTGACAGACATCAAGACTCATCTCTTCGCGTCATTAGTGGTGGTAGTCTTGCTTTCTGTCTTCGGGGTGATAACCGGGTATATTGTCAGTCGCCTTACCGGCATAGAACTGTACACCTCACTATTTGGCAGCGCGCCAGGCGGCATGCACGAGATAATCGCGCTGTCGCAGGCATACGAAGTGGATCACTCTGCGGTGGCAGTGATTCAGACCATACGGAGGATTCTAATAGTGGTCATATACCCTCTCTTGGTCATGGCTGTATCAAAGCTGACCAACGTCCTGTACTACAGAGCGGTCGGGTAATTGCGGATTAAGAACGCCGACATATAGGAGGATCTCCGTCCCTGAAAGCCTTACTCCTCGTTCGCCTATGTGAGGATCGATAGATGTGCTGTGTATTGACGGAGAAGGCATCCTGACTGTTATTGAAACCAGACTAGCTCGTAACCCTCAAATAAGACGTGAGGTCGTGGGGCAGATCATGGAATATGTAGGGCCGGTAAGTAAATGGAGAGCTCAAGATGTAGTTGAGCTCTCGGATAGATACTTTCAGTCAGAGAACGCGCCTGACGAGCAGTGTATCAGGGCAATGAAGATCCTGAAGTCATTTTTCTCTCTTCTTACAAAAAATATGGTATAATACATATAAAATTCCATATTTTGTTTGTAGTTATGCATTTTCCACAATACTTCAAAAA
>DIQZ01000091.1:23159-23431 GCA_002424305.1 Firmicutes bacterium UBA5449
ACAATACTTCAAAAAACTCCTAACAATATGTCTCTTATTGCTTCACGGAAAACGTTTCAGACCGAAAATCTAAGGGAGGATGTTTCTATGTTTAATAAATCCAGCAGAAAACTGGTAATAGTTTTGGCAATCCTATTGGCTTTGGGGACGGTGGGAACCGTTCTTGCCGGTCAGGACGCGTCGGAAGAAATCCGATTGTCATCATCTACCTCAGCCCTTGTATTTCAGACGGACTTTGGCGTACAGAATGACGCTGTTGCCTCTATGAAGGG
>DIQZ01000060.1:0-2747 GCA_002424305.1 Firmicutes bacterium UBA5449
GCGATAAGCATACCCAGCGTTTCCGGGGTCAGCTTCTTGTACAAGAACGTATTGGTAGGCTTGTTTCCTTCAAATGCTTTAGCTGCGGAGAGCATTTCCAACGCTTCCCCTGAATAACCCTGGGCTACAAGCTCAGCCTGCGTCTCTTTAAGCGCCCTGCCTTTCATGAGCGCTTCGGTTTGTGCCAAGAAGTTGGCCACGAGGACGGTGTGGTGCTCTCCAATGGGATTGTGGCTTTGGGCTGCAGCTAAGAAATCACACGGAATCAGTTTCGTTCCCTGGTGAATCAACTGGTAGAAGGCGTGTTGGCCTCCGGTGCCGGGTTGTCCCCAGAGTATCGGTCCTGTCTGGCAGTCTACTGCATCGCCTGCTTTGGTAACGCTTTTGCCACTACTTTCCATATCAGCTTGCTGCAGGTAATCAGCGAAGTAGGCAAGATACTCATCATAGGGCAGAACAGCGTGGCTTTCCGCTCCCCAGAAGTTGTTGTACCAGATACCGAGCAGCCCCATGATTACAGGGATGTTCTGATCCAACGGTGCAGTTCTAAAATGCTCATCCACCTTGTGTGCGCCTATCAAAAGCGCATCAAAGTTTTCCATACCGATATAAAGTGCGATGGAGAGCCCAATAGCTGACCAGAGTGAATAACGTCCACCGACCCAATCCCAAAAGACAAACATGTTGTTACTGTCGATGCCAAAGGCTTCAACTGCCTTTTGGTTAGTGGAGATAGCAGCAAAATGCTTGGCCACAGCCGCTTCATCGCGGGCCTGATGGAGAAACCACCTCCGAGCTGTATGTGCGTTCATCATAGTTTCCTGAGTGGTGAATGTCTTGGAAGCGATCAAAAACAGCGTAGTCTCAGGGTTGAGATCTCTTAGCGTCTCAGTGATGTCAGTGGGATCAACATTGGACACGAAGTGTACACGCAGGCGGTCATGCCCGTAAGGTTTAAGCGCATGTGTGACCATGCGTGGGCCTAAATCTGATCCGCCAATCCCGATATTGACGATGTCAGTAATAGGGGCTCCGGTGTAACCCTTCCATTCGCCACTGCGTACAGCTTCAGAGAAGATACGCATTTTTGCTAGGACAGCGTTCACCTCAGGCATCACATCTTCACGGTCCACGAAAATAGGGCGGTTGGATTGATTCCGCAAAGCTATGTGTAACACTGAACGACCTTCAGTGGTATTGATTTTCTCACCTTTATACATAGCCTGTATTGCATCAGGCAGCGAGGCTTGCCGGGCGAGCTCAAGCAAAAGAGACATGGTTTCTTCTGTAATACGATTCTTGGAGTAGTCGAAAAGAAGGTCCTCAAATCGTACAGAGAACCGTTGGAATCGCTTAAGGTCAGATGTGAATAAGTCACGCATATGCACACTCTTCATCTTCTCTTTATGCGAGACCAAGGCTTGCCAAGCCGGAAGCTGAGTTACAGACATAGTAATGCTCCTCTCAGTTGTCTAACTCGTTCTTTAGGAAAGGAAGATCGCCCAGCGATCAACATTCTCTAACATCAATTCTTATTATACCCATGTTTGCTATACTTTGGTTATAGGTTGTGAACTACTCGGCATTAAAATACCGAGCTTCGTAATTCTAGGCCACGAACTTTAGTCCGTTGAACCTATACATTTTAATCTTTCATCTCCCCATTGAAATAGGGAGGATTCCCGGCGGCTTTTCCTAAGTCTACTACTATCCCTAATACTAATGTGTCAATGTAAAACATAAACCATGTCGCTCCTAGGCTCCAGTGGTATACTCATTATGTGCCACTTGCACAAGTATTCGGAGGTGTGAACGTATGTTTATAATGGACGCACACTGTGACACGCTCATGGATGTAGTTGAAGGACGGCGTAGGCTTGCGGATAATGACAAGGGAGGCCAGCTTGACCTGCCACGCATGATTGAGGCAGGAGTCTCAGGTCAGATATTTGCCATATATGTATCGTCAGAGTATTTACCCGGCGGGGGCGCCAGGCGAGCCCTTCAATTTGTAGACGCGTTTTACCGGGAAATTGAAGACAACAGCGACAAGCTAGTGTTCGCTGCAACCGGAAAAGATGTAGATGAGGCACGCGAAGAAGAGAAAATCGCGGCTCTCTTGTCCATAGAAGGTGGAGAAGCCCTGGACGGTCGGATTGAGCTATTGCGCATATTCTATCGACTCGGTGTCAGACTTATGACTCTAACGTGGAGCCTTAGAAATGAGCTTGCAGACGGAGCTTTCGAGGGACGGACAGGCGGGGGGTTGACCAGGTTCGGTGTCGAGGTGGTAGAGGAAATGGATAGGCTGGGTATGGTCGTGGACGTGTCACATCTATCCGAGGCCGGCTTCTGGGATGTGATGGAAGTCTCAAAGAGGCCTGTAATCGCATCACATTCCAACTCTAAGACGCTCTGTTCCCATCCGAGAAATCTCACTGATGAGCAGGCTAAGGCTATCGCCAAAAAGGGCGGGGTCATAGGCGTAAACTTCGCAGGATACTTCCTCGGCGAAGGAAGACGGTCTCTTGCAGGGGTTGCGGATCATATTGATTATCTATCTGAGCTTATTGGCACGGAGCACGTAGCCTTGGGCTCAGACTTTGATGGATTGCCGTTTGAGCAGCTTCCCGATGAGCTGAAGGATGTGTCACAACTCCCGAGAATAGCAGAGGAACTGGCTGCCCGGGGTTATTCTGAGCCTGCGATAAAAGGAATCATGGGGGAGAATCTGCTCCGAGCAGTGA
>DIQZ01000060.1:2959-3488 GCA_002424305.1 Firmicutes bacterium UBA5449
AGGAGGTGGCTTCTCTTGGATAGTGTTGCAGTGTTCGAATTCTTGAGGAGTATCGCAACTCCCGGACTTGACAGGGTTATCAAGGTAATAACGGACCTAGGTTCAACTACATTCTACATGGCAGTAATACCTATACTCTACTGGTGTATCAGTAAATCGCTGGGTTTCAGCTTAGCCATAGCACTATCAATCTCCAACTACATAAACGTAGGGACTAAGTTCATTTTCTGTAGGCTCAGGCCTTATGTGGTGTTCCCGCACCTTGACGCGCCTGAATACTTGAAGCTGACCGGAACGGGTTACTCGTTCCCCAGCGGTCATGCACAGGTTTCGTCCACATTCTGGACATATTTAGCACGTAGTGTCGGAGAGAAGTGGATAACAGGTACAGGAATTGTAGTAGTTGTCTTCGTGGCTTTCACACGAGTTTACGCTACAGTGCATTATCCTACAGATGTTCTGGTTGGAGCGGTGCTGGGCGTAGCTATTGCGTACCTGTACGCAAAGATCGAAACCCTCGTGCATGCAT
>DIQZ01000034.1:0-1857 GCA_002424305.1 Firmicutes bacterium UBA5449
CGTGTCATGACTGAGGATGAGCTCATAGAGGGGATACGTGATAAACAAGGTTTGCTGTGTCTCCTAACTGACAATATCTCTGCAGAAATAATGGATGAGGCAAAAAACCTTAAGGTAATCTCCAATTACGCAGTGGGATTTAACAATATCGATGTGAAAGCCGCGACAGAGCGAGGGATTCCAGTTACCAATACGCCGGGAGTGCTTACTGAGACTACCGCTGACTTGGCTTGGGCTCTTTTGATGGCCACTGCCCGTCGCGTTGTTGAAGCAGATGCATTCATGCGAAAAGGTGCGTATAAAGGATGGGGCCCTATGCTTTTCCTTGGAGGAGATGTGTACGGGAAGACTCTGGGCCTAATCGGTATGGGCAGGATTGGCTCTGCAGTTGCTCGTAGAGCAGTTGGATTCAATATGAGGATCCTCTACTATGACATGAATCGACTTCCTGAGGATGAAGAGAAGGTTTTGAACTTGGAGTACGCCGACTTTGATGAGATTTTGAGAAGCTCAGACTTTGTGAGCCTGCATGTGCCTTTGGTTCCCTCCACTAAGCATCTCATCGGGACAAGAGAATTATCTTTGATGAAACCCACATCTTATCTGATTAATACCAGTCGAGGTCCGGTTGTAGACGAAAAGGCCCTCGTTGAAGCGCTGCGCTCTAAGAAAATAGCCGGCGCCGGTCTGGATGTCTATGAGAACGAGCCGGAGATGGCACCGGGACTTGCCCAACTTGAAAGCGTTGTATTGCTGCCTCATATAGCAAGTGCAAGTGTAGACACTAGAACCAAGATGGGTACTATTGCTGCGTGCAACCTCATGACCGGATTGGCCGGGGAGCTCCCTGCAAACTGTGTTAATCCTGAAGTCTTCATCAAGGCGAAACATTTGTAGGCCTGCTGGAAAAGTAATGCCGAACACGTCATTAATGGCTTTGGAGGACAACATTGCTGTATATGGATAATTAATGGTATGATGCATGTAGCAATCCTCAGGAGGTGCAGCGTTCCATGACTCACATGGACAAATATCCCGAGATTCGAACAAAAGGCAGAATACTGATGGGGCCCGGACCGAGTAACGTTCATCCCAGAGTGCTTCGTGCGCTTTCAGCGCCGATTATCGGTCATCTTGATAAGGAGTTCCTAGAGATAATGAATTTAACCAAGGATCTTCTGGCTAAGACGTTTATGACGTCAAATGAACTTACCATTCCCATATCAGGGACAGGCAGTGCCGGTATGGAGACTGCGCTCGTCAACTTTATCGAGCCTGGTGATAAGGTGCTGATATGCATAAACGGGCTTTTTGGTGAGAGGATGGCAGATATTGTCCAAAGATGTGGTGGGGATCTTGCAGTTATCCAAGGGGAGTGGGGCAAGATCATTGAACCTTGCGAAATTGAAAAAGCGCTGAAGAATCGGCCTGCTGATATCGTGGGAATCGTGCATGCAGAAACATCCACAGGGGTGCTACAGCCTATAAAACCTGTGGCGGAAATTGCGAAAAAGTATGGTGCGCTTCTTGTAGTGGACGCTGTGACTTCGCTTGGTGGTGCACCTGTCCGCGTGGACGAGGACGGAATGGACGTGGTCTACAGTGGTACCCAGAAATGCTTATCTTGTCCTCCCGGCCTGTCACCGGTTACTATGAACAAGCGTGCTGAGGAAAGACTGGCCGCGCGTAAGAACAAGGTGCAGAGTTGGTATCTTGACATGACGATGCTTCGCAGCTACTGGGGTAAAGAACGATTCTATCACCATACTGCGCCTATCAACATGATTTATGCTCTCTATGAGAGTCTTCGTATTATTCATGAAGAAGGACTGGAGGCCCGATTCGAAAGGCACATCC
>DIQZ01000034.1:2218-11042 GCA_002424305.1 Firmicutes bacterium UBA5449
ATCTGGCGCATAGGACTCATGGGCCACTCTTGCACACGCGAAAATGTCATGCTTTTCCTCGCCGGTTTGGAAGAGGCTCTTCTTGCTCAAGGATTCCAAGTGGAGGTCGGAGCGGGAGTTTCTGCAGCCAGGGAAGCCTATTGGGTTGCATAGAAGGTCCGAGTTCTTTGGAGGTTTTACGCGACATACATCGAATTAAAATAGATACGATTGCCACAATAACAGTTAGAGGATGGTTAGAAACAACTTAATAGGACGCCTCAATAGAATGTAAGGAGTTGTAAGTATCAAATGAAGAAGCAATACGTCCATACAGATGCTGCGCCTAAGGCAATAGGGCCTTATTCGCAGGGTGTGAAAGGGAACGGCTTTCTGTTTGTGTCCGGCCAACTCCCGGTTCATCCTGTATCAGGAGAAATACCGGAAAGTGTCGAAGACCAAACACTGCAGTCTCTGAGTAATGTCAAAGCGGTTCTTGAAGCGGGAGGCTCATCCCTTGACAAGATACTGGAAGCCACCGTATTCATTAAGGATATGAATGATTTCCCAAAGATCAATAAGGTGTATGGGGAGTTTCTTGGGGATTCGCTTCCGGCAAGGGCATGTGTTGAAGTTAGCAGACTGCCGAAAGATGTCAAGGTGGAAATCAAAGTTATAGCATTATGCGAGTAGTAAGCCTAATCCCACAGATGATAGCATAACAGACAAACGCATGATTCCGGAGACAGCTAAATGATAAGCCCCGCCTTCTTGACGGGGCTTACTGCTTCCGGTTATCTCCTACCTGTTGAACCCAGTGCTCCGTCTCCACGGGGAGTGGAAGGCAACTCGTCAGCCTCCCTTATCTCAGCAGCATAGAATGGAATAAGGATGAGCTGCGCGATGCGGTCTCCCTCTCGAATTCTCCGTGGTATCAGTGTTAAATTCACCGCAACTGCAAATATTTGGCCCACATAGCCGGAATCAACTGTTCCGGAAAGAATACATATCCCTTCAGCATTTAGACTGGATCTTCCACAAATACGTCCAAATACTCCGCAAGGGATATTCGCCTTAATATTAAGCGGTATTTTCTTCGGTATGAACGGCCAAAGAGTCATGGACTTTATGGTATACATGTCATACCCTGCATCAGTTGGGTGTTTCTTAAAAGCCAAGGGATACTTCCGGGTAATCCTAACAGCGTCAATTTGCACAGTAAAATCACCTTATAAACATTAATAATTATCAATAGTCCCCGGCAACGCCAGGTAACTTACTTGCCTTGTGTAGCCACACCTAAAGAGCTGAATAAGATCCAAGGCGAAGAGTATTGTCCATACACCCACTCAGTTTTCTTACTCATAGCAGTCATATTGTTCAGCGCTTCCAGGGCGTTTCCTGCCACCATTGTGTTCTTGATTCTGCCTGTGATTTTGCCTTTTTCAACCTTGAATCCTAAGTGGACGTTAATAGAGAACTCACCGCTTAGGATATTACCTTGGCCTGCACCGATAGTCTGGTCAACAATGATCCCACGATCCATGCCTGAAATCATGTCGGCAAGCTCTGCATCCCCAGGTAATATAACTACGTTTGTTGTTATGGGGGTTGGCGGGCCTTCAAAAGCATCACCTGAGCGTGTTGTCCTAAAGCCATTACCTGTGCTTTGTGTTCCCACTAAGCCCGCAGTTTGAAGATCATAATAGAAGTGTTTTACTATTCCTTCTTCAATAAGCGGCGTTCTTTGCGTGGGAACACCTTCTTCGTCTATCGGTGCGCTCCTGACTGCATAATCCAGGGATGCGTCATCATATATAGAGAGGCGAGAATCAAAAGCTTTGATTCCTATCTTTCCTGCCATGGGAGATGCGCCTTGGAAGACTGTCTTACCGTTAAATCCTTCCCTAAGGGCTAAGAGGAGTGGTATAATGCCACGGGGAGTAAAAAGGACAGGCATCTGACCGGTATCAGCAGGCACTATTGTTCTGGCAAGCTTCAATACCTCCACGATTTCTTCGGCAAGGCTTTGATAGTCAAGGTCATTGCGACAGGAGCCTATGCCTCGATAGACTGTAAGTATGTCGTTACCATCGATAGCTGTTGCAGCAAGTGAGCCAAAGAGAATCGACTTCCTGTAACTCCCTCCGCCACCATTGGAGTTAGCTATTGTGACTTCTTCAACTGCGCGCGTGAGTTCCGCGTCACACCGAATCTCAGGATCATAGCCGGTTATCACGCTTATCATATCTTTGCCGGCACTTACAAGTTCCTCAGCGCCTATGTCTGTGACAGAGGGGTCATATATTTTGGGCACACGCTGTGCACACTGCATGGGATGTGACTCGGTAGCTGCCTGTGGTGGTGAGGAATGTTCGCCGGAGAGATCCGGGAAGTCAAAAGCCGCCACTTCACCAATTTTTGAAGACTCCACAGCCTTCCTAACCAAGTGATCCCGGGCCACATCATCCATTGCTGTAGATGCTGCAAGTCCCAGTCGTCCTTGCTTAATGACGCGTAGAGCGCTCCCGGTAGTTTTCTTAGTCTCCAGACGCTTAAGTCTGTTTGCCTCAAACGATACGGGAATTTCTTCGCTTTCGATGAAGTATGCTTCTGCTGAGTCTGCGTGTTCCACAGCTTTCTTAAGCAAACGTTCCACTGCTACCTACCTCCTACAACCACGTTTCTAATCCTTATGTGGGGGCTACCGTCAGAGACCGGTAGAGGTGCTTGACCGCCTTTACCGCACCCTCCGGTTCCGCCGCCGAGGATCTTAAGGTCATTTCCTATGGCATCGATATTCATTAAGGTCTCAAAGACGTTTCCGGTCAACACTACATCGCGGACGCGTTCTTCGATTTTTCCATTACGAATCATGAAGGCCTCTCTTGAGCTAAACGTGAACATCTCCATGGTGGTTTGACCACCGTATGCGTCAATTGCATAGATGCCTTCATCTATGTCAGAAATCATGTCTTCAAAGCTTGTGGTGCCGTTTTCGATGTATGTGTTGGTCATGCGGACAATAGGACGATGCCTGTAATCAATGGCCCGCGCATTTCCCGTAGGTTTTTCTCCCAGCTTTCCCGCGGTTTCCCGGGAATGCAGTCTCCCAACTAGGATGCCGTCCTTTATTAAATGAGTTTTAGAGGAAGGGACTCCCTCGTCATCATATTTGAATGATCCTCTTTGCCCGGGGAGAGCTGCGGAATCCACAATGTTAAGAATGGGCGCGCCGAATTGCTTGCCCAGCACCATAAGGTCGCGCATTCTCTCGTTTTCGTAGATGAAGTCAGATTCACTTAGGTGCCCGAAAGCTTCGTGAACGAATACGCCTGCAAGGCCCGGATCAAGGATTACAGTATACTGGCCGCCCTTTACAGGCTTGGCATCCAGGCATTCCACTGCTCTTCTAGCTACATCCCTGACATCCTCATGTAACCCCTCCAGCACCTGGAACCCGGTTATACCTCCTGTAGTTGTGAACATCTGCTGAACATTATCACCGTCTCTGGCAAATGCAGAGAAATTAGCGCCTACATCACAATGCTCTTGTTTAATGAATGTGCCTTCCGAGTTGGCAAAATACTTCTTTGAATACCTGTCCACATAAGCGATACTGGTAGTCTGTACTTTCGGACTGTATCCCATCATGATATTGTTGTACTCTTCAAGCAGGGCTTTCTTCTCTGTTAGGCTAATTTCTCTGGGGTCTTTGATAAGCTGAGGGGTAACGATGTCCTCCACCGGCTCAACAGGAGCGAGAAGAGCTCCACTGTCCCCTACAAGCCTTGCTTGGTTCACGGCAAGTTTGACATGATCCTCGAGATTTGAGATATCGTTGAACGACACAAATCCCCATCCACCGTTGACTAATGCTCGAACACATCCTCCTACAGAGTGAGCGGTGGAGAGTTCATCTACCTGTTTGCCACGAAAAGATATTCTGGCTCGCTCATGGTCTTCAATGCGAATCTCAACATAATCAGCACCGTGCGATTTCAATGCAGAGCTGATGAGTCTTCTCACAATCAGTAACCTCCTATCATAGGCGATTATTTCTTGCTACATGGAATATGGGTTTCACTCCGGTCAACTATTAACATTCGACTACCCTATATGGTTTTCCTCCAGACTTGACCACTCAAGGATTTCAAGAAGATCGTCAAGAGGAAAAGGGCTTGAGACGGATAATACGTTTAAGTGAGTCCCAACGATGTATTCTTAGACAGTGGCGTAGCGGCGTAATGGCCACGTGACAGCCAAGTGACAAAGAGAAGATTCGGAACTACCGACGAAGTTACGGAAGTGAAGGTGATAACGTGCAGCAGGGTGCGAAAACGCTACAGCACGCAATAGAATTGGAGGTCGGGGGAAAGATATTGCGCGGAATGTACCACCGGCCCGAAGAAGGGGATACGTTTCCTACACTCATCATGTTCCATGGATTTACCGGGCATAAGCTGGAGCCACACCGTATGTTTGTGAAGTTCTCCAGGATGCTTTCGGAAAGAGGTATTGCAGTTGTCAGGTTTGATTTTCCCGGTTCAGGTGAGAGTGACGGTGATTTTGAAGAGATGACGTTTTCCGGGGAAGTCGAGGAGGCACAGGCAATACTTGGCTATACTCGCTCGTTATCTGCAACGGATATCAGTCGAATCGGGCTTCTGGGGTTAAGTATGGGTGGGGCGGTAGCCTCTGTTGTGGCAGGTAGAAATCCTTCTGATATCAAGACATTAGTCCTCTGGTCCGCTGCGAGCATCGACGTTATGAGGGCTATCTATATGGCGAAAGAAGTGGATGGAGCTGCCTTTCAGGATGAAAGAGGATGTTATGACATAGGTGGTTTATGGTTAAACCCTGACTTCTATGACGATTTGAACCATTGGGATACTTATAGAGATGTGGAGAAGTTCCAAGGGAAAGCTCTGATTGTTCAGGGTTCAAAAGATGAGACCGTTCCTGTTGCAATAGCTCACGGATATCATAAGGTTTTGGGAGAACGCGCGGAATTAGTGGTAATTCAAAACGCGGACCATACGTATAACAGACATGACTGGGAGAAGACTTTGTTTCAAGAGACTTCTCGGTTCCTAGGAGCAGAACTGTAACCGAGCTACATCTGAGCTGTATATAGCTGCGCCCTGCAGTTATGCAATCTGCTTTGCTCAGTAAGCCACAAGACCTTATAGGATCCCACAAGTTCAGGGCATGCGTATGGAATTAGAAAGCATGCCCTTCAGAACTCAGCGGGCCGAGAGATGCTCTCTTTCTTTGGTTATCTTTCCCGTGATTTCAGCAATGCAGTTGTGACACTCTTAAGGTCGAGCCCGTTGACCTTCTCGACGGTTTGGACTGCTTCATCCGGGAAGGCCGAGATTCCAGAATATGCGCCGGCTATAGAACATGCTACAGCGCCGACAGTGTCACAGTCACCGCCTAGATTTGCTGCAAGGATCGCTGTTTTCATTGGATCTCCGTCAGCTAAGACGAAGAGAGCGAAGGCAATAGGTACGGTCTCAGTGGTTGCTACAGTTGTCCCTACGAGGTCGTATAATGCTTTGCACGCTACATCTTCGCTATCCTGTGCAAGTGCCAGATCTACAGCCCACCGAATCCTCTTTGCAATGGACGGGGTTGCGACTTTACGGCCTCGCATGACTCCTTGTTCAGCCCCAAGGATTCCCGCATCCACGATTCCCTCAATTGACTCTGCGGAGTCAAGAGCTTTTGCAATTGCACAGCTAACTGCAGATGCGCCTGAGATTGCAACACTTGTGCCATGTGTCGGTAGACAGCAAAGCTCAGTATCATCCACTGCGCCGGCTAGATCCCCGGCATTGATGATGCCGATAGGGCTTATGCGCATCGGTGCTCCGTTGGTTTCCCCAAACTTCCCGGCTTCAGCCGGTGGAACACCCTTTTTGATGAGAGTCAATGCCCTCATGGAGCTTGGGCCGAGCACAAGTGCACCTTCTTCTAACGCGCCTATGGATTCTGCCCAAGCAAGGATCTCACGGGCAACGCTTTCCGGCACTACCTTGCCCTTGTCCGAGATGATTGCCTCGGCGACAGCCAAGGTCTGAGCTGTGTCATCTGTGGTACTGCCTGCAGGAAGGCCATCGTGTATGTAGTGCCCTTTAGGCGCAGGAAGGAACCATTCTATGCGCCCTATTTGGCTGAGGATTTCATCAGGTGTCATGAGAGAAGAAGGCATTCCCATAGCATCTCCTACTGCAACTCCTGCAAGACATCCATATGCGTGTTCAAAAAGCTTGCTATCAGTAATATTCATACCAGGAGTAACCCCTTTCCAATGTGTAAACTACACGTGATGTGTAAGCTACATAATATGTAAGGTAACTTAAGGACCCAAATCTTCTAGAGTGCTCCGTAACCGCGCTGTGCCATGACTACAGCTATAGCTGTGATGATAATGGCGACTGCTATGACTACGTAGTCGCGCCATGTCATCCTTATCTCCTGTAGAGTTGTCCAGTTCTTGGTCGCGCCGTAACCGCGATTCAGCATTGAGCAGGCCAGGTTTTCTGACATCCGAATTGAGTCTACGATCATGGGAACCATTATTGGCACGTATGCTTTGATGCGTTGAACCATTCCACCTGTGTCAATCATTGCGCCTCTGGATCTCTGGGCATCAAGGACCATTGATGCTTTCGTCTCCATGGTTGGAACAAAGCGAATTCCGGTTGTGATGACAAAGGATATTTCATATGGAACGCGGAGGATCCGAAGAAGCTGAAGAAAGTCACCCAGCGGTGTTGTCAAGGTAAGAATCGATGACGAAGCGACCATGGTAATGATCCGCAGAAGGAGAGTAAGGCCGTATAGGATTCCACCTGTAGATACAGGAAGACGCTTTCCCGGCCATGAGTGGAAGAGGATTTGTCTTGCTTCGGGGCTGGAAAACGTTGAAGCCGGATATGTGTACCCGGTTATGAGCATGATTATGACGAACACTGGGATGAGGGGAGCTAACATACCCCGGATCCTGCGGAACGGTAGACGCGCGAGGAGAGCAAGGATTACCACAAACAAGAGTATCGAAGCATTATATGATGGGCGTTTGAAGAGGAATAACGCAGTAATAAGGCAGATAAAAACCACTACCTTTGCCCTTACGTCAAGTTTATGGACCGGTGATTTCCCCGGAACGTACTCAAGAAACATGTCAATCCCTCCGCAAACCCTCGGTATTCTCGAGGTGTCCTCTCTCGATAGCTTCAGACACTATAGCTACTGCTTCATCCACTGTAGTTATGCCGGAGGACATGCCGAGATCTTCAAGTTCAGTTGCGAGGAGTGAAATCTGAGGCGGTGTGAGGTACGCTGCTCGAAGCACATCTCGCTTACTGAAAACTTCAGAGGGCGTCCCGTCTGCTACGACTCTGCCGCCATGCATCACCACAACCCTCTCGGCATACTCGGCAACGATATGCATGTCATGGGTAATCATGATAATAGTGTGGCCTCTCTTATGAAGCTCGCTCACTAAACTCATCATGTGTTTTGCGCCGATCCAGTCTTGACCTGTCGTAGGTTCATCAATTACAAGTATGTTAGGCTGCATAACCAGGACAGATGCGACAGCAAGGCGTTGCCGCTCGCCTTTTCCCAGTGTAAATGGATGGCGGTCTGCCACCCCCTGAAGATTGACGAAGTTTAGTACGGTTTCAACTCGTTCTTCGGTTTCAGCTTCAGAAAGATCCAGATGACGTAATCCGTACCCTACTTCTTCTTTTACTGTTGAGCAGAATATCTGGTGATCCGGGTTCTGAAAAACGTAACCTACACGTCTTGATAAGCTTCCTATAGTTTGGCTTGCGGTGTCAATCCCATCTATACATACCTTGCCGTGCGTGGGCCTAAGAAGATTATTGAAGTGCTTCACCAATGTGGTTTTGCCTGCGCCGTTTTGCCCAATGAGGGCCATAAACTCGCCTTTATCAATCTTGAGGTTGACGCCACGGATAGCCTTGACATTGCCGTAGTTGTGTTCCAAATCTTCCACTAGCACAGCAGCCGGTTGCGGTGTAATAGTGTCGATAGTGTCAGAAGGCAATGTAGAACCGACAGATGACGATGCCTGGGTCACAGGTGGTGCCCATTCTACAGGTCTGGTCGTTTGCGAGTTCGGTGGACCGGAAAGGAGGGTTCTTACAAGTTCTGATGTTTCGGCGATGGTGAGGGGTACATCCGAGGCTTTGATATAACCCAATTCGTGTAATCTCCAGCCAAACTCACATACCTGGGGTGGCCTAATCCCAAACTCTCGTGTAAGAGGGACATCGCAGAAGAGGTCACGCGGGCGCCCGCGCCAGACGATTGCGCCTGAATTTACTACGATGACCTCATCAGCCCGCTCAGCCACGTCTTCACTTGAGTGCTCCACAGCTAGGATCGTGAGGTCTCGTTCGCGCTGTAGGTTGTCTATTGCTTGGTATATCTCCTCACGGCCAAGGGGATCCAGTTCCGAGGTGGGCTCGTCTAATACTAAGACCTCAGGATGCATAGCAAGGATGCCTGCTATCGCAAGTCTTTGTTTCTCACCGCCTGAAAGCTCGCCTGTAAACCTATCTTCATATCCTGTAAGTCGCACTATCCTAAGTGAGTCATCAATACGCTTTTGGATCTCCTCGGTGTCAAGGCCCATGTTTCCCGGGCCAAACGCTACATCCTCTTTGACTGTGATACCGAATATCTGCGTTTCAGGATCCTGCAGCACTAACCCAACCTTAGACACCAGTGTTTGAACGCGGAATCTCTGTGTATTCATGCCCATGACAGATACGTATCCTGCCAGCTCTCCTTCGAAAAGTTGAGG